>CAZLLP010000085.1:0-16340 GCA_964560345.1 uncultured Gemmatimonadaceae bacterium
CGGTCAAGGCGCGCATTCGCGACATCGCCTCGCTCCTGCTGATCGCGAAGCTGCGCGAGAACGCGGGATTGGCCACCGAGCGTCCCACGCTGCACATGTCGTTCACGGGGCGCCCCGGCACGGGGAAGACAACCGTCGCGATGCGCATGGCGAAGATCCTCCATCGCCTGGGTTTCGTGCGCAAGGGACATCTGGTGGTCGCCACGCGCGACGACCTGGTGGGGCAGTACGTCGGACATACCGCGCCCAAGACCAAGGAAGTGGTGAAGCGGGCGATGGGTGGCGTGCTCTTCATCGACGAGGCGTACTATCTCTATCGCCCAGAGAACGAACGCGACTATGGGCAGGAAGCGATCGAGATGCTCCTGCAGGTGATGGAGAACCAGCGCGACGACCTGGTGGTGATCCTGGCCGGCTACAAGGATCGCATGGAGACGTTCTATGGCTCCAACCCGGGCTTTCACTCGCGCATCGCGCACCACATCGACTTCCCCGACTACGCCCTGACCGAGCTGATGGAGATCGCCGAATTGCTGCTGACGGGGCAGCAGTACCGGCTGGATGACGTGTCGCGGCAGGCGCTGGAGGAGTATCTCACGCTGCGCATGGTGCAGCCGCACTTTGCCAACGCGCGCTCGGTGCGCAACGCGCTCGATCGCGCCAAGCTGCGCCAGGCGAGCCGGCTCATCTCCGGGGGCGGGATGATCGCAGCGGAAGAGCTTACGCGCATCGACGCGGCGGACATTCGGCAGAGTCGGGTCTTTCTCGACGCCGCCGATGCGACCGGGGGCGCCGTCGACGCGCGCTGAGCGACACGGCGCCCTTGTGCGCCGCAGCGGGGGGGCGTAGCATCGCGCACTCCACCAGCTCCGACTGTCGTGACCCCCTCCTCGCACCCGCGCGACCTTAAGGCGCGCGAGCGGCAGATCCTCCGGCTCATCGCCGACGGCTTGAGCGATCGCGACATTGCATCGCGCCTCTCGCTGTCGGCTGAAACGGTGCGCTGGTACAACAAGGAGCTGTACCTCACGCTCGGTGTCACCAACCGAACCCAGGCCGTCCGGCGTGCGTCGGCGCTGGGATTGCTGGATCTCCCGGTCGCGAAAGCCGGGCAACCGTCGATGCAGGTGGCGGACAGCGCACGCCCGGCGACTGTGCCCCGATCGCCGATCGAGTATGTGGAGCGCGGCGGTGTGTACATCGCTTACCAGGTGATCGGGAACGGGCCGGTCGATCTCCTGTTCTTCCATGGCTTCATCTCGCACCTCGAGATAGGCTGGGAGAATTCCGAGTATGCCGCCTTCTTCGAACAGTTGGGGCGGGTGGCGCGCGTCATCGTCTTCGACAAACGCGGTGTCGGCCTCTCGGATCGGGTGCGTGGCGCGCCGACTCTCGAGGAAACGGTCGGCGACGCGGTTGCCGTGCTCGACGCGGTGCGCTCGCAGCGAGCGTTCGTGCTCGGCACCTCGGAGGGTGGGGCCGCGTCGTTGCTCCTGGCGATGCAACGACCGGAGCGCGTGCGCGGCTTGATCCTGCTCGGCGCCACCGCCCGCGTGGCACGCAACGGTGCGGAGCCAGCATGGGCGTCTCCGCGTGAAGAGTTCGATCGACGCATCGATGCACTGCAGCAGAGTTGGGGGCAACCGTGGTCGCTCGAGCGATTCGCGCCCAGTCGCATGCACGACGAGGCGTTCAAGGCGTGGTGGTCCCGCATCCTGCGCGGGGCGTCGAGTCCGTCGGCGGTGCGCGCCGTGATGGAGGTGGCGCGCGACGTGGACGTGAGTGCCCTGCTACCTCAGGTGCGCGCGCGCACGCTGGTCTTGCACCAGCGCGATGACCGCGTGGTGCCTGTGGGGGCGGCGCGGTTCCTGGCGGAGAGGATCCCCGGCGCGCGCCTCGTGGAGCTGACGGGGAGCGACCACATCTACTTCGTCAATGGCGAACCGGTGGTGCGGGCCATCGCCGAGTTTCTCGCCGAGCCTGAGGAGGCGGCGACGGCGGACACCTGGCTGGCGATCATGCTCCACATGGCGGGACGCGGAAGTCCGCTCAGCGCAGACCAACGAGCGATTGCTGACGCGTTCCGGCCACGCCGCGAGCGACTGGATCCGACCGGGTGGACGGCGCTCTTCGAGGCACCGAGTCGCGCGATCGCCTGCGCACGTCGCCTGCGAGACCTCGGGCGCGGGCGCGTGGGTGGAATCTCCCTCCACATCGGGGAGTGCCGGAGCTCGGACGGCGTAGCGGTGGGGATCGCGGGTGACGTGGCACAACAACTCGCGACCCTCGCGCAAGCCGGCAACGTGGTGATCTCGGAGACGTTGCATGACGTGCTGGTCGGGAGCGGGATCGCGCTCCAGCGCTTCGTGCCGCGAGAGGCAGCGGGCGACGAAACGCCGTTTGGCTGGAAACTGGCCGACTAGCGCGCCACCAGCGCATCAGCCCTCCCGTAGGCATCGCGCCGGCATGGGCGCGTGTGATCGTCGCCCCGAACAGGTGAGTGCTCCGCTGTAGCCGCAGCGGTCGGCGCCCCCAACGCATCGCCCCCCAGATGCGTGGTGCCTTCCCCCCATGGGGGGTGAGAGGTTGACCTCCGTTCGAGCGCACCACTTCTCGCCTGGAGGCTTCAATGAGGACCCGTTCCCTCGCCTTGCTCCTTCCGATCGCGGCCTTGCTCACGGCGTGCGACGATTCCAACACCCCCGACCTTGGAGGTCCCGTGCAGATCACCATTCGCCAGTCCCTAACGAGTCAGACGACGTCGGCCGGCACCTTCGAACTGAGCGGCGCCGTGAGCGACAACGGCTCGACCATCGAGGAGCTCACGTTTGGTGGACCGCTCGATCGCCCACCGGTCCCCATCACCTTCCGGCGCACGCTCACCGGCAAGCAGGGGACGATGGTCATGAGCGGGGCCGCGAGCCTCCAGTTCTCCAGCCCGACCGCGGCGACGCTGAGCGGGACGTGGAAGGTCGACGAGGCGACGGGACGTTACGCGTCGCTCCAGGGAACCGGGACGCTGACAGGCTCGGCGGACTTCGGCGCCACGCCGCCGAGTGCTGCGCTGTCGTACGCCGGGACGGTGCGGCAGCGTTAGGCGGGGCGCGCGAGCCGCTTCCCCAACGCGGTCAACACCTTCTCGATCGTCGCCGTCTCGCCCAGGACGTACTTCATCATGAAGCGGAAGATCGGGTTGTAGACCTCTCCCTCCTCCGTGATCGTCACGCGCGTACCGCCGGCATCGGGGGTGAGTTCGTAGCGCCACCGCCCGCCGTAGGGCAGCCCCTTTGTCGTGATGCGCGTGACGAACACCGTGGGTTCGACCAATTCTTCGGCGACATACTCCACGTGGTCCCCGCCTGAGATCTCGCGCCAAGCCGGACGTCCGTCGACCGGAGGGAGCAGCTCGACGCCGGTGATGTCGCTGCGCCACGAGGCGTACGCACCAACTTCGGTGACGACCTTCCAGACGGCGTCGAGCGGCGCATCGAACCGTTCGCCTCGCGACGCAAGGTGTGCCACCGGGAGCGACCGACCGACCATGCCCACGATCGCCACGACGGCGATGAGCAGGACCAGTACGTAGGCAAGCGTTCGCATGGGATGAGTCGGGGTGGAAAAGGACACCGGCGCGCCAACGAATTGGCGCGCCGGTGGTGCATCTGGCAAGGGAGCATCGCTCCCTCGCATGACTCCTATTGCTCCGCGACCACCTGCGGCACGATGCCGAAGCCGTACTTGCGATTGACCGCGGCGACCGCCGCGCGCGCCAGGACGTTCTGCCCAAGGGCGCTGGGGTGGAAGCCGTCGAGGCTGATGTAGGCGGTGTACGGCGTTGCGGTGAGCATGAGATTCACCACGCTGAAGCGCGGCTTGATGCTCGGCATGCCGTACAGCACCTCCAGGTCAAACTTCGCATAGCCGGTCTGCTCGGCCATCGCGAGAATGAAGGCGTTCATCTGCGCGAGCTGCGTGTTGACGATGGCGACTTCGCTGGGGTCGAGGATGTAATCCACGGCCGTCGCCGGGCCGGCCGCGCACGAAAGCGGCACCGGGGGGAGCCCCTGCTTGGCCGCCTGCACGCCAGCCGCAACCGTCGCCGGAACCAGGAACGGCACCGAGATCAGGTTGGGGTTGTCGAGGCAGTTGGGGAGCACCTGCACGTTGAACCGACGCAGGAACGCCTCGCGATCGACCCACATCTCACGCCCGCTTCGGAAGGCGGGGAACGAAGCGACGTCTCGGATAAGTCCCACCACCACGCCTTGCGGCACGTTGCGGCGCACGGTGCCGACCATCCCGGCATACAACTGCTGCCAGATGTTCACGGGATAGAGCGTCACCCCGGGGATCGCCCGGCCGTCGCGGGAGCCAAGGACTTCGTTGGCGCCGAACTCGATCGACATGAAGGTCGGCTGCGCGATGAAGGCGGCCTGGAGCTGCGTGGTGTTTGGGGGATAGATCCGCGAATAGAGCCGCGTGTAGAACGGATCGTTGCGCGTTTCCGGGGTGATGTACAACGCCTCATACGTCGTCGCCGACGACATCGCGAGGTTCTGGAAGGGGACGCGTGCGTCGCGCGCCAAGGCGCTGCAGCCGACGGCCCCCGGAGCGATCTGCACCGGTTCACCAGAGATACGCAGCCCCGACGCGAGCGGCGCCGCCATTGGGGCGCGGCACCCCGGCATCTGCAACAGCGGCATGTTGAAGCTCACCCCGGCCATGCGGGCAAACTGTGCGGGCCACGCCTGGTACTGCGAGGCGCCGACTACACCATCAGAGGCCCAGCCCATCGAGATGCTGGTGCCGACCGAGACGTAGCGTCCAATAGCCGCGCTCGCCCCCGTCCCCTGTTCTATCGATGCGCTCACCTGGGGCGCCGTGGTGGGCGCTGCATCGTCCATGCACGCCGTCGCCAGAACCGCCAGCGCGGCAAGTGCGAGATACCGTTTCATACCATCCTCCCAGTCGCGAGTTGCTCACTCTGACGCCTCCGGACCCGTCCGGACGCTCCGCAGTATTCGCCTGCGTTTCTAGTCAAGCAAGGCAGGTTTAGCGCGCGTTGCTCCTGTCGAACCCTCTTGCGCCCCGAGAGGACGTCGTCGCCCGGCCATGGCCGCGTCCGCCTCGGGTCAGAACGCCTCGTTGAGCGCCACGTACAGTCCGGTACTCCCCTTCCCGACCCCGAAGTCGACGCGAACGGTCGCGCGTTGTGCCGGGACCAGGAGCGCGCGGATTCCACCGCCAACACTCGGAAGTACCGTCGCGTCGGCGACCTTGGACAGGCGCGGGGTGACTACACCGCCGCCTCCAAACGCGGTGAAGCCGAGCCGGTGCCAGAACGGCGAGCGATACTCGACCTGCGCGTTGACGCCGTGGCGATCGCGATAGCGCCCGCGGGTGTAGCCGCGCAGCGCGGTGTCGCTCCCCACCTGCACGAGCTGGTCGAACGGCGGCCTTCCCGTCGTCGCCTCGGCCAGGAGCTGCGCCGCAACGACATGCGATTGGCGCCCCAGTGTCCAATACCGGCGCGCATCGAGGGCGTAGCGCGTGAAGTCGAACTTCGAGCCGATGGCACCGCCGGCGTTGCTCACCGTCACCTGCATGAGGTGCCCGCGGCGTGGCGAGAGGACGTGATCGCGCGAGTCGTGCGCGACGAATCCTTGCGCCTGCACGAGCGTGCCGCCGCGCGAGCCGAGCACCGACCCGGACGCCAGCGCCTTCCCCGGTTCCAGGTCGCGTACGCCGAGGTCGAAAAGGCGTGCCGACGCGCCCGCGTACAGCGCGTGGCCCAGCCGGCGTTGCACGAGCAGCTGCAGCGATGCCCCGGTCGACGTGTACCACTCCTCATCGGCGTCCGGCGTGTCGTCGCCGACCCCAAAGTACGGCAGCGGGAAGCGTTGGTACTCGGCGCGTCCGCGCAGTCGCCAGCGGTTGCCCTCACTCCAGCGGTCCATCTGCACCCAGCCCCGCGCCTGGGATTTGGTGGTGTACATCGCATACGCCTGCTGCTGCGATGTGCGCGTGGACGTGTCGCCCCCGATGCGATACATGCGCAACGCCGTGGCTCCGTACTGGAAGCCTGTCTCGGGCGCCGATCCGATGACGGGGAGGACGCTCAGGCGAGGGCGGCTGGCGGTGGTGTCGGGGGGCGGTTGCCCCGCGGCTCGCCCCGACCCACAGGCGAGCGAGAGGAGGAGGAGCACGCTAGCCCGCGTGCGCGTGGTGAGGGTCCGCATGGGCGACCTCTCATGTTTGGCTGCGAAATGTTGGCGTCGTGGCATGCGCCATTGTCACCCTTCGCAGCTCCAAGTCCCATCCGCACAATGACGTAGCAGGCGGCCGCCGATGACGTAGTCGGGGCAACATCGCGCGAGGTTCGGGCAAAACATGACGGCAGGATTAAAGATGCACGGGCCAACGGTCGATACGGCCACGTGACGAGGTACGCGACCCGGGGGCGATTGCCCTCGGCGGTCGCGTTCTCCCCGCCATGAGGCCCCCTCCGTGTCACGTCCCGCCCTGACGCGCACCAAGCAGGTCGCCCTGCACATTGCTGCGCTCGTTGCGATGCTCGCCCCGATGGCCGCCTGCGCGACCGCCGCCCGCGGCAAGCTCGAACCGCTGGTCACCGATCGTCCTGACTTCACGGAGAGCAGCGAGACGGTGCCTACAGGGTTGGTGCAGCTTGAATCCGGCGGCACCTACAGTCGGGATGGTGACGAACGCGCCGGGTCGCTTGGCGAAGCGCTGGTTCGCGTCGGTTTGTCGCCGCGCGCCGAGTTGCGCGTGGGGCTCAACTCGTACGCCATCGCGCGTTCGGCGGGGAGCACGGTGCGCGGGTTGGAGGATGCGTCGCTTGGTGCCAAGGTGAACCTGTGGAACGGCGGCGCCGTCGGGAGCGTGCGTCCGAAGGTCTCGCTCATCGTCGCCTCGTCGCTGCCAACCGGGGCGACGCCGTTTCGTGCCGACAAGTTCCAACCGGAAATGAAGCTCACCGGCGCATGGGACCTGAGCGAGCGCGTCTCGTTCTCCTCGAACCTCAACTACGCCTGGGTACGCGAGCGGTTCGACAGCTACGGAGAGTCGGCGGCATCGGCCTCGTTAGGGGTCGGCGTCACCGAACGGGTCGGATCGTACGTCGAGTACTTCGGCTTCTATCCACAGCAGCAGGGGCTCGACAAGTCGCACTTCTTCAACGGCGGCCTCACCTACGGGCTCAACGACAACCTGCAACTCGACGCGCGCGCCGGCCGGCAGATGCAACGGCGCGATGGCGAAAGCTGGTTCCTGGGCGTTGGGATCTCGCGCCGCTGGTAGGCGCGCGCGTCGCCAAGTGCTGACATGACAGCGCGGGCGCCGGGGAATTCCCCGGCGCCCGCGCTTTGTGTGCGTTTGACCAGACTCGCGCGCAAGCGATCGCGCGACGTGCCTCGCTGACTACCCGAGGTGCCCGATTCGCGCGGCGATGTACTCGCGGGCGGCGGTGGCGGCGATGCGTTCCTGCGCCAGCGTGTCGCGATCGCGGATGGTCACGGTGCCGTCGGTCATCGTCTGCCCGTCGATGGTGAGGCAGAACGGCGTCCCCACCTCGTCCTGCCGGCGATAGCGACGCCCGATGGCGCCACTCTCGTCGAGGAAGACCGGGAAGTTGGGGCGCAGTTCGTTGGCCAGCTTCTCCGCGAACTCCGGCATCCCGTCCTTCTTGGTGAGCGGGAAGACGCCGGCCTTGATGGGGGCGAGCGACGGATGCAGCCCAAGCACCACGCGCCCTTCCGTCTCACCCGGGACCGCCTCTTCGCGATAGCCGTTCACGAGGACGGCGAGCGTGGTGCGGTCGGCGCCGACCGATGTCTCGACGACAAACGGGACGTAGCGGCGATTGCTCACCTGGTCCACGTACTCCAGGCGCTTTGACGAGTACTCCTGGTGGCGTGACAGGTCGAAGTCGCCGCGGTGGTGCACGCCCTCGATTTCCTGGAAGCCGAGCGTGCCGCCAAAGTCGAACTGGATGTCGAAGGCGGCGCGGGCGTAGTGCGCCAGCTCCTGCGGCGTGTGCTGGTGGAAGAGGAGGCGGTCCTGCTGCAGCCCTAACGACTGGTGCCACGCCATGCGCTGCGCCTTCCAGTACTCGAACCACTGCATGTGGTCCGACTCCGGATCGACGAAGAACTGCATCTCCATCTGCTCGAACTCGCGCGTGCGGAAGATGAAGTTCCCCGGGGTGATCTCGTTGCGGAACGCCTTGCCGATCTGGGCGATGCCGAAGGGGACCTTCTGCCGCGACGCCTGCTGCACGTTGAGGAAGTTGACGTAGATCCCCTGCGCCGTTTCGGGACGCAGGTAGACCACCGACGCCGACTCCTCGACCGGCCCCATGAACGTCTTGAACATGAGGTTGAAGTTGCGCGGCTCGGTGAGTTCGCAGTCGCCGTGCTCACCGGGGTGCTTGCTGGGCTTTCGCGGGCACTGGGCGTCGTCGAGCTTGTCGGCGCGGAAGCGCGCCTTGCACGCCTTGCAGTCGACCATCGGGTCGGTGAAGCCGGCCACGTGGCCCGACGCTTCCCAGACGCGCGGGTGCATGAGGATGGCCGCGTCGAGCCCTTCGATGTCGCCCCGGGCGCGGACCATGGCGTGCCACCAGCGGTCCTTGAGGTTCTTCTTGAGTTCGACGCCGAGCGGTCCGTAGTCCCAGACGGAACCCGCGCCTCCGTAGATCTCGGAGGACTGGAAGATGAAGCCGCGTCGCTTGCACAGCGACACGAGTTTTTCCATGACGTCGGGGTGGGGCATACGGACGGGAGACGGGAGACGGGAGACGGGAGTGCGCGCGGCGAAGCCGCGCGCGCATCTTGCCCGCAAGGTAATCTCTCCCGTCTGGCTAAGGGACCGTCCGGGTGGTGATCCAGGCCAGGAGGGCGTCGGCGTCGGTTCGCGGGGCGCCGGCTTCCAGGGCGAGGGCGATGAGGCCTGTGGCGTTGGCCACGGCGAAGGAGACGCCGGAGAGGTTGCGCTCGACGGGGACGCCGGGGATGGGGCGCGGGTAGGGGGAGGCCTCGAGGCCGGCGCCTAACGTTCCCGGGACGACGCCGACACCGCCGCGCGGGACCTGCTCGTTGGCGAGAACTCCCACCGCGCCGGGGAGTGCCCCGGGATACCAGAGCGCCCCCGCGTGGCTGCGTGCCGACACCACGAGCACCCCGTGCGCCGCGGCCCGCTCGAGCGCCTGCTCGAAGAGCGGGACGTGCGCTTCGTTGGTCGTCCCCAGGCTCAGGTTCACCAAGTGGGCCCCCTGCTCCACCGCCCAGTCGATGGCGCGTGCCAAGACACGCGCACTGGTGGCCAACTGCCGGTCGAGCACGCGCACCGGGATCAACTCGGCGTTTGGGGCCTTCTCGCGTATCGCGGCGGCGACCGCGGTACCGTGCCCAAGGCGATCGGCGGTGTCGGCCGCGTCTTCGCCGACCAGCGCCGTCCCGATCGAGACGGTGCCGACATGCGGATGATCAGGGGCAATGCCGCTGTCGACGACGGCGATGCGGATGCCGCGCCCGCGGCACGCGGCCAGCGCGGAGGCGTCTGTCGTTAGGTAGCCGCTCACTATTGCGCCGCGCTCGCGTGCGTGGCCGCGCCCAGCAGCGCCCCTTCGCCAAGGATGGCGACGGTGGAACCATCGGCCACCACCCGACCGCCGCGCAGCACGATCGTGCGCGGGGCGAGCGCCGCTACTGCCGGACGATGGGTGATGAGGATGACCGTTCGCTGCGCGAGCCACGGCTCCATCGCCGAGAGGATCGTTGCCTCGGTGGCGGGATCGAGGGCGCCGGTCGCTTCGTCGAGGATGAGGACGCGCGGATCGGCGAGCACGGCGCGGGCAAGCGCGAGGCGCTGGCGCTCGCCGGTCGACATCGCGCGCCCGCGCTCGCCGACCACGGTGGCCAGTGCATCGGGAAGGGTCGCCAGCCAACTGCCGAGTCCAACGAGCGACAGCGCACGTCGCAGTGACTCCTCGTCGGCGTCGGGGGCGGCGACGCGGAGGTTGGCGGCGAGCGTGGCGTGGAAGACAAACGGATCGGTCTCCACGGTGAGCACGTGCCGGCGCAGGTTGGAGAGTGTGAGCGTGCGCACGTCGACACCGTCGAGCAGGACGGTCCCGCGCTGCGGGTCGGCGTGCCTGACGAGCAGATCGGCGATGGTCGACTTCCCCACCCCGCTCTCGCCGATGATCGCCACGCGCTCCCCAGCCGCCAGGTGAAACGAGACGCCGTCGAGCACGGCGCCGCGGTCGAAGGTATAGGCCACGTCGCGCAGCGTGACGTCGCCGCGACACGCGGACATCTCGGTGGGCTGCTCCGGGTCGCGCACCTCGACCGGGGTGTCGAGGATCTCCTGCACGCGCGTGAGCGACACCTTGGCCGACGCCACGCTGGCGTAGATCCCCATCAGCCCCTGGATGGGCGACAGGAGGCGCATCTGGTAGGCCGCGAAGGCGACCAGCGTCCCCATGGTGATGGCCCCTTCGATCACCCGATAGCCACCATACAGAAAGACCGCCGCCGACCCGATGGCCAGCAGCACGCTCGGCAGCCCGCCGGAGAGATAGGTCAGGCGGCGCATCGCGATGAGCGCATCGACAAAGCCGGTGTTGCGACGGCGGAATTCGTCCTCGGAGCGCTGCTGCGCGTTGTGCGCCACGAGGAGCTTCATCCCCTGCAGCGCCTCGATGAGGAAGGTGCCGACGCCGGCGCTGTGGTCGCGCACCTGCGCCACCTGCCCCTCCAGACGGCGGCGATACGCCACCATCGCCCACAGCGCCAGCGGGAGCGCGAGCAGCCCGACGACAAAGAGGCGCACGTCGAGCAGGACGAGCATCACCACGCTCCCCGCCAGGTACGCCACCTGCCCGATCCAGGCAAGCGCCACCTCGGCGGCCACACGCTGGATCTCGGCGATGTCGCTATTCACCCGCGAGGCGATCTGGCCGATGGGGGTGCGGGTGAACCAGCGCGGCGACAGGCGTTGCAGGTGACGGAAGACGTCGAGCCGCATGTCGAACAGGATGTCGGCCGACACGCGCGTGTAGCGCAACCCGCTGAAGACGTTAAGGACGAGCGAGGCGCCGGTGAGGGCGAGGAATCCGGCGACGGTCCAGGCGAGCGCGCCAAAATCGCGCCCGATGAGGGCGCGATCGACGAGGACCTTGGAGAGGAAGGGCTGGGCCAGCGAGAGCGCGGTGCTCACCAGCGACAGGACGACCACCAGGGCCAGGCGCCCCGCGTAGGGGCGCACATAGCCTAACGCACGTCGCACGGGGCGCTCCTGCCGATCCTACCGCGGCACGACGATGATGTCCGTCATGTCGGCGCGGAACGTGGCGGTGCGCACGAACTTGAGCGTCTGCGCGTCATACATGTCGATGGTGGCGCCGGCAGTGTGCACGTAGAGCAGCGACCCGTTCGTGCTGACCGAGAGCCCCATGCGCGGCCGCCCCTCGAACTCCACCCGCTGCCCCACGCGGCGGTTCTCGAGGTCGAAGGTCCAGAACTGGTAGTTCCCCACCTGCTGCCGCAGTCCGTACGCCCGCTGGCGCCCCGGTGCCAAGGCAAAGCCCACCGGCTCGCCCGGTCCTAACGAGTAGAAGTCGACGGTGCGCTTGGCGAGGTCGACGCGCGCCACCCCCATCAGTGTGCGATGGTTGATGGGGTCGGTGGTGCGGAAGAGTCCCGTGGAGAAGCCCGGCTCGTCGTACAGGCTCTCGGGGAAGCCGAAGTTCCAGTTCCCCAAGCCGTCGTCGACGGACCGCTGCAGGTCCCACTTGTCGACCTGCTTGAGCGTCACCGCATCATAGACGAGGACGTCCTCGTCGGTGAAGAAGTACATGAAGGCGCCGTCGGGCGAGAAGAGGATCTGCGCAAACTCGCGCTCCTTCCCGTCGGGCCATGGGATGGTGTCGGTGACGACCTTCTTCGCGAGGTCGTACTTGAGCAGGACGTTCTTCCCGATCTCCCAGCGATCGGCGCGTCGCGTAGCCGCCTTCACCATGAGGATCGCGAAGCGGTCCTTGGGGTCGATGTTGAACCCACGCATGCGCACGTGCGTGCGCCCCTCACTGAGCGTGAAGGAGCCGAGCGACTTGCGGCTGGCGAGGTCGAAGGTCTCGATCTTCTCGAAGGCGGCATCGATCGCGTACAGCTTGGTGCGATCGGTGGAGAGCGACATCCCGATGGGGATCCCGATCGCCACCGGCATCGAGTCGCGCACCGCCATCGTCGCTTCGTCGATGACGAGGACCTTCTTGTCGTACGTCCCGTAGTAGATCGTCCCGTTGCCGCCGCTCGTCGCCTGCGCGGCAAGCGTGGTCGAGGCGCCGGCCAGCAGGAGCGCGACGGCCGCAACCGCACGACGTGCCGGGGCAGGAGTCAGGCGCATGGAATTGCGGCTCACGGGAAGATGAGGTCGATCTTGCGCCAGTCCTGCTGGGCCGCGGCGCATTTCGCCGTCCAGTCGGGGGCGTGGTTGTACAGGTCGGGGACGTGGATGGGCCAGAAGCAGGTGATGTAGCAGTCGTACAGGTCGCGCTCGACCGGCTGGCACAAGCCGGCGGTCGAGCCACTGCTATCCACCTCCCATCCCGGCGAGAAGACGAACGAGCATCCCAGCGGGATGTGCGGTCCCTCGGGGACACGCGGTCCCTGCGTCCCCTGCAACGCCACCACGTCCTGGGCGTCGTGCGGCGACGTCTCTGTTGCTGTGTGCAGTTCCGCGATGTGGCGGGCCTTCCGGTTGACCGCTTTCAGGTGTCGCATGCAATCCTCGACGGGATGGCGTTAGGCAGTGTCAGGCGAATGGGGTGCGCTCAGGCGTCGAACTGCCGCAGGAACTCGGGGCGCCGCGCGGCAAGCGTGGCGTAGACTTCCAGGCAGGTCGCGCTCCAGCGACGGATCCAGTCGCAGTAGTGCAGGTTGGGCTGTTCGGTGGAGCCGTAGCGGGTGTGCGCCTCGTGATAGCACCCGCCGGCGCACAGCGAGCGCGCCCAGCAGGTGTGGCAATCGGTCTTGTTGTCGATGTGATGCTTGCGCAGGTAGTCGTCCTGCAGGTCGTGATCGATCCCGCCGGTCACGCTCCCCAGCTTGTGGCTGTCGGAGCCGGCAAAGCGATGGCACAGCGCGACGTCGCCGTCGGTGGCCACGCCTAACAAGCCCAACCCGGCGCCGCAGGGATAGGCCTTGGCCACCCCCTTGTGGATCTCCTCGAGTGTGTCGCGCACGTTGGAGAAGCCGTGGTGCCGCCCCTGCAGCGAGGTCTCGAGATACTCCTGCGCCAGGAGCTGGAACTCGCCGAGCATCATCTCGAACCCTTCGTCGGCGATGGCGTAGTCGCGCTGCCACTTGGTGGTGACGGGAGCAAAGCCGACTTCCCAGAAGCCGATCTCCTCCTTGAGGTGGCGATAGATCTCGCGCACCTGGAGGTTGTCGCGCGTGAGGGTCACGCGGGCGCCGATGGGGCGTCGCGTGTGGCGGCGCAGCAGCTCCTTCACCCGCGGGATGACGACGTCATAGCTCCCCATCCCGTTGGCAAAGACGCGCAGCTTGTCCTGCTGCTCCTGCGCCCCGTCCATCGACACCGTCACGCCCACGTTCTCGGCGACCATCCAGTCGATGATCTCGTCGCGCAGCAGCGTGGCGTTGGTGGTGAGCGACGCATCGACCGTCTTGCCCAGTTCGCCCGCGCGCTGTTTGGCGTACGACAGCGCGTACTGGAGCACCTTGAAGTTGAGCAGCGTCTCGCCGCCAAAGAACGTCAGGTGCACCGACGGCGAGTTCCCCGACTCGGCGAGCATGAAGTCGACGCTTTGCCGCGCCGTTTCCTCGCTCATGAAGCGCGGCTTGGTGGCCGGCTCGGTGATGCGGTCCTCGCCGTACTCGTAGCAGTACTTGCAGCTGAGGTTGCACTTGCTCGTCACGTTCATGACGAGCGTGGTGAGCGGGATGCGCTTGCGCGGCCCCTCGGCTCGTGGCGCTGGGCGCGGCTCGGCCACCGTGCGGATGGCCTGCGCGGCGAGCAATTCGTCGACCGTCTCCTGCACCAGCGGGCGCGGGAAGCGGTCGGCCAGGCGCTCGGCGACCGCTGCTGGCGCGAGGTCTTCGCTGGCCAGCGTGTCGAGCACGGCGGCTGACGGCCCGTCGAGGCGGAAGACCGCCGCCGACGGGATGAGGTAGACGTGCGGCGCCCCGTCGGCGCTGAACGTGTGATACTCGGCGCGGCGCAGCAGCATCAGGGGGCGGTCCTCGCGGGTTCCCACCGCATGTACAGCGGGACGGTGACAATCAGGAGGGAGCGCGCCTTGATGGGGCGCGCACCGCCGGGGGGTTGGTACGAGGCCACGACGTACACGTCGCCGATGTTGTTGCGTGATCCGGCGCGCTCGGGGTTGGGGCCGTCCAGGCTCGGCGTGAAGACGCCGTTCTGGTCGAGCGAGCCCACCCAGCGCACGTCGTCGTCCTTGAAGGTGACACCGTACTCCTCGAGGCTCCACGTGACCGGCACGGTGCCCACCGTGATGTCGTCGGCGGTATCCGGCTTGCCATCGACACCGTAGGAGATCCCTAACGCCTCGAAGCGAGCGAACTGCTTGGGGAAGCGCACGCCACCGACGCGCGCCATGTTGGAATTGGGGGCGACGCGAATGCGGTCGACCTTGTCGTAGGCCACCACCGCGTCCTTGAGCGACGCCGAGCCCACGACCAGGTCGCGGTTGCCGATGCGGGCGGCGCTGTCGACGTTCACGCGTACCACGATCTCGTCGGCGGTCGAGCGCACCACGCGTGTGGCGGTGACGCCTGGGCCGAAGTCGAGGGCGGCGGCGGCGACTCCCCGCGGCAGGTTGGCGCCGAATACCGTGAGCTCCACGTCGCGCGCACCGCGCTTGAGCGCCTTGGGGACGACGCCGGCGATGGCCGAGCCACCGCTCACCCGCGTTGCCGAGATGTCGATGCCAAACTCGTCGTAGCCACCGCGGAACCAGCGACCGGACATCTCCTGCCATCCGGGTTCCACCGACATCACTTCACGCCAGGAGGAATCGGCAGGCGCCCCGGACGGGGCAGAGCGGCCACGCCACTGGTGCCCGGTGTAGACCACCGACTTGCCCTCGCGCACGATCGGGGCGCCGCCAGACGCAAAGCGGTACACCGCGCGCGTCGTGAACTCGTCGTCGGTCCCGGGGACCTTGCTCACCGTCATACGGCCGAACAGCTGTCCGCGCCCGACCTCGTAACCGGAGAGCAGCCAGCTCCCTTCCACCGGGGCCGGGCGCATCGTCGCCGACCACGCGGTCCATTCCGGCGTCTGTAGCGGGAAGGCGCGCGAGAGATAGGCGATGGCCTGCTCCATCGGGTGCGGCGCCGGCGCACTATCGCTGGGCGAGGGCCCCGATCGACGGAAGGCCTGGAAGTCGGAGTTGGGGTAGTAGCCGCGATGCGTCGCGACCAGCAGCTCCCATTCGTTCTTGGTGCGGCGCTGTAGCATCACGCGTCCCACCGAGTGGCAGGCGCGACATGTGCGTTCGGTGACCGCATCGCCGGTGTAGCGATAGTCGATGAGGCGTCGCTCCATCTCGAAGCGCGCGCCACGCACCTCGGCGGGGGCGAGCCCCTGCTTGTTGGCGAGGTACTTGACGATCGACCGCGCCTCCGCCGGCTGCAACTGCACATCGGCGAGGCTCGCCATGCGTCGCACCGAGGCTTCCCACCCTTCGGGGGTCTTGCGCAGGTACGACAGGCGCCCCATGTGCCCGGTCGAATCGCGGGCGTGGCACTTCTGGCACTTGCTCACGACCAACTGGTCGGAGATCACAAAACCGCCGGTGTCGGCCTGCGGGCGCGGCTGCGATTGTGGCTGCGCATGCGCGAGCGGCCCAAACGCCGCCAGCGCTCCCGATACCCCGGCCATCCTCGTTAGGAAGCTGCCCAACGCCATGTCTCCCCTGTCGACGCGTTCCGCCTGTTCTACGGGCGAAACCGGGGGATGTCAAGCAAGTCGGACGATCCCTTTCCCTATCAATACGCTCAGCGCCCCCAGGAAGTCCGGGAGGGGGATTGGCCCCATGAGACGGGCGAACTGGGCGTACATCGCCCCGACGTCGTCGTGGCGGCTGGCGACATCGAGCAGGGCGATGAGATCGACACTCCGCAGGTAACGCACGGGCGCCGATTCTCCCGGGAGGAGCAGGTGCTCCTCGGGGACGACGACGTTGCCACGCACCACCGGGCGCGACACGCGCCCCTCGCGACCCACCGGGACCAGCCTGGCGCCCATGGGGGTCGTGGCGACGACCGAGC
>CAZLLP010000085.1:16350-23619 GCA_964560345.1 uncultured Gemmatimonadaceae bacterium
GGAAGGAACGGCCGGGTCGGGCGGCGGGCGCTCGGCCGACGCCTCGGCGGGGGCCTCACCCTCCCCAGCCGTGCCAAGCTCCGCCCGCGCCGACCAGAACGGGATCGCCTCCCCTGACTTGGCGTCGCGCGACAGGTCGCTGAGCGTGTGCGTGGCACTGCGCACGTAGGCCGCCTCGCGTTCGCGATACAGCTCGGCGGCAAGCTCCGCGTGTTGGGGAGTTACCAGGGACGTATGAACGACGACGGCGGCCAACCACGCCGAGGCGAGCGCCTTCTTCACTCCAAACGACGAGAGCGGATCGATTGCACTCGCGGCGTCGCCGACGAGCAGCAGTCCGGGAAAGGCGACGTCGCGACTGTGATAGGGGGTCGCTTCGTACGCCCACGGGGCACCGGTGCAGGTCGCCCCTTGAGACAGGGCGCGCAGCGCGGGCAACGTCGACAGCAGTTCGGCATACCGCGCCGCGAGACCGTCGTCGCCGCTGAGCGGGGTAGCGCCGGGATCGACCATCATGGTGACGAATCGTCGTTCTCGCGTCACCGGGACCGACCACCCCCACCCCCACGCCGCACTCTCCACCAGCGTGTGCGACTCGTCAGGCAGCGACCATCCGCCAGGCTTGTCCCACACATCGATCAACGCCACGGTGCGCACACCGTCCGGGGCGGGGATGCGATGGTTGCGCGCCACCACGCCGGCCCGTCCGCTGCAATCGAGCACCCAGGGCGCCCGGATCGTACGAATCCCGTCGGCCAGCGCGACTTCGACGACGTGGTGCTCGCCGTCGCGCGCCACGCGAAGCACCGTCGCTGGCTGCACGCGCACCACTCCGGCTGCACTGGCGCAGGCGCCCAGCACCTCTTCGAGTCGCGACCGCACCACCTGGAAGCCGAGCCGGCCACCGGAAAACGGCTCGACGCGCATCGGCTCGCCCCCCCACCACGCCGTGTTCCCGCTACAGCGAAGGAAGCCCGCGCCTTCCACGGCCGCGCGCACCCCGACCGCCTCCAGCAATGGAATGCAGCTCGGCGGGAGCGACTCGGCCAGCGCCGGACGCGTCCCCTCGCGCTCGAGCAGCACGACGAGGTGTCCCCATGAGGCGAGGAGTCGCGCCGCCGCAGCGCCGGCCGTCCCGCCCCCGATCACCACGACATCGGGGGCCGCCGGCAACGCCGCCGACGAACTCCCCTCACCACCGGTCGTCGCCGCGCTATCGCTTGGCGCCATCACCTGCGCCGAGTTCGCGGTACCACGCGGTGAAGGCGCGCTCGAAGAAGACCTTGTTGAAGAGCGCCCATTCGCCTAACGACGCGGAGAGCGCAAAGCCGGCGCCAGCCTCGGCGGCCGGCGCCCCCTTGGCGTATGCGGCTCGTGCCGCCTGCTCGACTTCGGCGAGCATCGCCAGGTAGCGCCCCACATCGGCATCCGAGGCGACGCTGCCATGCCCGGGGACGTAGGTCGTCGTGCGCGAACGCCGCAGCGCGCGCGTGGCGTCGGCCAGGCGTGTGGGCGTGGCGTCGACGTAGTTGGGGAACATGCCGTTCCACACCAGATCTCCTGTGAACACCACCGACGGATCGTCGACTTCGATGGTGACATCGCTCGCCGTGTGCCCGCGGCGCCTGACGAGTCGTACCGTGCGCCCCCCCAGGTCGATCTCAGCCGGGTCGCCGGCAGGGGCAACCGACTGCGCGAGCGCCTCGCGCCGTGCCTCGTCGGCCGGCGTCACCTGCTGCAGCACCGCGCCGAGCACCGCGCCGCGCGTTTCGTCGGTGACGAGCATCGACGGCGTCGCGCCGCCCTCGCGATAGGCGGCGATGCCGTTGATGTGATCGGCGTGGTAGTGCGAGATCACCACGTGTGTGGGCCAGCGCCCGGTGAGCTCGCGCGCCTTCCCGGCGAGCCAGCGCGCACCATCGGGGGTCATGAACCCCTCGATGGCCATCACGCCCGACCTCCCGGCGATGAGCCCTCCATTGGAGACGGTCTCACGCGAGCCGGTGAGCGGGGTGGAGATCAGCGCCCAGATCCCTTCGGCCACCTGCTCGAGCCGCCCGAACGGCTCGGTGGCGACGACGGTGCCACTTCGCGCTTGCGCCCACATCGCGCGCACCGCGTCAGGTGCAAGCGCGGCGGCCAGCGCGAGGTGCGCGGTGCACGTCACGCCATCAGCGAGAAAACGACGGCGCGTGAGTCGAGCGTCCATATTGCACCTCGCGAGTTGTGCCAGCGTCCTGCGTCCGTGCTACGTATCCAGCTCCCGGCTCAGCTTGGGCGGCGGTGGCGGTGCCGACCCCTTGAGGCGCGCGGCAATGAAGTCGCCGTGAAAGCGCCCGTTCTCGATGAAGACCTTGTTGGCGTCGTAGCCGGCGGTGACCACGCCGGCAATGAACAGTCCCGGGACGCTCGTCTCCAGCGTCGCCGGATCGTGAGACGGGATCCCGGTCCCGGGATCGATCGGGACGCCCGCCTCGCGCAGCAGCGTGACGTTAGGCGCGAAGCCGGTCAGCAGGAAAACATGATCGGCGGGAATGCGCCCCACGTCGCCTTCGGTGTCCACCACCTCGACCGCGTCGCCGCGAATGGCGGTCACTCGCGAATTCCAGCGCGCGTGAATCGCCCCTTCGGCAATCCGGTTGTTGAGGTCGGGAAGGATCCAGGGCTTGATCTTCTTGTCGAACGCGGGACCGAAGTGCACCAGCGTGACGTCCGCACCTGCACGCCAGAGATCGAGCGCCGCCTCGGCCGCCGAGTTGCCGCCGCCGACGACGACGGCGGTCTGCTGAAAGGCGACGTGCCCTTCGCGATAGGCGTGCGTGACGTGCGGGAGCTCTTCGCCCGGGACATTGAGCCGATTGGGCGAGCCCCAGTAGCCGGTGGCCACCACCACCGCGCGACAGGGGATGTGTCGCTCTGTTCCATCGCGGCGGCGCGTGCGCACGCGGAAGTCAGGGGCGCTCCCCTCGATGGCCTCCACGCGCTCGAACTGCCGCACGGTGAGGTTGAAGTGCTGCACCGCCGCGCGGTAGTACGTGAGCGCGTCTCGGCGGGTGGGCTTGGCGTCGGAGATGACGAACGGGAGCCCACCTAACGACAACTTCTCCGCCGTGGAGAAGAAGGTCGCATACGTCGGGTACTGCGTGATGGAGCTGACGACGCAATCGGCATCGACGACGACGGTGCGAAAGCCCGCGCGCCCCAGCGAGATCGCCGCGGCCAGCCCGCACGGCCCGGCCCCGATGACGACGACGTCGAACGCTCCGGTGCTGTCGGTCATCGATCAGCGTGACTCGAGCGCGGTATCGATAATCTGGTCGCGGCGCGTCCCCACCGACACAAAGCGAATCGGCGCATCGACGAGTGCCTCAATGCGATCGAGATAGGCGCGTGCCTCCTTGGGGAGGTCGGCCAGCGACCGGGCATCGGCCGTCGACGACTTCCACCCCGGGAACCACTCGTACACCGGCTCGATCTGGTCGAGCACGGAGATGTCGGCGGGGAACTCCTCGTGGACCTGTTCGCCCACGCGATAGCCGGTGCAGATCCCCAGCTCGTCGAGCGTGTCGAGGACGTCCAGCTTGGTCACGGCGAGATCGGTGAGGCCGTTCACCCGAACGGCATAGCGCACCACGACGGCATCAAACCAGCCGCAGCGGCGCGGACGCCCGGTGGTGGCGCCGAACTCGTTCCCGAGCGTGCGCACGTGCGAGTGCAGCGGCTCGGCGAATTCGGTGGGGAGCGGGCCGTTGCCCACACGCGTCGTGTACGCCTTCACCACGCCTAACGCCGTGTGCAGCGCCGTGGGGGCGATGCCGGAACCCGTCGCCGCCCCGCCCACCGTCGTGTTGCTCGACGTGACAAACGGATACGTCCCGTGATCGACGTCCAGCAGCGACCCCTGTGCCCCTTCGAGCAGGATCGCCGCCCCCGACTTCACGGCGCGATGCATCGCCAGCCCCAGATCTTCCGAGAGGGCGGTGAGTCGTGGGGCGAGCGCGCTCAGGCGATCCATCGTCTCCTCGACCGTCGCGCGCTTGGACGAGCCGTTGCGCTCGAGGCGCATGTTGGCCGTCTCGACCCCCTTCTCCACCAGCGGTCGCAGGCGGTCGATGTGCTTGAGATCGACCACGCGCACGCCACGACGCCCCGCCTTGTCCTCGTAGCACGGCCCGATGCCACGACCGGTCGTCCCGATCGCCTTGGAAGCGGCGCTCTCCGAGTCGACCAGCTTGTGGTACGGCATCACGAGGTGCGCACGGTCCGAGACGTACAAGCGCCCCTCCACATCGATCCCGTCCTTCACCAATTCATCGATCTCGGTGAAGAGCGTCTCGGGATCGAGCACCACGCCGTTGCCGATCGCGCAGCGCACCCCGGGGTGCAGGATGCCGGAGGGGATCTGATGCAGGACGAACGAATCGTCGCCGATGTGCACCGTGTGCCCGGCGTTGGCGCCGCCCTGGTAGCGCACGACCCAATCGGCCTTCTCGGCGATCACGTCGACCAGCTTCCCCTTCCCTTCATCGCCCCATTGGGCGCCAACGACCACGATCGTGCGTGTCTTCGAATCGAACATGAGGTGCTGCCTGGCTCGGGGCGGTGCGCGGGAGGGCCGGAGCGAAATCGCGGAGGCCCGGCTGGCGCGGCGAGACACAAAAAAACGCCCCCGCGCGCAAGCGGGGGCGTTGGCGAAAGCTACGGAGTGGCCCGCGGGAGTCAACGACAGAGGGCGATCCCAAGCCGTTCCGGCGGAGATTCCGCTCGAATCCTGCGAGCGGTCGCCCCGATCAGTGTGCCTGCTTCGAATATTGGCGCACCGCCAGCGCGAGCACCGCCCCTCCCGCGAGCGCCAGCCCTCCCAGCGGACGTGCGATCGTCTCCCACCCTGCCCCCTTTACCAGGACCGATCGCATGATGAAGACGAAGTGCTTCACCGGATTCGCCTCGGCCATCCACTGCGCCCACGTGGGCATCGAGTCGACCGGGGTGAACAACCCGCTCATCAACAGATAGATGAGCATGATGAAGAACGCGACGAACATGGTCTGCTGCTGCGTGCTGGTGATGGTCGAGATCCAGAGCCCGATGCCGAGTGCGACGACGAGATAGACGGCGGCCGAGAGGAAGACGAGTGGGACGCTCCCGCGCGTGGGGATCCCGAAGACGAGCTTCCCGATCACCATGCCGATCGAGAAGATCACCAGCGACAGGATCCAGAACGGGAGGAGCTTGGCCGTGATGAACTGCCCCTTGGTGATGGGCGTGACGTTGAGCTGATCGATCGTCCCCAACTCCTTTTCGCGCGCGATGTTCTGCGCCGTGAGCAGCATCCCGATGATGGTGGTGAGCGAGACGAGCAGGGCCGGCACCATGTAGTGCTTGTAGTTGCGCGAGGGATTGAACCATCCCTGCGTGCGCAGGTCGAGCGGCGCCCCTCGCACGATGCGCGCAGCACCCGGGAGGCGCACGCCGAGATCGCGGGCATAGTCGGAGAGGATCGCCTGCGCCGCCGCCTGCACGATGCCGGCGGCCGCCCCTTCCTCGGCGTTCAGCTGCAACTGCACCGGTGCGTGTCGCTCGCGCACCAGATCGGCCTCGAAGCCATGCGGAATGCGCAACACCGCGGTCACGTCGCGGTCGAGCAGCGCCGATTCGATTCCGGCGGTGGTCGGTTGCGCCCGCACGATGGTGAAGCGGCCGCCTCCCTCGAGGCGTTGCGCCAGTTCGGTCGACACCGTGCTGCGATCCTCATCAACCACGGCCAGGCGCGTGCGCGTGATGTCGAACGTCGCGGCGTTGGAGAGCACGAGAAGCTGCACCACCGGGATGAAGAAGATCTGGAAGACGGTGGCCTTGTCGCGGAAGACCTGGAGGAACTCCTTCCGCATGAGAAAGAGAATGGTTCGCATCGCTCAGTCCAGCCGGATGGCGAGTCGTCGCGCCCCAGCGACGAGCAGCAGGACGGTGAGACCGAAGAGGATCGTCGTTTCCTGCCAGAGCGTGGCGAACCCGGCCCCCTTCACCATGATCCCGCGCACGATGGTGAGGAACCAGCGCGCGGGGACGATGTTGGAGATGAGGCGCAGCGGCGCCGGGAGCGAGTCGAGCGGGAAGATGAAGCCCGACAGCATCAGCGTGGGGAGCAACAAGCCGGCGAGCGCGGCGATCATCGCCGTGCGTTGCGAGGTCGCGCGCGACGAAATGACGATCCCCAGCGCCAGCGCGGTCATGATGTACAGCAGGCACTCGGCCAGCAGCAGCACCAGGCTCCCGCGAAGCGGCATCCCGAACACGCCGCGTGCGGCCCCCAGCACCAGCAGGACGTTGGCGAAGCCCATCACCACGTAGGGTGCCACCTTGCCGACCACGATGGCCGCCGGGTGCAACGGCGAGACGAGGAGCATCTCCATCGTCCCCGTCTCCTTCTCGCGGGTGATCGACAGCGCCGTCATCATCGCCGAAACGATGGTGAGGACGAGGGCGATGAGTCCCGGGACGAAAAGGTTCACGCTCTCGAGCGTCGGGTTGTAGCGCATGCGCATCGCCACATCGAGGTGCACGCCGCCACGCGGGACCGACTCGGCGTGCCATCGCTGGATGATGGTCGACGTGTACGCCTGCATGATGCTCCCGGTGTTGGGATCGGCGGCATCGGTGATGATCTGCACCGAAAGCGGCTGCGTACCGGCGAGCAGCACGTCCGCGTCAGGCGGCAGGACGATCGCCTGGCGAACGCGGCTGCTGCGGAAGCCAGCGGCGAGGACGGGTCCGACCCGAAACGGTTCCACGACCGCCGCACGTGGAACCCCCGCGAGACGGGCCGCAAGGCCCGACAGTTGTGCGGGCAGGTGACGGATGCGGTGCGGTTGACTCTTGCCGGCCTGGCCGACGAGGTGCTCCAGAACCTGACGGTGATTTCGGTCGAACCGGCCCCGAACTCGGGCCGGGGGGGGCGGGGGTGATCCCCGGGGCGTCCGCGTGCGCCGCGTCAGGTTTCCACCGCCCCAGGGGCGTACCCGCCGGGTCGTAGACGCACACCTCGTCCCGAACGTCGTCCGTCACCCACACGACGTTCCCGTCGGTCACCAGGTCGCTCGGGCTCGCGTCGTCGGCGTGCAGCACGAACGAGCCGATCGGCGTCGCCATCCCGGAAAGGAGCGATGCGGCCCCGGCGTAACGGAGCACCCGCTTCAACCCGGCATCGACCACCCAGACGTCCGTCCCGTCCGTGGTGGACACCGCGGAGGTCGGCACCGCCACGCCGCC
>CAZLLP010000086.1:0-23253 GCA_964560345.1 uncultured Gemmatimonadaceae bacterium
GCGCGCGTGGTTGGCCGTCAGGAGTGAGAGCAGCATCAGCTCCTTGAGCCCCGGCGAGCGCTTGCGATAATGCTCGAAGAGCAGAAGGCTCCCGGCGAGGTTGCGCACCGTCCCCGCTCCCAGAAGGAGCATTGCATGCGCGGCGCTGCGAATGTGCTTGTCGGAACGACGGTAATGCGCGCTATTCGCCGTCCGCAGCACCTTCACCGTCAGCGCGTACTCGCGCAACACGATGTTGGCGAGTCGCTGGATCGAGGTCTCGTCGTCCGGCACCTGCTTGAGTGCTTCCAGCGCCTCGGTCGAAATCGCCGGGAAATCGACATCGGCGAGGATCTGCTTCAGCCGACGTTCGACTGGAGTCAGTTCCACACTGGCCGGCGCAGGAGACGAGGGCGTTGGAGCGATCACGAGGGGAATGCGGACGACGGCGACGACGCCTGGGGGCGGGGACGTGACAGGCCTTTGGGGAAGTATCGGCCTGACTTCCCGATTCCCCGAGAGTCTGCCGGGGCTCCACCGCTCGGCGGCGCGAGTGCCGGGTGTCATCGTGCGGTAGCCAGGGACCACGGGGACGCGTCCTTCGACGCCAGCCGCGCGGTCCCATCGACGGCTGCCGACGCTGGCAGGCGCCGACTCCCGCGGTTGCTCGCACACTCGGGGCTCGATGTCGATCGTCATCCACCGCGCCACCGCCGACGATGCCCGTGCCATTGCCGAGGTGCGCACTGCCGCCGCCGCGTATCTCACGGCAACCCACGGGGGCGGGCACTGGTCGACGCACGCCTCAGAGGCGGCGGTGCGCGATGCCCTGCACACCGGGGTGATCTTCGTCGCCCGGTCAGCTGCAACGGTGGTGGGGACCCTTCGCCTGCAATCCTGCTGTCCGCAAGCGATCGACATCATGCGCTTCACGCCGGTGCGCCAGCCGCTCTATTTGGTGGATGTCGCCGTGCACCCCGACCGGCAGCGGCAGGGGATCGGCCGGCGCCTGCTCACCGAGGCGGCGGCCGCCGCCCGCGCCTGGCCCGGGAACAGCATCCGGCTCGACGCCTACGACGATCCGGCGGGAGCCGGCGGGTTCTATCGGGCCTGCCACTACCGCGAGGTCGCCCACGTGACGTATCACGACGTCCCGCTGCTCTACTTCGAGCTGCTGCTCCAACCGCGGCGTGCAGCCCGACAGCAGACCGTTCACAACGACTGACGGCGTGCCCAGAAGGACACGCCGTCAGAAGCAATTCGCCAGGGCTACTGGTACTGGATGTAGAGCGGCGCCGGCCAGAGTCGCAGGATCTCGCGCTTGCTGGTGGCTGGCGAGTCGTTACGCGGCTTGGTGAACTGCTTCCAGCCGGCAAACTGGACCGGCTCCTTCTTGACGTAGGAGTAGAACGAGTCGCGCTTGAGCCACGGGGCGCCAAAGCCATCCATGTGCATCACCACCTGCACCTTGGGATCGAGGCGAATGTCGCGCGCGTTGGTGACCCCTTTCTGCGTGAAGCGGTGCACGATGAGGAGCTTGGGCGGCAACTGATACTTGTCCACCAGGCCGGCCAGGAACCGCGACGCGTAGTTGACGTCGCTCGCATCGTATGTCCCGATCTTCTTCCCCGGGCGTCCGCCGTTCTTCATGGAGAACTCGGGGTCGATCCCCAGGTGCACGTCAGGGCGCTTGAGGAACCTCTCCAGCAGCGGCAACTCGGACTGCAGCGTGCTGAGCCCCACCTGCACATCGAGGAAGAGGATCGCGTTCTTGCTCCTGGCCCAGCCGTACACCTTCTCGATCATCACGCTGTCCATTCGCGCTCGATACTTCCCGTCGCTCCCCGCCCCCGCCTGCGCCACCACGGCGATCAGGTGCAACGCGGGCTGCACCGGATGTTCAGGGTCCAGGCGGTTCCACTCCGCGACTTCGGCATCGAGGCGCTGCAGCATCTCCGGCGGATCGAACTCCCCCAGGATGCCCATCCGGCGCGACAGCGGGTTGCCATAGAAGGCGATCACACGACGCGCCGGCAGGATCGATCCCGGGAGCGGCGCCGGCATCTTGGGCGGCCATAACGAGTCGAGGTCGCTCCCCATCCCCTTGAACGCGAGGTGTCGATCACCCGCGTTGCGTCCGAGCATCCCCGATGGCGCCGCCCGGCGCGTCGAGTCGCGCTTGGCCGTGTCGCCCTTCGCCCTCGCGGTGGACTTGGCGGCGGTCTTGGACGTCCCCTTCGTCGTCGCCTTGGGCTTCGCCTTCTTCGTGGCGGGCTTGGCCTGCCGCGAGGCGCCCTGCTGCGCCTGCGCAACCGAGCCGATCGCGTCGAGCGAGAGCATCGACGCAACGACCAGCAGGAACGACGGGATCGTCAGGAGGCGCGAGCGCGCCGAACGTGGGCACAACGACATTACGTAGAGGCGGGAGAGGGGGACATGGACGCCGGTGACGGTGCGCGCCGCGGGCATGATACACCGGGGAATCTCGCACGATGCCTGACGCGTGTGCACTCCCCGCGAGGGTCAATGTGGGCCCGATCTCGTTCGGCAACCGCGCACTGTGACATCGCGCACGCGTGAGCCAGTCGGCGGACGCGATGTCGCGGCGGCGATGTCGCGGCGGCGATATCGCGGCGGCGCTGGCTTCCGCACTCGCTTCCGGTAGCTTGTCGCCTCGTTCTCTCCACGCGTTTCTGCGGAGCCACTCCCATGCCGATGTCCCGACGTGCCGTCGCGCTCTCGATGCTGACAACTGCCCTGCTCGCGTCAGGCGCCGCCGCGCAAGCGCCGCGCTTCCCAACGGACTGGCTCGGCGAGTGGTCTGGTTCGCTCACGACCGTGAGCGCCCCCGACAGCGTGCGCAACCGCATCCCCATCACGCTCCGCATCGCTCGCGAGGATACCGGGAGTGCCCTCACCTGGCGCACCGTTTTCAATGCCGATACGGCGCGCGGCCTTCGCGACTACCGGCTCGTCGTGCGCGACAGTGCGCGCGGCTGGTACGCCACCGACGAACGCAACGGGCTCCTGCTTGATGAAACGCTCATCGCCGGCTCGCTGGTGAGCGTCTTCCAGGTGGGGCCGCGCGTGCTCGAGAGTCGCTACACGCTGCGTGGCGACACGCTTACCCACGATATCACGTGGTGGAGCGCCACGCCGGCCGCGGTGCAGCGCGGCACTGGCGCCAACGCCGAGCAAGGAGGAGAGGTCCGGACGTTTCGGGTCGAGGGGCGACAACAGGCCGTCATGACGCGCGCACCGCGGCCGCGCTCGCTCTAACGCCGTCCCGGCGCCTCCCCGCCGCTACCACTAGGGAATCTCGACCAACTCGATCGCCAACCCGTCCGGATCCTCGATCATGAAGGCGCGCGTCGCGCCAAACGGATGTATCGGCTCGAGCACCCGCACCCCGGCGCGCATCAGGCGCTCGTGCATCGCATCGAGTGCACGCACCCCGAACGCCACGTGGTCGAGCACCTGTCCGCGTGAGCGCACCAGACGCTGGTCGGTGCCGCACCGATTCCCGACGCACTGCCGAGGGTACCAGGCCATGCTCCCGCCGGCATAGCGCACGCTCCCCGCCGGCTGTCGAATGGTCCCGACCTTCTCCAGCGACGGCCACCCCGCCTCGCCATACGGTGCATCGCACGGCGCGTGGAGTGGGCGCGGGCGCTCGACCCCGGCGCTGTCGCGCACCGGCGGGAGTTCCATCCCCAGGTGCGTCACGTACCAGTTGGCCGCGCACAGCGGCTGCTCGTGGAAGAAATGCAGGTGGGCGAAGGCATCCTTGGTGCCGGGCCCTCCGGTGAACTCGAAGAGTGCTCCGTCAGGCGCAACGACGTAGGCAAAGCCCCCGTCGCGCGGGGCCGCGCCAGGCGCGGTGGCCAGTTGTCCCGCGGTGAGCGTCCCGGCATAGGGCGCCAACCCGGACCGCCATCTGCCCACCGTAGCGGTGGGGGAAAGCCAGAGCGGGAGCGGGGCAACGCCCGTCCCCTCCAACCGCGCCGGCAGCGTGGAGGTGTTGGTGAAGGCGCCGATGTGCCAAAACGGCGACTGCGTCTCTGGCCGATGGAGATCGTGCCGCCATCCCCCGGCCGGCGGCCGGTCGACCCGCTGGAAGAGCAGGAGCATCTCCCCCTGCACACCAGGCTGCCCAGCCATCTCGGTGCGCATCGCCGTCGGCCACAGGCGTCGATACCACGCAATCGCGCGCTCCGGGTCCACCGAGTTGAGCCCGACGTGGTGCAGCGTCGGCAGCGCCGGCGCGGTCGTCGGGATCGGTGGCGTGGTCGCCGCCTGTCCGGCGCTCAGCGACGGCGCGGCACCGACCGCCGCCAGCAGCACGGCACGAGACAAGAAGCGCAGGCGCCTCACCGGCATTCCTTGGCTAGGGACCATGGGGTTCCGCATCGCCCGGCCAGGTCGCCCACAGGAACGGCTTGACGTGATGGCGGCAGCACGGTGGCACGTGATCGCGCAGAATCGACAGTGACTGCGCCGCCTTGGTCAGGAAGTCCGGGGTGGCGTCGACCACGTAGCGTCGCGGATGCGAGGACCAGCACTCCGCGATGCGCGCGTCGATCGCCGCGGCTTCGTCCAGCGACTCGATGCGGAGCGGATTCTCATGACCGTAGGCGTCGGGCGAGGTGGGAGTCCGCAAGTGAATCACGGCGTGATACCGCGCGATCTCTTCCTCGAGCGTCGTCCCCACCGCCGACCAGAGCGATCCTGGCCCCTGCCAGTACGCGCCGCCGTCGACGGTGCCGCGATCGCACAACACCACCGCGGCGTTCTCCAGGTCCCCGGTCAGTTCCAGCGAGCGCTGCACGTGATAGATCGCCTGCTGTCCGGCTTGTCGCAGTTCCCAGTGCTGATTCCGCGGAAACCCGCCGCCGAACACGATCCCCGCCGACTCGCGCAGCGTCTTCACGTGCACGCAGAAGAACAGACGGATCAACTCCAGCACCGCGGTCTTGCCGGCCCCGGGACCTCCTGTCAGCACGACGCGCCGCGGTTCGTGGCGGGCATCGCAATCGCAAGGCTTCATCGTGGTACGAAAAGGGAAGAAGACGTCGCCGGTCGGCGCCGGGACGAACGAGGTAGAGATGGCGGAGGTATCAGGAGCGCTTGGGCCAACGATGCAACGGTGCGCACGGCTTGCCTACCCTCCCTCGGGCGCCGCAGCACGCGCGGACTCACGAATGATCGTCACCGCGCCCTCCACCCCGGCGCCGCCCTTCGCGCTCGCCGTGCCCCTCCCGCCCCTCCTTCTCGCCCCCCTGATGGCAGCGCACACAGTCGTCGAGGTTGCGCGTCGATACCTCGCCGCGATGCTCCGCCTGCACACGCGCGCGCGAATGCTCGTGGCAGTTGTAGCAGGTGTACGACTTGTAGTTCTTCGGATCCTCGTGGCACGTCTTGCACGCGACGGGTCCCTCCTCACCATGATCGAGCGGGAAGACGTCGTGCTCGATCGTCGCCCCCTCCCACGACCGTGTGGAGTGGCACGCGCCGCAATCGTCGCCCAGGTCACCGCGATGCTCGTCGTCGGCGCGATGACACCCGATGCAGGTCGTGGGCGCGGTGCCGAAATCGGCCAACGTGCGTGTCTCCGTGTGACACGAGACGCACGACGCGGTCACATGCGCGCCGTCGAGCGTGAAGCCCGATGTGTCGTGGGCAAACGCGCTACGCGTGAAGCGGTCGATCCCGTCGTGGCATGACTGGCAGTCGGTCCCCCATTCGCGCACATGCCGCGCAACAAAGGCCCCCTGATAGTCGCGATGGCACGACTCGCAGCGCGTATCATCGAAGGTGAACGTGGCCGAGGCGTGGCAATCGTTGCAGCCGAAGATCTTGCCGTCCGATGTCGTGCGGTGCGCGGCGAGCGAGAAGCCGAACTGCCCGTGCGCGGCACCGAATCCGTCGACCCTCGTCAGGCGCGCGGTGCGCCCAAGATGTTCGGTGTGGCAGCTCACGCACGCCGACGCGTCGCGCAGGTGGCCGTGCAACGTTGAGGTATCACGCAACGTGCGACGCACGTCGCTGTGACATTCCAGGCACTTGGCGTCCATCCGCACCGAGGACCACGGCGAACCGTGGCAGGTGCCACACTGCCGACCGAGCGCCGCGTGCGACGTCACCCCCTGCAGCGTGGCGGGGGTGCTGTCGCCGGCATGCAGCGCCCCCGGGGAGAAAATCCCACCTCCGGTGGCCGTGGCCGCCGCTGCAACGCAGACCGCGGCAATGAGCGCCACCGCCACGCTCGCTCTCGACACCGCGGCCCCCTGCATCGCGGCCACCTAACGACTGAAGGTTGCGTAGTACAACGCCCCGCCCATGTGCACGATCGCCAGCACCCACAACGCCATGCTCACCGGGACGTGGAGGAACCACCACACGCTCAGGACCCGACGCCACGTCGCTGAGCTCCCCTGTTCTCGCCACTCACCGCGCAGGTGCTCCTGCTCGTGGCGCACCGAGACCAACTCGGCGCGCAGCGCGCGCCGGCGCTCCGAGGCGGTCGTCGCCGTGTCAGGCACGTCGCCCGCCATCGCGTGCGCGCAATCGCGCGACACCTCGGCGAGCGCCGCCTCGAGTCGGGCCTCCTCCCCTTCCAGCAATGCCATCCGAACCGGATCGGCCAAGCCGATCTGGCGTGGCACCGCCGTGAAGACCGCACGCCCCACCACCCCGCTCGCGACCACCAGCACCATCAGGAGCGTCAGCGCCCCCGCCACCCCGTGAAACGCGAGTCCGGAGTGCAGGATCACCAGGTAGGGCCCGAGCAATCCGGCGACGATGTGCGATTGCATGGCGCCGCGCATCGCCGCATCGCCTGCCGCGGTGCGACGCTTGCGCCATGTGTAGGCCACACCGGCCCACAGCATCAACGCGAGCCCGATCGCCCCCAGCAGATGTCCGGGAAGTCCGCTCGCCCATCGCGTGCTTCCGTCGCGCCAGACGATGAAGGCCACGGTGGCGAGCGCCGCCGCGAGGCTCCCGCCGACCAGCTCACCAGTGGCGCGCGGCGCGATCGCTGACATGCGCATGACAAAACTCCAGCAGCAGGTCCATGGCGGCCTCCGGCGACTGCTCCAGCGCCGGGCGCAACGTCGAGATGTCCACTTCTTCGCCGATCAGGTGCGCCAGTGGTCGCGACAGCTCCTGGTCGCCCATCACCACCGCGCCCACGATGGCGCGCCCGCTCACCACCACGCGCAGGCGGTCGTTCTGCCGCGCCCCCCCCACGCTCCACGAGTCGGGATCGGCCGCCCAGCGCTCGCTCTGCCCGCGCGTGAGCGTGAGGAGATCGGGATCGTCGGCCGCTCCCACCGCGCCAATGATGGTCGCCGTGATTCCCCCCACGCGCGTCACGTTCATCGGCGGCCGCGTGCGATAGGGGACGTGCATCCCCGCCATGTTCATCCCGGCAATCTGCCCCTGGCGGCGTGCGCTCGCCCATAACGTGTCGAGTTGCGCCTGGCGGGTGACCGGGTCGTACACCTGCGCCACATCGCCAGCTGCAAAGACGTCCGCGACGCTCGACTCGAGGTACTCGTTCACCAGCACGCCACGCTCGGTCCGCAGTCCCCCCGACGTCGCCAACTCGAGCCGCGGACGCACCCCGGTGGCCACCGCGAGGATGTCGCACTCCACCCGCTTCCCCGTGGTCGTCAGCACCGCCGTCAGGCGCCCCTCTGTCCCGACCGCCTCGCGCACACCACAGCCGCGGTGCAGCTGCACGCCATCCGCAACCAGCCGGGCCTCGACGATGGCCGACTCGACCCGATCAAGAACCTTGGACCAGTACCGTTCGCCGCGCAGGAAGTAGTGCGTGGCGACGCCGCGCGCGTGCAGCCCTTCCACCAGTTCGAGCGCGGTGCTCCCACCCCCGACCACCACCGCCGCGCGTGCGCTCCGACAGCGTTGCACCAGGTCGCGCGCCTCGCTCAACGCATCCAGTTGTACCACGCCATCCAGCTCCGCACCCGGAAAGGCCGGCCGAATGGATGTCGCGCCTGTGGCGATCAGGAGACGATCGTATTCGAGCCGCTCGCCGTCATCGAGCAGGAGGCAGTGGCGGTCGGGGAGCAGGAGCGTCGCCAGGCGCTGCCGAGTCGCCAGGCGCAACGTCTCCACCTGTTCGGCGGTGCGAATCGCGAGACGCGACTCGGGCACTTCGTCGGTGAGCAGGTACGCCAGCCCGGGGCGCGAGTAGAACGGGAGCGGCTCGGGTCCCACCAGCGTGATGCGCGCCTGCGCATCGGACTGGCGAATCGACTCGGCGGCGCTGAGGGCGGCGATCCCGGTCCCCACGATCACGTGGTGGCGGCTCATCGCACCTGCTCCAACAGTTCGAAGCGCAACGTCCCGCGCGGGCAGCGCGCAACGCAGCTCCCGCACAGCATGCAGCGTCGGTCGGTGACCGCACCGCCGACACGCGCCACGGCGCGCACGTCGATGCCGTTGGGGCAATTGTGCGAGCAGATGCCGCACTGCACGCAGCGATCACCCTCGGCGACCACCAGTCCGCGTGCCAGGAGCACGACGCGGTCCGAATCGTTTGGCAGTGTCCCGGTTGTGAGCCGCCGGGAGCGGGGCGGGCGCGTGCGCAGTGACATGAAACCCTCCATGACCTGCACACAACTTGATCACGGGGAGTGAACCGGCGATGAAGCACACGCCGTTGTTGAACGACTTCCCCGGTGGTGACACGCGATCGGGCATTCCCCGACCGCGTCGTCAGCGTTGGTACCGCGTGCTATCCGCGGTACGACGTGCGCAGCCCGCGATCACGCGTGGCATTGCACACCATGCTCCACTTGAGCCACGCCTGCGTCAGCGAATCGGGGCCTCGCAGCAGGCTGTACGCACCACCGCGACGTTCCTTCTCGCTCGACTCCGCCTTGGAGAAGTGGCCGTGCAACTCCCGTTCGGCTTCCTGCAGTTCATCGTTCGACAGCGTCGAGATCCAACGCGCCGTGATCCGCTCAGGAATCGTCATGCGGCACTCCTCACTTGTGGCGGAACGTGATACGCCCGCGCGTCAGGTCATACGGAGATACTTCGACAGTCACCCGGTCTCCCGCCAGGATACGGATGCGGAACTTGCGCATCTTTCCCGCTGTGGTCGCCAGCAATTGGTGTCCGTTTTCCAGGTCGACGCGAAACATCGCGCTCGGCAGGACTTCCGACACCGACCCCTCGAACTCGATCATCTCTTCCTTCGCCATTCACTACTCCTCTCTCTCTGGTCAACGCACCCGCACCCAGCGGGACGGGGATGGTGCGGGCTACCCCTGCGCCATCCCGCGTCTCGTCGTGGGCCGATCGCTTTAGCGACCGCTGCGCGTCACGTTCTCCGCCGCCGGTCCCTTCTGCCCCTGCACGATGTCGAACTCCACCGTCTCGCCTTCGCTCAGCGTCTTGAAGCCGCTGCCCTGGATGGCCGAGTGATGGACAAAGCAGTCCTTCTCGCCGTTGGCCGGGGTCACGAATCCGAAGCCCTTGGCGTCATTGAACCACTTCACAGTGCCAGTCGTACGCATGGTCATGCTCCTTATCTTTTGCTGTAGTCGGAGCACGGGCCCGCGAACAGGCCGAACAACAACCGACAACAACGTGTGCGTGATCTCCTTCACGCGAGGTGCCACCGGATGGCGGCTCGACAGAACACAAAAAGGCCTGCTCGCATTGGCAGGCCCCTGGTCTGTCGGAACTTGTCCGCGCGCCGAGACGCACGAATCGCTACAAGGAAGAATAGCCCACGCGGGGCCGTTTGGCAATCGACGGGCCTCGTTCCCTCGCTCTCTTGGGCGACAGGTGAACCACTCTGCAGGCGATCACCGACAGACGTGCCCCGCGAATTTCGCCACGTTCGCCCATGGTCACCCTGACGCAGCGCTCTCGGGACATCGAGCCCGCCCGCCGCATCACGGGTCCCCGGCTCTGGAGACGGTCGCATGCCTTCACGTCCCCGCCCTCCCGCCCACCGTACGCGGACGCGCGCTCGACCTCGCGCTCGCGCCGTCCCGATCATCGTCGACGAAGCCGGCCCAACCGGAACAGCCAGCCGAGTCGGCCCTGCCAACGCCGAAATCGCCCGACGCTTTCGCGAGCTCGCGGAACTCCTCGAACTCTCCGCTGCCAACCCGTTTCGCGTCCGCGCGTACCTCAACGCCGCCCGCACCATCGAGGAGGCGCCAGGGAGCATCGCCGAGCTGGTGTACGACGCGCCGGCCACGCTGCGCGAACTCCCCGGTATCGGTGAAGACCTCGCCACGAAGGTCGAGGAGATCGTTCGCACCGGAAAGCTGACGCTCCTGGACGAACTCGCACGACAAGCGCCGCATGGCGCGGTCGAGTTGATGCACGTTCCCGGCATTGGCCCCAAACGCGCGCGACTCCTCAGCGAGCGACTCGGCGTGCGCTCGCTCGCCGGCCTGGCACGCGCGGCCCACGCCAAGCGCGTGCGCACCCTCCCCGGCTTTGGCGCGCGAACCGAAGCGCGCATTCTCGAGGAGCTCGCCACCACCACGCTCACCGAGCGCCGCTGGCTTCGCGCACGGGCCGCGCAGTATGGCGAGCCGCTCGTCGCCTGGATGCGCGACTCCCCCGGCGTCACGCGCGCCGAGCTTGCCGGGAGTTTCCGCCGCGGTCGCGAAACGGTGGGCGATCTCGACCTGCTCGCCGAGTGTCGCGACGGACGCGCCGCCATCGCACGCTTCCTCGCCTATCCCGAGGTGCAGCGCATCCTCGCCCGCGGCAGCACGCGCGCCGCCGTGCAGCTGGCGGGCGGACTGCACGTCGACCTTCGCGTCGTCCCTCGCGCTTCGTACGGAGCGGCGTTGCACTACTTCACCGGCTCCAAGGCGCACAACATCGCCGTGCGATCGTTGGGGCGCGCGCGCGGCCTCAAGATCAACGAGTATGGCGTCTTTCGCGACGGGCGGCGAATCAGCGGGCGCCAGGAACGAGACGTCTTCGATGCCGTTCGGCTCCCCGTCATCCCACCCGAGCTGCGCGAGGATCGCGGCGAAGTCGACGCGGCCCGCGCGCGCCACCTCCCGCACCTCGTCACCCGCGATGACATGCGCGGCGACCTTCACGCGCATTGCACGGACAGCGACGGTCGCAATACGCTCGACGAGATGGCCGAAGCCGCCCAGGCGCTCGGCTACGAATACCTCGCGATCACGGATCACACCCCCTCCGTGCGTGTGGCCGGCGGCCTCGATCGCGACGGCTTCCGCCGCCAGGGGAAACGCATTGACCGGCTCAACGCGCGGCTCCGCACCCTCACCGTCCTCAAGGGCGCGGAAGTCGACATTCTTCCCGACGGCTCGCTCGACCTGGAGGACGACACGCTCGCCCGACTCGACATCGTGCTCGTGTCCCTACACTCGGCGCTTAGGCTGGAGCGGACGAGACAGACCGCGCGCCTCGTGCGCGCGCTCCGGCACCCGGCCGTGCGCGTGCTCGCGCACCCGACCGGACGAATGGTGAACGGGCGACGCGGGGCACAGGTCGACTTCGACGAGGTCTGTCGCGTTGCCGCCAGCGAGGGGGTGCTGCTCGAGATCAATGCACAACCCGAGCGACTGGACCTGGACGCTGTCGCGGCAAGGCGCGCGCAGGAACTGGGCGCCACGCTCGTGATCAGTACCGACGCCCACTCGATCGACGAGCTGCAGTTCATGCGATGGGGCGTGGATCAGGCGCGCCGCGGTTGGATCGAGCGGCGCAGCGTGGCCAACGCCCTCCCGCTTCGCTCGCTCCTCCACCTCCTCGCGCGCCGACACGCGGGCACGCGGCGCCCGCGAGGGCACGCGCGTTAGGCTCTGGCGCGACCAGCCAGCTGGAGGAAGGCGCGTTCGTCGATCGTGCGCACGCCAAGGCGGCGCGCCTTGTCCGCCTTGGTCCCGGGCTCACGCCCGACCACCAGGATGTCCAGCGACTTCGACACGCTGTCGGTCACGTGGGCCCCACGCACTTCGGCAAGGCGAGCCGCCTCGTCTCGCGAGAGTGTTGGCAGCGTGCCGGTGAAGGCAATGCGCCGCCCGGCCAACGCCCCGGCGCCCGGCGCGGACGCGGCCTGCGTCGGTCGTACGTCCACTCCGGCGCGCAGGAACCCGTCGATCAGCGCGCGCGTGCGGCGATCGCGGAGCGCTGAGTGAATTGCACGCGCCTCGACCTTCCCGATGTCGCGTACGTCGTCAAGCTCCCCTTCGCTCGCGCGTCGCACGCCGTCGAGTGTCCCGAACGTGGTGGCAAGCGCTCGCGCCGACGCACGCCCCACCCCGGGGAGCCCAAGCCCAACCAGGAATTGCGCGAAGGGCACGCGTCGAGCGCGTCTGACTTCACCCGCCAACTTGTCGGCCGATCGTGCAGCAAAACCAGGCAGTTGCGCGAAGTCATCGGCGGTGAGCGTGAAGAGGTCCGGAAGGCGGCGCACCAGTCGCGCGTCCACCAGACGCTGCGCCACCTCCGTTCCCAGCCCAGCAATCGAGAACGCCTCGTCTCTCGCCAGGTGACACAAGGCCGCCACGAGTTGAGCGGGGCACGCCCACCGATTGGGACAGCGCAGGATGGGGCCATCACGCACCAGTCGGGTACGACAGGCCGGACACTGCCTGGGCACGCGCGCCTTGCGACGGCGCGTTCCCTTGCGACGCTCGACGATCTCCGGAATCACGTCGCCTGCCCGGTGCACCCGAACGGTGTCGCCCACGGCGATATCGCGTCGCGTCAGCTCCGTGAAGTTGTGCAGCGTCGCGCGCGACACCGTCACCCCTCCCACGTCGACGGGGCGCAGCAGCGCCACCGGCGTCAGTGCACCGGTACGCCCTACCTGGAAGACGATATCGTCCACGATCGTCGTCTCGGCCCGCGGTTCGAACTTCCACGCGATCGCCCAGCGCGGATGGTGCCCCGTCACCCCGAGCCGTTCGCGCGCGCGCAGGGCGTTCGCCTTCACCACGATGCCGTCGATCTCGAAATCGATGCGCTCGCGTCGCGCCGCCAGTCGGCGATGATAGCGCGCGATCGCCTCCGCCGATGACGCGCGGGCGACGAAGTCGGGGATCGCGAACCCCCAGCGACGAAGCGCCGACAGCACCTCATCATCCGTCGTCAGCTGCATCCCCTCCGACGCCAGGATTTCGTAGGCGACAAAACGAAGCGGGCGACGCGCGGTGATCGCGGGGTCGAGTTGACGCAAGGCACCGGCCGCCGCATTGCGCGGATTGGCAAACGGTTGCTCGCCGCGCGTGACGAGCGCCCGATTCATGCGCGCGAACGCCGAACGGTTCATTATCACCTCGCCGCGAATGGCCACCATCGGCGGCACGCGTACGCGTGCGCCGCCAAGGCGCCTCGGAATGGACGCGATGGTGTGGGCGTTGGCGGTGACGTCCTCTCCTACGCGGCCATCCCCACGAGTGGCCGCGGCTCGCAGGACGCCGTTGCGATACACCAATTCCACGGAGAGCCCGTCGAGCTTGGGCTCGAGCAGCAGCGCGCGACCAGGGGACGGGCTGTCGTCGCCGTCGGCACGCCGCAGGATGCGCGTCACGAACGCCGCGATCGACGTGGCGTCACGCGTTGCTTCCAGACTGAGCATCGGCGCGGCATGTCGACGCGACGCGAACGGGGCGGCGGAGCGCCCAGCGACACGCTGCGTGGGTGAGTCGGGCGTCACCAACTCGGGGTGCGCCCGCTCCAATCGACGCAGCCGCGCGACCAGCGTGTCGTACGCGGCATCGGAGATGGTGGGACGGTCCTGTTCGTAGTACCGCACGTCGTGCCGTCGAATGCGCTCGCGCAGCGCTTCGATTCGACGTGCCGGAGATGTCATCCGTCGCACTATGGCCCCCGCCTCGCGGTCCGCTCCTTGACAATCTGTGGTGCGCGCACAGCGCGGGCGAGCGCCAATTCCCGGCGAGACTGCCGCCACCCGCGCCATTTGTCCGATGCGTTCGCGATGCGTGTTGCACGGAACGCTTCCAACCGCAAGGTTGTTTGGGTAAGCGTTTTCCGGGGACCTGGCGCATGGACCGACACAGCGCATCAGACGCGTCCGGCGCGCCGTCACTGGCGGCGCTCAACCTGAGTGAGATACTACCGGCCATCGACGGACTCCTCTTCCTCCTCTCGGAAGACGGAACGATCCACGACTTCCGGACGGGAACCTCGGGGCAGCTCTTTGTCCCGCCAGAGCGTTTCCTCGGTCGCAACATTCGCGAGTTCCTCCCGGCCGAGAGCGCGGCAGAAATCGCGCTCGCCCTCGACGCCTCCTCCGCCGACCAGGGCAATCGGATCATCTACACGCTCCCCTTCCCCGAGGGAGCGCTCACCTACGAAGCGCAGATCGTCCCGCTGTCGAGTGGGCTCCGGCTGGCAATCGTTTGGCATGTCTCCGATCGCGTGCGCGTCGCCTCCGAGCTGCACGCCAGTGCCACACGGTTGCGCGCAATTCTCGAAGCCTCGCCTGAGTGCGTGCTGATCGCCGATCGCAATGGCCAGTTGCAGGAGATCAATCCGGCCGGCCTCGCCATGCTCGAGGAACCGGACCTCGCCAGCGCGCGACGACACAACATCGGACAGTGCGTCACGGATCCACATCGCGAGGCATTCGCACGCATGGTCGAGCGCGTCTTCGCCGGCGAATCGTGCACCCTGACATTCGAAATGGCGGGGCGCACGGGGACCCGCCGCTGGGTGGAGAGCAGCACCGTCCCGCTGCGCGACGCGAGCGGCCAGATCTCGTCGTTGCTCGCCGTCACGCGCGACGTCACGGCGCGACGACAAGCCGAGGCCGCGCTGCGCGAGAGCGAGCGACGCCTCTCCGAAGCCGTGCAGGCCTACGGCATCGGCATCTTCGATCATGACCACCGGACCGACTCGCTGTACTACTCGCCCGAATTGCGGGAGATGCGTGGGTGGGACCGTGAGCGCGTCGTGACCGTCGCCGATGTGGTCGCCGGTGTGCACCCCGACGATCGCGAGCAGGTGCGCGCCGCCATCGCGCGCGCGCACGATCCCGCGGGCGACGGCATCTTCAATGTCCAGTATCGCGTCGTCCGACCTGATGGGAGCGTGCGCTGGCTCTCCTCGCGGTCGCACACGACGTTTGAAGGCACCGGAAAGGACCGGCATCCGGTACGGACCGTGGGGGCCATCAACGACATCACCGAGGAACGCGAGCGCGAGGAAGCGTTGCGCCTCAAGGATGCCGCCATCGACGCGTCGCTCAATGGCATTGCCATTGGCACGCTCGACGGGACGCTCACCTACGTGAACCCCGCCTTCCTTCGCATGTGGGGGCTGACGCACACGCGTGAGGCCACGGGACGTTCTGCCCTGGAGTTCTGGGCGCACGCCGACGAAGCTCGGCGCATCCTCGGATCGCTCGCCAGCCACAACTCCTGGCAGGGCGAGCTGACGGCACAGCGCGCCGATGGCTCGACCTTCCTCGTCGCCCTCTCCGCCGCCGTCGTCCGCGACCCGCTCGGACGAGCCGAGCGGATCATGGCGTCGTTTGTCGACATCACCGAGCGCCGCCTCGCGCAGGAAGCACTGCGCCAGAGCGAGGAGCGCTTTCGCGCCCTCATCGAGAACGGGCTCGACCTCGTCCTCACCCTCGATCGCGACGGGCGCATTCGATTTGCCAGTCCATCGGTCGCCGCCATCCTCGGCTATCCGGCCCACGAGGTGTCGGGGCGCACGTTGCACGACTTCCTGCATCCCGACGACGCCGCGCAGATCGGCCCGCGACTGCTCGAGCTCTATGCCGGCGAGCGCGACTCGTCGCGCCTGACATTCCGCGTCCGCCATCGCAGCGGGGACTGGCGCGTGCTTGAGGGCATGGCGCGTTCCCTCCTGCATGTGCGCGCCGTGCGTGGAACGGTCGCCAACCTGCGTGACGTGACGGAGCAGCGCGACCTCGAGACACGGCTGCGCCAGTCGCAGAAGCTGGACAGCATCGGGCGCCTTGCCGGCGGCGTCGCGCACGACTTCAACAACATCCTCACCGCGATCCTCGGATACACCCAACTGTTGGAGGACGCCCAGCGACAGGGGCATGGCACCAGCCTCGACGACCTGCGCGAGGTGCGACTGGCGGCCGAGCGTGCGCGCGCGCTCACTGCACAGCTCCTCGCCTTTGCTCGGCGGCAGGTCGTCTCGCCGAGGGCAGTGGACCTCAACGACGTCGTGCGTCAATCGGAGCGCATGCTGCGGCGCCTGGTCGGCGAGGACATCACGATCGTGACCGAGCTCGAACACGCACCGTGGCGCGTGCAAATCGATCCGTCACAGTTGGAGCAGGTGATCGTGAACCTCAGCGTCAACGCACGCGATGCGATGCGCGATGGCGGACGCCTCCTCTTTGCCACCGAGAACGTCGTGCTGGCAGAAGACCAGGTGATCGAGGACCAGACGATCGCCGCCGGTCCGTTTGCCATGCTCACCGTCAGCGACACCGGGTCCGGCATCGCCCCGGAAGTGCTCCCCCATCTCTTCGAGCCGTTCTATACCACCAAGGGCGCGGGTGAAGGGACGGGGCTCGGACTTGCCACCGTCTACGGCATCGTGCGACAAGCCGGCGGCATGATCGAGGTTGAAAGCACCATCGGGCACGGGACGCGCTTCCGCATCTACCTCCCCCGTGCGGCCTCCGAGGGGAGCACGCTCGAGACCATCGAGCCGGCGCCCAGCTCCGCTGGCGGCTCCGAGCACATTCTGGTTGCCGAAGACGATCCGTCGGTCCGCTCGCTCACCGTTCGGGCACTCCGCGATGCCGGCTTTCGAGTCGACACCGCGCCGTCTGCCGCCGAGGCGCTCGACCGTGTTGCCAGCACGGCAGAACCGTTCCAGCTCCTCGTGACCGATGTGATCATGCCCGGGATGAGCGGCGCCGCGCTCGCCGATCAGTTGCGGGAGAGCCACCCGCACATGCGCGTGCTCTTCGTCTCCGGCTATCCGCAGGATCGAATCGGCGACCAAGGGATCCTCAAGGAAGGGGTCGCCTTCCTTCCCAAGCCGTTCACCCCGCGTCAACTCGTCACGCGCGTGCGAGAGGTACTGGACGAATAACAACAATGAAAAGCCCGGCCGCATCCGAAGACGCGACCGGGCTTTCAAGTTGCCCCTCCAGGGCTCGAACCTGGACTCTCCTGATCCAGAGTCAGGCGTGTTGCCAGTTACACCAAGGGGCAGTTGGACCTTCCGACCAGCGGAAAGCGTACGAGAAAATACCCGGACGCCAACGCGTCGGGCAACCCCTCATCGCAACCCTCAACTCCGCGTCATGCCCCGTCTTAGCTCCCTCGCGGTCGTCGCCGCCCTCGTTCTCGCTGGGTGTCGCGCCGCCGTCCCGCCGTGGGGGGGCACGATCGATATGGCCAAGCGAAACGCCGACAACGCCTTCGCGGCCTTCGCCTTTCGATTCTACAACGTCCAGCGCGACCCCAAGTTCGCCGTCGCGCGCGCGCGCATGGGACGCTACGCGCTCATCCCCTCGCGGATCTTCAACGACACCGCCGTCTGGTCCACCACCTCGCCCGACTCGGTGCGCGCCCTCTACGTCCAAGGCGCCCTCACCGACCGGGGATTCCTCTTCACCGCCCGCTCTGCCGCCGCGTATCCCGACCATCTGGGAGACGAACGTCATTTTCTTCAGCTCACGCGTACGGGGAACGACGACTACGAGTGGATTACCCATGTCGACCACGGCATCGGTCCGGTGCGGGCCTCACACGTGGCCAACGCCTTCGGGACGCTCTTCACCGGCTTCGAAGGGCGGAGCGGCGCGACCGTTCTCGCCGATGCCCGCACCAACTTCGCGCGCACCGCGCGACAGCTCGGGCAACTGCTGACGCTCGACTCCCTGCGCGCCACCCCGCTGACTGACGGCTCGACCACGATGGTGATGCACGTCTCGATCACCCCCGACACCCTGCGGCGTCGCGCACCGGCATTTGCGGCCTACCTCGACAAGTACGTGATGCCGAGCCGCATGCGGATGCAGCTAACGGACCATGCTGGCGCGCAGTTCTTCGATTTCGCCCTCAAGGATGGACATGTCGTCGTGCGCCTTCGCGCGCGCGGCGGGCACTTGGTGTCGCTCGCCGGTCCCCCCCGCCTCATGCCCGACTCGCTTCTGATCCGAATGGAAGCGACGGCCAGGTTCATGATCTTCCGCGTGGGCTTTCACGACCTGGTGGGGGACTTCACCATCGAGCGGGGCGAGCATGAGCGCGCCTGGATGATGCGCTTTCGCCGCGAACCGGGATGGGACCTCCCGCTGGTCACCGAGCGCCTCATTCGCAGCCCGTTGCGGCGCCCCTTCGAGGGGCGAGGCTCGGAGTTGCGGCTGGCGGTTCGCGACGATCTGGGGAACCAGGCCATGAGTGTGCGGCAGGTCCGCACCGCCGTGCGCGAGAGCGCGATCATGCGATGGTTGGGCGGACTCGGCGCCACCGCGTTCGGCGACTACACGGGAAATTCCGAGGCGGAGGAGAACCGGTTCCTCACCGAGGTGTTCGGCGCCCTGCGCCAGGATGTCGCGGCGATGGCGGCGACTCCCTGAAACGAAAAAGGCCGCCGAGTGATCGGCGGCCCTACTTCATGTGGCGGTGGATCCCATCAGGGTTGCCAAGCGCGCTGCCATTGGAACTCTCCGTCCTACCGGACAACGGCTGGCCAAATTTCCCTGCGCTGGGTCTACCGCATCAATTGTCGGCACGCCGTGGCGGGCCTTGAGTCTTGCTGCCGGCGTGAAGCCGACTTCTATGGAGCTGAGGGGGATCGAACCCCTGACCTCTGCAGTGCGATTGCAGCGCTCTCCCAGCTGAGCTACAGCCCCGGAATACCGACGAGCGCCACCTGACAGACGACGGTCGCACTCCGGCGTAACGACTCGGCCCCGCGTGGGCGGGGCCGGCGTTGGACGTAAACCTAGCCCCGAGACCTGCGATGTCAAGCCAACCTGAGCTAACCGCTGGAACAAGTACAACTTGAGTCATCGTTGACCACCGTCTCGTGACGGTGCGACAACGAGTCGGTCACGACCTTCTCTCCTACTATCCCGCCCGACCCTCGTGGGTTCCACACCGCATCTCCTCACCAGCCAGTACGTCCGAGACCAACTCTCCCTTCGCGGCACGCGCATCAATGACAAGCGCACGCAGCCCGAGGGCGAGTACGTCCTGTACTGGATGCAAAGCACGCACCGATTCGAGGAGAACTGGGCGCTTCGCTTCGCGATCCTCGAGGCCGATCGCCTCAACAAGCCGCTGGTGATCCACCAGGGGCTCGACCCCACCTACGAGCACGCGAACGACCGCATTCACAGCTTCATCCTCCACAACGCGCGCGAACTCGCGGCGCGGGCCGAGGGGTTGGGACTGCACTACCAGTTCGTCCTGCGGCGCCGACGGGACGACGATCGCCGGGTGGTCGACCGGCTGGCCTCGCGTGCGGCGCTCGTGGTCACCGACCTCTTTCCGACCTGTGGCATCGCCGAACGCACGCGGCGGTTTGGTGAGCGGGTGAACTGTCGTGTGGTGGCGATCGAGTCACACGCGGTCGTGCCGTCAGGCGCAATCGAGAAGGAGGAGTACGCCGCCCGCACGATACGCCCGAAGCTCGCGAAATTGATGGCGCTGGCGCTCGAGCCGGTCGAGGAGCGCGCGCCACGTGTGGCGTTGACGCCATCGTTGGTGACCTCGCTCCGCGACACCGTGCAGGTTTCGCCGCTCGACCTGGCCACGGCTGACCTCACCGCGGCCATCTCGTTGTGTGAGATAGATCACACCGTTAGGCCGGTCGCCTTGCGCGGCGGACTCGCGGCCGCTCGCGAGCGCCTGCAGGCCTTTTGTGATGGCGCGTTGGCGCAATACAGCGAGCGCCGGTCCGACCCCACCGATGCGGAAGGGTCGAGCCGGCTCTCGCCGCACTTGCACTTCGGCCAGATTGCAGCTGCCGAGGTAGCGCGCACCGCCCTCGCCTCTCCACACGTGGCCGAGGCGGGCAAGTTCATTGACGAACTGGTGACGTGGCGTGAGCTGTCGCTCAACTTCTGCCTGCGCAACCCGAACTTCGGCACGCTCGCAGCCCTCCCCGAGTGGGTGCACCGGACGATGGCAAAACACGCCGGTGACCCCCGCGAGGCGACGTACTCGCTCGATCAGCTCGAGCGCGCCGAAACGCACGACGAATTATGGAATGCCGCCCAGCGCGAGTTGGAACTCACCGGCGTGATGCATAACGTGGTGCGCATGCTCTGGGGCAAGAGCGTACTGCTCTGGAGCGCGCACTACGCCGATGCGCTGGCGTGGCTCGTACACCTCAACAACAAGTACGGTCTGGATGGCCGTGACCCCAGTAGCTACGGCGGGATCCAGTGGTGCTTTGGGAAGTTCGACCGCCCCTTCTACGATCGCCCGGTCCTCGGGGTCATCCGGCCCATGTCACTCAAGCGGGCACGGGAGAAGTGGGATACGGTGCGCTACGTGCACCGATGGTTGCGCGACACGCCTGACTCGTCCATCGCGCAACCCGAACTTCCGTTCGGAGCCTAACGAGTTACCTCACCCTGCGACGGGGTCGCCTGGCTGCGGTCACCCTGTGCTGCGTGCCCCGGCATGCCTTCGCGCGTGACCGACACCGCCGACTCGCGGTCGGCAAAGCCGTTCTGACGCGCCCTGGCGGTCGAACGACCGCGCGCTTCCCCGCCTTCCCGGCCGATGGCCGCCATGTGCGCACGGTCTCGGCTCACGACCTCGCCGCCCTTGCGGCCGGCGGTGCGGGCCTCGTCACGCGACCACTCGTGCGCCGTCCCCTTCGCGTGCGCGGCGCGGCCACCCTTGCTGGCGATCTCGCGCTGCCGGTCCGGGTCCATCGACGCGAACCCTCGCTTGCTCTTGCTGCTCATGGTCTCCTCCCTGTCCAACGATACGGCGTTTGCCGCGCAGTCGAACCCGCTACTCCGGCGCGGCAGGCGAGCATCTGTGTTCCGCTCCCTGTCCTAACGCACGAGAGCGAGAAAACACTCCCATGAGTCGCACCAATGACCTGAACTTATCAAGCAAACTCGGCCATTTTGGTGCCCGTCTCATCGTCCCCGGACGACAAGACGCTCGCAGTTGTGTCCGCTCGTTGCGCGGCGCGTGTGCTACGTTGACCCCGTTCGCTGCCAACCTCAGCGAGCTACATCACACTTACAGGGCCTAACGTCGCGCCTGTTTGGTCACGGGTAAGCAATGTTTGAGCCGATGCCACAGCAGCCTCAGCCGCTATATTCCCGGCGCCATGCCGCTTTCCATACGCTTCCTCGGGACCTCTGCCTCGCGCCCCACCGTCGAACGGGGCGTCTCCTCCATTGCCGTGGAACGGGAGGGGGAGACGCTCCTCTTCGACTGCGGCGAAGGGACGCAGCGCCAGATGATGCGCTACGGCGTCTCCTTCAACTTCGGTGACGTCTTCTTCTCGCATTTCCACACCGACCACTACCTCGGCATCATCGGGCTCCTGCGCACGATGGCCCTACAGGGGCGTACCGAGCTGCTGCGCGTCTGGGGACCGAAGGGGGCCGCCCGCACCCTCAAGAAGTGCGAGGGTCTGGGGGCTGACCGCCTCTCATTTCCGCTCGAAGTCGCCGAGCTCGCCCCTGGCGATGTGGTGCGCCGCAAGGAGTTCGAGGTGCAGGCGATCGCGGCAGACCATCGCGGCGCAGTCGCGTTGGGATGGGCCATCGTCGAGGACATCCGCCGAGGGCGCTTCAATCCCGACAAGGCGCGGGCGATGGGAATCCCCGAAGGGCCGCTCTGGGGACGCATTCACCGCGGCGAGGCCATCGCCCTCGACGACGGCCGAGTCGTCCAGCCTCAGGAGCTGGTAGGGGCGACCAGACCGGGCCGGCGCATTGTCCTGACCGGCGACACCCGCCCCTGCGACGCGACTCGACTGGCCGCGACTGATGCCGATCTCCTGGTCCACGAGTCGACCTTCGGGGACGAGGAGGCGGAGCGGGCGGTGGAGACCGGGCACTCGACCGCGCGGGAGGCGGCGACGCTGGCGCGCGAGGCCGGGGTCCTGCGGCTCGTCCTCACGCATCTCTCCGCACGCTACACGCGCGATGTGAGCGACCTGGAGCGGGAAGCGCGCAGTGTCTTCCCCCGCACCACCATCGCTCGTGACGGGATGGAGATCGACGTCCCCTTCCGCGACGCCGGCGACGAGGAACCGCTCGTCGCCGGATAGGGATCTTCCGTCGTCCGTCCGTGGCGACGCATCGCCACGAGGCACCGGATCGCTAGGAGACCACGTAGCGTTCGCGGGTGGCCTCGACGGGAACCGAGCGACGAAAGAGACGGGCCAGCTCACGATCGTTGAGCGCCGAAAGTACGGCCTCGCCATCCAGGCGCGAACGTGGATCGTTGGCCTGCGGCGCGTGCGAGTTATGAATCGCGTATCGGTCAAACCGGCTGTTGCCGGTCGGATGCCCGAACAGCACGATCGCGCTCGAGTGACTGGGGAGCTGCACCGACACCGTCCAACCGGTGCCGTCGTTCGAACGGAAGTTCTTCATGGAAGTCGTGTGCGAGTCAGGGAGGGCAAGCGCGAGGGCGCTCGTCGATCAGTCGTGTACGGCACTGGAGGCGTGGAAGAGCGCCTCGACCGGCTGGCGACCGTTGAAGCCCGCATCCAGCTCGTGCCAATACGCCACCGACGGCTCGCCGTGCTTCCAGCACCAGCAGATGCTGCGCCCCTCGACGTCGGCGGGAAAGTCGACGAGTCCCAGTTCGAATCCCTTGAACTCGAGCCCCAGCCGCGAGAGCTCGCTGACAAACCCCTGAATGTCGCGCGCGAGCTCCTGCGCCTTGTGCTGCAGCGCTTCCGCTTCGGGGGTCGGCTTCTCCGAGCGACTCAAGGTCGCCGCGATCTCGAACGCTTCAACGGTGCGCTGCCATTCGCGGTAGTGATCGATGATGTCGCGCACGATACGCGACACCAACGGCAGCATGCGATTGGACTCGTCGAGCGAGAACTTCCTGGTCATCACGGTCTCCAGATGCAACGGGCGGTGGCCGCAGCGGCCGATGGCGGACACCGCCACGCCGGGCACGCGCCTTCTGCATGCAAGAACGCCATACGGCGTCTCGGCATCAAGGGGAAGATGCTACCGTCCGGCCGACGCCCGCTCTCAACCGGCGGCATTTCGTGCCTCTGCTTCACGTGTCTCGACGCGCCCGCGCCGGCGTTCATGCG
>CAZLLP010000087.1:0-23230 GCA_964560345.1 uncultured Gemmatimonadaceae bacterium
CGGACGTCAGGCGCCCCCGAACGCGGGGGGTGGGGCGAGCGAGCGTGGCGTGGTTCACTCGCGCGGTGACGATGTCGGTCAGCGTGCGGCCGGGGATGCTCCCGGGGACGAGCCCGCGCACAAGAAGGCGCGCGACGTTCGCGTTGCCGTCGGGAAAATGGAAGATGTACGGTTCGTCGTTCGAGTGCAGGATCGCCGAGCGGCCCATCCCGGGGGCCGGCGAGTCGTCGAGCCCTAATCCAGCAAAGCCGGGGAGTTCGAGCGGGACGCAATCGCCGGCGGGGACGGCGTCGATGCCGACGCCGAAGAGGTCGTGCGTGAAGGCCTGGAAGTACGTCAACGCCGCTTTCGACAGCCGGCAGTACTTCGCGAGATAGTCGGCGTAGCTGGTGCGGGCGAGGAGCGCCTTCTTTTCCGGGATACTGCGTCCGGGGAGGTAGTCAACGGGCGTGACGTAGAGGCGGGCGATCTCCTTCTTGACCGAATCGGCGAGCGGGGTGCGCGAGAGGTACGCGGTGATCGGTTCCTCCTCATCGTGCAGCACGAGCGCGTCGCGCCCGAACTTCTCGCGATTGAAAAAGACCCCCTCGCCCATCTTGCGCGAGGTGAAGTACTCCTGGTCGTACGCCTTGTAGAAGACCTGCGTATCGATGCCGAGGTCGCGCAGGAGGCGCTTGGCTTCTGGCGAGTACTTGGACGGCGTGTCGATCGACTGCGTCCCGGCGTATGAGATGAGCGGTTTGCCGTCGACGGTGAACTCGTTGCGCCTGGCGTGCCCGCCAAAGTCGTCGTGGTTGTCGAGGATGAGGATGCGCGCGTTGGCGCCAAAGCGCTGGCGGAAGAACCAGGCGGCGCTCAATCCCGAGATCCCGGCGCCGACGACGATGAGGTCGTAGCTCTCCTTGAGGTCGGCCGGCGTGCTCCACTCCTTGGGGGCCATGCCGTCGCGAACGCGATGCGCGTTCTCGAAGGCTCCGTCGTGCGAGCCGCGAAGCCCCGTCCTGGCTGGCGGATAGTCGTTGGGTGCCGCGGCCGCGCGCTGGTCGAGGATCCCATGTCGCAGCAGCTCCGCCGGCGACAGCGCGCCTAACGCCCCAATCCCGACCGCGACGCCATTGAGGAAGTCGCGACGCGCAATGGGCTGCTCGAGTCCCAGGTCGCGGTCTTCCGGCGAACGTGCTTCGTGCTCGTCAGGCATTCTCGCGTCCCTCATTGAGTGTCACACCAGACGCGAGCGTTGGCCGGCGCGCAAGGCGCGCCGGCACTCCCGTCTCCCGTCTCCCGTCTCCCGTCTCCCGTCTCCCGTCTCCCGTCCCTTATTTCATCCGCCCGTACTTCCTCATCGCCGCCAACATGCGGTCCACCGGCATCGCGTAGATGCGCAGGTCGTTCGCCCCAGTCGTCGTCTCGGCGGCCAGCAGTGCGTTGGTGATCGCGGCCTCGGTCGCCTGCGCCGTGGCCTGAAAGAGCGGCGAGATGCGGTCGTTGGTCAGCATCGCGAGTGTCGTCGTGGTCTCCGACGACCAGGTCTTCGGGTTGGCCGTCGAGAAGGCGATGAAGATGTCGCCGGAGCCGTTGCCGCCGAAGCCGCCCTGGCGCCCGATTCCTAACGAGACGCGCGTGGCGATGCGCTTGAGCTGGTGCGGCAGCAGCGGGGCATCGGTCGCGACGACCACGATGATCGATCCCTGGTCGGGCGAATCGTCGCGCGTGTTCCCCTCGGCGCAGCGGCGACGCGGGCCGGACTCATCCATCGGCGCGTCGGCCGGAACCGCGAAGCAGCCGGCAAGATCGGAGATCTCCTCGCCCACCGGTACGCCGGCGATGCGCAGGTCACGGCGCGCCCCGTAATTGCACTGCACGAGCACGCCCACCGTGTAGCCCCCCTGGTTGGCCGGAAGGACGCGCGATGCGGTCCCGATCCCTCCCTTGAAGCCATGGCAGGTCATCCCGGTGCCACCACCGACGACCCCTTCCTTGGGGAGACCGCTCGTCGCGTTGTCGAGCGCGTCGAGCACATGCTGCTCCTTCACGTGAAAGCCGTTGATGTCGTTCAAGCCACCGTCATACGTCTCGGCGACCACGGGGAGCCACCACGGCTGCAACATGTTCTTGCGCGTCACTTCCCACTTGATGATGGCGTCGCGCACGACTCCCACCGAGTGCGTGTTCGTGATGGCCACCGGCCCCTCGAGATAACCGCTCTCCTGCACCCACGTGGTCCCCGTCATCTCGCCGTTGCCGTTGAGCGTGAACCACGCAGCAAAGACGGGGTCGTGATTCTCCTTGCCGCGGGGGTGCACCACCGTCACACCGGTGCGCACCGGTCCCTTCCCCACCACCAGCTTGCCGCTGCCGGCGATGAGCGTCGTGTGTCCGACCTCGACCCCCTTCACGTCGGTGATGGCGTCGAGCGGGCCGGCGGTGCCGCCGATGGGGAGCCCGAGGTCGCGCTCGCGCGGCTTGCCTTGCGCCGCGAGCGCGGTGGGGAAGACGAGCGCAGCGAGCGTCGTGAGGCGCAGCGCGCGCGCGATCGAACGAGGCGTTGCAGGTGACGGCATGCGACCGGTCATGGCACGTGGGGGAAAAGGAAATCGCCGGGGAACATCGTCCCCGGCGATTGGTCCCGCCAGATCACCCGTCGCGCCCCGCCGTCGGGCGCGCGCTACGCCAGCCGGTCGAGCGCCTTCCCCAGCTTGTCGACCAGCTCGTCCACGTGTGCCTTCTCGATGATGAGCGGCGGCGACAGGGCGATGATGTCGGCGGTGGTGCGGATGAGGAGCCCGCTCTTGAAGCAGTCGATGTGGCAGTCCATCGCCCGGGCGCCGATGGCTCCCGCACGGGATTCCAGCTCGATCCCCGCGACCAAGCCGATGTTGCGGATGTCGATGACGTGCGGCTTCCCCTTGAGCGAATGGATCGCCTGCTCCCAGTACGGCGCCATCTCGGCGGCCCGCTGGAAGAGCCCTTCCTCCGCGTACACATCGAGCGTCGCCAGCCCGGCGGCGCAGGCCAGCGGGTGGCCGGAGTAGGTGTAGCCATGGAAGAACTCGATCCCCGCCGTCGACGAGTTGACGACCGTCTCGTAGATCCCGTGCCGCACGAAGACCGCCCCCATGGGAACGTTCCCGTTGGTGATCCCCTTGGCGACCGTCATGAGGTCGGGGACGACGCCGAAATAGTCGGCGGCAAACGGCGCCCCTAAGCGTCCGAAGCCGGTGATCACCTCGTCGAAGATGAGGAGGATGCCGTACTTGTCGCAGATGGCGCGCAGCCGCTCGAGATAGCCGACCGGGGGAATGAGCACCCCCGTCGACCCGGCCACCGGTTCGACGATCACCGCCGAGATGGTGTCGCCGCCGTGCTGCGCCGCCAGGTCCTCCAGCGCATCGGCCAGGTTGGCCCCGAACGCCGGCTGCCCCTTGGAGAAGAAGTTTTCGGTGATCCCGTGCGTGTGCGGGAGATGGTCGACGTTAGGCAGGAGGTGCTGCAGGAACGCCTGACGATTGGGAGCGATCCCCCCCACCGAGATCCCGCCGAAGCCCACGCCGTGATAGCCACGCATCCGTCCCACGAAGCGCGTGCGCTTGCTGTCGCCGCGCGACTGGTGATACGCGATGGCGATCTTGAGCGCCGAGTCCACCGCTTCGGAGCCGGAGTTGGTGAAGAAGACGTGATCGAGATCCCCCGGGGTGATCTCCGACAGCCGCGTGGCCAACTGGAACGACAGCGGGTGTCCCATGTTGAAGCCCGGGGCATAGTCGAGCGTCTTGGCCCCGTGGGCGATCGCTTCAACGATCTTCTCGCGCCCGTGCCCGGCGTTGACGCACCAGAGCCCCGCCGTCCCGTCGAGGATGGTGTTGCCATCGACATCCTGGTAGTGCATCCCCTTGGCCGAGGCGAGGAGACGGGGAGCCTTCTTGAACGCCTTGTTGGCGGTGAAGGGCATCCAGAGTTCTTCCAGTGACAGCGCGGTCGTGGCGGACATTTGCGTTTTGAAGACGGGAAGACGGGAAGACGGGAAGACGAGTTGGGGAGTGCACAGGAAGGTGTCGCGTGCGAGGGTGGGAGTCCAGCGGGGAATGGGTGCCGAGTGCCAGCTGGAGAGGGCCCCCATCTCGTCTTCTCGTCTTCCCGTCTTCCCGTCTTCTCGAGAAAAGCCGCCCCCGAGTCAGGACGCCCCCCACACCGTCGCCTCACGTGCGCGCTAGGTTAAGGCATGCGCGAAGCGATCGTCCGGCGCGGGCAGTGGCTCACATGGGCCACGGTGGGCTACAACTCGATCGAGGCGTTCGTCTCGATCGGGGCGGGACTCCTCGCGGGGTCGGTCGCGCTCGTCGGGTTCGGCTTCGACAGCGTCCTGGAGCTCACCAGCAGTGTTGCCGCGCTCTGGCGACTGGGCGGCGACCGCGAGCTGGCGAGGCGCGAGCGGACGGAGCGCCATGCCCTGCGCATCATCGGCGCCTGCTTTCTCCTGTTAGCCGCCTGGATCGCCGTCGACGCGGGGCGCTCGCTCGTGGCGCGCGAGGCCCCCGAGGAAAGCCCCATCGGCATCGCGATCGCCTCGGCGTCGCTCATCGTCATGCCGCTGCTGGCGCGCGCCAAGCGGCGAGTCGCCCATCACCTCTCGAGTCGCGCGCTCAACGCGGAGGCACGGCAGACGGAGCTGTGCACGATCCTCTCCGCGATCCTGCTCGGCGGCCTGCTGCTCAACGCAGTCGCCGGCTGGTGGTGGGCCGACTCGGTGGCCGCCCTGGTGATGGTCCCCATCATCGCGCTCGAAGGCGCGCGTGCCCTCAAGGGCGAGCCCCCCTGCGGCGACAGTTGCGGCGCCGCCTGCCATACGGAAGGTTAGGGAAGACGAAGGAAGTCACCGCCGGCTCCTCCGCCCTCACTCGTCTTCCCGTCTTCCCGTCTTCCCGTCTTCAAGCATCCATGGACCGCCGCACGTTCGTCCTCGCCGCCGCCGCCTCAGCCGCCGCGACTCGCCTCGGAGCCCAGGGTTCCTCGCCAGCCGCAACGCACCAGCCGCCCAAGGGGGCGCTGATCATCGATGCCATGGGCGAGCTTCGCCCCGAGTACACCGACGAGATCCTGCGCGCCATGCTCGCGAGCGGGATGGACGCCATCACCATCACGCTGTGCGATCCCAAGCCGGAGGGAGACGAGGGGCTCGCGCTGGCGATCGACTCGCTGGTGGAGACCGACAAGTACCTCGCCTCGCGCCCTGAGCTGTTCGTGAAGGCACTCAGCACGGCCGATCTCGATCGCGCGCGCCGCGCGGGCAAGCTCGCCGTGTTCTATCTGTACCAGAACACGGTGCAGTTCGGGACGTCGCTCGACCGCATCGACTTCTTCCACAAGCTCGGACTTCGCTCGTGCCAGCTCACCTACAACACGAAGAACCACGTGGGGGTGGGATGCTGGGAGGAAGGCGGGCTCTCGAAGTTCGGACGCGACGTCATCGCGCGGATGAACCAGCGCGGGATGCTGATCGATCTCTCACACGCCAACGCGCAGACGATGCGCGAGACGATCGCCGAGTCGAAGCAGCCAGTGATCATCTCGCACACGGCGTGCATGGCGGTGCATGAGAACCGGCGCAACACGCCGGACGACGTGCTGCAGGCGATGGCGGCGCGCGGGGGGGTGGTGGGTGTCTGCCAGATGCGCCCCTTCCTGACCTCCAAACGCGGAAAGGAGGCGCTCCCCGCGTACTTCGACCACATCATGCACGCCATCAAGGTGGCCGGCGTGGAGCACGTGGGAATCGGGAGCGATCGCGATCACCGGGTGATCACGCTCTCGCCGGAGTACATCGCCGAGTTGAAGAAGGAGGAGGGGAGCCAGGTGCGCGACAACGAACTCCCGTACTTCATCGACGAGCTCAATGGACCGTCGCGCATGGAAGTCGTCTGGGACGGCCTCGTGAAGCGCGGCCTCCCCACGCGCGACGTGGAGCGCGTGATGGGAGGGAACGTCTACCGGATCTACCGCGAGGTCGTCGGCTGAGCGGCGCTGCCTGACGAGGAGCCGGTCGCGTTCGGCAGCCCGGCGGCCGGCATCTCCTCGGTACGATCCTCGGCGGCCATCTCGGCGTCTTCCTGTTCCTCGCGCTTGACGACTTCGCGCTCGATCGCGTCGCGCTCGGCGCGGTAGCGCTTGTACCACTCGCGCGTGACCTCACCCGCCAGCTCGCGGTTGCCCAACCCGAACGAGAGCGCGAGGGCGAGGGCGACGGCGCCGAACAGGATCGCGAAAGCGGTGGTGACGATGTCGGAGGCGATGCCGAGTTCCTGGAGCGCCATGAAGACCGCCAGCACGACCACCATCCAGCGCCCGATACGCGCGAGCGTGGGCCCGCCCTGCACGGCGCCGGCCGAGGCCATGATCAGCCCGCCGGTAAAGCGCCCGAGGACGATGCCAACGATGAGGATCACGATCGCCGACATGAGCGACGGGATGTAGCCCACCAGCTCGGCGAAGACCGAGGCCAGCGACTCCATGCCTAACGCGTTGGCGGCCACCATGATCACCGCGAACATCACGAACCAGAAGAGCACCTTGCCGACGACGCGGGTCGCGTTGAAGTGCGATCCCGTGCGCTCGACCGCTTCCATCACGCCGCCGCGCTCGAGCCACTGGTTGAGGCGCAGCTTCCGGAGCAGGCGCTCCGTCCCCTTCTCGACGAGCTTGGCCAGCAGATAGCCGGCGAAGAGGATGACCAGCGCCCCCGCGAGTGCGGGGACGATCTCGGCGAGCTGGGCGAACGAGTCCTGCAGGCGCTCGAAGAACGTCACGGAAGTGAGTCGGGAAGGTGCTGCGATGTCTCGCGGGAGGCGGAATGGCCGTCTCCGGCGACGGGGAATCTAACGCAACCGTAGGAGACGTGTCGGCGCTCGGCACGGCGCCGAGCGCGGTGACAGGACGAATCGCGCCGCTCTTTCCCTCTAGTCTGCGTGTTCGCCAATAACGAAGCGGCAGCGCGGCCGCTCACCGTGCTCGCATCGTTGCTGCGTCGGCTCGCCCGTCACGTCGGCCACAAAGGCCTCGACCGCTGTGCAGACCTCTGGACGGCTGGAGACCGCACTGGCCAGCGGGCACCCGTAGCCCTGGATTGTAAGGTCACCGGCCAATCGTAGGACTTCGACATCCCCGCCCATCGAGACCAGCGCCGTAGCCGCCGTTTGCACTCGCTGTTCCCGACTCCCGCGCGCCTCCCCGCCGGCGGAGCGTGCGAGGCGATGTCCCACTTCCTTGAGAAGTGCGTGAGAGGCCTCGGGCGGGAGTTCGTCGATGAGCACTTCGACGAGCGCGACGAGAACCGGTGGATACGCTTTCGACAGCGCCACATCGGCGGCGGGATCGAGACCATACAAGACCGCCGGCTTACCCGCCCCCGGACTGCGTCGCGTCCCCTCGACTCGAACGAGACCGTCTCGCTCGAGCGTGGCCAAGTGTGACCGGACGGAGTTGTCGGTGGTGCCGACCGCGACGGCCAGCTCGTCGACGGTGCGTTGTCCCCGTCTCAGCTGCGACACGATCATATCGCGCGTTCCGCCGGCCATGAGCACTCCTCAAGTCGTTGCAATTGCTGCCTTTTGCTTTAGCCGCACCGGACGTGCCGCTGGCGCCGTAATATTGCCTGCGGCGTCTAATTGTCAAATAAGTCCAATAACTCCTTGACTTATTGTCGTTCTGAACGGAGTTTCTCTGCTCACGGATCGCTCCTCGACCTCGATCCCTTCACCCAATCCGATGCGGAGAACCCCGATGCTCATCCATTTCATTGCACTGGCTACCACCCTCCTGGCGCCGACCGCCCCGTCGCTGATTCCTGCCACGCGCGCGCTCGACGATGCCACCATCGTGGCCATCTTTGACGCCGCCAACTCAGCCGATATCGAAACCGGCAAACTCGCCGCCGAGCGGGGGGCGTCGAGGGAGGTTCGCGCCTTTGGCGCGATGCTCGTGCACGATCACGAGCAGGTGCGGCAGATGGGGCGCGACCTGGCCAGGAAGCTCGGTGTCACCCCAACCCCGCCAGTCGACGACGCTGCCGCGAGCGCCCATGCGGCGACCATGGCCAAGCTCCGCGCCCTGACCGGAGCCGACTTCGATCGCGCCTTCCTCGCGCACGAAGAGTCGTTCCACGCCGGCGTCATTGCGGCCGTCAGAACGACGCTCCTTCCGGCCATCCAGAACGCCGAGTTGAAGGCATTGGTAACCAAGGTGGCGCCGGCCTTTGAGGCCCATCGACGCGCCGCGGACGACATGGCCAGGCAGTTGGCGAGCAAGGAGGGGCGATGATCGGGACTCAGCTCTGGACCGCTGCGCGCCCTTGGGGACTCGCGCTGCTGCTGTCGGCTTCCCTCGTCGCGTGCGACGACGGGGAGCCGACGGCCCCGGCGCCCGAAGTGCTGGATCCGTCGCTGATCGCGCAGGGACAGGAGATCTTTCGCCACGACACGTTCGGCGACGAGAAGTACTGGACCGATACGTTGCGCATGCATGAAGTGATCCAGTCGGGCGTCTCGCCGCGCGCCGCGTTAGGCGTGGGACTCAAGGTCGACGTTGCCGCACTCCCGGAGGCCGTGCGAAGCGCGATTGTCGCTGGACAGGTGAACCTCGACGATCCGGCGGTGACCGTCACCCTCCTCAAGCTCAACGCCGTGCTGGGGCTGCGCGGCACCGTGCAGACCATCGGCGGGCGCGACTCGCTGGTGCGCGTCGGGATCACCTGCGCGCTCTGTCATTCCAAGGTCGACAACGCGCTCGCCCCCGGCATCGGCAACCGGCTCGACGGTTGGGCCAACACCGACCTCAATCCGGGTGCGATTGTCGCGCTGTCGCCGGCGGTACCGGCGGCCACCAAGTCGGTGCTGAACAGTTGGGGCGCCGGCCGCTACGATCCGCGCATCAACTTCGACGGACTGAGCACCCCGATTGTTCTTCCGCCGATCTATGGCCTGCTGGGTGTCGCCAAGGAAACCTACACCGGCGAAGGCGCCGTCTCGTACTGGAACGCGTACGTGGCGGTGACGCAGATGCATGGGCAGGGGAACTTCAGCGACGCTCGACTGGGCGTCGCGATCACGCAGGCCCCCGATCTCGTGACACCCAAGCTCGCCGCGTTGCGCGCCTATCAACTGAGCCTCACAACGCCCACGCCGCCGGCGGGGAGCTTCGACGTTGCAGCTGCGGCTCGCGGCAAGGGGGTCTTCGCGGGCGCGGGGCGATGCGCCAGTTGCCACCAGGGCGCCATCTTCTCCGATATCAACGCCGGACGACTGCACACGCCCAGCGAGACCGGCATGAGCGCCGCATACGCGATGCGCACAACGCAGAAGCAGTATCGCACCACTCCGCTCCGCGGCCTGTGGCAACACGCACCGTACTTTCACGACGGGAGCGCGCCGACACTTGCGGCTGTCGTGGATCACTACGATCGCGTGCGCGGACTCCGACTCACGTCAGCGCAGAAGCACGACCTGATCGAGTACCTCAAGACGCTGTAGCACGCGCGAACGTACGAGTGAAGACGGCGCATACCCTCCGTCACACGCCAAGCGGCAACTGGCGCGAGAGGTATGCGCCAACAGCCGACGCCCCCGCCCCCTCGGCCAGCACCGTGGCCACGTAGGCGTCCCGCTCGAAGGCGATCACCTGCAGGTCCCACACGCAGAACGATTCGCTCCCCGCACTCGGGCGCCACTCGCTCCCGGGATGATGCTCGCGGACGACCACGCGCACGGGGAGCTCGTTCTCCCGGTCCCACCAACCGAGCACGATGTAGTCGGCCCCGTTGCCCCGATGCTCGATGATGAAGCCCACGCCGGGGCGCTGGGGCGTCACCGCGGGCGTTGGAAGGGCGGCGTATGCGATCGCGCGACCAGGGGCGAAGTCGGGCCAGTCGAATTCCGCATCGGCGACCGACGACGGTGCGCGCGTGATGGTCCAGCGCTTGAGTCGCCAGCCATCGTGCGCGACGACACCGCGCGGCTGGATCGGACGAGGGCGAAAGGGGTGCATGTCGGGTTGCCGTCACTGGGGGCGATGCGACGCACGCGGGCGAAAGTAGGGGGCGCGCGCGGCGCGGCAAGTCAGCCCCTACGTACAAGGGCACAGCCGCTTCTTTCAATCGGCTCCCCACGGGTCGCGGACATCTTCGCTCCCGTCACCGATGCACTGCCGCGTGACGAGCGGTGCACGACGACGGCGCGAATCCGCGCACGACTCCGACCCCTTCCCCACCCCTCGGGAGCCTCTCATGACTGGATCGACGATCTACCGCCGCGGCCGCGCTGCTGCCGCCCTCTTGTTGATTGCCGCCGGTTCGACGGCGTGCGCCCTTGTCGCCGGCGGCATGGGAATGCTGCGCGGCGTCCATCCGCCGGCCGCCAGCGAATTCGGACTCGGCCCCCGCACCAGCATGCACGGGCACTATCGCGCGACGATCATCCCGGCACGCCCGCTGGTGAAGGGTTCGCTCCAGACCGTGCGGCTTTCCGTCGTTGACGATGCGGGGAAGGGCGTCGACGGCGCGACCATCACGATCGACGGCGGGATGCCGCAGCACGGACACGGACTCCCGACGCGTCCGCGCGTGAGCCCGGCGCCGGAGAGCGGCGCCTACCTGGTCGCCGGTCTCCGCTTCAACATGGGCGGATGGTGGGTCCTCACGTTCGCGATCGCCGCGTCGGCTGGTACCGACAGCGTGACGTTCAACGTGCGCCTCTGAGGATCGACGATGCGCCCAAGCTCCCGACTCCTCATCAGCGTCGCCGGCTCGGCGGCGCTGGCCACGGCGGGGTGGAACATCACCGCCGCCCAACCATGGAATGCCGGCGACAAGGCGACGCTCGCTTCGCTGCGCCTCGGCGCCATCGAACCGCTCCCCGCCGATCCGTCCAACAAGGTCGCCGACGATCCGCGAGCCGTCGCGCTGGGGCATCGTCTGTTCTTCGACACGCGCTTCAGCGCCAACGGCAAGGTGGCGTGTGCCACCTGCCACGATCCGGCGCGCGACTTCCAGGATGGCATCCCACTCGCCAAGGGAGTGGGAACGACCACGCGTCGCACCATGCCCATCGCCTCGACCGCCTGGAGCCCGTGGATGTTCTGGGACGGGCGCAAGGACTCGCAGTGGGCGCAGGCACTCGGCCCCCTCGAGAGTGCGGTCGAACACGGCGGGACGCGTGCGATGTACGCGCACCTCGTGGCGTCACACTATCGCGCAGCGTACGAGGCGCTGTTCGGTGCCCTCCCCGACCTGCGCGAGGTGCCATCGAATGCCGGTCCGGTCGCCGATCCTGCCGCGCGAGCGGCGTGGGACCGGCTCCCTGCCCCCATGCGCGACGCCACCACGCAGGTCTTCGTGAACGTCGGCAAGGCAATCGCCGCGTACGAGCGCAAGGTGCAGTACGGGCCATCGCGCTTCGACCAGTTTGTCGACGCGCTGCTGGCCACGGGACAGGAGCCGAGCGGCGTGCTGTCCCCCGACGAAGTCGCCGGGCTGCGACTCTTCATCGGGAAGGCAAACTGCGTCAACTGCCACAACGGCCCACTCCTCACCGACCAGCACTTCCACAACACCGGCGTCCCGGCCACACCTGGCGCTGCCGGTGACCTGGGGCGTGCGCGCGGTGCCAACGACGTGTTGCGCGACGAGTTCAACTGCCGAAGCCGTTGGAGCGACGCCACGCCCGAATCGTGCGAGGAGCTGGAGTTCATGGTGACCGACGGGCACGAGCTCGAGCGTGCCTTCAAGACGCCATCGCTGCGCAATGCGGTGGCACGCGCCCCCTACATGCACGCCGGCCAATTCTCCGATCTCGATGCTGTGGTGCGGCACTACGATCGTGCCCCGCGTGCCCCGCACGGCGAGAGCGAACTGCGTCCGTTGCGCCTGTCGGCCACCGAACGACAGCAACTCGTCGCCTTCCTTGGCGCGCTGCGCTCACCGTACGCCACGCCTCGTCAGCTCCTGGAGGCGCCACGATGACACCACAGGTGACGGTCGCGCGTGGACCGCACCGACGCTGCGTGAGTCGCTACTCCTCTCGCCGCACCACCTGCAGCGCCCCCGACGGGCAGCGCGCCACCTGCGCGGCGATCGCGTCGGCCGAGGCGGCGTCGATGTCGATCCACTTCTTGCGGCGAACGTCAAAGACGGCCGGGAGTCCGCGCAGGCAGATGCCGGTGTGCTGGCAGACCGTCGGGTCGAAGGTGACGGTGATGCCGGGGCCTTCGTAGGTCTGTAATCGAGTTCCCATGCTCAGCTCCTGCTTCTCATCTCCTGCTGCTCAGCTCCTGCTGCTCATCTCCTGCTGCTCAGCTCCTGCTCTTGACCAACGCGGGCGGCGCCATGCATCGCCACGCTTCCTCGACCAGGATCCGCAGCTCGGCCACCGTCACCTCCGGCAGGCGCACGAGCACCGCGGGGTAGCCGTTGTAGTGCGGCTCGGTGAAGAACTTGACCCGATCGGACGCGAGGATCGTTTCCTTCTGCCCTAACGAGGCCACCCGGACGGCGAGCACCTTGGGGTTGGGGACCCGCGCCTTTTTCGGATGAAGGCGTTCCTTCCAGTCCCACACGAAGCCGCGCCACTTCCCCTTGTGCTCGACCGAAAAGGCAAAGCCGTCGACTCCCTCCACGACGCCGGGGAGGGCGAGCGCGATGCGACGAACATCAGCCTGCGTGGCCATGCGTTCCTGCCGGGACTCGTCGGAGCGCCGACGGCGTCAACGCGGCACGTCGCCGGTGGACACACCAGCGCGCAGCAGTGTGAAGTCCACCACCGCCTGCTGACTCGACACCAGCGTCACCGTGCGCGTCAGCGCTGGCGTCGACATCCAGCCGTCACGCGGAATCACGCGCACCTGATAGGTCCCCGAGCTGGCGACACCGATGCTGACCCTGCCGTCGGTCCCCGTGACCCGCTCGACGGGCGTGCCGGCTGTCGGCTGCACGATGACCTGATGTCGCCCCGCACTCATCCCGCGGTCATCGACCAGGCGCACGCGCAGCACGGCAGCGTTAGGGTCCGTGCCGCCGCCCGTGCTGCACGCGGTGATTCCGATCAGGAGCGACAGGAGCCGGAGCGCACGCATCGAGAAGCTGGGGTCAGAGCTGGGGTCAGAGCTGGGGTCAGAGCTGGGGTCAGAGCTGGGGTCAGAGCTACTGACTCTTCCGAGTCTACCATCCCTGGCCGGCCGCCGCCATCGCGCCGCCCCGCGACGCCCCGCGCCGCCCGACGCCGACAGTGCTCGCGACCTCGAGCGTGAGCCCCAGCAGGTCGCATATCGAGCGCGAGATCGTGAGGCCGTTCCCCTTGTGTCACTCCTTTCGATGGCCCGCGGATATCCCGCCTCGCCGGCGTCGAGCGCGCGTCCGCCCTGCCCGCGTCCATCCTGCCCGCGTCCATCCTGGACAAGTCCAACAAGTCGTTGATGAGCCGCAACAACTGCACGCCGCTGCGCTCCACGCGCTCGAGATCGACCAGCCCGGTCGCGGCCTACCTGCGCATCGGAGGTGCACGCCGACCTCCGCCTCGCCCACGTTGGATGGAACCAATCCAGACCAATTTTCGTACTCAGTTCCTAATCCGTGTACCACACTCTAGCTTACCCAGTTCAAGAACGCGGATTCATGAACCCTTTGCCGCCGGCCTGGCTCGATTGGGCCCGTGAGGAGTCTCGTGATGGAGCTGCCAATGCAGGTCGTTGCCGCGTGAGAGGTTACAAAGCCAACGCCATCCCGTCCGCTCCGGGAGCTGGTCCCGGGCCAGAGGCACCGTCGGAGTCCAGCGCCCCCTCCCCCGGCGATGCCTCTGGCAAGGTGCCGGAATCGCGCCGACTCGATTCCGAGCGGCGGCGGGAGTTGCTGGGTCGCATCGCGGCGACGTCGTCGCGCGGCGAGCTCCGAGCCATTCAGGCCGAAGTGATCGCCGCGTACCTCGGGATGGCCGCGCGACGCGTATCGTCGGAGACCGACGTCGAAAAAGTGCGAGATGCCGCGCGCGAGCGACTCCGGCTGATGGGTCCGTTGGCGCCCATTGCGCGGATTTCCGAGCCTGCGGCCGTGTCGAACCCCGACGAGAGCGACGAGCGGAAGTCCGCGGACTAGAACGTCCCAAGCGCGCCATGCAGGGGCACCAGGTCTCAGCTGTCTTCTGGACGCTCTGGATCCTCGTCGTCATACCCAACTTCGCCATGCAGGTCGGCGCCGTGCTCGGCCCGAGTCGCGATCGAGCGCGTTAGGCCCTCCAGGAGGCACGGCGCGATGTGACGACCCTCGTCGTCGTCGACGCCGCGCCAGCCGCAACGTCTGCACCTTGACGAGGTACTCGTTCAGACCTTTGTCCACGCGGCGCGCACAGGTACCCCACAAGCGTTTGGGGGGAAGCGACCGCTTGGCCGCGGAGCGCACATTTCGTGGCTGCCGCTCCTCCTCTAACCCTCGAGAGCTCGCGTGAAGTCGTAGGGTCGCATTGCAGAAGTGGGCCGCACGCGTCCGATTCGTGGGGAGACGTCCCCTTGCGTGACCCGACACGAGCCACCCCCCATGACAACAGGGGAGGTGCCGGGGGCTCAAGTGGAGGGATCGGTGATCGCGAATGCTGAGGACGGCTCCGCCCCGACGGCCCGGACCAAAGGCTACCCCTCCCGGAAGCGCCCTTGCGCGATACGAACGACGCATCGCGCAACACGAACGGACGACCTCGCAGCGGTAGCGGGCGACGCGTCAGTCCTTGCGGTGCACCGCGCGGTCGCGACGGACGATCGCGCAGCATCGACGGACAACCGCGCGCCGACGACGAACTGCTGACCACTCGCCTCGGTGCCACCGCGCGGTTCCAGCGGATCATTGCACAGCACGATCGGAGGAGCGCGCGGTGGCGACGAACCGCTGCGCAGCACGATCGGACGACCGCGCTGTAGCGGAGAATCATTGCACAGCACGATCGAACAGCCGCGCGGCGGCGAAGAATCACTGCACAGCACGATCGGACAACCGCGCGGTCACGCCGACACGCCGCGCACTCGCAACGGAGCACCGCGCGGCATCGCCGGGGCACTCCGCGCTTCGTACGAACCATCGCTCAGCACTGAGGAGCGACCGCGCGACCCCGACGAGAGACCACGCCGTTGCAACGGCCCACGACGCTGACGGCACGAACGAGCGCGCGGTGTTGACGAATGGCTGCGCGGTGCGGACGACGGACCGCGCAGTGCGACAGGCCTAACGCCGCAGCCCCGACGGCCCATCGCGCCGTGCTTACGGACGACGCCGCACGCCGGACGACCGACACGGCGGGGCCGACGAACGACAGCGCGGAATGATCGAACGACAGCGCGCGCTGGTCGGACGACAGCGCGAGTTCACCGGACGACCGCGCAGTTCACAGGAGGATGCGCCAGCCTTCGCTCACTCGATACTCTGCGCGAACGCCGGATGCAGCCGCGCGAGGAAGTCCGACGTCCCCGGCGGCCCGTCGATGATCAGGACAATCGGCCCAAGCCCCGGCGACAGCTCCACCCTGAAGCGCATGAACTGGCAGCACTGTCGCTCACGCTCCATCACGGCGGCGATCCTGGGCACCAACCCTTCCTGCGCCGCGAACTCGAAGCGGACCCCCTCGGGTAATGCGCGCACCGACTCGGCGATCGGGACGAGCCCGGGCAACAAGTCGGCGGCTCCACATCCGATCTCGTGTGCCGAGAGGGTGCAGGCGATTGGCGGGTGAGACATGATGCCCTCCGGCAGGTGAGCCCCAGTTCACACGGTGCACGTTTCCGCGAGTGGCGGCGCCCTGGTGTTCCAGATGCTCGCCTTGAGCGTCCAGTCGCCGCCTAACGCTGCACCAGGATCAGGTACTTCGACGGCGCCCAGAAGCGCTCGGCGTCGGTGATCTTGAGTGCGCCCTTGAAACGCGCCCCCTTGGCGCCCGCCGCATCGGTGTAGGCGAGGTCATGCCGCGACACGAGCGTGTACTCCTTGTCCGCCTGCGGCAGCGTGATCGTGCGGTCGCCTTGCTTCGAGAGCACGCGGAAGGCCGTCATGTCGGGGGAGCGACCGGGGACCATCGCCTTGCCGCGCCCGAAGAACCAGAGCGTCCCCCCTTCTCGCCGCACGATCCCCTTGGCGGCCAACTCCTTCTCCGTCCCGATCGCCACGAAGACCGAGTCCTCGCGCGCGGCCATCGCCCGGTTCACCGATGACAGGGAGTCGCCGCGGGCCACCAGAATGCGGTTCGCCGTGGCGATGCTGTCCACGCGCACCGTGAGCACCTCGATCTCCTGTCGCTGCTGTTCCACGCTCGCGCGCAGGTCGGCAATCGACTGCTCGTACCCCTTGAGCTGCGCGGCCGTGGCTTCTGAGACGGCGGCGCTGTCCTTCCGCATGCGCCGCACCCGATTCTCACTCGCGTCGAGCCGCTTGATCAGTGCATCGACCTTGGCCTGGATCGTGACCAGCTCCGCTGACGCCGTGGAGACAGCCGACTCGGAGGCACTCGAGTCCTTCGGCACCTTGAGGTTGCGCACCTTGGCCAGCGTCGTGCTGATCTCGGTCACCAGGCGAGCGCTCGTGACCGCATCGCCAATCAGTGCCCCCTGTTCCGAGAGCTGTCGCTGCCGCTCGGCCAGGATCGAGTCCTTGAGCACGATCAGCGAGTCCTTGGAGCGCGCCGAGGTGGCGAGCGCGAGCCCGGTGTCGCCCGGCATGCGAGGGGCGCTCTCTCGCTGGCAGGCACCGGTGAGGAGGACACCCGCGAAGAGGAACGCTGCGAAGGGGAGTTTGGCCACGGTGTGAATCCGCGTCAGGAGGGATCGCGGCAGGCAGACGAGACCGAAACGGGATCTCGAGCGCCGCGGGTAGAGGGAAGCTCGCCGACTTGGGTCCTCTGTGCCAGTGCCGAGGGATGACGTCATCATCGCGATGCGCAGGTGAAGCCGCGAGCCGGTCCACCTGCGCTGCGAACCGATGATGAGCCGGCATCGGCTCGGCCTACAGGCCCACGGCCAGCCGCAGCCCAACGAAGGTGGAGCTGAACTCCGAAATACCTCCCCGGTCCTTCTCCCCGAAGATGTTGACCCGTTTCACGAACAGACCGAGTTCGCTTCGTCGGAACCGATAGCCGAGATCGAGGGTGGGCGCGACGAATGCCCCGTCGCCCTTGAAGTACGACCCCGCCGTGGCGCCTTCGGACGCGGGGACGCCCTCTCGCGACATCGCGTTGACGACCAGACCGCCGGCATGCAGACCGCCGGAGATGAACCATGTGTCACCGTACGACACTTCAACCACCGGCCCTGCCGCCTGGTAGTTCATCGTCGTGCGTGCATCCTTGTTGGAGTTGGAGACGAGCGTCTCGACGCCAACGCGCAGATGCGCTCGCACCTTGTACAGAAAGAAGAAGCCCGACATGTGCGGCCCCTTGGCGCCATCGGCCTCGAGATCATCGAAGGCGGGGTCGAGGCCCGACAGCGTCATCGTTCCCGTGATCACGGCCGAGCGAATGCCGAGGACGTACTTGGGGTCGCGATCCTGAGCCGCGGCGAGTGACGGCACGTTGGCGATCAGGAGACCAATCAGGGAAAGAGTCTTGAGCACGTGGAACCTCTTCGTTGGGTGGGCGCATTTGGGAGCGCATTCGGGGGCGCAACACTCCGTGCGTACAGGCCAAACGGCGTGTGGCATCGTTCCCCCGGTGCAGTGACGGAGGGACGATCGCATCGCCGGGTGATTTGGCGATTGAATGATGGGGCTGACTTCGATGGCTCGCGCGTCCGGCGGGATCTCGCCAGTTGACCGCGGACATGGTTGCACGCCCGACGCGATGGCGACTCGTTAGGCCGCTCTACACGACCTGCTCAACGCCCTTGTCGCCGCGGCGACATGGCACGGAGTCGAGCTGAGAATGCGTCGGCGCCATCACCGCGAGCACGACCGACGTGTGAAGCCCGATCACCGGCGATGAATGCAACACCGTGGGCGAGCAGAGCGGGCCGTCGCTCGACTAACGGTCTCGCGTTTCGAGCGCCACCGGCAGCCAGACATCGTGTGGACCGTAGCCGAGTTTGGCTCCGGCGTACGCTCCTCCTCCGAACCCGACGAGGACTCGTATGAAGCCGTCCATTCCCTCCCCGCCTCCATCGCATGAAATGGCGGCGCAACTCAGCGCCCCGACCACAAGTCCGACGGCTGCGCCTCCGATCCCACCCGCTACTGCGCCCGGCCAACTGTTGCGCTTTCCTCGCGCCACTTTCACCGATCGCACTTCGCGCACCAACAGCGGGATCGCGGGATCGTCACGCGAAGCGCCACCCACAGCGTGTCACCCCCTGCTCGCACGACCCTCACGTTCTCGCTGCGCTCAACCCCAACGGTCGTGCTGCTGAGTCGCAGACGCTCATTCGGCTGCAGATCGGAGATGGCCACCTTGGGTGTTTGCGCGGTGACCGATCGCGCCCCGAGAACCAGCAGCAACAACGCCACGACACCACGATGCGTGTAACGCATATCCCCCTCCTCCCCCTTGGTGAACCTCAGTGCGCCCTCCCCACATCCACGAGTCATCGCTCCAGCTGAAACCCCACATCCACCGCCGGGCGCTTGGGCGCGTTCGCCGCATACCACCCCGTCAGGTACATCCACTGCGCCATCCGCGTGAGCTTGGCGTAGTCGATGCGCTCGGGGATGTCGCCGGCGGTGTGATAGTCGTTATGCAGGTTGGTGGAGTACATCAGCGCCGGCACACCCAACCGCGCGTACGGCAGGTGATCGCTCCGGAAGTACCACCCCTCGGCGTGCGTCGGCCGGTCCCACAACGTCTCGATGACGAAGCGCCCGGTGGCGGCATTGGCCTTGAGCGCCATCTCCACCAATTCGCTCGAGTTGCGGTGCGGCGGTTGGGCACCGAGCAGCGCGGCGGTGTCGGGGTGATTGCGCCCGATCATGTCGCCATTGAGCACCGCCACCACCTGCGACAGCGGCACTACCGGGTTGGCCGAGTGATAGCGCGACCCCAGCAGCCCACGTTCTTCGGAGCCGTGATGCACGAAGAGGAGCGAACGCCTGGGGCGCTGCACGACAAAGGCGCGCGCCGCCGCAAACTCGGCCACACTCACCGACGCGTTGTCGTCGGCACCGGCAAGCACCGAATCGCCCGGCACCAGCAGACGCACGCCGTTGGCGTCCTGGTGCGAGCTGTAGAGCACATACTCGTCGCGCAGCACCGGGTCGCGTCCGCGCAGCACGCCGACCACGTTTACCGACGGCGTCTCGAATCGTTCGACGCGGATGTCGATCGTCGCGTCGCCTCCGGACTGCAACGCGCCCGCCATGTCGGCGCGCAGCAGGATGGCCGGCGTGGGACCGCTGCCTAACGTCGGTACCGGGGCGACACGATTCGATCCCCCGGCGGCGCGCGGCGTGGCGTGATCGACATCGTAGTCCCCCCGCTCGCGCATCACCGCTAGCGGCGCAAAGGCGCTGTCCACCGAGGCGTTGGCGACCAGCAGGATCGCCGCCGCGCCACGCCGCGTAAGCCGCGCCAGCGTCCCGGCGGTCGCCGCATTGGCGTAACGCATCGATTGCGGATAGCTGAAAGGGCGCACGGCGCCGGGCGTCGGCTCGCGTACCGACGTCGCCACGATGCGCCCTCGCACGTCGATGGTGGTGTCGGCGGGATCAGCGAGCCAGAGCACCGCCCCCCTCGCCTCAACCGGGACCGCGGCCATCGGGATCGCGTCGCCGAACAACGTCATCGTGCGCCCGCCGATAGTCATCGCGCTCGCGGTCAGCGACACCCGGGTGCGGGTGATGTTGAACCACTGGAACCAGGTGCCGTCGTCACCCGCCGGCTGCAATCCGAGCCGCTGGTACTGGTCGGCGACCCAGATGGAGGCGCGCATCTCGTCGAGCGTCCCGCCTTCGCGGCCGCGCATGGCCGGCGACGCCATGGCGAACAGGTCGCGCTTGAGGTCGGCCTCTCGAATGGCGCGCATGGCGCGCGCCGTCGGTCCCGCGGCAGCGGAGGGACCGCGCTGCGCGCTCGACACCACTGGCAAGACGAGCGCACAGCAGAACGCGAACGGCGCGACGACGGCGAAGGGCGTGCGCATGATGGCGGGTACCACGGCGTGTTCCTCGGCGGCAGGGTCCGCGCGAGCATGCCGAATCCCGCCAGCAGCCGCAAGAAGGCGCGCGCCTTACGCCGGCTCGTATTCCAGCGATACCGTCCCGGTCTTCTCGTAGATGCGGTGCTTCACGAGCGTGAGCTTCGACGATCCGACCGGGTTGGGGAGGAGCGGCAGTCCATGCCCCAGCAGGACGGGGATGATCGCGATTTCGACCGAGTCGACGAGTCCGAGCTCCAGCAGGCTGCCAAAGAGCGATCCGCCGCCAAAGAGCCAGATGTCCTTCCCCGGCGACGCCTTGAGCGCCGCAATCGTCATCTCCGGATTGTCGGATACGGTCACGCCCGGGCAGTCCGCCGGACGCAACGTGTGCGAAAAGACGTACGACTGGAATCCGGGCAGTCCCGTGCCACCGCCCATCGATCGTGTGGCCTCGTACGTCTTGCGGCCGAGCAGGACGGTGTCGAACGACCCGACGAGCGCACCGAAGTCGATGTCGGGGTCCATGACGATCCAGTCGCTCTCTCCGTTGGGCCCGGCGATGTAGCCATCCAGGCTCATGGCGACGGAGAGGCGTACGCGTCTCGTAGCGGGCGGCATGTGGCTTTGCGGAGTTTGGGAAATCGGGCCGGAGAAAACAGGATTGCCGTGTGTCGCGCAGAACGCCAGTGCGACTACCAGATCTCACCCGGCCGCCACTCGATCGACAGCGGCGCCGCAAGGTCGAGCTCGCACGGCGTACGCGGGAGGCGCAACACCATAATCTCCTCGTCCGCTGGCGCAGGGACGAGCTCGCCGTCCATTCGCACCGACAGCGCCCCACGCCACGGCTCCCAGCCGAGTCGGGCGTAGAACTCGGGCAGCGACGGCGAGAGGGCGCCGAGATCGAACGAGTGAAGCGCCGGAACCAGGGCGCGCATGACCTGCGTGCCGTAGCCGCGCCCCTGCACGTCCGGATGGGTGGCGACCAACTCCACATAGCCGGTGCGCAGCATCGGATGCCCCTCGACCTGAACGGAGCGTTCGACGACCATCGCGTGCGAGACCAGCACGCCCTCCACCCTGGCCATCAGGTGCAACCCTGGGCCGACATCGACGAAGTACTGTTCGATCTCCTCATCGTATGCGGCACGACAGAGCGCGTACAACTCGTCGCGTGCTTCCGCCGACAGGGCCTCGGAGGTGATGAAGTCGAGCTGCACGGGGATCACCATGCTCGGGGGTGTCGTCGTTAGGGTCCCGTCTTCACGCCATCAGCGGCGTGTGTCGGCATCGAGTCGAGCGCGCAACCACTCCACCAGCTCGGCGTTGCCACTCGCGCGCGCCGCATCGAGCGGCGTCTTGCGATCGTGCCCAATCCAGTGCAGGTCGGCGCCATGCTCGAGCAGGTACTCGGCGACCGCGCGCTGTCCGCCGCGGCAGGCGTGCCAGAAGGCGTTGGTCACGTCGCGCGGCGAAGGCGGTGGCATCGTCGCCACGTGCTCCCGCACACAATCGAGCAGTCCCAGCGCCGCCGCCTGCCAGATGGTCGTCGTCGCACCGCGCTCGAGCAATCGCCGCGCGGCGCGCCACTGCGCGAAGATGACCGCGTTGGACATCGCGGCGCCTCCAGTGAACGCCCCGCCGGCTGCTTCGATGTCGGCGCCACCATCCAGGAGGGCGTCGAGCACGGCGACGTCGTCGCTGCTGGCCGCCCAGTGCAGCGGCGTCTCGCGGGGACCATGCGGGTCGGCCGTGATCAACGGCGCGTTCGGGTCCGCGCCAGCTGCAACGATGCGAGCCACGCTGCGTGCCGCGTTCGGGAAGTGCCCCGGCCAGTCGGCGACGAGGTGCAGCAGCGTCCGGGCCACGCCGCGCGCATCGACGACGCGCGCGGTCGCCAGCTCGGGCGAGTCACGCAGCAGACCGTCGAGCACCTCGAAGTCGCCGGTGTGGATGGCCGCCGTGAGCGACACGGCGCGCGGGTCGTCGGTGGGAATGGACAGCATACGGAGCGAGAGGGAGACGCTCGCACGCCGCAGCGCGCGTCGACTAGCGAACGGTCGAACCGACCGAGACGTTCCGCCGCCGCGAGCCAACGGTGCGAACGACGGCGACGAACGGTGTATCAATAGTGCCGCGACTGCTAGCGCCACACCCACGCGACTAGCAATCGCGCGTGATCCCGCGCAGCGGGACGCGATCACCATCGCCATCTCGAATGAAGACACCGCCTCGGCATCGCGTCGCAACCACCGATACTCGCCTCGAGCAGCTCCGCCGTCTCTCTCAACTGCTGGATGACGGACTCCGGATTCCGGGGACGCAGATCGGGATCGGCCTCGACCCGATCATCGGTCTCATCCCGGGCGTCGGCGACGCGGCCGGCGCGATCATGGGGGCGGCGATCCTCATGGAAGCGGCGCGCCGAGGGGTGCCGCGTGCCACGCTGGTGCGCATCGTGGGAAACGTCGTGTTCGACGCCGCGTTAGGCTCGGTCCCGGTGGCCGGCGACCTGTTTGACGTGTTCTGGAAGGCCAACCGGCGCAACTTGACGCTGCTCGAACGCCACGCCGCCGATCCTGTCAGCGCCCGGCGCGACGACAGTACGCTCGTCTGGGTGCTCGGCGGCGCGGCGCTGGTGGTGGTGGGGGCGATCGTGGTGGGCGGGGCGTGGCTCAGCGTCCAGCTGCTCTCGAGGTTCGTGGGTTGAAGCCGAGCGAACGAGGGAGAGGAGGTGGCGTGACCGTTCCTCAGTTCCTCGTCCCACGCTTGAGGTCGAAGATCACCGACCGATGGCACGACGGGCACAAGAACCACTCCCGCCGCCGCGCGTAGCCCAACCCAAACGACCCGCCGCCGATGGATCGCCGAGTCATGTGCACACCACAGCGCGGACAGGTGGCCTTCTCACCCGCCGCGACCGCCGTGCGCACCGCCACTTCTTCCTCATGCGAGTACTTCGCCGCGTCCGTCAAGCCGTCACTCGTCTTCTCGTCTTCCCGTCTTCCCGTCTTCTACAGCGCCATCACGACCTTCCCAAACTGCTCCCCCGACATGAGTCGCGCGTAGGCGTCCCGCCCGTTCGCAATGTCATGCACCGAAT
>CAZLLP010000088.1:0-22921 GCA_964560345.1 uncultured Gemmatimonadaceae bacterium
GACGCCCAGCAATGGGCTCCGAGCGCAGCGGTCCTAATCGCCCGTGCGGCTTGACCCTCCCAATATTTGCTTGGCAGGGCACGCGCGCAGGAATCAAGCAGGCTGCCTAACGCAGCTTCATTTCAACCGATCTTCCCTTCCTTCACTCTTCGCTTTCGAGGACGTGACTCGACGGCGACCAGAGGACGTTTGCGCGTCTTCTCGTCCACCCGTCTGCTCGTCTTCTGCAGTTCGCTGGCGACTAGAGCGTAGGGGCCACACCCGTTCCCATCCCGAACACGGTCGTTAAGCCCTACAGCGCCGATGGTACTCCGATCGAGAGATCGCGGGAGAGTAGGCCGTCGCCGGCACCCCTTCGCGGGCCGTATGGATTCCCATACGGCCCGCGTTTTGTTTGCCCTCCCCTCAGGCTCGATGTCGCGCGATTTCGCGTACTGGCGATCCGCGACGACCACGCTGCCGAATTCACCACGACGCGAAGTCGCGCGCGGTCGATCCCCAGACGGCGCTGACCCGCGCGCCGGCCATATCAGGGCGGCGCTGACGCTGACGACTCGTCCGCCGACTCGATCGCGCGTGCGGTGCGTGCGGTGAACGGAGCGGCGCTCAGCGCGACCTGGCGCGAGACGCGGACGATGATCGACCGGCACGCACCTGACGAATCGCCTCGGTGTGCTCACGGAACGTCGTCCGGAACTCGTGGTGCCCATCCGGGTGTGCCACGAAGTAGAGATACGGCACGTTGGCCGGAAAGACCGCCGCCTCGATGCTCGGCGCCCCCGGAGACGCAATCGGTCCCGGCGGCAGCCCTGCGTACTTGTAGGTGTTGTACCTGGAGTCGATCTCGAGGTCCTTGAACAGGACCCGCTCCACGTGACGACCTAACGCGTACTGGACGGTGGGATCGGCCTGGAGCCGCATCCCGATCTTGAGGCGGTTGTGGTACACCGCCGAGATCACCGGGCGCTCCTCGGCCAGGCGCGCTTCCTTCTCGATGATCGCCGCGAGCGCCATCACGTCGTTTCGCGTGAGGGCCATCGCGCGCGCCGCCGAGTCCCAGGCGGGCTTCCAGATCGACTCGAAGCGCTCGACCATCGCGGTCACCGCGTCGCGGGCCGTTGCGCCTGGCGGAAAGGTGTAGGTGTCGGGATAGAGGTACCCTTCCAGCGTCGGCGTCGGAACATCGAGCCGGTGCCGAAGCGCGGTATCGCGCGCGGCCACCTCCACCGATTCTGGGGGCACCTCGAGCGACTTGGCGATGATCGGGATGATCGAAGAGAGCGCGTGTCCCTCGGGGATCGTGAAGCTGTGCACGAGTCCGCGCCCCGCCGCGAGTGCGTCGAGGATCTCGCCCCATCCCTGGTTGCTCCGGAACTCGTACGTCCCGGCGCGAATGCTGCGATCGCGCTTGCTCCACGACGCGTACGCCCGGAATGCGCGAGGGAAGCTGATGATGCCTCGCTTGGCGAGCGAGTCGGCCGCGACGCGGAACGACGATCCGGAGGGAATGACGACGCGGCGCGGAACGTCATCGCCGCACGCGGCGGTGAGTGCGAGGGTCGCTGCGAGTGCGATCGCCATCAGCGGGCGCGCGCCGACGCGCGACCCGTTGCGTTGCGCGCTGGTATGCGGGGCGCGCGAGCCGTTCGGCGTGCGGGTGAGGGGTCCCCCCCCCGCGTTCAACCTACCGCGCTCCCGCGTCCTCGTCGTCATCATTTTCGTGCGTGCTGTATGCTGGCGTTCCCATGCCTAACACTTGCTGGAGCAGGATCGTCGCCGCCAACGCATCCACGTCTCCCTTTCGCCCGCGCGTTGATCCGCCCATCTCACGGATGGCGCGCAGGGCGGCCGCCGAGGAAAATCGCTCATCGATGAGCTGCACGGGGAGGCCGGTTCGCTTCTCCAGCTCGGTCGCGATGTGGCGTACCTCGCGCGAGCGATCGGTCTCTTCTCCCTCACCATCGAGCGGAAGCCCGAGCACGAACCCTCCGACCTCGAACGATGCGCCGCGGCGCATGATTTCGGCGATGGGCGGTCGCTTACCGAGCCGGCGAAGGATGTAGCCCGCAGGCGAGGCGATGGTGCGCGTGGGATCACTCACCGCCAACCCGATGCGGCGCTCCCCGTAGTCGACCGCCAACAGGCGGGTCTGCACCACCGGACCAGAAGGGGCGGGCGACGTCGGGCCCTACCCCTGCGCCATCTGCTGGAAGAACTCGCGATTGGTTCGCGACCGCACGAGTTGCTTCAGCAGGAACGAGATGCTGTCGTCCGGGGGCATGTCACCCAGGAACGTGCGCAGCAGGTACACGCGATTCATCTCCTCGCGATCGAGGAGCAGCTCTTCCTTGCGCGTTCCCGACTTGTTGATGTCGATGGCCGGGAAAACACGGCGGTTGGCGATCTCGCGGCTCAGGACCAACTCCATGTTGCCGGTCCCCTTGAACTCCTCGAAGATCACCTCGTCCATGCGCTAGCCGGTCTCGATGAGCGCCGTCGCGATGATGGTGAGCGACCCGCCGTCGTCGATCTTCCGCGCCGAGCCGAAGAAGCGCTTGGGCTTCTGCATCGCGGAGGCGTCGAGACCGCCCGAGAGGATCTTCCCCGACTGTGGAATGACCGCGTTGTGCGCGCGGGCCAATCGCGTGATGGAGTCGAGGAGGATGACGACGTCCTTGCCGTGCTCGACCAGGCGCTTCGCCTTCTCGATCACCATCTCCGCCACCTGCACGTGACGATCCGGCGGTTCGTCGAACGTCGAGCTGATCACCTCGGCCTTGGGGACCGACTCGTGGAAGTCGGTCACCTCTTCCGGACGTTCGTCGATGAGGAGGACGATGAGCGAGACTTCCGGATGATTGTCGGCGATGGCGTTGGCCATCTTCTGGAGCAGGATCGTCTTGCCCGCGCGCGGCGGCGCGACGATGAGCCCCCGCTGTCCCTTGCCGATCGGGGCGATGAGGTCGACGACGCGCATCGACAGGTCGCCGTTCTCCAACCGCAGGCGCTGGTCGGGATAGCGCGGGCGAAGGTTGTCGAAGATGAGTCGCGGGCGCGACGGATCGGGATCGTCGCCGTTGACGAGGTCGACCTTGAGCAGCGCGAGATACCGCTCCCACTGCTTGGGCGGTCTCACCTCGCCGCGAATGGTGTCACCCGTGCGAAGGTCGAAGCGCTTGATCTGCGACGGCGAGACGTAGATGTCGTCAGGGCCGTGCAGGTAGCTCCAATCCTGGCTGCGCAGGAATCCGTACCCTTCAGCGAGGATTTCGAGCACCCCCTCGCCGCGGAGCACGACTTCTTGATCGAGCAGGCGTTGCTCGATTCGGAAAATCAGGTCCTGCTTTCGGAGACCAGAGGTCTCCTGCAGGCTCAGCTCTGTCGCGAGCTCGAGGAGTTCGGCGACAGACTTCCGTTTGAGTTCGACGATATCCACGCGAGGTGGGGAAGTCTCGTACGTTCGGGGCCGCCGGACCGCTCGAGCGGCGAAAGTAGTAAGCGCTGCAAGGCGCTGCAAGGCGACCACTGGCGTTTCGCGCGACCGCTGTGTCACGATCAGGTGCTGACATCGCGACTCGGTACCGGAAGTGCTCGGACCGGGACATCAGGCACCGCAACGGAGCCAGCAAGAACAGCGCCGCACCGATCCCTCGTTCGAGGCGCCCCCCGGCCAACGGGCACCGATGCGAACAGCGTAAGGTCCTACTGGCTGCGGGGACGATGGGGCGAGTGCGCGAGGCGGGATTCGAACCCACGACCTTCGGCTCCGGAGGCCGACGCTCTATCCAGCTGAGCTACTCGCGCGAATTCCCCCGCGCGTCCGAAAGACGCGAACGGGGGGGAAGGGAAGGCTAACCCTCGCCAAAGGACTAGACAAGTCGAGGCCGGAAGCGACCGATACTTCTTGTGAGCCCCGGCTCACGACGCACCGGGACCCGATCCCGTTGCCGCACTCCCACGCCCCTCCTCCGTGACGGTCTGTGAGCACTGCTACCCCCCCTGACGCGAGTCCGCAGGAATCCCTGGTTGACGTCTTCGTCGCCCGTCAGCCGATCTTCGACCGTCGCGGTGAGCTGTACGCGTACGAGCTGCTCTATCGTCGCACGGGCGCGCACACCGCCGCGGACGGCGTGACGGCAGACGTGATGGCGTCCGAAGTCCTGGTGCACACCTTCCTGAATATCGGGCTCGACCGTATAACGGGGGGACATCGCGCCTTCCTCAACTTCACGCGCGACATGCTGCTGCGCGGCATGCACCAGCTCTTCGACCCGTCGACGGTCGTCATCGAGCTGCTGGAAAGCGTGACGCCCGATGCCGAAGTGGTGGATGCCTGCCACGCGTTGGTGAAGGCAGGCTACATCCTCGCGCTCGATGACTTCGAGTACACGCCGGCGTTCGAGCCGCTCTTGCGGCTGGCGAAGGTCATCAAGCTCGATGTCCTCAACAAGTCGGATGAGGAGCTGCGCCTGGCCTACGCTCGCGTCGCGCCCTACGGCGGAACGATCCTGGCCGAGCGGGTGGAAACGCAGGCGGTGCACGCGACGTGTCTCGCGTTAGGCCACGGGCTCTTTCAGGGCTACTACTTCAGCAAGCCGGAGACGCTCGCCCGGCGCGACCTGTCGGCCGCGCAGATCACGATCCTGCGCCTGATGAACCTCCTGCGCGACCCCAACACCACCGACGTCGCCCTCGAAGAGGCGTTTCGCGGCGATGTCTCCCTCACCTACAAGCTCCTGCGCACGGTCAACTCGGCGTCCATGGGGGGGCGGGGGATCGAGTCGATCCGGCACGCGGTGCGGATGGTCGGTCGAGGGGAGCTTCACAAGTGGCTCTCGCTCCTCCTGGTGACCTCGGTGGCGGGACGTGGCGGCACCGACGCGGAGCTGGTGCGGCTGGCGATCCAGCGCGCGCGCTTCTGCGAGACGGTGGCGCTGCAGGGGCGCGACCGTCGCAGCGCCGAGGCGCTGTTCATGGTGGGGCTGTTCTCGCTCCTTGATGCGATCCTCAAGGTGCCGCTGCATGAGGTGCTGCACCGCATCGACCTCGCCGACGAGGTGCGTCGCGCCCTGCTCGCCCGCAGCGGGCCGTACGCGCCAACGCTGGCCATGGTGGAAGCCTACGAACGCGCGTCATGGCCGGTGGTGGCCGCTGAGAGCGAGACGCTGGGCGTCGACGCGTCAGTGCTCGGCGATCTCTATTTCGAGGCGGTGCGCTGGACGCGCGACCGGATCGACATGGCGGCGTAGGACAGGCGCCAGGTGGCGGTGCCCGATGCCGTCGGCTGCAACGTGAGCTCGCGCACGCCCCCGCGGACCCGCTGTCCCACCACTCTCGCGCCGGACGCGCTAGCGGCGACCACGCGGGCCCCGGCCGGTTCGTGGACAAAGACGACGTACGGGTCACCGGCGACGACCTGGCTGCGCCCGGCGAGCGTGGCGTTGCGCCAGGTCACTTCCTCGAGGTCTGGGCCACCGCAGGTCACGTGACGGCTGGTGGCCAGCAGTTGCGGATGTGACGTGCGCTCGCGGATGCAGTAGCCCTGCGCACGATATGTGGAATCGAGCGGGGCGAAGGTGAATCCCGTGCGGGTCGACGGATGCAGCCGACGGGTCCAGAACTCGAAGACGAGGTAGTCGGTGCTGTCGGCCAAGCCGAGGTCGGCGAAGCGCACGCTGCGATCCTCGCCGCCGGTGCGCCCCAGGACGGACCAGCGTTCGAACGGGCGGGCGATATCGAGCTGGAACAGGTGCGTCACGGGGAGCTGGTCGGCATCGAGCGGGCGAGGCCCCGCGCCGCTCACCTCGACGTCGGCCTTCCCCAACTGTCCGGAGCGGGACGGATCGACGTCGAACACCTGCTGCGGCACGGTGGGGAGGACCGGCGCCGTACGGCGCGCGATCTCGACCCGCGGCGTGCGGTACACCTCCGCCCGATCGGTGAGCATCAGGTGTGAGCCGGTGAGCGTGGTGGCCATCGCGGCGGCGTACGCGTCATTGGTCCCGACTTCGATGTGGTCCGGGTCGTTGCGCCAGACCACGTTGTTGAACGAGTTGTACTGCGCGAGCCCTCCGTAGCCAAAGCCGTCGTCGCCGATGCGCATGGCATCGACGAGGCCAATGAGCTCGGGGCGTGGGCCCCAGCAGGCGAGGATGAACCGATCGCGTCCGATGGTCTGGCGCAGGCGATCCATCAGCCCGCGCATCTCCCCTTCTCGCGTTACCCCTCGCGCGGCGAAGTACTCGGCGTTGCTGTTGAAGCCCTCGTATCGCAGGTGTCGCAGCGCGTCGACCTTGAAGTACTGATATCCCATCTCGCGAAAGCTGCGATAGACGGGGGAGATGAGCGCGTCGTACGTGGCCGGCCGGTTTGCATCCATCACCCAGCCGACCCAGTTGCCCTTGGCGGGGCGTCCGTCCACCGTGCGCACGAAGAACTGCGGATTGGCCGCGCTCCACGCGCTGTCCTGAAAGGAGACGTTGGTCCAGATCCCCGGGAGCAGGCCGCGGTTGGTGATGTAGCGTGCGAGTGCCCCCATCCCCGAGGGAAACTTGTTGTTCGGTGTGAGCCAGTGGTCGACGACGCCGATGGGAAGCTGCTGATAGCCGTCGTCCAGCTGCAACCAGCGATACCCCCACGGCGCGAGCTGCTCGGCCATGACGTCGGCGACGTTTTGCACATCGCGCTCGGTGATGCGATCACGATAGGCGTACCACGAGGTCCATCCCGCCGGGACCTCGCGCGGAAGGCGATACGTCCATGGTTCGAAGCGCGCGAGCGCGCGGTGGCGCTGGTAGTAGCGCGGTCGAAAGCGCAGCGCGACCTCGCCGCCGCTGGCGACAAGTTCCACCCGTACGCGATCACCCACCGATTGCGCCGAAGTCACGACGACGCGGGCGGGGTAGTCGACGGAGAGCAACCAGTCGCGCTGCCGATCGTATACGCCTCGATTGAGTCGCGAGGTGCTGAGTCCCACCGCGTGCCTGACGAGTGCCAGTCCGCGGGGGAGGGGATCGACCTGCACGGGAAACGCCTCGTCGCTGCCGTCGATGTGGAGCGTCAGGCGGATGGCGGGGCCGTGGCTGGTCCAGTTGAGCACCTGCGTCACGCGCCCGTCGGTGCTGTCGACCAGCGTGTGAAAGGCGACGTGCGCGCCAAGCCCTTCCCACGTCCCCTCGGCGATGGTGCGACCGTCGTAGCGGATCAGCAGGCGCGCGCCATCACGCACGATCTCCGCGGGGGCGATGAGTGGGGCGATAGGCGATGTCTGCGCCGCGACGTGGCAAGGGATCGCAGCCGCAACGGCGAACGCGACGAGGAGAGACAAACGCATGACGCGCGGAATCCTGGCAGTGGAGAGCGCCAAGATGCCGCGCGAACGCGACTGCCGTCAACGCGCCGAGCTACGAGGGCCTGGTGGCGTTGGACTCGATCTTTTCCTGCAACTGATCGACGGTCGGCGTGGACGGCGGATCGAGGAACGGGAGCAGGATGGAGATACGACGGTTGGACGGATTGAGTGGGTCGTTGGGATACTTGAGTTGCTTGTCGGCCAGCCCGGTGACCTCGGTGATGCGGGTGGGATCGAGGCCGTACTGCTCGAGGATGCGTCGCGCGGCGTTGGCACGGTCGGCCGACAGCTCCCAGTTGGTGTAGGCAGTGTTGGCGTACCGCGCCGCGTCGGTGTGTCCTTCGATGACGACCGGATTCTCCAGCCCGGAGAGTTCGCCGGCGATCGCCTGCAACGCGACGTGCCCCTGATCGGTCATGACGGCCGATGCGATGGGGAAGAATGTGTCGCCCTGTTCGTCCTCGATGAGTTCGATGCGCAGCCCGTTGCGCGTGACGGTGATCTCGACCTTGGCCTTGAGCTTCCCGATGGCGGCGATGGAGTCCATGCTGCCGCGCAGGTGGGCCTGCACGGCCTCGAAACGCTTGGCTTGCAACTGACGGAGCGCGATCGACACGGCCTCGCGCTTGATCGACGCCGGCGAACTCCCCGACGCGAGCGGGCTGGAGCCGGACGAGTACCCCTTCTTGAAGCCGACGGGACTCGAGAAGTATCCCTCGATCGCCTTCTTGGTCTGGTCGTCCATGCCCAGGATCCACATGACCATGAAGAAGGCCATCATCGCGGTCACGAAGTCGGCGTAGGCCACCTTCCACGATCCGCCGTGGTGGCCGTGTCCACCCTTCTTGATCTTCTTGACGATGACGACCTTGCCGCCGCCCTTGGCCACGTCAGGCTGCCTTCTTGCGAGTCAGGGCCTCGAGTTCGGCGAAGCTGGGGCGATCGGCGGGTTCGATGTTGCGTCGCGCAAACTCGACGCAGGTCATCGGTGCGTCGCCACGCGCAAAGGAGAGCAGGGCGGTGCGGATGCAGGACATGTACTGCCCCTCGCCGCGCTGCCGGACCTCGATCGCCTTGGCGAACGGTCCGATCATCCCATACGAGAGCAGGATGCCGAGGAAGGTGCCGACGAGCGCCGCCGCCACCTTCTCACCGATTTCCGATGCGGCGCCGCCGATCGAGCCCATGGTGATCACGACGCCGAGCACCGCAGCCACGATACCGAACCCCGGCATGGCGTCGCTGACCGTCGTCACCGCGCTCGGCACCTGGTGCTCTTCCTCGTGCATGCGCTCGAGGTCGAGGTCGAGGATGTCGGCCAGGTGGTGATCCTCCACCGCCCCCGTCAGCAGCACCTTGAGCGTGTCGCAGAGGAAGACGACGGCGTGATGGTGATGACTGAAGCCCGGGTACTTGGTGAAGATGGCGCTCTTCTCCGGCTCTTCGATGTGCGCTTCGAGGGCGATGAGGCCGTCCTTTCGCGCCGTCTGGAAGACTTCGTAGAGCACCTGGAGCAGTTCGCCGTACGATTTCTTGTTGAACGGGTTGGGCTTTAGGAGCCCGAGCGACGCCGCCATGGTCGCCTTGAGCACGCTGGGCGGATTGGCCATGATGAACGAGCCAAGCCCGGCGCCGCCGATGATGATGAACTCGGTCGGCTGCCACAACACGCCGAGCTTCCCATGGTGCATGGTATAGCCGGCGATGACGCTGCCCAGGACGACGACGAGACCGATGATCTGGAACACGTGGGTTGCGGCTGGCGGGTTACTCGGTCTTGGCGGCGACGCCGCCCACGGTGGCGGCGACGCCGCCAACGATGGTGCCCGCCGGGCCGCCCACGAGGGCGGCCGCCTCGGCGCCGACATTGGCGCGGCGGTTCTCGTCGGCGATCTGCGTGACGATCTCCTCGCGCACGATGCTCACGTGCGGTGGGGCTTCGATGCCGAGGCGCACGCCTCGCTTGTCGGAGGCGAGGACCACGATGCGGATCCCCCCTTCGATGATGATGGCGTCGCCGGCCCGTCTCGACAGGATGAGCATCGCGTCAGACCATGTTGAGGATCGTCTGCGCCATCTCGTCTGCCGCCTTCACCAGGCGCGACGCTGCGGTGTAGGCCTGCTGGTGCCGGAGCATCAGCGTCAACTCCTCGTCGATCGACACGCCCGACACCGCCGACCGGCGGTTCTCCGACTGCTGCGCCAGCGTATCGTAGATCTCGAACTGGTTCTTCGCATCGGCCGCCTGCACGCCGACGTTGGTGATCGTGAACGAATAGTGGTCGCCGTAGCTGTCGCCGGTGGCAAAGCCAATCTGCGTGGCGAAGGCGGCGCCCATGCGCGCCTGCAACGCCGCCATCCCGGTGTCGTCGCGGAGCGCGCCGAGGGCCAGGGCGAGCGTGTTGTTGCCGGGGGCGTTCTGCACGTCGCCCGACGCGATCACCCCGGAGTTGGCGGCCACTTCGCTCGACAGGCGAATGGTCCCCGCACTCGTGAATGAGGCGTCGAAGAAGTTGACGCGCGAGCCGGTCGGTCCATTGGCCGGGACCCAGTTCGCATTGCCTAACGCATCGCCGGCGGCGGTCCATCCCGAGGCGTGGTACTCGTTCACCCCGTTCACGAGGCCGCGCGCCAGGTCATCCAGGCGCGTGCGAATGGTGGGGACGTCGGCGTTGATGAACGTCGTCATCTGCCCCGCCTGCCCGCCCACCCCGAGCGCGGGATCGGGATCGCCGACAAAGCCGATCGTCGTCTGCCCTCCCGACACGCGCACGTTGAGCTGCCGCGCGTTGGTGGAGTCGACGAGCATCATCGAGCCGAGGTAGACCCCCATCGACCCGTTGGCCTGCATCTCGACGCGCACGCCGGCCATCTTCGCCAACTGGTCGGCGATGCGATCGCGCGCATCGCGCAAGTCCGGCGACTGCTGCCCGCTCACCTCCGACGAGGTGATCTGGCGGTTCAAGTCCGCGACCTGCTTGGACAGCGTGTTGATCTCCGACACCATCCCCGACAGGTGATCGCGGGTGCGGTTGGCGAGGTCGTCGATGCGGGTGGCGTACGAGTTGAGCGTATACGCCACCTGCTGCCCGCGCTGGCGAACGACGCTCTGCGCCGTGGCATTGCCCGGGTTGTTGGCGAGGTCATTCCACGAATTCCAGAACTGGTCGAGCGTGTTGGCGAGCCCCGTATCGGTCGGCTCGCCCACGATCGCCTCGATCTCGCCCAGGAGATCAGCGCGCACCTCGAAGCCGTCGCGGCTTCCCGCTTCACGGCGGAACGACGCATCGAGGAGCTGGTCACGCATCCGGATCACGCCCTGCACCTCGACCCCGGTCCCGACCGAATAGAACGGGAAGCGCTGCGGGTACGACGTGTAGAGCTCCGCGCGCTGGCGCGAATACCCCTCGGTCTCCGCGTTCGCGATGTTCTGCGACGTGGTCTGGATCGCCACCTGGTGGGCGGCGATCGCCGAGCGGGCGATGCTGAGGATGCTCCCGATGTTGGGCACGACTAGGCCCGCCGGTTGACGATGAAGGAATTGCGCGCCGCGTCGCTTGCGCCTGACGAGTCGCCACCGTAGCCGGGGCGCGACGGGCCGACACCGGCCAACGTGCGCACCAATTCCTCGCCCGAGGTGAGCGCCTCGCGCAGGACCTGCCGGTTGGTGGAGACCTCGCGGGCCAGCGCGCGCGCCGAGCCTTGCAGCGCCTCACGCGACGCGCGCAGGTCGTCGGTGGCGTACGGTCCCATCGCCTCGAGCAGGTCCTTGAGCGGGATGTCCTCGGCTTGCCCGAGTCGCGCGTTGAGCGCGCGACGGCGCTTGCGCGCCTCGCCGAGCGTGAGGAGCACACGCTGCACGGCGAAGACCGAATCGTCGACGCCCTGCAGGTTGTCGGCGGCGACGGCCTCGCGCTGCTGGCGCATGATCTGGATCAGTTCATCGATGAGGCGGCGCTCGGACGACAACGCATCGGCCAACCCGTTGACGAGCGGGGGCCACTGGGACGGAGCGATCTGCACCATGGCGCGGGAGGGCTGCACGGAACTGTTGATCATCGCGGCACCTGCGGTGCGGCGGCGATGGCTTCCTCGGCGCCCTCGGTGGTGCCTGCAAGGGCGAGTTGGGGACGAAGCTGGCGCAGGAGCGACTCGCCGAGGCCGTGATCCCACTGGGTGGGGACGGCGTTGGCGAGATGCTGGTCGAGCATGCCGGCGAACATCTGTTCGCCCGCGCCACCGGTGGTGATGCCGTCGGTGGGGACGGTCTCGCGCATCGCCTTGAAGAGCTGCTCCACGAACACCCCCTGGAGCTGCCCCACGATCTGGCGCAGGCGCGCGTCGCGCTCGTCGACCCCAGGCACGGCGCTCCCGGGGGCCACGCCCGTGGACTGGGCGCGCCCAGCCTCGGTGCGCATCGTGCCAACCGGATTCAGTGCGTTGATGTTCGTCACCGGGCGACTACCTCTGCGGAAATGGCGCCAACCTGCTTGAGAGCCTCGAAGATCTGCGCCACCTGATAGGGCGGCGTTCGAACGGCGGAGAGCGCGGCGGCCAACTGCTGGACCGTGGCACCGGTTGGCACCCGGACCTGACCGCGAGATCCCTGCTGGGCAGTATCGGCAGGTGCGGGCCCGATCGAGAGCGTGAGCCCCTGGATACTCACGACGCCGGGGCCGAGGGTGAGGTCGCCGCCGGCAACGACCGTCCCCTGACGCTGGTCGATGATGATGCGAGCGACGCGCGCCACCTCGACCTTGAGGTCGCGGATCTTGGCCAGGACGCTGGCGGGACCGCCGCCGGCCGAGTCCTTGGCGCTGATGGTGATGGCGCCGGGGTCCTCGACCGTGGCCGTCCCCTCGCCGACCACCGAATCGACGACCGCGGCGATGCGGGCGGCGAGGCCGATGTCGGGCTCGCGGAGGATCAGGCGCGTGGCGGCGGCGAACTGCGGTCGGGGGAGGTCGACTTCGAGGAGTCCGCCGCCCGAGATGCGGCCGCTGGCCGAGCTGTAGCCGACACGACGACGCACGGCATCCTGCTCATCGACGTACAGTTGCCCCTGCGCGGTGGCGAGCGGCTTGCCCCCGACCTCGGCGATGAGTGGGGTCATCCAGAGCACGCCGCCACGCAGCGAGCGCGCGTCGCCCACCGAGGCCACCTGCACCTCGAAGCGTCCCCCCGGGCGCAGGTACGGGGAGACTTCGGCGGTCACGAGGACCGCGGCGACGTTGCGGGTGCGCAGAAGTTCGGCGGGGACGATCACGTCAAAGCGGCGCAGCAGGTTGGCCACCGACTGCACCGTCTGTTGCGCGCTGCGGCCGCTGTTGGTGTTGTCGCCCGTCCCACTCAAGCCGGTGACGAGGCCGTATCCAACGAGGCGCAGCGGAACGCCCTGGTCGTCGATGACCAGGTCGCGGATGGGGACACCCTGCGCCAACGCCGCCCGGGCGCTGAGGCCCGTGGCGGCGATGAGGGTCCAACGAAGGAGGCGTCGCATGATGGTCACGGCCACAGGAGGCCGACGATCTTGGTGATGATCCCGCTCTTGGGTTTTCCGAGTGATCCCTTCGAGGCGTAGGCGAGTTGCATGTCGGCGATGTAGTCGGAGCCGATCAGGTCGCGGGAGTTGACGTCGAGCGGTCGGATGAAGCCGCTCAGCGTGAGCGTCTGCTTGTTCTTGTCGACGTCGATGAGCTTGGTCCCCTTCACCTGCAGCATGCCATCCGGGGTCACGGCGACGACGCGCACGGGGATCTCGGCGTCGTATCGCGTGCCGCGCGTGGCGTTGCCGCGCTGGTTGGAGGTGCTCCCGTCGCCGGCATCGATCGAGCCATCGATGTTCCCCATCGCGGCGCCGGCGGCGCCGGTGCTTGGCGGGGAGATGCCCATGTCGAGCGTGCGACGGCGCGACGCGGAGTTGGTGTTGTCCTTGTTGGCCTGGGCGAGCGCGTATTCATCGACGACGACGCGGATGATGTCGCCGACGGCGAAGCTGCGCTTGTTGGAGGTCCAGCTGATGTTGCGCACCGGCGCGGCCTTGGCGCTGTCGGCAGCGGGGCGCGGGGCCTGGGCCCCTAACGAGGCGGCGGCGAGCGACAGGAGGATCCCGATCATGGAGAGCATGCCGAGCAGCGCGCGCCGCGAGCGGAGCGGGGCAGCTTCGGGGACGGCCGGGATCACGGTCACCCGGCGCGGGGTGGCGACGACGTCGCAATGGTGGATCATGGAGTCCTCGAGAGGTCGGAGGCGACGACGCGCGCCGGGCCGGCGACGACGCCGGTGACGCGGCGCCGGGCGCCGAGTCGGACGGGAATGGTGTCGCCTAACGACCCGGCCACGGGGGCCACGCCATCGAGCGTCAATTCCAGTCCGTCCTGCAGGTAGGTGAACTGCACCGGCTGGCCGGCGGCGACGAGCGGGGCCGGGGCCACCGCGGGGGAGCGAAGCACTTCACCGCGCTGGATCACGCGGCGGGCGATCCATCCCGGCGTGACCGGGGTCGTGTCGGGGCGTGCGATGCCGAAGGCATCGATGCGCATCGGCACGCGCGCGATGGTGATGTCGGCCGCGCGCAGGATGGTGCCGCGCGCGATACGACGAGCGGCCACGGGGGCGTCGGCGGTGAGGCGTGCCGACGCGACGGGCGTCGTCCGCGGCATGGCCGCCGCCGGACCCCCCTCCTGCGCCTGCAGCGACCGTCCGGAGACCAGTCCGACCGGCAGCAGGGCGAGGAGGAAGGGCCAGGTGACGCCAGCCGTGAACGACACGAGTCGCGACATCAGCGGATCATGTTGTTGGCGGTCGACATCATGTCCTCGGCGTTCTTGATCGCCTTGGAGTTGATCTCGTAGGCTCGCATGGAGGTGATCATGTCGACCATCTCCTGCACGATCTCGACGTTGCTCCCTTCCAGGTGCCCCTGGAGGATGCGCCCGATCCCTTCCTCACTGGGGAAGCCGACGGTGGGCTGCCCGGAGGCCGGCGTCTCGGCGTAGAGATTCTCGCCTAACGCCTGGAGACCGGAGGGATTCATGAAGCGCGCGAGCTCGAGCTGCCCGAGTTCGGTCTTCTCGACCTGCGTCGCGCTCTGCGAGATGGAGACCTTGCCGGTCGCGGAGATGGTGATCTCGGTGGCGTCGGTCGGGATCTTGATCCCCGGGACGACCGCGTAGCCGTTGCTGGTGATCAGCGTCCCGGTGTCGGAGATCCCGAAGGATCCATCGCGCGTGTAGGCGAGCGCGCCGCTCGGGAGTTGCACCTGGAAGAAGCCTTCGCCCTCGATGGCGAGGTCGAGCGGGCGTTGCGTCTGCTCGACCGGCCCTTGCGAGTGCAGGCGCTGCACGGCGGCCAGTCGCGTGCCGCGGCCCACCTGCACGGCCGGGATGGTATTGGTGTCGGGATTGCCGACGACGGCGGCGCCCTGCACGGTCTGGTAGAGGAGATCCTCGAACGACGCGCGCGAGCGCTTGAAGCCCGTGGTGTTCACATTCGCCAGGTTGTTGGCGATCACCTCGGTGCGAAGTTGCTGCGCCATCATGCCGGTGGCGGACGTGCGGAGGGCGGGATTCATGGGACTCGAGACGGGAGACGGGAGACGGAAGACGGGAGACGGGAGAGCGCTAGCCGGGGACCTTGCCCAGCTCGTTCGAAATCGTGCCGCGAATGCCGTCGAGTGTGGTGAGCACCTTTTGCGCGTCGGCGAAGTTGCGCTGGATCGAGATCAGGTCCACGAGCGACGAGAGCGTGTTGACGTTGCTCCCCTCGAGGTGCCCCTGACGGATGTCGCGGGCATCAACGGCGACGACGGTGCGGCCGGCATCGGGAACGAAGTGCGTCCCCCCTTCGTGCTGGAGCACCGCGCCGGCGGCGGGCGTCTCCACCCGCAGGCGGTCGACGCGGATGTTGTCGACCACGACCCATCCGGTTCGGTCGATCTCGACGTCGGTTCCCATGACGCGGATGGGGCCCTTCTCGCCTAACACCTGATTGCCGGCGGCATCGGCGAGGAACCCCTTGGGGTCGATGGTCCACGAGCCGCCACGCGTCCAGCGCTCACCGCCGGCGGTGTTGACGACGAAGTAGTTGTTGCCGCGTTGGGCGATGTCGAGCGCGTTACCGGTGGGGGTGAAGACCCCTTCGGTGAAGTCGGTCGCGGCTTCGGCGACCGGAAGTCCCTGCGCCACCAGGCGGGCGAAGACGCGCTCGCCCTTGAATCCCGTCGTGTTGACGTTGGCCAGGTTGTTGGACGCCACCTCCTGGCGACGCTCCCAGTAGCGGAGCGCGTAGGCGGCGCTGGCAATTCCGTCGGTTGGCATTCAGGGCACTCGGGGCGAGAGACACCCTCATGCAAAGGCAACCGATGTGCCCGCGCCGGCGCGTGAGGCGCCGGCGCTGTAACTGCTTAGCCTACAGGGACTTGGCTTCGGATCTGACCGGCGCCGCCCAGACGCTTGAGACGCTGGAACAGGGAAAGACGTGCCGTATCGGGCGCTTTCTGCCGGGCGGAAGCGGACGCCATACCCGTCATGAGGGCAAGGGCGTCCCGCGAGAGGCCGGTCCGGCGCGCGATTTCAACCGCCGGCGTCCCCGACGCGACCATCGCGCGCGCTTCGGCCGAGCGTGGGGCGCGCGCACTCATGGTCGGTGCATCCGGCCGTGTGGGCCAGGCAATGAGGACGAGCAGGGCGAGGACGGCGAAGGCCAGGACACCGGTGGCGACGAGCGTCAGCGTGTCGCTGGTGATCAGGTCGACGAGATGAAGGAGGGCGCGCATCGTTAGGCCGGGGTCCGGAAGTGGGCGAGTTCGGTGCGCAGGCGCGACAGCGCCTTGGCGCGAATCTGCGAGACGCGCGATTCGGTCAGGTCGAGCACCTCGGCGATCTCATGGAGCTTGAGTTCCTCGAAGTAGTACAGCGTGAGGACGATGCGCTCCTGATCCTTGAGGCCGCGCAGCGCCGTCTTGAGGATCTCCTTCTCCTGGTCGCGATTGATGTCATCTTCGATCGTGTTGTCTGCTTCACTCGCCAGGGCCTCGGGCGGGAGCAGCGGCTGACCGTCGTGTTCTGTCGCCGACTGGTCGAGCGAGATCTGCACCGCGCTTTCGGTATCGGCCTGCCAACGCCACAGCGTCGCAATGTCGAGCCCGAGGTGCTCCGCCAACTCCTTGTCGGTGGCGGGGCGCCCGAAGATGCGGGTGAGCGTTTCGCGGGCGTGCGAGATCTCGCGCGTCTTGCGACGGATGGAGCGCGGGACGTGATCCTGGCGACGCAGCTCGTCGAGAATCGCGCCACGAATGCGGGGGACGGCGAAGGTGGAGAAGGCCAGGCCGCGTTCCGGTTCGAAGGCATCGAGGGCATTCATCAGCCCGATGGTTCCGCACGAGACGAGCTCGTCGAAGTCGGCAGGGGCTGCCAGCGCCTTGGAGAGCTGGCGCGCGACGTGGTGCACAAGGTTGAGGTTCTCCGTGAGGAGTCGCTCCCGTGCGACCTGGTCACCGTTGGCGAAAGCGCCCCAGAGATTCTCGGATGCCATCAGATCAACCCTTACGCAAGAGACGGGGAATCGAAGTCGGTGCAGTGGCGGCCTCGGCGAGGATGCGTTCGCCGATGGTGCGCACAGCGAGGGCCGCGGTGGAGCCTAACGATGCTTCGGCCGTCCCGAGCCCGGCGGCGAGCGCGCTGCCGAAGTCGGGATCGTCGGGAATGGCGCCGGCGAAGGGGACGGTGCGCGACAGGAAGCGCACCGCGGCGCCGTTGAGATATTCGTGCAGGCGGTCGGCGTTGTCGTCGCCGACGCGATTGGCGACGATGTCGACGCGCACGCCGTCTGCGCGTTCGTGCAGCAGCTTGACCAGCGCGTAGGTGGCGACGAGCGAGATGCGATCGCCCGCGGTGACCGCGAGCAGGCGCGTCGCACCATCGGCACAGGCGGCGACCAGCGACTCGGCGCTCGACCCGGCGTCGACGACCACCAGTTCGAACGACGGGAAGAGCGACATCACCCGCCGCATGAGGAGGCGGCGCTCGGTGGGACGCAGTTCCGCCTCGTCGGCGCTGGCGGGGAAGAGCGACAGCCGCTCGGCCACCGGGACGAGGAGGTCGCGCGGTTCGCGATCGCCGCGCAACTGGCCTAACGAGCCGGCCGGTTCCACGCCGAGCAGGTGATGCAGCCCGCCGAGGCGCTGTCCGGCATCGACCAGGAGCACGCGGTGCCCCTGCTCGGCCATGGTGGCGGCGAGCAGCGCGGCCACCGTGGAGGTCCCGACTCCCCCCTTGCCGCTCCCGACGGCGACGACGGTCGGCGCCGCGGGCGATCCCGCGCGTGCCGTACCACCGTTCGCCGAGGGGAGGAGCGTCATGTATCGACTCATGCCGCGCGCGTGGATGACGACGCCTGTGGCAGTCCGAGCGCGCCGAGGATCCGACTACGCGAGGGATGCAGGTCATCGGGGACCGCCTGGCCATCGGCGATCCAGCGAATGGGGAGGTCGACCCGTGCGGCGACGTCGGCGACGGCGCGTTCGTCGTGCAGTTCGTCGACCTTGGAGATGATCGCGTGCGTCACGCGGCACGGCGCCAACGCCGCCATGAGGGCGGGGACGGCGTCGGGGCGCATCGTCGCGGGGACGACCAGGTGCACTTCATCAGGCGTGATGGCGCGCAGGAGCGACTGCCACTGTCCGTTGGCATCCTTGGCGCGCGGCGAGCGCCCCGGCGTGTCGATGATCACGACGTCGCGATCCTCGAGGCGCTTGAGCGCTGCGGGGATCTCCCTGGCGTCGTAGAGCACCTCGAGCGGGACGTTCATCACCTCGGCGTACTGTTGCATCTGCTCCAGCGCGCCCACGCGATAGGTATCGAGCGTGATGATGCCGACCTTGCGGCCGCCGAAGACGGCGCGATGCATCGCGAGCTTGGCGGCGACCGTTGTCTTGCCGGCGCCGGTGGGGCCGACCAGGGCGAGGAGGAACGGCCCCGGACGCGTACGACCGCCCTGCCCGCGGGTGAGCGAAGGCATGGTGGGCTCCAGGCGCTCTCGGAGCGCATGCAGGTCCTGCTGCCGCGCTGCGATCACTTCCACTCGCGTCACCCCGCCGTCCTTCGAGACGGCGCTGCGGATGATGAGGACGTCGTCGCCTAACGCGCGCCGGGCGTCGTCGAAGACGCGGCGCAGGTCGGTGCCGTGAAAGGTCTCAAGCAGCATGGGTCAGCTCCCAGGTGGCGACGGAGTTCAGTTTCACGGTGGTCGGCAGTTCGGCGAGCGAGATCACGGGGAGCGTGGCCAGCACCGGCTCCACCAGTCGGCGCACGCCCACACGGAGCGACGGCGGCGTGATGAGTGGGGGGAGGCGTCCTTCGCTGGCATGCGTGGTGGCCAGGAAGTTCAGTTCACGCAGCAAGTCGGCGAGCAGATCGGGGGTGAGCGGAGCGAGCCCCGCCGGCGCGTTGCGCGGCGAGAAGAGCCCCATCAGCGACGCCTCCAGGCGCGGACCGATGGTGATGCCGCTGACCGCTCCCGTGGGATCGGCAAACGAGCGCGCGATGATGTTGGAGAGCGAACGACGCACGTGCTCGGTCAGGATCTCGGCGTCCTTCGTCTGTTCCACGCCGTCGCCGAGCGCCTCGAGGATCGTGACGAGGTCGCGAATCGGGATGCGCTCGCGCAGGAGGCGCTGCAGCACCCGGTGCAGGAGCCCCAGCGACACCTTGGCCGGGATGAGGTCCTCCACCAGCGCCGGGTGCGACTTCTTGAGCGTCTCGACCATCTCCTGCACGTCCTGACGCCCGAGCAGCTCGGCGGCGTTGACCTTGAGCGACTCCATCAGGTGCGTGGCGATGACGACGGCCGGCTCCACCACCACATAGCCTAACGACTCGGCTTCCACACGGCGGGAGGAGGCGATCCAGCGGGCGGTGAGGCCGAAGGCCGGGTCGATCGTCTCGATCCCCTCGATGCCGTGGATGACCGACCCGGTGTCGAGCGCCAGGTGGAAACGCGGCATGACCTCGGCGCGAGCGATCTCGGCGCCGCGCAGCTTGATGACGTACTCGTTGGCCGGGAGCTGCAAGTTGTCGCGCACGCGGATGGGCGGGATGAGGATCCCCACCTCGAGAGCGGCCTGCTTGCGGAGGAGCTGGATGCGCTCGAGGAGGTCGCCCCCCTGTCGCTCGTCGACGAGCGGAATGAGCGCATAGCCGACTTCCAGCTCGATCGGGTCGATCTGCAGGAGGTCGCGCATCGGGTCGGCCGGCTTTTCCACCGGACGCTCCGACTCCTCGGTGGCGGCCTGGCGATCGGCTTCGCGCTTGGTCTCGGCCGCGGTGGCGGCGCGGGCCAGGAAGAACATCGCCGCGCCTAACGCCAGGAACGGCAGCTTGGGAAGTCCGGGAATGAGGCCGAAGGTCGTGAGCACGCCGGCGGCCACCATCATCGCCCGCGGGTACGCCGCGAGCTGCTGCGCCATCTGCGAGCCCATGCGCGCCTGTCCCGACGCGCGCGTCACCATGATACCGGCGGCAGTGGAGACGATGAGCGCCGGTACCTGCGCCACCAGCCCTTCGCCGACGGTGAGGATCGTGTACTGCGACGCGGCCTGCGCGAGCGGGAGCCCGCGCTGGATCACGGCGATGAAGATCCCGCCGAGGATGTTGATGCCGGTGATGAGGAGGGCGGCGATCGCGTCACCCTTCACGAACTTCGAGGCGCCGTCCATTGCCCCGTAGAAGTCGGCCTGGCGCGCGATCTCCTCGCGACGACGGCGCGCTTCGGTTTCGTCGATGAGCCCCGCCGACAAGTCGGCGTCGATCGCCATCTGCTTGCCCGGCATCGCGTCCAGGGTGAAGCGCGCCGCCACCTCAGCCACGCGTCCGGCACCTTTCGTGATGACGATGAAGTTGATCCCGATCAGGATCAGGAAGAGGACGACGCCGACGGCATAGTTGCCGCCGATGACAAACTGTCCGAAGGCCTGAATGACCTCCCCGGCGTGCCCCTCGCTGAGGATGAGGCGCGTGGAGGCGAAGTTGAGCCCCAGGCGGAAGATGGTGAGGAGCAGGAGCATCGCCGGAAACGACGAGAATTCCAGGGGCTCCTGCGTCTGCATCGTCGTCAGCAGCACGACGAGCGAGAGCCCGATGCTGGTGGCGAGCAGGAGGTCGAGGATCACGGCTGGGAGCGGGACGATCATCAGCCCCAGCACAAAGACCACCGCGATGGCGAGCCCCATCTCGGCGTTGCGCTTGGCCAGCCCTTCGGCCACCGGCATCGGTCGGACGCTGGCGCTCATGCGGTGACTCCCTGCAGCGCCTTGCCACGCACCATGCGGCGACGGATCACGAAGGCGAGGATTTCGGCAACGGCCACGTAGAGTTCACTCGGGATCATTTGTCCAACCTTGGCCGCGGCGAGCAGCGCGCGGGCGAGGGGCTTGTTCTCGATGCAGGGAATGCCGTTCTCGCGCGCGATCGCCTTGATGCGCTCGGCCACCTTGCGCTGCCCTAACGCGAGCACGATCGGGGCGGGGGCCTTGAACGGGTCGTAGAGCAGGGCGACGGCGATGTGCGTCGGGTTGGTGATGATGACGTCGGCCTTGCGGACGTCGCGCATCATCTGGCGGCGCGCCAACGCTCGCCCAAACGAGCGCATGCGCTGCTTCACCAGGGGATCGCCTTCGGACTGCTTGGACTCTTCCTTGATTTCGTCGCGGCTCATCTTGAGCGACGACTCGAACTGCCACACCTGGAAGGCGTAGTCGAGCCCCGCCAACCCCAGGTAGCACAACCCCGCCGTGGTCAGGAGCTTGATCGAGTACTTCATCGACACGAGCAGGAAGCTGAAGTTGGGCTCCTGCGACAGCGCGAGGATGTCGTGCCATGCGGCGCCCAGCGCGCTGTAGACGGCAAAGCCGACCAGCGCGAGCTTCAGCAGCGACTTGAACAGGTCGGCGAGCGACTGGATGCCGAGGATGCGCTTGGCGTTGCGGGCCGGCGAGAGCTTGGCGAAGTCGGGAGTGAGCGGCTTGAGCGTGAGGACGCCGCGCGCCTGCGGGGCGGCGATAGCCAGCCCGAGGATCATCAGCGCGCCTCCCCACCCGCCGATCACCACCAGCACGCGTCCGCCGAGTGTCCGGAGGAGCGCCACGGCCGAGTCGGCGCCTAACGGGGCCGACCCCACCTTGGCGATGCCGTCGGCGAAGATCGCCATCACCTGGTTGCCGAGCGTCGCCCCCATGAGGTTGAGCAGCATCGCCGAGCCGAGGAGGACGAACGACGTCGTGAGCTCCTGCGAGCGTGGGATGCGCCCTTCTTCGCGGGCATCGTCGCGCCGTTTTTGTGTTGGGGCCTCGGTTTTTTCCTGGTCGGCGAGTGCCATCTATCGCGCTCCCCCGCCGGCGAGAGCGGTCATGGCCCGGGTGAGGATGCCGTCATACGAGGCTTCCCATCCCAGGAACCAGGTGGCGAGGAAGGGGAGAGTGGCGACGAGCGTGCCAATCCCCACAAGGATCTGGACCGGAAAGGCGAGCTGCAGGATCTGCAACTGCGGCGCGGCGCGGCTCAACACCGCCAGCGCCACGTTGGCGATCATCACGACCGCCACCACCGGCGCGGCAAACTGCAGCCCGAGCGCAAAGAGCGTCGACCCCAGCGAGACAAAGCCGCGCATGCCGGCGGCAATGTCGAGCGGAGCACCGATCGGCAGGCGTTCGGCGCTCGTGGCCAGGGCGTCGAGCAGCACCAGGTGGCCGTTGAGCGAGAGGACGAGCGAGATGGCGAAGAGATGGACGAACTGGCCTAACGCGGTCGACTGCTGCGCCGAGAGCGGATCGACGATCGCCGAGCCGGAGAGACCGATCTGAATGGAGAGGAGTTCGCCGGACGATTCGGCCGCGCCGATGAGGAGCGCCGCGCCCAGACCGAGCGCGAAGCCCACCAGCGACTCGCCGACAATGGCGGCCGGGGTGAGGTCGGGGATGCGCGAGAGGTGCGACTGCGCGACCGGGACCAGGAGGATCGAGAGGAGGATGACCAGCCCCGTCTTGACCGCCATCGGCACCGGGCGCGCCGAGAAGACCGGCGCGACCAGCACGAGCCCGCTCACCCGCGCGCCAAACAGCACGAGGGTCTCGGGAGCGCCGGGGGCGTAGAGGTCGAAGGCGGGGAGTGACATGCGCGCGGAGGCGATCACCCGTTGACCATCGCCGGGAGCGACCGGAAGAGGCGCTGCGTGTACTCGACCAGCAGCTGCAACATCCAGGGGAGCCCGACCAGGAAGACCGCGGCGACGCCGAGGAGCTTGGGGACGAACGAGAGCGTCTGCTCCTGGATCTGCGTCACCGTCTGCAGGATGCTCACCAACAGCCCGATGATGAGCGACACCGCGAGGAGCGGCGCCGCCAGCAGCATGGCGACCACCATCGCGTTGCGGGCGAGATCGGTGACGAGAGCGTAGGACATCGAAGCGAGACGGGAGACGGGAGACGGGAGACGGGAGTTCTTCTTCTTCTTCTTCTTCTTCTTCCTGGCTATTTGAAACCCTGCACCAGCGACTGGATCAGGAGCGACCAGCCAT
>CAZLLP010000089.1:0-22815 GCA_964560345.1 uncultured Gemmatimonadaceae bacterium
CCGTCCTCGAGCTGTGCGCGCGGAAATCCGGGCCACTGGGCGAGCACACGCCCGCCGGCAATCCCCTGGCCCATGAAGAAGGCGACGCTCGCCCGCCCGTGGTCGGTCCCTTGCGACCCGTTCTCGCGCGCGTTGCGTCCGAACTCCGAGAAGACGACGACCGTCACGTTGTAGCTGCCGGCCCCCTGCATCACATCGGCCCAGAAGGCGCCCAGCGAGTTGGAGAAGTCGACCATGAGGTTGTGCATCGTCCCGCCGGTCGGTCCCTGGTTGGCGTGCGTGTCCCACCCGCCGATGTCGAGGTGCGCGGCCTCGAGCCCGGTGTCGCCCTTGATGATCGCGGCCAGCGCGCGCAGCCCCTTCCCGAAGTCGGTCTGCGGATAGACGGCGCCGTTGGCCGGCGCATAACGAGAGAAGCCGATCGCCTTGAGCAAGTTCACGGTGCGCAGCGCGTCCTTGGCCGAGTCGCGCACGGGGGCCCATCCGCCAGCGAACATGCGATCGAGCACGCTGTCGTCGGGGGCGTAGTGGCGATAGTTCTCGGGCTGCGGGATGGGGAGCGTCTTGGGGGCGCCGGTGAGCGTCAGGCGCGTCCCCCCCCCACCCTAACGAGATCCCACGCAGCGGCGCGGTGGGCCTGACCGGGGCGGAGGTCATCAGGTGCCGCGCGAGCCACCCGGTGGAGATCCCGTAGTCGGCCGGCTTCCCCGCTTCGAGATACCGCTCCGCCTCGAAGTGCGAGCGCGAGTTGGTCGCCGACTGCCCCGTCGCGTGCACGATGAGCAGCTGGTTGGCCAGGAAGGCCGGGCGCAGCCCCGCCATCCCCTGCGGGAGCATGAAGAAGTTGTCGAGCGCGATGCCGCGTTGGGGCGAGGTGGCATCGGGGCGGGGAATCGCGATGTTCGGGCGCCCCGTGTAGTAGGCGGCGTCGCCGAACGGGGCCACCAGCGACAATCCGTCGGCGCCGCCGCGCATGAAGATCGAGACGATGACGTCGCGCGAGCTGTTGGCCGACGGCGCCCAGCGCACGTCGGGGAGCCAGGACGGAACGCTCGTGGGGAGCGCCATCGCGGCCATGTTGAGCCCCGCCGTCACGAAGCCGCGACGCGAGAGCTCGCGATACTCCGTGCACCCGCACTCGTCGTGTAGGTCGGTCATGGCGTGGGCCTCAGTAGTACTGGAAGTCGGGGGAGCAGAGCGCGTAGTACACGGCCTGCTGCACGCGGGTGCTGGAGGTCGGCGACGGCTGCAACCAGCGCGTGAGCTCCGTGGAGAGCGACATCGTCATCTCACCGCCGAACATGCGCCGGTTGATTTCGGCCACCACGCCGGCGGCCGTGGCCGACGGCATGAAGGTCGACGGTGTAAATCGCGGGTACTGCCCCGGCTGTCCCCAGTTGCCGACCACCGATGACATCGAGTTCCAGCGGTTCACCATCAGCCCCGCCCAGTATTCGGCGCGGTCGGGATAACCGTCGGGGGTCTGCCAGTTGAAGAGCTGGTGGGCGAGGTCCCACAAGCCGCCGCCGATCCCCTCCCACGTGGGCCAGTTGTTCCACGGATCGACGGTGACGTCGGTGGCGCGCAGCGCCGAGACGTAGTAGTGAAACGGGCGCTTCAACTTGGCCGGGGCGTTGGCCAGGTTGTTTCGCGTCAGCACGGCGCGCAGCATCGCCTTGATGTCGCCCCCTGTCGCGGTGTAGGCCGCGGCCACCGCGTTGACCTGCGCCGTGGTGGGATCGGGGCGAATGAACCAGCGCAGGAGCTTGGTGGCGATGTGGCGCGCCGTGGCCGGATGATTGATGAGGAACTCGGCGAAGTTCATCGCCTCGTCCATCCCCGCGGTGCCGGCGGCCTGCGGTCGGGCAGGGAACTGCACCCCCATCACCGTCTTCGCACCGAAGTCGTGATAGTCGGCGCGATACAGGAAGTTGCGGTTGCCGTCGATGGTCCACCCGGTGAGGACGCGCGCCAGGTCATGCACGTCCTGCTGCGTGTAGCCGCCGTTCCACCCCACGGTGTGCAGCTCCATCAGCTCGCGCGCGTAGTTCTCGTTGACCCCCCACTTGGTGCTCCACACCTGGTCGAGGTAGATGAGCATGGCGGGGGAGCGCATCGAGGCGCGCACCATATCGCCGAAGTTGCCTAACGCGTGCCGCTGGATCACGTCGCGGTAGTCGACGAGACGGGGCGGGCTGTTGGCGATGTTGAAGTGATCGGTCCAGAACTCCGTCATCCGCTCCTGCAACTGCCGGCGCGAGAAGGCCGCGCGCTCGACGATGGCGCGCTGCACGGGGGCGACGATGTCGCTCCAGAAGACCCCTTCCTTGGCCAGCAGCGTCGCCTGCGAGTACTGGAACTGCGGGTAGCGCGTGGCGATGCGCGCGTCGCAGGCGGAGTCGTCGATGGTCGATGGCGAGAGTTGCTCGGCGAGGTAGCGGTCGAAGCCCAGCGACTTGATGGCGGTGACGTCGGCCGCCGTCATCCCCAGCGTCACGCGCCGCAGCAGCCGCAAGTCGATGTCCTTCCACTCGGCGCGCTGTCCCAACCGGTCGATGAGCGTACCGTAGGGGGCACGCCCCTGCGCCTCGGCCTCGGCAGGTGCAATGACCGTTGCACCCGCGACACCTGCGGCGGCGGCACCGAGCGTGCTGAGGAAAGCGCGGCGCGTTGGCGCGACCGGCCGCGCCACCGCCGGCTCGCTGGGCGCACCCGTCTCGGGGGACGACTCGGCGTCTCGGTAGTCCAGTTCGTGCATCGTTGATGTGCGAGGAGGGCGGTGGTCTTGGAGGACCATCTCCTCCCGCGACGCGTCACGCCGCGGCAACGATAGCGTCCCCGGGCGTAGCGCAAAGCGACGCAGCGCACACCGGCGCGCCCGCGCGGCGCACAGGGTGTGGCGAAATGCCAGTGCAAAACCGGTGCAATGCCGACTCGCGGTAAGGGAGCCGGGGGGTGGCGGGGGGACGCGACACAGTGCACCATGCGCGGTGCGCATCCCGGTCGTGCCCGGTGGCGCTCCCACCGTCTCGCGTTTGCCATGACCCCAGCCAACACCATCCTCTTCGGCGGCATCGCCGGGATCCTCGCCCTCGACACCGTCTCGGCGACCGCCGCCAAGTTCCTCAAGTTCCCCTACAAGTACTCGATGGTGGGGTCGGTGGCGATCTACCTGGCGGTGGGATGGTACACGGCGCTGCTCGCGCCCGACGCGAGCCCCGGGATGGCCGCGGCGCTGGTGGGCGCCGCCGAGTCGACGTTAGGCTGGTGGATCGCCTGGCACATCGGGCCGGGGAAGTCGCCGACCATGAAGCACATGAAGGCGCAGGTGGTGGTGGCGCTGTTTGGCGGGGCGCTGATCGCCGCCGGGGTGGGGATCGTCGGCGCGTGGGCGGCGCGGCGCTGGGGGTGACGCGGGAAACGTCGCCGACGGCGCGGCGTTAGGCGCCCACGATCACCGCCAGCGCAGCGCCCGTCCTACAGCGACTCCGGTCCACGGATCGGCTCCGAACCGTCCAGCATCTGCGTCACGATCTCCACGATCTGTCGCGGGGTGGACGGCTTCTGCAGGAAGTTGACGCCGGGCTCGAGGTGCAGCTTGTGGGTCCCGTATTCGGGATCGTAGCCGCTGCTGAAGACGACGCGCAGCGCCGGATCGCGCGCCTGCAGCGTGGTGGCCAGCTCCGCCCCGCCCACCCCCTCGGGCATCACCATGTCCGTCAGGAGCAAGTCGACGTGCGGCTCGTAGCGATCCCACGCGTTGAGCGCTTCGCGCCCCGAACGCGCCGTGTGCACGCGAAAGCCGTGGCGCTCGAGGATACGCTGCGTCATCACGCGCAGCGACGTGTCATCCTCCACCACCAGGATGGTCGCGCTGCGCAGCGGAATCGGCGTCGGCTGGGCCGCGATCGTCGGGAGCACCGCTGGCGTGGCGACGTCGTGCGTCGGAAGCAGGATCTCAAACGTCGACCCTTCGCCCACCGTGCTGCTGACCAGGATCACCCCGCGATGCTGCTGCACGATCCCGAAGACGGTCGGAAGCCCCAACCCCGTCCCCTTGCCGGGCTCCTTGGTCGTGAAGAACGGATCGAAGATGTGCTCGCGATGCTCGGGGGCGATCCCGGTCCCCGAATCGCGAACACGCACCCCGTTGTAGACGCCGGGGGTGGTCCCCGGGAACGGGCGACAATCTTCGGTGGTGAGCGTGCGCGCGAACGTCTCGATGGCCAGCACGCCGCCCTCGGGCATGGCGTCGCGCGCGTTCACCGTCAGGTTCATCACCACCTGTTCGAGCATCCCCGCGTCGGCCTGCACCGTGAGCGAACGCGGGTGCATGGCCAGCTTGAGCTGCACGTGCTCGGGGACCACGCGGCGCAGCATGCGCGCCAGCGTGGCCACCAGGTCGTTGAGCTCGACCTCGCGCGGCTGCATTACCTGCTTGCGGCTGAACAGGAGGAGCTGGCGGGTGAGATTCGCCGCGCGCTGCGCCGAGGCTTCCACATCCTGCAGCAACTCGCTCACCTCGGCGTTGGTCCCCGGGAGCGAGCGCGCCAACCCGGTCTGCATGAGGATCGCGCCCAGGATGTTGTTGAAGTCGTGCGCCACGCCGCCGGCGAGCTGCCCGATGGCCTCCAGCTTTTGCACCTGCCGGAGCTGCTCCTCGATGCGCTTGCGGGCAGTGATGTCGTCGGTGATGCCGACGATGCGATAGACCTCGCCTGACTCGTTGCGCACGGGGAAGGCGCGTCCGTGTACCCAATGCACCTCGCCGGACACGTGCGTGACACGATGCTCGTCGTCGAAGACCCCGCCGTGCAGGACGTCGTTGATCCCGCGCAACACGCGCTCGCGATCCTCCGGATGAATGCGCTCTGCCCGCGCCGTCGTATCGCGCCGCATCTCCTCGACGGTGAGCCCATACAGCCGCTCGACGCCGGGACTGATGTAGAGCAGTTCGCCGGTCTTCGTGTCCGCCATCCAGAAGATCTCGCGGATGTTCTCCGCCAACTGGCGAAAGCGCTCCTCGCTTGCCGAGAGCGCGTCCTCCACCGCGGTGCGTTCCTCGCGCGCGCGCAACGCGGTGAGACCGAACGCCAGGTCGTCGGCCAACTCGGCGAGCAGCGACATCTCCTCGTCGTCGAAGGCCCCCGCTTCGGGCGCGTAGACCGACAGCGTGCCAAAGACGCGCTGCTGGTTGCGCAGCGGAAGGACGGCCGAGGCCCGGTAGCCGCGCGCGATGGCGTCATTGCGCCACGGCGCCACCGACGGATCGGTGAGGAAATCGTGGCAGATGGAGGGTTCACCAGTCCGGATCGTGGTCCCCGTGGGGCCGCGTCCGCGTGGAGAATCGTTCCACCGGATATCGAGGCTCTCGAGGTAGCCCGCCTCATAGCCGAAGTGCGCCACCGGCCGCACGTGCTGCTCCTCGTCCATCTCGGCATAGCCCACCCACGCCAGGCGAAAGCCCCCTTCGGCGACGATCACGCGGCAGATCTCGTGCAGCAGTTCGTGCTCCGACGTGGCACGCACGAGGACCTGGTTGCAGGCGCTGATGGTGCGCAGCGCACGGTTGGCGCGGCGCAGACGATCCTCGGCAAGTCGGCGATCGGTGGTGTCGACTTGGATCCCGTCCCACATCGTGCTCCCGTCGGCCGACCGTCGCGGCGTCGACGAGATGAGCGCCCAGCGCTCCTGGCCATCGGGACGGCGAATGCGCGTCTCGACGCTGAAGACGGAGAGATCGCGTCGCGAGACCTCCTCGGCGGCCGCGACGCGCGCTCGATCGTCCTCGTGGATCTGGTTGTACATCAACGACGCATCGCGCAGCACGTCAGCCGCAACGAGGCCGTTCACGCGTTCGACACCGGCGCTCACATGCAGGAAATGGCGCGAGCCGTCCGGCTCCTCCACGAGCTGATAGATGACGCCGTTCGGCAGGTTGTCGCCCAGCACCGTGAGCCGGTCGGCGTACTGGCGCGCTTCCTCCGTTGCCGCGCGCCCCTCATCGAGCGCCGACGCCAGCAGCAACCCGGTGATCCCCATGATCACCAGGAAGACCTGCACCAGGAACAGGTGCTCGGCCAGCGTGCCGTCGCCTAACGGGAACCGGTCCGCTCCCGACAGCACCACGGCGATGGCGATGATGGCCACGCTGGTCATCGCCGCCGAGACGCCACGAATGCCGAGCCGGAACGACGCCCACACCATCAACGACGCCAGCATGTACGGATGCGGGCGAAGCCAGCCGATCGTGATGTCGCCGCGGAAGACGTAGAAGGCGCTCCAGCTCCAGAAGACGAGGAAGAGGACTCCCTCGAGCGCCCTGGCGATCGGCACCGATCGCAGCGCTGGGGCGCCGCGCGTCCATGCGACGACAAGCGGCGTCACCAGGAGCATCCCGAGTACGTCGGCGGTCCACCACGTCTCGAAGCTTTGGCCGACGGCGGCGCCGGCGGTCCAGCGGGCGATGAGAGCGGCGATCCCTCCGCCGAATGACGCGCCGAGCATCGCCCCGACCACCAGCGCGAAGGTGTCGCGCACGCGCCGGAAGGTGACCGTGTGGCCCGCGATGCGATCGATGATGAAGAGCGCGACGCCGACTTCGGCCAGGCTGGCCACCAGGTACGACAGGCCGACCCACATGCGAACGCCCACCAGCACGTTGGAGACGGCATCGCTGGCGATGATGACCCCTACCGCCCACCACCAGGAGCGTCGCGGGAGGAGGAGGAAGGCCCCGAGCGCAACCCCCGCTGGCGGCCAAACCGGGGAGAGCGGGCTGGCGGGGGTGATCGTACGGAGGCCGACCTGATGGGCAGCCAGGAAGGCCACAAAGAGGAGCGCGAGCGCGAGGATGTCGCGGCGCGAGCGAGGCGCTTCCATGCCGGTGTCGGACACGATGAGGGGCTTCCGGGCGATCGGTGAACGCGGAGGGGACGCGTCACCACGCACGGACGATTGACGGAAGCTCAGCGTTGCGCCCGCGACGGGGAAGTGTCTCGGCGGCTCCGGATCATTGGCGCCCCCTCACATTCGCAGGCGTCAGGAAACGGGCGAGCCTCCGAAGGGCTTTCGCCCTCCGGAGGCTCTCGGTCAACCACGTGCCTTCCCTCATCCACTTCGCAACCCTAGCTTCTCGCTGCCCAGCTCGAAGCATACCGGCGCGGGTGACCGGAGGACGATCCAATGCAGAATGAATGCACGGCCATCGTCTTCTTACCGTCACATGACGTCCGGAACTGACGCAGTCCCGCCCAATGACGCCCGTCTGACGCTGCAGACGCTTGGCGGAGCTCGGCTGTTGCCTGTTGGGGCGGCTGCAGGCGACAAGGCGCTCCTGGATGGCGGCAAGCCCGTCGCGCTCATCGCCTACCTCGCCACCATCCCCGGTCGGCAGGCGCGGCGCGACCAGCTCGTCGACCTGCTCTGGTCCGATCTCGAGCCCGACGCCGCCAAGCACGCCCTGCGCCAGACGCTGTGGTACGTGAAGAAGCGCGCGGGCGAGGGGGTGATCGTCAGTGCAGGCGACACGCTGTCGGTGAGCCCGTCACTGCTGACGGATCGTGACGTCCTCATGCGTGCGGCGGCGATCAACGATCATGACGGGGTGCTCGCGGCGTTCACGGGCGACTTCCTCCCCGACTTCGCCGCCCCCGGCGGGGCAGAGTTCGAGGCCTGGGCCGACGTCGAGCGGCGGCGCATTCGTTCGCTCTTCCAGCGCGCGACCGAGGCCAGCGTGCGCGAACTGCTCGGGCGCGGGCGACTGCGTGACGCCCTCGTGCGTGCGCGGCGCGGGCGCGACGTCGACCCCGGCCACCAGTCGAGCTGGCGGCTGGTGCTGGAAGTGCTCGTCGCGTCGCAGGAGTGGACGCAGGCGCAGGTCGAAGGGGAGTCGTTCGAGCGGATGATCGAGCGCGAGGAAGTCGAGCTCGAGCCCGCGTCCCGTTCGCTGCTGCGGATCGTTCGGCAAGGGGCCCCCGACTCGGCCGAGCCGGTGTCGACGCGCGGCGGGATCACCGCCGAACTGGTGGGACGAGAGCGCGAGTTCGCCTTCCTGCTCGAAGCGTCGGCACAGGCGCAACGCGGGCGCGGGGAGCATCTGCACCTGCGCGCCCCGGCGGGAATCGGCAAGTCGCGCCTGCTGGGCGACCTGGTGGCGCGCCTTCGCAGCACGCGCGTGCGGGTGGTGCTGGTGCGCTGCGACGTGGGGTCGCGCGAGCTGCCGTACGCCGCGGCCAGCGAGCTGGCGCTGGCGCTGGGGGGGCTTCCCGGGGCGCGAGGCGTGTCGCCGGAGAGTGCGGCGGCGCTGGTGTCGATGGCACCGGCGCTGTCGACCTTCTTTACCGTGCCGAACGACCAGAGCACCGACCGCGAGGCGCTGCGCCGTCGCAGCCAGGCGCTGGTGGAGATGGCGTCGTCCGTCTGTGAGGAGCAGGCGCTGGTGGTGTTGATCGACGACGTGCACTGGATGGACGCGAGCTCGCGCACCGTGCTGGGGCAATTGGCGTCGCGCGTGCGCGGGATGCGCATGCTCATCGTCACGGCGGGGCGTCCGGTGGTGGAGGGGCGACTCGATGACCCCGAGGCGCGTGTGCTGGAGTTGCCGGTGCTCACCGAGCTGCAGTGCTCGGAGCTGGTGGGGAGCGTGGCGACGCTCACGCAGGCCGCATGGGGGGGGCGATTCATCCAGGAGCTGTGGCGCTCGACCGGCGGCTCGCCGTTGCACGTGCTGGAGACGTTGCAGCTGCTGCGCGAACGGGAGCTCCTGGTGGTCACGGACGGCGAATGGCGCTCGGCCGATCCCGACGCGTTGTTTGCCCTGCTGCGCGAGGGCGGGGCGCTGGCGCGTCGCCTCGACGCGCTGCCGCGCGAACATCGCTGGTTGCTGGTGCTGCTGGCGGTGGCCGGGGTGCCGTTAGGCGATGCCCTGCTGTCGACCGCTGGCGGGCGCGAGATTCCGCATGCGGCGGCCCTGCTCGAACTGGAGAACCGCGGGCTGGTCGCGCGCAGCGATGACGGGTGGATGACCGCCCATGACGAGATGGCGACGACCGTGCTCGAGCGCGCGACGGCCGACACCGTGCGCGCGGCGCACGCGGCGCTTGGGCGTGCCCTGTGGCAGGAGGGGGCGACCGAGGTGTCGACCATGCGCCGGGCGGGGCAGCACCTGGTGCAGGGCGACGAATCGACCGCGCTGCACGCGCTCTTTGGGCGGTTCGTGCGGCGCTTGCGCGCGTTAGGCGACGCCCGCCCCGTGACCACGCTCGCCGAGGACCTGCTGGGGCGCCATGCGCGCGCCGAGGTGGTGCGGGGGATGGTGGCCGCCATTCCCTGGCACGTGCGGGTCGGGCTTACCTCGGGACGTCGCGTGGCGGCCGTCGCCGCCGCGGTGCTGCTGACGGTGCTGGTTCCCACGACACTGATCGCCTTGCGCTCGATGGCCCCCACGCCGCCGGCGCCGATGGCCGAACTGCTGGCGGTGTCGAACGGCGATCGCCAGCACCGCGGGTGGCGCGTCCCGTTGCTCGCCGGCGAGTGGGTCCCGGGGCGCGACATCCTGCTGCCGGAATCGCAGTCGGAAGTGGTCATCGGCGATCCGCGGGTGTCGCGGCCGGCGATCGAGATCCCCGGCGCACCGGGGAACTGGGTGTACTCGCTGACGACCAGCGACGATTCCGGCGGGATCGAACTGGTGGTGCAGAACAAGCGCGGGGTGCGCCGCTTCCCCAAGTCGCCGGGCGACGACCTGCTGGGCGATGTGTCGCCCGACGGACGCTTTGCGGCGATTGCCACTGGGCGCTGGAACGAGGATTCGCACTATGACCTTGCGACCGTCGACCTCACGACGGGCGAATACCGACAGGTCACCAGCGGCGATGACTCCGATCAGCATCCACGGTGGAATCACGCCGGTGACCGGCTTGCCTTCGTGCGCAATTCGTGGAGCGAAGAGACGTCGTACATCTGCCTGGTGAATCCCGACGGGAGCGACCTGCAGTGTCCCACCGCATGGAAGGGGCTCGGTGCACCGGTGGGATGGATCGATCACAATCGTCTCCTCCTGCGGCGCGTCAGCGGAAAGTGGAGCGAGCTGGTTGCGGCTGACGTGCGCGACTTTCGACTCACCTCTCTGGGAGAGTTGGTGAGCGACGCCGCGATCTCGCCCGACGGGCGATGGTTGGCGTGCCGCTGCGAACGCATCGGGTATCCCCCGGGCACGTGGTTCGTGATGCCCGTGGGACGATCGTTGGAGGCGCGCCCCGTCGTGATGCCGCCAGACGTTGCGATGGCCGCCATCACCTTCAGCAACGTGGGGCGCCCGCCGTCCATCTCGAGGCTCTCGATCGAGGTAGGGCCGACAATGCCGGAGGTCGGCGTGCCGCACCGCCTAACGGTGCATGCCACGGTGGGCGGCCGCACCACCGAGCCGCTGGAGCGCGCACGATGGACGTCGCAGGACACCGCCGTGCTGACCATTGACTCGCTGACCGGGGAGGCGCACCCGCATCGGACCGGACGAACGGTGGTCACTGTCGACGTGGCGGGGTGGTCGAGGGCGTCTCGCGAGGTCGAGGTGCGACATGATGCGGCTCGGCTGGTCGCTGAAGAAACGTGGGCCGAAGACTGGAAATCGCGGTGGTTCGAGTACGGATGGCCCGCGCCACGGCTCCGGGTGCACGATGGTCTTCGTGTGCTCGACGTCAATGGCGACGGCTCGTTCCTCTCCGGCGCAATCACTGCCCGCGAGTTTCCAAGCGCGGCGGGCGTGCTGGTCGATACGCGACTGGCGTTGCGCATCACGCGTGACCAATGGCAGGCGGTGCACCTGAGCCTGCGTCGGGCCGTCGACCTGCGCCAGGTGTCCGCGAACGACCGTCGGAATGGGTTGATCGGCGCGTTGGGGGTGCCGAGGGCCGAGTGTTCCCTCGGTGTTCCGTCTGGTGAGGGGAAGACACGTGCGAGGCAACTCAGTGCCTCGTTAGGTGACGAAGGCGTGACCCTCCCGCTCCCAGACGGGGTGCGCGAAGGGCGCTGGCTCCCGGTAAAGCTGGGGGTGCTCCCCACGGGCGATGCGCCGTGGCGGTGGACGGCAAGACGATCTTCATGAGTCACGAACGCATGCGGACCGGGGGGAATGTACAGGTGCAGATCGGGGGGAGCGCGCGTGACACCGAGACCGCAGTCGCCGGGATCCGCATCTGGCAGGGGATGCCGCCCGATGCCCCGTGGGTCTCGCCCGCGAAACCGCAGTAGCGCGGCGCACGTCCTGACAGGAACTCTCTCCCTAGGAGCCACCGCATGCCGACCCAGCACTACCGCGTCCGCATCGCCTGCGCCCCATCGGTTGTCTGGCACGAGATGCTCGGTCGCGAAGGGTACGAGGACTGGACGAGCGCCTTTGCCGAAGGATCGACCTACGAGGGGAGCTGGGAGACCGGGGCGCGCATCCGGTTCCTGTCGCCAAGCGGGGGAGGGGTGGTGTCGGAGATCGCCGAGTGCCGGCCGCATCAGTTTCTCTCCGTGCGACACCTCGGCTTGATCGCCAACGGGGTCGAGGACTTCGAGAGCGAGGCCGTCAAGGCGTGGGCGCCGGCGTACGAGAACTACACGTTCGATGCCGATGGCGACGGGACCGAGTTGGTCGTCGACCTCGACGTGTCGCCCGGGGAAGTCGACATGATGAACGCGATGTGGGCCAAGGGGCTGGCGCGTCTCAAGGCGCGATGCGAGCGTGCGCCAGCGTAGATGGTCGTCCCCTCGACATCGATCAACATGCGCACGCAGTACTACACCGCCTGCAGCCTCGACGGCTTCATCGCCACGCCTGACGACTCGCTGGAGTGGCTCTTCCCGCTTGGCGACATCAACGACACCAGCTATCCGCAGTTCATCACCGAAGTCGGGGCGCTGGCGATGGGCGCGTCGACGTACGAGTGGATGCTGCGCCATGTCATTCGCGCTGACTCGGAGCTGCCCGGACCGTGGCCGTACTCGCAGCCTACGTGGGTCTTCTCGCACCGAACGCTCCCCGATATCGCCGGCGCGGACATTCGCCACGTGCGGGGCGACGTGCGCCCGGTTCACGCCGAGATGCGCGAGGCGGCGAACGGGAAGAACGTCTGGATTGTCGGGGGCGGTGAACTGGTCGGGCAGTTTTACGATGCCGGACTGCTGGACGAACTCATCGTGCAGGTGAGTTCGGTGACGCTGGGGGCGGGGAAGCCGCTGCTCCCGCGCATAATCACGTCGCCGCCGTTGCGGCTGACGACAGTGGCGCGGTTCGGCGATGGCTTTGCGGAGTTGCGGTACGAGGTGCCGAAAACCGGGCGCTAGTCGACTCGACGCGAGCGGGCGACATCCTCGAGGCGTTCGCGTATCGCCCCCACGCGATCGCGTGCCACGCGCACACGCGCCCCCGAGCGCAGCAGCACGACGTGCTCGCCTTCGTCGCCCGGCACGAGCGAGACGATGGCACTCTCGCGCACCAGCGCCGAGCGGTGCACGCGCACGAAGCCGTGCGGTGCGAGCTGCGACTCCATCTGCTGCATGCGCTCGCGCACGGCCCAGGCGCGCAGCGGTGTGTGCAGCCAGAGGGTGGCGCCGTCGGCCTGTACCCACTCGATGTCGCGCACGCTCAGCATATGAAGTGCGCCGCGCTCACCGACCACGAGGCGCGGCTCTTCCTCGCCGCTGGTCATCGAGCGTCGCACGCGCGCGATGGCGTCGGCCAGTCGCGCCCGACGCACCGGCTTGGGGACGAAGTCGATGACGTCCTCGGCGAAAGCCTCGACGGCGTAATGCGGATGGGCGGTGACAAAGACCACGCGTATGTCGGGGGCCGCGGTGCGCAGCGCGCGCGCGACCGCCAACCCGTCGCGCCCCGGCATGGCCACGTCGGTCACGCAGAGTTGCGGACGATGTTGCAGGCAGGCGGCGACGGCGGCATCGCCCGTCCCGGTCACCGCCACCACGTCGCAGCCGAGCCGTTGCAGCTCGAAGGCGAGCGCCGAGGCGGCGATCGGTTCGTCGTCGGCGACCACCACGCGCAGTGTCATGCGCTGGCGGTGGTTAGGGGGATGCGCACCTCGGTGCGCATGCCGCCAGGGCGGGGAACGTGGGCGAGCGACGCGGCGTTGCCGTAGAGCAGCGTGAGGCGACGTTCGAGCGTGGCTTCGCCGAGTCCCAGTCCACCGAACGGCGACTCGGGGGCGGGGGCGCTCGAATCATCGGCGCCATCGGCATCCACCACGAGCACCACATGTGACGGCGAACGCGTCGCGCTCAACGCGATGGTCCCCGGCGTGGTGCGGCGCGCGATGCCGTGCCGGATCGCATTCTCCACAATCGGCTGCCAGCTCAAGGCGGGGATGCGCGTGGTGTGCACGGCCGGATCAACCGACCATGTCACCTGCAACCGCTCGCCAAAGCGCGCCTGCTCGATGGCGAGGTAGCGCTCGACGATCGCGCGTTCGGTGTCGAAGGCGACCGCGTCGTCGGCGGAGGCGAGGGAGAACTGCAGCAGCTCGCCCAGGTCGGCGGCCACTTCACCGGCGGCGTCGCCATCGCCGCGACGCGCGAGGGCGGCGATGGTGTTGAGCGCATTGAGCACAAAGTGCGGCTGCATCCGCTCGCGCAACGCATCAAGCTCGGCGCGCGTGGCGTGTGCGGTGAGGAGCGACTCGCGGTCGGTGGCGCGCGCGCGCTGGCGCCGCCCGTTGGTCCAGCTCCCCACGAGGGACAGCATGGACGCGGTGAGCGCGTGCGTAGGGAGGGAGCCGGTGATCAGCTCTCCCACCATTACGCCGCGCGGGTAGTCGCCTTGCGGATGGAGAAGGAGGTAGCCCAACCAGCCGGAGGCGACGCTCACCGCGAAGGTGAGGGCGATGAGTCCGACGAGGGCGCGCCCCTCGCGGTCGGCCAGCGACCAGCGACGGGCGAGCGGGACGGCGACGACCGCCCAGAAGAGCGCCACGCCCCCTTGCCAGCGCAGCGCGGTCGCCGGCCCGTTAGGCACGCCGATCACCTCGAAGGAGTGCGCCTGCGGCGGGACCCCGATGAAGGCGCAGACCAGGACGGTGAGGGCGATCCACCCCCAGGCCGGGCGGTCGACGACGGGGCGGACGGTAGTGGCGGCGGACATGGCGTGAATGCTGCGCGGATGGCGCGGCGCGCGCGAGGTGCGCGCCGCGCGTGAGCTACGTCCGCGACCGCGTCTACTTCACCAACTGGATGTCCATCGGCGAGCCCTTGGGCGACAGGCGCACCACACGATACGGCGCCGTGGTGGTGACTTCGGCCAGGAGCGCGTACGTCGAGCCGGCGAGCGTGATGCGCCAGGTCTCGAACGTTCCCGCCGGGACGATGCTCGTCCCCTTGCCGGTGACCGAGACGCTGAAGGTGTCGATGGTCCCCTTGCCGCTGGAGAGGACCGGGATGGAGAAGGCGAGCCCTTCGCTCCACTTGATGGCGGGGAGGACCACCGTGAGGGCGTTGTCGTCGATCACGTCGTCGGTGACCGCAACGTCCATCGGGACCGCCTTCGGGCCGCCGCTGGGGGTGAGCGCTTCGCCGGTCATGCGCCCGTTCGTGCGGTCGAGCGTGATGCGCATGTTGGTGCCGCGGGCGACGCCGGCCTGACGCAGCGCGAGTTCGATCAACGCGGGAGAGAAGCGGATGTCGGAGCGCTGGGTGATGCCGGTGAGCGTGGTTTCGTCGGACATCGTCCAGCCGTTGCGCGCGGTCGCGTCCTTTGACCAGATGAGGCGCTGCGCGCCGATGGCGTTGCCGCGAACGAAGACGGTGAAGGAGTCGGTCGCTTCGCGGAGGCGCGAGGCGTCGGCGTGCGAGCGCCAGGAGGTCGGTTGGGAGAGGGCCGGGCTCGCGGTGGCGAGCAGGGCCAGTGCAGTCAGGGCAGAAAAGGGTGCGCGCATGGCGAGGAGAGCTTCGAGGGAGTAATGGAAAGGTGCTGACGCTCGAAGCGTACGCGGTGCCACGGTCGATGTCGGTGCAGGCGTCACGAAGTGTGGCCGAGGAGGCACGAAATGCGGTGGGAGAGTGAATGGTTGTCCCTCAGCCACACCTCTACCTCGCCACTCGCGCTACTCTGCGGTCGGCCGCCGGGTTGCTGTCATCGGATAGCGCTGCCCCTGATGGTAGGTGACCGTCCCTTCCAGCGACGCGCCATCGGGGCGCACCGCCCCTGTCACCGTCACCGGCCCGTCCGGCGTATCGACGATGAGGTCCACGTGCAGTCCGCGTTGCACGAGCTCGCGAATGGGGAGGGTGTTGGTCCCCCGTGGCGTCAACGTCCCGGTGTAGACGCGTCCGCGGCGCCAGAGCCAGAACTCGCCCGGTGTAGTGCGCTGCCCGAGGTCGATGTGGAAGTCCCATCGCCCGCTGACGTCGGGCGTTGGCGACCGACCCAGCGACGATGGCCGCGCGCAGCTGGTCAGAAGCAACGTGGCTGCGAGCAACGCGGGCACGAGCGTGATGCGTGCGGGAAGGCGCTTCATGGAGATGTCCTGTGCCTGCGGTGACAGGGATCAAAGGTGTGGTGCATCACCCGCCGGGCGGATGAGCGCCTGAAGGGCGGCGTTGTACGTGCGACTCGACGTCAGCTTGGTGCCGTCGCGCATGGTGATCACGTATTCACCATGTCCCCACGGTTCCAGGCGCGCGACGTGCGCGAGCGAGACGATGGCCGAGCGATGCACGCGCACGAAGCGCTCGGGGTCGACGCGGTCCTCGATGGCGCGCATCGACTCGCGCACGAGATGCCGCCGGCCGCCGGCGCAGAGGGCGACGTAGTTGCCGTCCGCCTCGAACCGTTCGATGTCGGACGTCGCCACGAAGTAGACGCCCTTGGCATCACGCACCGCGAAACGCGCCGGGTAGCGCCGGCCGGTGGGCAAGGCCGTGAGCGCGGCGAGCGCCACGCGCAGCTCCTCGGCCGCAACCGGGGGCGGGGAGACGCCCTCCGTCGGCTGCAAACGCTGCGCGAGACGCGAGAGCATCCGGTCGAAGCGGTCGATGTCGACCGGCTTGACCAGGTAGTCGGTCGCATCGAGGTCGAACGCCTCGACGGCGTGGGCGTCGAACGCCGTGACGAAGACGATGGCAGGAACGGCTTCGCCCTGCTCGATGTCGGCGCCGATGGCGCGCGCCACGGCGACCCCATCGAGTCCGGGCATGCGGATGTCGAGGAAGAGCACATCCGGTCGATGCCGAGCCAGCGCGTCGAGCGCATCGTGACCGTTCTCGCACTCGGCCACGACCGCGAAGCGAGCATCGCGCGCGAGCAGCGTGCGGAGTCGCAGGCGCGCGAGCGGCTCGTCGTCGGCGATGACCACGCGCCACGCGGTGTCGGCGGCCGGCGTGTCAGGCATGGGATGCCTCGGCAGGTGCAATGTGGCGACGAGGCATCTCGATCGTGACGCGCGTCCCACCGTCGGGGCGTGGCGCCAGTACCAGCGTCGCGTTGCTGCCATACAGGTGCTCGAGCCGCCGCCGGGTGTTGTCGAGTCCGATCCCGAACGACGACTCTCGTGGCAGCTCGGCAGCCTCACCCACGCCATCGTCCTCCACCATCAGGAGGAGGCGGTCGCCGGCTGACCGCGCCGTGATGCGCAGCGTCCCAACGCCGGCGCGCGGCCAGAGCCCGTGCTCGAGCGCATTCTCCGCCAGCGGCTGCAATACCAGCGAGGGGACCGCGCACTCGAGGAGCACGGGGTCGACCGATCGCTCGACCACCAATCGCGGACCGAAACGGATCGACATGACCTCGAGGTAGTGGTCCAGCAGCGCGAGCTCTGCGCGCAACGCGTGCTCGTCGGTCGCGGGGGCCTGCAGCACGCTCCGCAACAGGTCGGCGAGGCGCGTCAACATGCGATCGGCCGCTTCTGGATCGTGGTGCAGGAGGGCGGCGACCGCGTTGAGTGCGTTGAACAGGAAGTGCGGCTGCAACTGGGCGCGCAACGCGTCCAACCGGGCTTGCGTGGTGGCGAGTTGAGATTGGGCCAGCGATTGCGCCAACCGGGTGGCTTCGCGCTCCCGCGCCTGCATTTCCCGATAGAACAGGACGGCGTGCAGCATCACCACCACGGCGAGAAACGAACCGAAGGCGCCCAGGACGCGGGTGGCGCGCAGCCATGGCGGCGAGGGAGCGCCTAACAAGAGAGCCAACGGCGGATCGAGCAGCGAGCGCGCGAGGCTCACCACGAGCGTGCCCACCAGCAACACCAGCGCATGACGCACCCAGTGTCGCTGCGTGACAGGTGCGCGATGCACCAGAATGGCCAATGCCGGGACGAAGAGGAATGACGCCCACCAGTGCACGAGCACACGGGCAAATTCATCCCCCCAGTCGAACGGCGTTCCGTCGTCGAGCGCACTCATCCCCACGCGCAGCGTATACACAACGGCAAAGAGCGTGGTGAGCGCGAAGGCGGCAGCCGCGAGGATCAGCGGTTGGCGCCAACGCTCGCGCATGGTCGCAGCACCCGCGCCGATTGTCGAAGCCTGCACGGCGAGCCGTGGTCCGGGGTTGAGTTGGCGTGACGGGGCCACTGAAGTTGCGCCCGCGTCACCGGACTGTAAACGGGGAGACGCCGTGCGGGTCATGGTTGTCGCGTCCACGACCATTTCACCACCAGCACGCCATCGCGCGTCACGGCAGTTGGTGACTGGAACGCGTCACGCAGCGGTTCGCGACCGCTGTAGACGATGGCCAGCGTTGAAAGCGGCTGGTATTCCCACACGAGGCGCGCATTCAGGGAGCCCTGCTGCATCGCGGTGTTGTGCTGGTAGAAGGCGGTGAGCTGCAGGCGCGGGCTCACGGCCAGGCGCAGCTCCGACGCCACGAGATGGGTGACGTGCGTGTCGGCTCGCCCGCCCACGTGCCGCAGGGCGGCGCGGACGTGCGAGGCATCCACCACGATGCGCGGATCGGGGGCCCAGGCCACGCGCGTCGACGTCTTCACGATGTGACCGTCGAAGTATCCGCCAGCCGAACCTCCAACCACGAGCTGCAGGGGGCGTGCGACGTTCGACTGGTACTCGGCTTCCACGCGCCCAGCTGAATACTCCCCTGTGGGGATGCGTATGCCGGGGATGACGTCGAAGGGGCGATCGAGCACCTGCTGCTCGCCTGTCGCATCCACCGAGAGCCGCGAGGTATCGAGGAAGTCGACGCCGAGCAGCCGCCCGACGAGCTGTCCTTCCTGGAAGGTGCGGTCGCTGGCGCGCCAGATGCTGGTGACGGTGAGCGACGGACGAAAGCCGCGCACACCGTTTGGGCGCCAGCGCGGGCGCAGGTCGCCCACCACGCGCGCCGACGTTCGCATGACGTCACGCCTGGCGACGAAACCGGCGGTGGGACGGTACCCGTCACCGATGTACTCGACCGCACCGGCGGTGGTGACGGCGCTTGTCGCGCGCGTCACCTCGGCCCACGCCGCCACGCCATCTCCCGCTCGCCCACGCCCTGCCGTGCCGGTGAGCATCGCGTTGAGCGTGACGCTGGGGCGTGGTCTCCCCATGACGTCGATGGCGACGGTGCGACTCTCCTCGCGGGGGCGGGTGGTCGACGCGTCGTCGAGGCGTTCCACCAGCAGCGCTCCGGCGCGCCATCCGCCGGGAAGCGTCCGCTGCGATCGTACGACGCCGATCGTCGCCGCCGGAGTTTCGCCCAAGGCGCGCTGCCTGACGAGCAACCCGGCGCCACTCCATTCGGCCCCGCGATGCAACAGTCGCACGCCAGCGTCGATGGGAATCGGCGAGCCGGTTTCGGTAAGCCCGATGCGACGCGTGAAGAAGGGGAGGAGTCGCTCGGCCGCCCCCATGGTGAAGAGTCCGCGATTCTCGAGGAAGAAGGGGCGACGTTCCGGAAAGAAGGGGGAGAAGCGCGTCAAGTTCACCACCTGCCGATCGACGTTGGCCTGCGCGAAGTCGGTGTTGACGGTGAGATCAACGGTGGACTGCACCGACGGTTGCCACTTGAGTTCACCACCGAGCGCCACGCGTGACGCCGGGGTGCCCACCGTGCGGCGCGAGGTGACGGCGTACGGCTGCACGAGCAGCCGAGCGCCCGCGCGCGGAGGGGTGACGTCGTGCATCGTCCCCGCGTAGTCCATGCGGAATGGCCCAAGGGCGCGCGGATAGGGGGCGAGCGAACTGCTCTCGCCCAGGCGCGTGACTTCGCGAACGAAGTTGACGCGCCACTGCGTGAGGTCGGGGGCGTACCGCAACACCGACCACGGGATGGCAAACTCCGCAGACCATCCGGCGTCGTCCATCTGCGTGCGTACGTGCCAGGTGGCGTCCCACTCGAAATCGGAGAGGCCGCCATCGGTGACCTGCGCGTCCCACTGCGCGCCGAGTGGTGAGACTCCGAAGGCGAGGATCGATCGACCGTCGCCGAGTCCATCGAGGACGAACCCCATGGCGTCGCTGCGTCCCCAGGCAAAGTCGCGTCGCAGGTCGCGCACGCGCATTCCGCGTCGCCCCGCGGGATCGTGCGCGCGCATGGCAACATAGAGAAAGCGGGCGTCGGTCGTCACGCGCACTTCGGTGTCGAGCGTTGCGGGGGTGCCGTGCGAGGGTTCGATCTGCACGAAGCCCGTCACGGGCGAGATGGCCTGCCAGCCGGGTTCGTCCAGTCGGCCGTCCACCACGATCTGTGCGCTATCGGGGAGCGGGGCGACGTGCACAGCGACGCCACGAGTCGGAGCATGGTTGCGTTGCACACTCGCCTGCGCGGGGACGCGCACCGCGACCGTTAAGGCGGCGAAGCCGAGGATTACGAGGAGGTAGCGGACGGAGCTAGACATGGCGCCCAAGATGGGAACGCCGCGTCGCGCCTTCGTAGCGCGGTGGTGCAGGGTGGACGTCTGGTGGTGTGGGCGGGACTCGGCATCGGCGATTCACCCACAGGCGCGCGCGTCAGTGCTCTATGAGAATGGCACCCACATCAGTCCCGCGAGGATCCGCACCGTCAGTGGCAGGGAAGTGGGTTCAACCCTGAAGAACGGGATGGCGATCGCGAAGACGAGCCAGGCCATCGAGACCGTGTGGAAGAACAAGCTGTCGAATGCGTTCGACTGGCGTGTCTTGCCCAGCAGGTCTTCGCCGATGATCCGTGCGATGAGGAGACCGAGGCCGAAGATCGAGCCGGTGGCGATGAAGAGGAGCCACGAGGCCTGTAGTACCGGGAGGAAGGCGCCGCCGACGCCGACGATGCACCAGGCGATGGTGCCGGCGATGGGCATGGCGAGAAAGGGGTTGCGCTTGAACTCGGCGCGTTGTGCGTCGAGTGTGCGCGAGAGGGGGGCGGACATGGAGGTCTCCAGGGGCGAGAGCAGGCTGGGGACCGTACGGGGGGCGGGGTTGGGTGGGTTTCGACTCGCTTGCCGAATGGTGTTGCCGCCGTCACATCGCTGTACTCGGAGGCCGGGCTGCGGACGCTGCGAGTGGGAGCGGCGCCGGGGCGCGCTCTGAAGCGAAGTTCGGGGGTGCGGCGTTCTGCGGTTGCGGCCAGCAGTTAGGTAGCGAGGTCAGGCTACCGCTCTGGAAGGATGATCTGGAGCGGGCCGCGTGGCGTCTGCACTAAAGGTTCAAAGGGCGCTCTGTCGACGAAGAGGATTATCCTCTTCTGTCGCACAGGAGAATCATTTGTCCTGCAGGCCCGTCGCGGGCGCAAGTCAATGCGTGTGGCGCGGATACCACGACGTGGAACGCAGGGAGGAGTGGTGTTATCCTGTGATAGCGCGCCGAAAATGGTTGGCCTCGCAGTGAGTACCCGGATTTAGTCAGACCGTAGAATTCCAGTTAGGTGGCCTTCCCATCCTCAGAGAACGCATGATGAGCCTACAGAGGCAGTGTCTGTTCGTGGCATATGCTACGCTTGTCTGCGCCTGCTCGGCCCCGTCGTCGGACCGCATCGCTGCGCTCGAAGCGCGGCTGGCGAGGCTTGAGTCAGCCCAGTCGTCCTCCATCAATCTGCTTCCCGAGGGTCGAGGCTCCACCGATCTCCCGGTCTCGACGGGCGCCCTCCTGGTCCGAGTGGATTCGCTCGTCGCCAACGCAGGAGGTACTCGCGTGTACCTAACCCTCGGCAATCCGACAACCGCTACCCTGCTCGACCTCACAGCGACGGCGCATTGGGGGCCGGTCGGTGGTGCCGCAACGAGTGCGTCGCTAGAGATCACCGTGAAGGCTGACCTTCAGCCCGGCGCGTGGACACCTGCGGTGTTTGACCTACCCGGCATTCCAACGCGCGAGATTGGAGCGCTGCGTCTCGCCAACGCGCACTTCAACCGCGTCACTTTCTCGCCCTGACCATCGCACTGCAGTACGCGCTAGTCCTCGTGCGCTGCCCCCTAACTCGCGCTGCAGCAGTCGGGCGAGCTACTGTTTGCGGCGGCTGTGCCGCCGCCCTATTTCCTTCGCCCGCAGCTGAGCTCAGGCGTTACCCCGCGGGAGCTGGCAGACTGTTGGTAGTGTACGTTTGACAAACACGCACCACGACGGGAGGTCGGGATGACGGAACAGTGGCGGGTCACGTTGCTCTCAGCAGTCGTCCCCGGTTGGGGCCAGCTCGAGTTGGGCCACCGGCGGGCGGGGATCGGGTTTCTGGTCGGATCGGCGGCGCTGGTCGCGAGCCTCATCGTGAGCGCGATCGTCGGACGTGGCGAGACACTCGTCGTCGTCGCGCTCCTCGAACTCAGTGCGTGGGCCTGCGTGCACGCCTGGTTGGTCGCGGCTCGCCAGTCGCGTGCGGGGGCTCGCCCCTAAGGGCCCGTGTGCGCGCGCTCGCATGCTGCGCCCGCTGTGGTGCCCATCGGCTCGCGCGCGAGGCCGGTGCGCTCGGCCAGGTGCACGATGCGGCAGCGCCTGACCACCCTCGGCCCGCTGTGTAACTCCAGTTGCAGCAGACGGGCGAGTCAATGAAGCTCGCTGCGCTCGCTCGGTTTGCTTCGCCCGCAGCTGAACCTCACGTTAGGCGTCTAACAGACTCACGTGACCAATGAAGGATTGGGGCCTGCAATGGCCCGCATAGAGAACGCCTTCGTACGCGCCAACAATCTTCGCGTCGACCTCGCTACGGCTCATCCCAACTGGCTGACCGAGCATGACACTCGCCTGAGCGCGCTGTCGGACGTACTCAATATCCTACGGGCGACGCGCATAGCCTTGATCGTTCTCGATGACCATCTCGTCAATCCTGAGTGGTGGCGGAAGCATCGCGGTGTGGTGCCGTCGATCAAGGAGGCTTCTTTCGATCTGCACGCGTTTTCGCAGGCGACAAAGAACCATCTCATCTTCTTCACTTTCAGCGCTGTCGAGCATTCCTTTCGTCTACTACTACGCGCGATTGCTCCGGGAGTCGCGAGCGATGCGACGGCTGAGTGTCAGAGCGTGTACACGGCGCTACTTCTTCGCCTTCCAGATGTATCTAAGGATGTACGGACGGTTCTGGAGGTCGCTCGCCTTACGAGGAACGCCTACCACAATGGAGGCATCCATCATCCGCGCAGTCGGCAGTCGGTTGTCCTCGACTGGGGAGCGTACCGTTGTGCGTTCCAGGTAGGGCAACCCATAGAGTTCGCCAATTGGACGTTCGCGGCCGACTTGGCGGAGGCTCTTGTGGAAGTCCTAGCGGCGGTATTCCTAGCAGAGAGTGTTCAGCTCTCCGTCGCGCCAATTGTTGATTACGGAGCACTGCCCTACTCCGACGACGCCTAACCTGAGCTGGAGCAGACAGCGGAACCTGCTCCACTTTGGTTGACACTTCCACCTAACTGAACTCGGAGGTGTCCC
>CAZLLP010000090.1:0-22573 GCA_964560345.1 uncultured Gemmatimonadaceae bacterium
ACCTGATGCTCGCGCGCACGGTGCGACGTCGGCGCGAGCTCGCCGTGCACCTCGCGCTCGGCATTTCGCGCGCGCGGATCACCCGACTCCTCCTCACCGAAGCGCTGATGCTGGGCGCCTTGGCCGGCTCGCTGGCGCTGGTCTTCTCGTTCTGGGGGGAAGGGCTGCTGCGAACGACGCTGCTGCAGGACATGCCGTGGGACGGCGGCGCCGTCGACGCGCGGTCGGCCGGCTTCGTCGCCCTTCTGGCGTTGGTCGCCGCCACGATGGCCGGCGCGGTCCCGGCCGCAGTCGCCGCGCATACCCCGCTGATGGAATCACTCAAGGCCGGGGTGCGCGAGGGGGGCGGTCGGCGCGGGGTGCTGCGTCGCGCGCTGGTCGTGGTGCAGGGGACCTTCTCGGTCGTGCTCCTGATCGGCGCCGGCCTGTTCGTGCGCTCGTTCCAGCGCGCGTCGTCGATCGACCTGGGCTATCAACCGGCCGGCGTCTTTGTCGCCACCCCCGACCTCTCAACGCAGGCCAAGACCCCCGAGGAGTACGAGCAGCGGTGGGCAGCCATGGAGCGCACGCTGCGCGCCGTCCCCGGGGTGCGCGCGGTGGCGCAGACGGTCACCATCCCCTTCGAGTCGCAGTGGACCAAGGGGGTCATCATCAACGGCGACACGCTCCCGCCGCTCAAGGGGGGCGGGCCGTACGTGAACGCCGTCAGCCCCGACTACTTCACGACCATCGGAACGCCGGTGCTGCGCGGACGCGACTTCACGGCGCAGGACCGGAAGGGGGCGGCGATGGTCGCCATCGTCAACGAACGCATGGCGAGCGTGATCTGGCCGGGGAAGGATCCGATCGGCCAATGCTTCACGTCGGACGTGAAGGAAGGGTGCCTGAGCGTGGTGGGGGTCGTCGCCGATCACCGCATCGAGAACCTCACCGGCGACGCCCCCGCGCACTTCTTCCAGCCGCTGGGGCAGTGGACCCCCGACATGCGCAACCTGGTGGTGAGCGTCCCCGCCGAAGGTGGTGCGGACGCGAACACGATCCGGCGCGCGCTGGTGCAGGCGGAGCCTGGACTTCCATACATCCGCATTCGCCCGATGTCGTCGATCATCGACGAGCAGCTGCAGCCGTGGCGGCTGGGGGCGACGCTCTTCGCCCTCTTCGGAATGCTGGGGTTGGTGGTCGCGGCGCTCGGCCTCTACAGCGTCATCGCCCACGACGTGGCGCAGCGCTCGCACGAGATCGGGGTCCGCATGGCGCTCGGCGCCCGCCGCACCGACGTCGCCCGCCTGGTCGTCGGCCGCGGACTGAGCCAGGCCGTCATCGGCGTCATACTCGGCCTGTCGCTGGCCGCGCTGGTGAGCCGCCGGTTTGCGGACCTGCTGTTCAAGACTTCGCCGAGCGACCCTTTCATATATGGAGGGGTGGCCGGGCTGCTGTTGCTGGTGGCGGTGGTGGCGACGCTGGTGCCGGCGCGGCGCGCGTCGAGGGTGGAGCCGGTGACGGCGTTGCGCGAGGAGTAAGAGGCCGCAGGCATTCCCGCGCCCGATGCGCCGCTCGCAGGCTCCCCATGCTGCGTCGGCGCAGGGCGCGATTGCTCCAGGGAAGTGCCTGTCGTACGTCGCCGATCCCCGCATAGCTTCCCCCGTTGCACGGACCGAATCGCGGTTCCGCGCCAGTGCGACCCTCCCTCACCGCGCCCATGGACCCGAAGGCCGTCACACGTCGCGACTTCGTCGCGGGCAGTGCCTCCCTCATGCTCGGTGCCTTCGCCGGCGCGCCGATGATTGTCCCGCGACACGTGCTGGGCCGCGGGTACCAGGCGCCGAGCGATACGCTCAACATCGCTTTCGTCGGCGTGGGCGGCATGGGGATGGACAACTGGCGCAACATGCTCAGCCAGAACACCGTCGCCCTCTGCGATGTGGATTTCGGCTACGTCGAGCGGTCGCTGCTCGAGCAGGCCAGGCCGCCCCGGCCGATCACCGCGCCGCCCAACATCAGCGCGGCCGACGCTCCGGCGTGGATCGCCAGGCGCACCGAGGCCGCCAATGCGCGCTACCAGAGCGGCCAACAGCTGCAAGCACTCTACGCGAAGGTCCCCAAGTTCGCCGACTACCGCGAAATGCTCGACCGTCAGCGCGACATCGACGCGGTCGTGGTGGCGACGCCGGACCACATGCACGCGATGATCACCCTGCGCGCGATGCAGGCGGGGAAGCACGTCTACGTCCAGAAGCCGCTCACCTATTCGGTGATGGAGGCGCGTGCGCTGGCCAGGGCGGCGCGCGAGTCCAAGGTCGTCACGCAGATGGGGAATCAGGGGCACTCGTCCGAAGGGACGGCCCGCATTCGGGAGATTGTCGCCAGCGGCGTGCTGGGCTCCATCGATCTGGTGCATGTCTGGACCGACCGGCCGTTCGGCTGGTGGCCGCAGGGGGTCTCACGCCCGACACCGGCCGTGCAGCCGCCGATCCCCGAGCGCCTCAACTGGGACCTGTTCCTCGGTGCGCTTCCGGCGATTCCATACGATCCCGCCTACCATCCGTTCTCGTGGCGTGGCTGGGTGGACTTCGGGGTGAGTGCGTTAGGCGACATGGGGGCGCACCTGCTCGACCAGCCGTTCTGGGCCCTCGACCTCGGCGTGCCGACCAGCATCACCGCATCGTCGACGCCGTGGGGGGGCGGGGCGAAGGCACCAGCGTCGTATCCGGTGTCGTCGAGCGTGCAGTACGAGTTCGCCCCCCGGGGCAACCGCGGGGCGGTGGAGTTGCGCTGGTACGACGGCGGGCTTCTCCCGCCTCGCCCGCGCATGCTGCCCGACGACGTGGTCCTCAAGGGCGACGGGGGCGGGATCTTCGTCGGCACCAAGGGGCTGCTCGTGTATGACACGTATGGCACCAACCCCCGCGTCTTCCCGGGCGAGGTGGCGGCCGCTGCCGAACGAGTGCCGACGTCGATCGCACGCATCACCACGTCGCACGAACAGAACTGGTTCGACGCGTGCAAGGGCCAGGGGACCGCGAGCGCCCCGTTCGAATACTCGGCGCGCCTGACCGAGACGATGCTGCTCGGGTTGGTGGCGTTGCGCGCCGGGCAGGGGCGCAAGATCTACTACGATGGCGAGGCGATGCGCGTGACCAACGCGCCCGAGGCGAATGCGTTTTTGACCCGGGAGTATCGGGCAGGGTACTCGCTCTGAGCGAGGGGCTTTTGGGAAGACGGGAAGACGAGAAGACGGGAAGACGGGAAGACTGAGGAACCCACCTCCCCGCGCCGCTACTTTGTAGCGTATGCGTGCCTTCGTCATCGTCGCCCGGCTCTTCCCCCTGTTCGTCTCCGTCCTGCGCGACGTGCGGCGGTGGATCTGGTGGGGAGCCCCAGCGGTGCGCGATGCGGCGTTTCATCAGCGGCGCGCGCAGTACCTGCTCGACACGGTCACGGCCCTCGGCCCCACCTTCGTGAAGATGGCGCAGATCTTTGCGTCGCGGGCCGACCTGATTCCCGAGCCGTATGTCTCGCGACTCAGCACGCTGCAGGACCGGGTGAAGCCGGTGCCGACGCCGGCGGTGCGCGCGGAGATCGAGAAGGCCCTTGGCGCCAAGATCGGTACGCTGTTCGAGCGCTTTGACGACACCCCCATCGCCGCCGCCTCGTTAGGCCAGGTGCACCGGGCGCGCTACCAGGGCGAGGAGATCGTGGTCAAGGTCCTGCGCCCCGGCGTGGAGGAACTCGTCGCCAAGGACCTGAGCGTCGCCGTTCCGCTCACGCGCTGGCTGGCGCGGCGATTCCCTAACCCGCACGTGCGCAACGCGCGTACGGTGATCGAGGAGTACTCGTCCAAGGTGGGCGAGGAGATGGACTTTGTCCTCGAAGCCTCGTACGCGCGCCGCATCCGCGACAATTTCAAGGGACACCGCAAGGTCGCCGTCCCGCGCGTGATCGACACGCTGGTCACGCGGCGCGTGCTGGGGCTCGAGTACATGGAAGGGGTGCGCATCGATCGGGTGGAGGCGCGTCCCGGCGACGAGGCGCACGACCCGCGCGGTGTGGTGGGGACCGTCATGGAGCTCTATCTCCAGATGATGCTCATCGACGGGCTCTTTCACGCCGATCCGCATCCGGGGAACCTGCTCTTTTCCCCCGACGGCAAGGTGGTGCTGCTCGACTTCGGGATGGTGGTCGATGTGCCGCGCGAGATGCGCTGGCACCTGGTGACGACGGTCTTTGCCGCGATTCGCCGCGACACCGATGGCGTGATCGCCGGCTTCGAGCGCATGGGCTTCGTGGAGCCCGGCGCCGACATGTCGAAGATTCGCGAGCTGGCCGATGCCTTGATGAAGCTCGCCTACGAGAAGACGACGACCAAGGAGCGCATCGAGCTCCTGGCCGACCAGGTGATGGCGGTGATCTACGACTTCCCCATTCGCCTGCCGAGCGAGATGGTGTACTTCGCGCGGACGGCGGCGCTGATCGAGGGGTTGGGGACGCGTTACGATCCGCGCTTCAACGCCATCATGTTCGCGTCGCCCATCGCGGTGCGCATGCGCACGCGCATCATGGCGTCGTTGAGCGACGAAGCGGGGCGGAGCCCGGTCGACATGGCGACGGTGGTGGGGGCCGCGTTAGGCCACGTGGCGGGGTTGGCGGTCAAGGCGGGGCGGGAACTGCTGGGGCGCTGGTTTGCGGCTCCGACGAGCGAAGCGCCGTCGGTGGCGGTGGTTCCGGCGTCTCCCGCGGTCACGGTGGTGTCGCTGGAGCAGCGACGCATCGCCGCGAGTGCATCACCGTCGTTGACGGCACCGGACAAGACGCTGGCGGCGGGAGACTAGCCACTCGTTAGGTGGAGGGGAGGTCACGGTGCATCGCATGCGCACGGCGATGGGAATCGCCTTCCCGGTGTTGATGGGTGCGGCGTGCGCGGGACCTGCGGAGCGGAGCCCCTCATTCACGGCGCGCGACAGCACCGGCGTGCGCGTGGTCACCAACGCGCGCCCTCTCTGGCGAGACGGGGAGGGATGGTCGATCGACTCGGTCCCCAGCGTCGCGTTTGGTGCTGACGAAGGCGATACGGTCGCGATGCTGCAGCGCGTGGCCGGCGCCATGCTCCGCACGGACGGCACCTACGCCGTTGCCGATGGCGGGAGCTCGCAGGTGAAGTACTTCGACGCCGGCGGCCGCTTGCTGCGCGCCGTGGGTCGCAGCGGACAGGGCCCCGGCGAATACGAGTACATCGCATGGCTTCTCGCCTGCGGCGGCGACTCCGCCTACGTCTCCGACATCGGCAACAACCAGGTGTCGGTGCTCGATGCGAGCGGGCGACTGGTCCGCCGTTTCCGATTGATGACGTCGGAGCTCGTGGCCACTCCGTTCTCGACCGCTTGCGCGCGCTCGGGTCATATCGTGACGTCGGGGTGGGGGACACCGCCTCGCGACGTCACGCCTTCGCGGCCGTATCGTCCGCAGGTGGCCGTGGACCTGTCACGCGCGGATGGGCGCGTACGGCACGCGTTAGGCAGCTTTCCCGGCACGGAAATGACGCCGGTGATGGGAGGGGCCGGACCCACGCTCGGCGGGCGATGGTTGCGTATCGGCATCGGGAACCGACAGGCGTGGCTGGCGCCGAATGACGGGCGTGGTCTCATCGCGGTCGACACCGCGGGGGGCGTGCGGCTCGTCGTGCGCCTTGCATCTGACGACAAGGCGATGACCGCGGCTGACGTCACCTTCCTCATCAGGCAGACGCTGGACTCCAGCGGCAACGTGCAACGTCGCGCGCAGCGCGAGCGAGAGCTCGCGACGCAGGAGTTTCCGTCACGCCTCCCGGCGCACTTCAACCTCCTGGTGGACGCGCTGGACCATGTGTGGGTGCAGGAGCATCCGCGCGCCGAGGCGCCCAATCCGCCGTGGCACATCGTGCGTTCCGATGGCGTGTGGCTGGGGACGCGCACGATGCCGTCGGGAGCGCGACCGTTCGAGATCGGGGGGGACTATGTGCTGGCGCTGCGGTCGTCGAGCGGTAGGGGGGACGAGGTGGTCCGGTTCGGGTTGCGGCGCTGAGAGCGGCAAGTGACGAGCAACTGAACCCGCGTACAAACCCTTTTCCCGATCACGGCATCCAATATCAGTCGACAACTGATATGAGACCGGATGCCCGCTCGAACCGCTGACCCCGCAGCTTTCCTCCCGCTCCCTCCGCTCGACTTTCAGGTCCTGACGCTGCTCGCCTCACAGGCGCTGCACGGCTACGGGATCGTTCAGACGTCGGGCCAGCAGTTCCCGGGCCAGCCTCCGCTCGACGTGGGGTCGCTCTACCGCATCATCAGCCGCATGCTGTCCGACCGGCTGATTCGCGAGGTCGAGTCACCCGCGGACGCCCCGGCCGATCGCCGCGTGCGGCGCTATTACACCGTCACCGACCTGGGGCGCGCGGTGGCGCGCGCCGAGGCGCAACGGTTGCGCGCGCTGCTCGCGAGCCCGCTGACGCTGTCGTTGCTCGAGTCGACGGCATGAAGCCGTTAGGCCATCGGCTCGTCGCCGCGATCATCAACGCCTTCCCCTCGCCGTTTCGCGAGCGGTTTGGCGCGGAGATGCTGGCGATGTACCTGGACCAACGCGACGCGCTCGCGGGCGATGGCGGTGCGCAGCGCACGCGCCCTCCCGTGCTGGCGGGACTCGCCCACGACGCGCGCACGATGTCCGGTCTCGTGCGCGCCCTGCTCGCCGAGCGGCGAGCGTCGGCCCGTCGATCGCGCGCGCTGCGCGATAACCCCTCGTATCGGAGTTCCCGCATGACGAATTTCGTCTTCGACCTGCGGCAGACGCTGCGGTCGCTGCGCGCCAGCCCGGCCTTCGCCCTGGTCGCAATCCTGACGCTGGCGCTGGGCATCGGTGCGAACACCGCCGTCTTCTCGGTGGTCAACAGCGTCATCCTGTCGCCGCTCCCATATCGCGAGCCCGATCGCCTGGTGCGCCTGTACGTGGCGTCGCGTGCCCAACCGACCGCGCGCCAATTCCACGACGGACCGGGGTTGGTGGACCTGCGCGACCGGGTGAGCGCCTTCGAGTCGGTCGGCATCATGTACACCTACCGCGAGATCGGTGCCGACCTGATTGCAGCCGACGGTCATCCGGAGCGCGTGCGCGTCGGGCGCGTGAACGCGGAGTACTTCCAGACGCTCGGGGCGACGCCGCTGCTGGGACGCACCTTCACGCGCGAGGAGGAGCGGGCCGATGCACGCGCGGTGATCCTCAGCCATCGCCTGTGGCAGGACTTTGCAGCTGGCGACCCGGCGATCGTCGGCCGCACGATCAACCTGAACGGTGAATCGGTGGAGGTCGTGGGCGTCATGCGTCCGACCTTCCAGGACCTGGTCGGGAACGACGTTGCGGCCTGGACCCCGGTCAACCTGGTGCCCGGCGGCGGGAACCAGCGCGGGAACTTCTACCTCTCTGCCTTCGCACGACTGCGCCCCGGCGTGAGCCTGTCGCAGGCGCTGGCGCAGATGCGGGCGTTCGACACGCAACAGGAAGAGCGCTTCCCCTCACAACGCGAGGAGCAGTACGCGCGACTCACCAACATCGTCCCGCTGCACGAGGACGTCGTGGGTGACTCGCGGCAGGCCCTGTACCTCCTGATGGGGGCCGCCGGACTCGTGCTGCTGATCGCCTGCCTCAACGTGGCGAACCTCTTTCTCGCGCGAAGCATGGCGCACACGCGGGAGACCGCGGTTCGCGCGGCGCTGGGTGCCGGGCGCGCGCGACTGGTGGGACAGCGACTGACCGAAAGCCTGCTGGTCGCGCTGGCGGGAGGGCTGGTGGGGTCGGCAACGGCGTACTGGGGGGTGAAGCTCCTGCTGCGCATCAGCCCCGCCTCGCTCGCGCGGTCGGAGACGTTGCACCTGGATCCCGTCCTGTTCGTCTTCGCGTTGGCGGTGACCGCGTTGACCGGCGTGCTGTTCGGCGCGGCACCGGCGATCGGCGCTTCGCGCGCGGACCCGCACGATGCGCTGCGCGAGGGGGCCAGGGGGAATACGGCGGGGCGCCGGTCGCGGCATGTGCGCAGCGTGCTGGTCGCGAGCCAGGTGTCGGTGGCGCTCATGCTCCTGGTGGGCGCGGGCATCGTCATCCGCACCTTCGCCGCGCAGTTGCAGCGCGACCTCGGCTTTGCGGCTGGCGAGGTATCGACGTTCGAGGTCAACCTCCCCCCTGCGCGCTATGACTCGGCGGCGACGCGCGTGCGCCTGCATGCGGCGCTGCAGGGGTCGATCCGGGCAATCCCTGGCGTGGCAAGCGTGGGCGCCACGTCGTGGCTCCCGGGGAGTGGCGACTATCACGAGTGGGGGATCGAGTATCGCGACGCCGACGGCAAGCGCGCGGACACCGAGGCGCAGGCCCGCGTGATCGACGGCGAGTACCTGGCTTCGTTAGGAATCCCGCTGCTCAAGGGACGCACCTTTTCGGCGCAGGACGTCGCGGAGAGCCCGCCCTCGGCGATGATCAGCCAGGCGTTGGCGACCCGGGCGTTTGGCAGCACGGATCCACTCGGTCGGCAGGTAAGGACCGGCGGGACCACGTTCACCGTCGTTGGCGTCACGGGCGATGTGGCAACCCGGGCCAACTGGGACGCCGCCCCTATCGTCTACATTCCGCACACCCAGTTTGCCGATGACCGCAACTGGTCGCTGGCGTACGTGGTGAGGTCACGGCTGGCGCCGGAGGAACTGTCCCGCCGCGCCCGCACCGCACTGGAGGCGATCGATCCGGCGCTGGTGGTGCATCGCCCGCGGACCATGGACGCCGTCGTGGCGCAGCACCTGGCGCGCGACCGATTCGTCTTGCTGCTGATGCTGGTGTTCGGCGCCATTGCCCTCACCCTCGCCGCGGTCGGCGTCTACGGCGTTCTGTCGTTTGTCGTGACGCAGCGTCAGCACGAGATCGGCGTGCGCCTCGCGCTCGGTGCGCGCGCCGGGCAGGTCCGATCGATCGTGATGCGCCAGGGGTTGGTGGTCGCGGGGGTTGGCGTCGTGCTGGGCGTGGCGGGATCCATCGGGCTGACAGGCTTCCTTCAGTCGATTGCGACGAACGTGGAAGCGCGCGACCCGGTGGTGATCGGAGGGGCGACGGCGGTCCTGGTCATCGTCGTGGTGCTGGCCGGGTACGTCCCCACGCGGCGCGCGACTCGGGTCAATCCCCTCGAGGTTCTGCGGGGGGATTGAGTCGAGCGTCGGCGGCGACACGCGCACCATGCGAACGAAAGCCCGGGCTGCGACAACAGACTGGCGCCCCCCACGTGGATGTGCCAGACTGTTCGTCGAAACGATGTGCCAACCGCGTCGCAGCACCTAACGACATGCACACAGGGTATTGCCCATGAGCGTTGCGGAAGTCCTCGCGCTCCTCGACGCCGAACGCGACGAGCGCGGCATGCACAACTGGGAGCGGCTGGGCGCGAGTACCGGCGGGATGCGGAGCTTCGGCATCGGGCTCACGCGGCTGCGCGCGCTCGCCAAGACGATCGGACGCAACCGGGAGCTGGCGCAGGCGCTGTGGAAGACCGACGTCCATGAAGCCAGGGTCATCGCCCTCCTCATCGACGACCCCGCACGCATCACCCGTGACCAGGCCGAGCAACAGGTCGAGGAGTTGGCCGGCGGCATGCTGGCGCACGTCTTTGCGTCGTGCGACGCCACGCTCGCCAAGACGTCATTCGTGGTGGAGCTGGCCGATGCGTGGGTGAAGAGCGGCGACCCGGTCCGCCGTGAATGCGGGTACGGGCTGCTCTACGAGGCGTCGAAGTTCTCCGGCAAGAAGGCGCCGAGTGACGACTTCTTTCTCGCCCATGTGGGACGCATCTCGGACACGATCGGGACGGAGTCCGAGAAGGTGCGCCTGGCGATGGGGGCGGCGCTGATGGGGATAGGCAAGCGGAATGCGGTGTTGAACGCCGCGGCGCTCAAGGTCGCGCGGCAGGTGGGGCCGATCGAGTTCACCTCCGTCAGCGGGACGTGCGAGCCGTTCGATGTGGTCAAGCATCTGACGACGGACCGACTCAAGGAGAAGTTGGGGGTGTAGGGAGCGCTTGAGCACGACAAACGTGGTGAGGCCAGCGGCGGGGATCCTCTCCCGCCGTGGCCCACCACGCCGTCGGACAGCACGTGCAGACATCAGTGGCTAGTTAGGCCGCCACCTTGGTCGAAGTGTCGCCGGCGTTCGGCGCCGTGGTGACGGCCGGCTCCTCCGGCGCCGATGTCGCGACCCCGCCTGTGACAAACGATCGGATGCGTGTGGCCTTGCGCCACTCGGCGAGCCGCGCCGGGTCGGTGCGCAATGACGGCTCGACCAGCGCGTCCAGCAGCCGCACGATGGCCACCCCTCGCTGCGACTCGGCGCCCAGCCCACGCGTGGCGGCGATGCGACGCTGCTCTTCCTTGGATCGCGTGTCGATCCGCTTCACGAAGTCCTCCGCCGCCGCGCGAATGCGAGCGGCGTGCTCCTTGGGGAGCCCCGCCGCCGCGAAGGCAATGGCGTGTTCGTCCACCGCGTTGGCAAACGCGTGCGCCGCGACGGCGAGCACTTCGTAGTCGCTCGCGCTCCGAGGCATGCGCATGACGGTGCGCAGTGCGACCGCACCGTTCCCGATGACGGGATACACCGTGCGGGCCGCGAGCAGCGCCGGGCGCATGAGGTCGCGACGGATCGAGCGAGCCGCGTCGCTGATGTTGACCGTGAACGAGCGGGTACGTCGCTGGAGCGAGTCCTGCGTGATGCCATGTTCGCTCATCCGCACGATGATGCCGTCCAGCTCAGTGAGCGGACCGACAATGGTCGGATTGGCGGTCTCGGTGGAGAGCAGCTCGCGAACGCGGCGGAACATGCTGAGATAACGCTTCTGAGTAGAGTGCATGGTCTGGATTCTCCCTGGTTTGACGTGATGGTGGTTGCGTGGATGGATCGCTTCGTTCGCCGCGCTGTGCGGCGCGTGCGCCGGGGGCGCAGCGGCGTGCACGAGTTGACGGAGGGGGGGGCGCGTGGCATGGGGCTCCTCTCGGAGTGGGTGTGAAAACGCCGCAGCGGGAGCGCCACGGCGGCAGGAGGGTGTGAGCGGATGTGGTCGTTCGTGTCGTCGGGAGACGGATACGCCTGCACGGTGCGGCTTCTTGTGTGCACGATGCGGTTCGCCGACTGCGCGGTGCGGCTCTCTGTCGGCACGGTGCGACGAGTCGCGTGCACGGCGCGACGTGTCGTGTGCACCGTGCGGCGTCGCACCTGCACGATACCGCTTGTCGTGTGATCGGAAGCGCGTCGCGGGCGCAGGGTGCGTCAGTGCGTCTGCACGACGCATCTGGTCGCGTGCACGATGCATCGAGTCGCCCGCACGGTGCAGCGTGCAGCTGGCGCGGTCGGCATTCGTGGCGCGTTGATTGAGCGGTGAACCGCGACGGTACGCTTGTGCGGCGACACGGTTGAGCGGTGAGCCGTCACGGTCGTTCGAGTCGGCGCCACGATGCACCGGTACATCGCGATGGTGCAGCGGCTTGCCGCGACGGATCACCGTTTGGTGGTTTCCATTCGTTTGTGCGGCGCGATGGTGCAGTAGATCGCCGTCACGGTTGCCCTGAACGCCCGATCGATCGCCCGGGATGAATCATCGGTTCACCGATTCGAGGCAGGGCTCGATCGGTGCGGCGCCACGGGGCGTTGGGTAGGTCCGCGGGTTCGTCGAACGACCCGGAGGGTCCGTCGATAGAGGGTGCCGGCGGGCGGGATTTGCCGAATGGGCGCTCGATTCGGGAGCTCGGCCCCTCTACTTATTACTCCATCGTGAAACTGTTGCAGTTGAAGTGTCGTTGGGTGTTTCTGGCCGGGCGGCACACGCGTCGGCGCTATCCGCGGCGCATGACGCGGCTCCGTACCGTCGGTCGAGCCGGTGCTAACCGGAGGGGGCAACTCGATGAAGGGACACGACTTGTACGATGCGATCCAAGAGGGGTTCGACTGGTCGCCCCCTGGTCGCGTGGTGGAGTTTCGCTACTGGACGGCCGAGGACATTTCCACTCTTGTGCGGCTCGCCGAGGCGCAGGCCACGACGCGACAGATCGCGCTGGAGCTCGGGCGAACCAAGCTGGCAGTCCGCGTGAAGGCCTCGCGCATGGGGCTCCCGCTGACGGGTTACGAGGTGCGGCGAAGCGCCAAGCGGCACGCCAAGCGGCAAGGAAGCGCGGCGGTCGCGGACGAGAAGAAGCTCCGCCAGCGTCCTCGCATCGCGATCACCGTCGACTTCGACCTGTCGTCGCTGGCGCGACACGAGCGGTTGCAGCTCGCCGAGCGGCTGCGGGCGATGGAATGCGAGGAGGGGGAGGTGGCACCGGGCGGCGAGGCGGCGCCCGATGCGGCGGATATCGCCGCCCGTCGTCCGCTGCGCATCCCCGAGCCGTACGACCACAGCGCCGCGACCTCGGCGCGCCACCGCAAGTCGAACGAGCAACGCCGCGCGAACCGGGCGACGTTAGGGTGGAATCGCTCGGCGAAGCCGCTGGACGCCGAGGCGGAGCGGCGACGGGAGTCGAGAGCGGAGATGCGGTCGGACATGCAGGCCGCGATGCGCGAGGCGCGGCGAGAACTGCGGCGCGAGGCTCGCCGCGGTGAGGCATCGGCGCGCGAGGCGGCGGATCCGTTCGACCTGGACGCGTCGCGACCGACAGTGAGCAGGAGTTCGCGGCCGGTCGAGGATGAGTACGCGAAGTATCGGCGATACGTGCGGGGGAAGTGAGCGAGCGAGGTGCGCTACTCGCCGCAAGTGGCGGTGATTCTTCACGCGCAGGCGCAAGGGCTCGTGCATGATGACGTCGTCGCTGATCAAGGCGAATCAAGGGCGGATCAAGGGGTCAGAGTCCTTGAACGGGTCGCTGGCGGTTTCAAGGACTCTGACCCCTTGAACGCCGGTTTCAAGGACTCTGACCCCTTGAAAGGACTCTGACCCCTTGAAGATCGGGAGCCATCCGTGACTCCAGCACCATGAACGATCAGGGACGGACCGCGACGGCCACGTCCGCCGCGACGGTCCACACATTCCCCGGCGCCCCGGTCATGTCCCGGGGCCTCATGCTCGGCATCATCCTGATGATTGTCGCCGAGTCGGTTGCGGTGCACGCGCTGGTCTACTCGCGCTGGCCGATGGCGTCGGTGGCGCTGCTCGTGCTCAACATCGCGACCATCGGGTGGATCTATCGCGAAGGGACGGCGGGATCATGCACGACCGTGCGCGAGACGGTGATCGAGGTGCGGCATGGACGCTCGATGCGCCTCGACGTGCCGCTCGCCAGCGTGCGCGACGCTCGCGTTCCCGCATGGCAGGACATTCCGGGGACGGGGACGTCGGGCTACCTCGCCTTGAGCGGCAGCGATGATCCCAACGCGCTGCTCACGCTCGACCCACCGGCGACGGCGCGCATGACGATGGGGATCCGGCGTCGCGTGTCGACGCTCGGGTTGCGGCTGGAGTCGCCGGGGGCGTTCGTGGCGGCGGTGCAGACCGTGGTCGAGGGAAGGCGCGCAACGCGTTAGGCGCCCACCCCCATCGTCACGCCGACATCCACAAGTGCACCGCCACCGCCACCAGAAAGACGGCGAATGCACGTTGCAACTGACGGGCATCCAGCGACAGCGCCAGCACCGCCCCGCCCCAGGCGCCGATCGCGAGCCCGGCGGCGACCCACAGTGCGGCCTCGACGCGCACGTGCCCGCTCTGCCAGTAGCGCATTGCCCCCAGCAGCCCGACCGGGAGGAGGAGCGAGGCGAGCGAGGTGCCGGTCGCCGCTTCGGGGGAGAGTCGGGCCAGGAGGACGAGCGCGGGGACGATCACCACGCCGCCGCCGATGCCGAACATCCCGGACAGGACGCCGGCGACCAATCCGATGAGGAGGTACAGGAGGGGGCTCATGCGGCTCCAGGGGCGTTTTTCGCATCCTAACGAGGCGCCCGCCGATGGCCCACTGCGCTCTCGCTACCGCTTCACAAGATCCTCAGGCCTGGGCGCGGCATACCGCATTCGCTCTATGATCCCCGACGCGCGCCGGCTGGCAATCGACCCCTTGGGCGACCACTTGCGCGGACTCGGCAGCACTGCCGCCAGCCGCGCCGCTTCGTCGCGCGACAGGCTCTTGGCCGACTTCCTGAAGTGCGTGCGCGCCGACATCTCGGCGCCAAACACCCCATCGCCCCACTCGGCCAGGTTGAGATAGAGGTCGAGGATGCGGTCCTTCGAAAGACAGAGCTCGAGCACCACGGTCAGCCACGCCTCGAGCCCCTTTCGCACGTAGCTCCGCCCCTCCCACAGGAAGATGTTCTTCGCCACCTGCTGGGTGATGGTCGACGCGCCACGCAGGCGACGCCCGCGCTTGGCGCGTTCCAGCGCGTTCTCGATCTCCTCGAAGTCGAAGCCACTGTGGAGATAGAAGCGGTCGTCTTCGGAGGCGAGTACCGCGCGCCGCAGGTTGGGGGAGATCTCGTCGTGCGAGACGACGTCGCGCCGCGGATACACGGGGCGTTTTCCCTCGAACAGTCGCTGCACGCTGCGCCGCAGGATCACCGTGGTGGTGACCGGCTGCACGAGGTTGAGCGGGAGGATGAGCACGAACGGCCCCACGAGGACGAGGAGCACGGTGATCACGGCGAGACGCCGCAGTCGCTGCCAGAGAGTTCGCTTGGGGCCGGTTGCCATGAGGTCGCGAAAACTCCCGGGTGGGAGTGGCGCGAGCAAGTCCCTTGCACGCGCGGCTCGCCATGCAGTGCGTCATGCAGCTCGTGCACCACTCATGGTACAGCGGTGCACCCCGCCGAGGCGTATCCACGGCGTGACACTCGCCCGACCGCGGGGTAAGATCGTCACACTCCATCCCCCACGATCCACACCCATGCTTCGAGCATCCGTGCTGCGCCACGCCATCCCGGCCCTCGCCCTCGCCGCGAGCGCATTTTCGTCCGTTCCGGCCCACGCCCAGCGCGTGCGCACCGGCATCGAAGTCCTCGTCACCGACTCGATCCACCTGATCAAGGGGAAGCGCGTCGGCCTCATCACCAACCACACGGGGCTCGGCCCGGCCGGGAAGACGACGATCGACATCCTGTACAGCACGCCGGGGGTCAAGCTCACGGCGCTGTACGGCCCCGAGCACGGGATCCGCGGCGTCGCGCGCGCGGGCGATCACATCGCCTCGACGGTCGATTCGGCGACCGGCGTCCCGGTCTACTCGCTCTACGGCGAGACGCGCGTCCCCACGCCCGAGATGCTCAAGGACGTCGACGTCCTGATCTTCGACATCCAGGAACTCGGCGCGCGCTTCTATACCTACCAGTGGACGATGACGCTGAGCGCCGAGGCGGCGAAGGGGAAGAAGTTCCTCGTGCTCGACCGCCCCAACCTCGTGCGCGCCGACATCTTCGAAGGGAACGTGCTCGACCCCAAGTACCGCTCGTTCGTCGGCTGGTATCCGGTGTCGACGCGTTACGGGCTCACGGTGGGGGAACTGGCCAAGTACCTGGTCGGCACGGGACAGCTCAAGGCCGACATCACCGTGGTCCCGATGCAGAACTACCGCCGCAACATGTGGTGGAACGAGACGGGGCTGGGCTGGGTGAATCCGTCGCCCAACATCCGCTCGGGTGATGCAGCGGTGCTGTACACGGGGACCTGCTACTTCGAAGGGACCAACATCAACGAAGGGCGCGGGATGACGCAGCCCTTCCAGATGGTGGGCGCCCCCTACCTCACCGATGCCGGTGCGATTGCCAAGACGCTGAACGCCATGAAGCTCCCCGGCATCGTCTTCGACTCCACGTCGCAGACGGTGGAGCAGGGATACAAGCACGGCGGGATGACGGTCCCGGTGATCGTGATGGTGGTGAGCGATCGCGACAAGGTGAAGCCGCAGCAGGTGGGGCTGATGCTCCTGCGCGAGATCTACAAGCGCCATCCGAAGGAGTTCCAGTGGCGCACGGCGTCGATCGATCGCCTGGCCGGCGGCCCGCGCGTGCGCGAGGCGGTGGAGAAGGAAGGCGGCGTGGAAGCGCTCCTCCCCGTGATGGAGCGCGAGGCCAAGGAGTTCGAGGCCAAGACGAAGCCGTTCTGGATCTACAAGTAGAGAGCAGCCGCCACTTGCCTGACATCCCATCCGCACCGGTGCGCGCGTGAGCACGATCGCCATCTTCGGCGCCACCGGTCGTACGGGGAAGCGCCTCGTCGCTGCAGCGTTGGCGGCGGGGCACACGGTGCGGGCGCTGGCGCGCGATCCGTCGCGCGTCGCCGCGCAACCAGGACTCACCGTCGTCGCGGGGGACGTGCTCGAGGCGGCGGCGGTGGCGCAGGTGGTGGCCGGCTGTGATGGGGCACTCGCCGCGTTAGGCGCCGGCACCACCGCCGATCCCGGCACCACGCGCTCGGTGGGGATACGGAATATCGTGGCGGCGCTGGAAGCGGCTGGCGGGGGGCGCCTGCTCGCCGTTGGCGGGGGCGGCGTGCTCGACTCCACCACCGGCCCCGGGCTCCGCAGCGAACAACCCGGTTTTCCCGCGGTCTTTCGCCTGGTCTCGGCCGAACATCGCGCGGCGTGGGAGGCGATGCGCACGTCGTCGCTGGCGTGGACGTACGTCTGTCCTCCCGACATTCCCGACGCCGAGGCGACCGGGGTGTATCGGGTCGCGGCCGACGTGATGCCCGATCACCCCAAGTCGCTCCCCACGGGCGACCTGGCCGGATTCATGGTGCAGGAGTTCACCGCGCGCCGCTTTGTGGGGCACCGCGTGGGCATTTGCACCTGACGAACCGCGCGTTGCGGCGCTACTCCAGCCGCAACGCCTCCGTGGGAACGACACGCGCCGCGCGCATGGCGGGGATGGTCATCGCCACGACCGAGGCCACGAGGACGAGCGTCGCCACAGCGACGTAGGTGACCGGGTCGCTCCGCGTGACGCCGAAGAGCAGCCCCGACACCAGTCGCGAGGCCGCGGCGGCGCCTAACAAGCCGAGCGCGGTTCCCACGGCGGCCAGCACGACTCCGCCACGCACCACCATCCCCGCGGCCTCGCCGCGCGTGGCGCCGAGCGCCAGGCGAATCCCGATCTCGCGCGTGCGCTGCGAGGTGGAATAGCTGAGCACTCCATGGATGCCGACCAGCGCCAACAGCAGCGTGAGCGCCGCAAAGGCTCCCAGCACCACGGTGGTGAAGCGGCGCGAACCTAACGACGCCTGCAGCGTTTCGCGCAGCGGCTCCACGCCATGAATGGCAAGCTGCGGGTCCACCGCCCAGATGGCCTGCTGCACCTCGGGGGCGAGGTCGGCCAGGTCGCGCGAACTGCGCACCAGCAGCGCGCCCGAGGTCGCAGGGGCCTGCGCGAGCGAGATGTACACGGCTGGCGGCGCGGCCTCGGCGGGGCCGCGCACGTGCTCGTCGCCCACCACGCCGACGATGCGGCGCGCGATTCCCCAGAAGCGGATCTCCTGTCCCAGCGGGTCGCGCCCGTCGAAGTAACGCTTGGCCGCCGACTCGTTGATCACCGCCACCAGCGGGGCGCGCACGTCATCGCCATCGCCTAACGGGCGCCCGCGCCGAAGCGTGCCGCGCATGGTCTCCAGGTACCCGGGGGACACCTGTCGCACGGTGATCTCGGGCCAGTCGCGCGCCTCGGCCTCGCGCCCCACGACGGTGAACGAGTTGGTGAAGCCGGCGTCGAGCGGGTGCGACGACGCCAGCGTTGCCGACTCCACACCGGGAATGCTTCGCACGCGCTGCAGCACGTCGCGCGTGAAGCGGTGCGTGGCCGGCCAATCGGGGAAGGTGCGATACTCCCGCGGGTAGCGCGCCGGCGGGAGGGTGAACTCGGCCTTGAGCACGCCGTCGGCATCGAAGCCGGGATTCACACGCAGCACCGACCAGACGCTGCGCAGCATGAGCCCCGCGCACAGCACCAGCATCACCGACATGGCGAGCTCTCCCACCACCAGCGTTTCGCGCAGGCGCTTGCGCCTGACGCCGTGGCTGGTGCCGCGTCCCTCGCCCTTGAGCGTGTCGTTGACGTCGACGCGCAGCGCCTGCCATGTGGGAAGTAGGCCGAAGGCGATGCCGACCACGACCGACGTCGCGAGCGTGGCCAGCAAGACCGGCGCGTCGATGGTGACGCCGTCCACGCGCGGGATGTCGCTCGGGAGGAAGGGGATGAGCGCACGAAGCGCCGCCCACGCCAGCGCGACACCGAGTGCGCCACCAACGAGCGACAGCAGGAGCGACTCGACGAGGAACTGCTGTCCCAGTCGCGCGAAGCTGGCGCCGAGCGCGGCGCGCACGGCGACTTCGCGCGCGCGTGCGGCGCCGCGCGCGAGGAGGAGGTTGGCGACGTTGACGCAGGCCACGAGCAGCACGAGTGCGACCGCGCCGAGCAGGAGGTAGATGACGGGGCGCACCGGGGCAAAGACGACATCTTCCAGCGACTCGACGAAGACGCCGCGCCCGGTGTTGGAGCGGTAGGCCCCTTCGAGCCGAGCGGCGATGCGCGTGAGTTCATCGCTCGCCGTGGTGAGCGAGGCGCGATCGGTGAGACGCCCCACGATGAAGAACGGGTGCGTGTCGCGCGGATACTCCTTCTCGCTGGCCTGCAGCGGGATCCACGCGTCCACGTCGCCCACGCCGGAGTAGGGGCCGTGATAGGCGGCCCGCGCGTGGATCTGGTCGAGCGAGAAGTCGGCGCCGACGGGGACGATGCCGATCACCTGGCGCGGGGCATCGTCGAGGCGAATGGTCGTGCCGATGATGGAGGGATCGGCGTTGAAGCGGGCGCGCCAGAACCGTTCGCCCAAGACGACCACCGGCGCGGCGCCCGGCGCATCATCGGCCGCGGAGAAGTTGCGGCCGTGCAGCGTCCCCACCCCCACCAGCGGGAAGTAGCCGTGCGTCACCGCCATGGTGGAGAGGCGTTGCGGCTCACCGCGCGTTGGGGTGAAGCTCGTCTCCAACCCGGTGAGCGCGGCCATCGACGTCATCGTTCGCGACTCGGCGGCGAGGTCCACATAGTCGGGCCACGACCCCGGCTCGCGCGTGGTGCCGCTCACGCGATCGGTTTCCCAGACCACGACCAGGCGTTCGGCGCCGGGGAAGGGGATGGGGCGGCGCAGCACGCCGTCAAAGACGCTGAACAGGGCGGTGTTGGCGCCGATGCCGAGGGCGAGCGTGATGATGGCGGCGAGGGCAAAGCCGGGGGCGTGTTGCAGCTGACGAATGGCATATCGCACGTCGCGCACGATGGTGGCGAAACCCTCGCCCCCGCGGGCGTCGCGCGTGTCCTCGCGCACCTGCTGCGCGCTCCCGAACGCCAGTCGCGCACGACGCCAGGCTTCGTCGCGTGGGAGCCCTTGTTGTTCGAAGCGGGCGGCCGACATCTCGAGGTGGAACTGCGCCTCGTCGACATGTTCGCGATCGCGACGCGCGCCAAGGAGCGCCCCGCGCAGCCGCGCCAGAAGATCGGTGAAGGGGTTCATGGGAGGGCGCCGCTCCATGAGAGGATGGCGTTCACCGCCGCCGACGAGCGCTCCCATCCCCCTTGCTCGGCCACCAGTCGCCGCCGGCCGGCGGCGGTCAGTTCATAGTAGCGCGCCCGCCGGTTGCTTTCGGTCGTGCGCCACTCCGAGCGGATCCACCCGCCGCGCGTGAGGCGCTCGAGTGCGGGATAGAGCGACCCCTGGTTCACCTGGAAGACCTGCTGCGACATCTGCTCGATGCGCTGCGTGATCCCCCACCCGTGCATCGGCTCGAGAGAGATGATCTTCAGGACGAGCAGTTCAAGCGTTCCCTGCAGCATCCCGGCGCGTTCGTCGGCCATGTCATCTCCTCTCGATGGTCGAGAGAAGAGTCGGACTCTTCCTCTCGACCGTCAAGAGGAGTGGGGACGAGGCGTTCGCGGGAGACGGTGAACGGTTTGCGCGTGGTGCGGCCGGCCGGCGAAACCCGGTCAGCCGGGCGGCCGTACGAACGGCCATGTCCTATCTCGAAGCCATTCGCCTCGCCCTTGCCCAGATTCGCGCGCAGAAGCTCAAGAGCTTCTTCACGCTGCTGGGAGTGGCCATCGGCGTCACTTTCCTCATCGCCGTCGTGTCGATCGTCGACGGGATGGGGAAGTACATGGAAGATGATCTGGTCGGAAAGATCATCACCTAGAACTCGTTCGAACTGCGGCGGCAGCCCAACATCAACGTGGGCGACGTCGACGAATCGGAGTGGCGCTCCTGGCGCGCCCGCCCGCGCATCACCGAGGACGACATCGAGCCGGTCGCTGCCGCGCTCCCGCCCGACGTGAAGTGGGCGTATGAAGGGCAGGACGCGTTGAGCGTCGAGTCGCGTTACGCCAACCCGCGCAAGGTCTTCGTGCAGTGCGTGGACGGGCAGTGGTTCGACATCAAGAACATGGGGCTGCAGGAAGGGCGTCTCCCCTCGCCGCAGGAGTACGCGCTCGGCACCCCCGTGGCCATCATCGGCGAGGAGTCGCGCAAGCACTTCTTCCCCGGCGTCTCGCCCATCGGGCGCGAGATCCGGATCGGCAACATCCCATACACTGTCATCGGGATCGCCGAAAAGCAGGGGAGTGCCTTCGGGATCTCGATGGACAAGTTCGTCATCGTCCCCTACAAGACCCCTGCCCATCGCCTGGTCAATCGCTACAAGGTGATCGACGGGATCACGATCCAGGCGGCCAACGAGACGCAGTTGGCCGGGACGATGGAGATCGTGCGACAGGTGATGCGGACGCGGCACAAGCTGCGCCCCGGACAGCCGGACGACTTCTCGATGCAGACCGCCGACGCGGCGCTGGCGTTCTGGAAGAAGATCCAGGGCTTCCTGGTGATGGCGGGGATCGCGCTGCCGGCTATCGGCCTCCTCGTCGGTTCGATCGTGATCATGAACATCATGCTGGTCGCCGTGGCCGAGCGGACGCGCGAGATCGGCGTGCGCAAGGCGTTAGGCGCCAAGCGCCGGGACATCATGTCGCAGTTCATCGCCGAGTCGACGACGCTGGCGATCATTGGGGCGGCCTTTGGCATCGCGGCCGGGTTCGGCCTCGCCGAGCTCATCGCCGCGGTGTCTCCGCTCCCGGCCAGCGTGGCGCCGTGGTCGGTCGTCCTGGGCGTCACCGTGGGCGCAGGGGTCGGCATCATCTCCGGCGTGTACCCGGCCAGCCGGGCGTCGCGTCTCGATCCGGTGGCCGCGCTGCGGCAGGAGTAGCGCATGGCCATTCGTGATCGTGTGACCTCGCTGGTCGAGGGGATCCTCATCGCCCTCGACGCGCTGCGCGCCAATCGCGTGCGGGCGGCACTCACCATCCTCGGTATCGCCATCGGCGTCTTCGTGGTGGTGGTGATGTCGGCGGCGATCCAGGGGATCAACAACAGCGTTGCCAAGGAATTCGAGCGCGCCGGGCCGACGACGTTCTTCGTGAATCGCTTCCCCATCTCGCTCGAGGGGTGCAGCGATGCCGACGACGAGAGCTGCAAGTGGCGCAGCAACCCGCCGTTGCGTCTGACGGAAGCGGAGGCGATCAAGCGGCTGCCGAGCATCCAGGACATCACCATCAGCACCGGCGCCTCGGCGTCTGCCAAGTACGGGGATCGCCTGCTGTCGAGCATGCGGGTGGTGGCGTACACCGCCAACTGGATCGAGGTGGATGGCGGCGACGTGGTGCAGGGGCGCGACTTCACGCAGGGCGAGGAGAGCAACGGCGCCCGCGTGGTGGTGATCAACGAGACGGCGGCCGAGCGTCTGTTCACCGGGGTCGACCCGATCGGGAAGGTCCTGTTGCTCAACAAGTCGCCGTTCATGGTGATCGGCGTCTACAAGAGCGCGGGCGACTTCATGAGCGAGCCGAGCCCGCGTGCGTACGTGCCGCTGAGCGCGGGGCGTCGCTACCTCAACCTGTGGATCGACTGGATCGACTTCACGGTGAAGCCCAAGGCCGGCGTCTCGCGTGACGAGGCGATCGACGATGTGGTGGCGACGATTCGCGGGCTGCGCGGGCTGCGCCCCGGCAACCCCGAGAACTTCGCCGTCATCACGCAGGACAAGCTGTTCGAGACATGGGGAAAGCTCACCGGGATCTTCTTCCTGGTGATGATCGTGCTCTCGGGGATCGGGCTGATCGTCGGCGGCGTGGGAGTGGTCGCGATCATGATGATCTCGGTCACCGAGCGCACCCGCGAGATCGGCGTGCGCAAGGCGTTAGGCGCCACGCGCGGCGTGATCCTCTGGCAGTTCCTCATCGAGGCGGCGACGCTGACAGCCATTGGCGCCGTGATCGGCCTCGTCTTCGGCTGGCTCGTCGCCGCCGGCATCCGCAACGCGACGCCGCTGCAGGCCACCGTGCAACCGATGGCGATCGCGGTCTCGTTCTTCGCGAGTTCGCTGACGGGAATCCTGTTTGGGCTGTTTCCGGCGTCGCGGGCGGCGAAGTTGGATCCGATTGAGGCGTTGCGATACGAATAGGGACGGGAGACGGGAGACGGGAGACGGGAGTGCGCGCGGCGTAGCCGCGCGCGGTG
>CAZLLP010000091.1:0-22549 GCA_964560345.1 uncultured Gemmatimonadaceae bacterium
GAGCTGAGCTCTGACCCCAAGTTCTCCTGGAAGCCTCAGAGCCGCGGTCAGAGCCGCTCGAGGCGACCCTCGTCATGTCACAACGTCACGACCATCGTGACCGAGCGGTGACGGACCGAGCGCCCTGTGTCACGACACACGCATACGCGGGGAGAAAACGCCACGGATTGGCGCCGCGACGACGCATCGCCCGTGACAGCATCGTTGCATTGCCGTCGGCAAGTCGAGACGGAGGGCGGCGAATGTAACAGAGCGCCGAGCGCGACCAGCGCCGCGCCCCGCTCTCACACGTGCGAGAACCTTCATGACTCGTCTGCTCTCCGATTTCGTCCAGCGCCTGCGCACCGCACCTCTCGGCCTCGCGCTCACGGGATTGCTGCTCTTTACCTCTAGTGCATTCGCCCAGCAACCGGCGCCAGCGACCACCGGCCGCATCGTCGGCCGAGTGATCGACGCCGCCAGCGGACAGGGCCTCACCGACGTCGGTGTCCAGGTGGTCGGTACCACGTTAGGCACCATGTCCGGGGTCGACGGTCGCTACTCGCTCCCGTCGGTTCCCGCCGGGACGGTGACGCTCCAGTTCCGCCGCATCGGCTTCACGCCCAAGACGGTGACCGGGATCATCCTCGACGCCGGCAAGACGCTCGAGCAGAACGTCACGCTCGCCACGGCGGCCATCACGCTCGCGGCGCAGACGGTGACCGCGAACGCCGAGCGCGGATCGGTGTCGGACGCACTGGATGCGCAACGCACCGCCACCGGCGTGGTGAACGCGATCACGTCGGAGCAGATCAGCAAGAGCCCCGATTCGGACGCGGCCCAAGCGGTGCAGCGCGTGAGCGGCGTGACCGTGCAGAACGGCAAGTACGTCTTCGTCCGCGGACTCGGTGAGCGCTACACCACCACGCAGCTCAACGGCACGCGCGTGCCGAGCCCCGAACCGGAACGCCGCGTGGTGCCGCTCGACATGTTCCCCTCCAACCTGCTCGAGTCGATCACCACCTCCAAGACGTTCACCCCCGACCAGCAGGGCGACTTCTCCGGGGCGCAGGTCGAGATCAAGACGCGCGAGTTTCCCGCCCGTCGTCAGGTGACCTACAGCCTGACAACCGGGATGAACACCGGCTCCACCGGGCAGTCGCTCCTGCGCTCGCGCAACGTGGGCGGCGAGAGCTTCGCGATGGCCGGTGTGCAGCGCAACCTCCCCTACGTCTTCAGCGTCCTGAACAACTTCCAGGGGGTGAACCTCACCCCGGCCGACAAGAGCTTCCTCGTCGGGCAGTTCCGCAACGCCTGGACCCCGGGGCAGGCGACCGGCGCCCCCAACACCTCGACCAACATCTCCGTCGGCGGCAACCAGCCGGTGATGGGGCAGCGCATCGGTTACATCCTCTCCGGCACCTACGCCTACACGCAGGACCTGCGCAACAACCAGCAGCGCGCCCTCGCCGATCGCGGCGACAACCCGGGCGACACGCGGGAGATCGATCGCTTCGAAGGGACGACGGGGAGTCAGGGAGTGTTGTGGGGCGGGCTGGCGAACTTCAGCACGCTGCTGGGCGGGCGCACGCGCCTGATGTTCAACAACACCTACAACCGCACAGCCGACAACGATGCGCGGCGCGAGCGCGGCACCTTCGAGAACGAGGGCATTCGCGCGCAGATCGACCGCATGCAGTACGTCGAACGTTCGATCCGCTCCAACCAGGTGGCCGCGGAGCACCAGTTTGGCGGCAGTCGCATCGACTGGGCCTTCACCTCGTCCGGCGTCACGCGCGACGAGCCCGATCGCTCGGAGTTCATCTCGGTCATCGAGCAGGACACGCCCAACGGCCCGGAGAAGCTGCGCTGGCTCAACACCGGCAACGGCGGCGCGGTCCGTACCTTCTCGAAGCTCGCGGAGTCGTCGCGCGAGGCACGCGCCAACGTCATGCACAACTTCACCTGGCTAGGACGCCAGCACTATGTGAAGTTCGGGGGGCTCTTCCGCTCCACCGAGCGCGACGCCAACACGCGCGCCTACGCCATCGCCGCACCGCTCGCCTCTGCCGCGATTCGCGAACTCCCGGCCGAGCAGCTCTTCGCCCAGCCGTTCAGCGGCAATCGCAGCGGCATCTTCGAGATCTTCCCGCTCTCGCAGGGCGGCGCGTATGGGGCGAGCGATCGCCTGGCCGCCGGCTACGTGATGTCCGAGCTCGCACTCAGCGAGCGCTTCCGCTTCATCACCGGCGCGCGCTACGAACAGGACCAGCTCGACGTCGATGCGCAATCCACGCTTGGAGCACCGGTCGCTGCCCGTCGCGACTGGAAGGACATCCTCCCCTCGGCGGCACTCAACGTCAAGCTGAGCGACTTCCAGAACCTGCGCATCTCGGCGTCACAGACGCTGGCGCGCCCGGAGTATCGCGAGCTCGTCCCCATCAAGAGCCGCGACGTCCTCAACGGCGACGACCTCGAAGGCAATCCCAACCTGCAGCGCACGCGCATCCAGAACGCCGACATCCGCTGGGAGCTGTATCCCTCGACGGATGAGATCCTGAGCGTCGGTATCTTCGCCAAGCGCTTCGACAAGCCGATCGAACGTGTCTATCGCGCGGCCGGTGCCTCGTCGCGCTTCATCTCGTACGTCAACGCCGATCAGGCCACGAACTACGGCCTCGAGCTCGAAGCACGCAAGAGCCTCGGCTTCCTCGGCAACGTCGGCGAGCCGTTCCTCTTCTTCACCAACGTCACGCTGATGCAGTCCGAGATTGACCTCGGCAGCTCGCAGGCAGCGGCGACCAACCAGAAGCGCCGCATGGTGGGTCAGGCGCCCTACGTGCTCAACACCGGGCTCACCTACGCCACGCGCAGCGGCCGCGGCAGCGCCACGCTCCTCTTCAACCGCACCGGCGATCGCATCGACGCCGCGGGCGACCTGCCGCTCCCCGACGTGATCCAGGTGGCGCGCAACGCCCTCGATGTCTCGGTGCGCTTCCCCGTGTTTGGCCCGCTGCAGGGGCGCCTCGATGCGCGCAACCTGCTCGACGAACCGTTCAAGACGCAGCAGGGAACGGTGACGCGCGAGCAGTGGACCGTTGGTCGCACGTTCCAGTTGGGCTTCATCCTGCGCTCGTGACCCGATCGTGACAACAGGCGCGCCGTTCGCGGCGCGCCTAATAGTCGGCGCCGAGGGCGTCGTGACGCGCGCGTGACGCATACGACACACGCCCGCGACGCGACGCCCTCTTCTTTCAGGCGCACCACCACCACGCCCTCTCCTTCCTCATGTACCGAGGCTTTCGCATGTCAGGACTCTCCCGGTCGTTGACCACCGGCCTGCTTCTCTCCACGCTCGCCCTCGCCGCCTGTGGCAGTGACGACGATCCGGCGGCCCCGGTGATCCTTCCGCCGTTAGGCGTCACCACCGCCCCCACCAGCGTCTCCAGCATCCGCGTGACGTTCAACAGCGTTGCCGGCGACAACAGCTACGAGATCGAACGCGCCGAGGGCGCCGCCGGAACCTTCGCGGCTGCCACGAGCGTCACGGCGCCCGCCACCGCCGGCACCGTCACCTACGACGACACCAACCTCAAGGTCAATACGCTCTACCGCTATCGCGTCACCGCGGTGCGCGGCACGAGCCGGTCGCAGCCTTCGTCCGAAACGTCGGCCACCACGTTCGCCTTCGGCGGCAACCAGTCGATCGACGTTACCACCGACATCACGACCAACACGACGTGGAAGGCCGAGAACACCTACGTGCTCAAGGGCTTCATTCACGTCGCCAACGGCGCCACGCTCACCATCGAGCCCGGCACCACGATCAAGGGCGACTTCAACACCCTCGGCGCGTCGCTCTTCGTGCTGCGCGGCGCCAAGATCAACGCCGTCGGCCGCGCGGACGCGCCGATCGTCTTCACGTCGTCGCGCGCCGTCGGCCAGCGCCAGCCTGGCGATTGGGGCGGCCTGGTGATCGTCGGCAACGCCACGATCAACCGCACGGGTGTGGAAATCGAAATCGAGGGGACCAACACGGCGGCCGGCTCGACGCCGGGCACCAACTACAAGGTCACCTACAGCGGCGGCAACGTCGACACCGACAACAGCGGTGAGCTGCGCTACGTGCGGGTGGAGTTCGCCGGCTTTGCGCCGAGCATCAACAACGAGCTCAACTCGTTCACCTTTGCAGCGGTCGGCTCGGGGACCAAGCTCTCGTACCTGCAGTCGATGGCCGGTCTCGACGACTCGTTCGAGTTCTTCGGCGGCACGGTTGACGCCACCAACCTCGTCTCCTACGAGTCGGGCGACGACCACTTCGACATGTCCGAAGGGTATCGCGGGCGCCTGCAGCACATCATCGCCCTGCAGTCCACGCAGCTCCCGCCGCGCACCGCCGCAGGTTCTGCCTCCACCGATCCGCAGGGGATCGAGAACGACGGCTGCAACGGCGCCGGCTGCACCAACGGCTTCAACACCGCACCGTTCACGGTGCCGGTCGTCGCCAACTTCACGCTCGTCGGCACCGGTGACATCGCCTCCTCGGCCTCGGCCGGCGGCGTCGGCATGATGCTGCGCCGCGGCACAGGTGGCTACTACGTCAACGGCGTCGTCTCGCGCTGGGCGCGCGCCGCCTTCTCGGTGCGTGACGCCGACACGTATGTGCGGGCGGGGAGCACCGCGGTTCCCGACCTGAACACCGCCGAGTTCGCGCTCCGCAACATCCTCCTCACCGAAAACGCCGCCACCTTCCAGACCGGCGGGAGCGCGACGCAGAACACCTTCGACGTCGCCGGCAACGCGCTGGTGGCTGGTACCGAGACGACGGCGGCACTCTTCACCGCCTTCCCCGCCGCCGGCGCCGTGCCGACAACGGCGACGCTCGACTGGGCCCCCGCGGCCGCGAGTGCCGCAGCGACCGGCGGTCTGTCGACCTTCACCGGCAAGCTGGCGACGGCAGCCGGCACGGTGGTGACGGCGACCGCCTACCGCGGCGCGGCCAACCCGGCCGGCCCCAAGTGGTGGCAGGGGTGGACCATCTACGCCCGCAACTAGGCACGTGACGCAGCCACACGTTCGACTCGCGATGGCGTGGGGGGCACTGGCCCTCTGCGCCATCGTCGGCTGCAGCTCGCCGCGCGACGGAAAGGGCGCGGCGTACGCCGCCACCATCGATCGCGACTCGGTCGCGCGGGCTCGCCAGGACTCCATCAACCGCGCCCAACCCGGCTACGTCGTCGACTCCATCCTCTCGCCCGCCGAGGCGCTGCGTCGCTTCCAGGAGGGGGTGGTGAATCCCGGCGCATTGGAGCACGCCGAGCCGTCGCGCGACGCGCTCGTCGAGCGCTTCATCCGGGCTGTCGAGACCAACGATTCGCTCTCGGTCATTCGCAGCGCCGTCCATCGCGGCGAGTTTGCCCACCTCGTCTATCCGCAGTCGCCCTTCGCGCAGCCGTCGAGCTACCAACCGCCCGACGTGGCCTGGTTCCAGCTGTCCAACGGCTCGGTGCAGGGCTTCCGCCGCACGATGGCGCGCCACGGCGGCTCGTCGATGGGATTTCGCGGCTACCGATGCCCAAACCAACCGGAACGGGTCGGAGACCTCACCATCTGGCGCGGCTGTGTGCTCGAGCTACGCGTGGATGGTGTGTCCAGTGCCACGCGACTCTTTGGCCCCATCGTCTCGCGGCGCGGCGAGTTCAAGTTCCTGAGCCTGTCCAACGATCTATAGGGCTCCGCCGGATTGTGCCCGGGGCGCACACGCCCCGTCTTTCCCCCTCGCGCGCCCCGATCGGTCGCACGCCGCTGCGCAAGTGGTCTCCCGGGACGTCAGGTGTGACGGCGCCGTTACAATTCCGCCACCCGTCTGAGCCACAGGGCGTGCGATCTTACTGTCACTTCTCGACTTATCCGGAGATCACACCGTGTACGCACGCGCCCTTACCGCGCTCGCCATTGTAACAATCGCTGCCTGCGGCGGCGGCGAAACCAAGTCCAGCGACTCGGCGGCCGCCCCCGCCCAGTCCTCCTCGTCGGTCGACCTCAACGGGGCAGGCGCCACCTTCCCCTATCCGATCTACTCCAAGTGGTTCTCGGATTACGCGACCAACAAGGGGATCAAGATCAACTACCAGTCGATCGGTTCCGGCGGCGGCATCAAGCAGCTCTCCGAGCAGACGGTCGACTTCGGCGCCACCGACGGCCCGATGTCCGAGGAAGAGATGGCCAACGCCAAGGGAGGAAAGGTCCTCCACTTCCCCACCGTGCTGGGCGCCGACGTCGTGACGTACAACCTCCCCGAGGTGAAGGAGCCGCTCCGCCTAACGGGCGAGCTGGTCGCCGACATCTTCCTGGGCAAGGTCACCAAGTGGAACGACCCGCGCATCGCAGCTGAGAACTCCGGCGTCGCGCTCCCGGCCAAGGACATCCTGGTCGTGCACCGCTCCGACGGCAGCGGCACCACCTACATCTTCACCGACTACCTCACCACGGTCAGCAAGGCGTGGGCGGCTGGCCCCGGCAAGGGGAAGTCGGTCCAGTGGCCGGTCGGCCTGGGTGGCAAGGGGAACGAGGGAGTCGCCGGTGCGGTCAAGCAGACGCCGGGGACGATCGGCTACGTCGAGTTGGCCTACGCCAACCAGAACAAGCTCCCCACGGCGCGCATCAAGAACGCCGCGGGTGAGTATGTCGCGCCGACGATCGCCAGCATCACCGCCGCCGCCGAAGGGGCTGCCGCCGCGCTCGGCGCCGACTCCGACTATCGCATCTCGATCGTGAATGCGCCGGGCGCCGGTGCCTATCCCATCTCGTCGTTCACCTGGCTCCTCGTCTACGAGAAGCAGGCCGACGCCGCCAAGGGGCAGAAGCTGGTCGACTTCATGAAGTGGATGTACGCCGACGGACAGGCCAGCGCGTCTGCGCTCGACTATGCCCCGCTGCCGGCCGCCCTGGCCACGCAGTTGGCTGCCCGCCTCGCCTCCATCCAGGTGAGCGCCACCCCGTGAACCAACCGTCGCAGGGCACCGTGATGGGTGGGGCTCCGTCAGGAGCAACACCCGCCACGGTGCCGGGGGCGATCGCCGGTTCGTCCCCCGGCGATCGCATCTACCGCCTCATCACCACCGCCTTTGCCTGGGCGGTCCCGCTCCTCCTCGCCCTCATCACCCTCGAGGTGGTGCTGGCGGCCTGGCCCGCCTTCCGCACCTTCGGCTTCGGCTTCCTCACGTCGAGCCAGTGGGATGAAGTGCGCGGGACCTTTGGCGCCGCCCCGATGATCTACGGGACCGTCGTCTCGTCGGTCCTCGCGCTCGTCCTCGCCACTCCGCTGGCGTTAGGCGTGGCGATCTTCCTCAGCGAGTTCGCTCCCCCCTGGCTGCGGCAGCCGATCGCCTTCCTCGTCGACCTGCTGGCCGCCATCCCCAGCGTCGTGTACGGACTGTGGGGGATCTTCGTCCTCCTCCCCGTGCTGCGCGAGAAGGTCATGCCGTTCCTCGCCACCACGCTGGGCTTGGGAAACACGCCGTTCTTCAGCGGTCCAGCGTACGGACCGTCGATGCTGGCCGCGTCGGTGATCCTGGCGATCATGGTCCTCCCGTACATCTCCGCGGTCTCGCGCGAGGTGTTGATGGCGGTGCCGCGCTCGCAGCGCGAGGCGGCGATGGCGCTCGGCGCCACCAAGTGGGAGATGATTCGCGACGCCGTCGTCCCCTACGCCCGCTCGGGGATCGTCGGCGGGATCATCCTCGGCCTCGGACGCGCGTTAGGCGAGACGATGGCGGTCACGATGCTCATCGGCAACCGCCATGAGATCTCGTCCTCGCTCTTTGCCCCCGGCTACACGCTGGCATCGGTGATCGCCAACGAGTTCGCCGAGGCGACCACCGCGCTCCATACGTCGACGCTGATGGCCTGCGGCGCGGTGCTGCTGGCGGTGACGCTGGTGGTGAACGTCGTGGCGCGCTGGCTGGTCTGGCAGGTGTCGAAGGAGGGGCGATGAGCGCCCCGGCCACCGTCCAGCCGTCGCGCAACACCGGCGTGCAGGTTGCCGCCGCACAGCGCACCGCCCGCTCGTTAGGGCGCCGCCGCGTGGTCAACACCCTCATGCTCGGCGTCATGTACATCGCCGCGCTGGTCGCCGTCCTCCCGCTCATCTTCATCCTCTGGCACCTGGCGCGCGAAGGGGCGTCGTCGCTCTCGCTGGACTTCTTCACGAAGATGCCCAAGCCGGTCGGCGAATCCGGGGGCGGGATGGCCAACGCCATCGTCGGCACGCTCGTCCTGCTCGGCATCGCCTCGGCCATCGGGCTCCCGATCGGGATCGGGGCGGGGTTGTACCTGGCCGAGCAGCGCGGGACCAAGCTGGCCAACACCGTCCGCTTCCTGTCCGACGTGCTCAATGGCCTCCCGTCGATCGTGATGGGGATCTTCGCCTGGCAGTTCCTCGTGCGCCCGTTAGGCCACTTCTCGGCCGCGGCCGGCGGCATTGCGTTGGGCGCGATGATGATCCCGCTCGTGACGCGCACCACCGAGGAGATGATCCGCCTGGTCCCCGTCTCGCTCCGCGAAGCGGCGCTGGCGCTCGGCTACACGCGCTGGCGTACCTCGCTCTCGATCGTGCTGCGCACCGCGCTCCCGGGGATCGTCACCGGCGCGCTGGTGGCGGTGGCGCGCATCGCCGGCGAGACCGCGCCGCTGCTCTTCACCGCCTTCGGCAACCAGTTCTGGTCGCTCTCGCTCGACGAGCCGACGTCTGCGCTCCCGCTGCAGATCTTCTCGTACGCCATCTCCCCCTATGACGACTGGCACCGCCTGGCCTGGGCCGGCTCGCTCGTCCTCATCGGGCTGGTGCTCGTGATCTCGCTCATCTCGCGCTTCGTCACCCGTTCACGATTCGGAGGGGGCGGTGACTGACCTCACCTTCGCCAGCCGCAAGCCGACGCCATCCCCGGTGCGGTCCATGACTCCAGTGCCACCTGTCCCGCCGACGCCGCCCGTCACCCTCCCGCCGCGCCCGCAGGCAGAGGAATCGGCCGCCCCTGTCGTTCGCATCGCGGTGCACAAGCTCGACGCCTACTACGGCGCCACCCGCACCGTGCGCGACGTGAACATCGGCTTCCACGACGGACAGGTGACCGCGATCATCGGTCCGTCGGGATGCGGCAAGTCGACGCTGTTGCGTTGCCTCAACCGCATGCACGAGACGATCCCGGGGGCCCGCACCGAGGGTGAAGTGCTGCTCGACGGCCAGGACATCTATGCCCGCGGCGCCTCGCCCATCCAGGTGCGGCGTCGCATCGGGATGGTCTTCCAGCGCCCCACCCCGTTCCCCACGATGTCGATTCGCGACAACGTCGCCGCCGGCTTCAAGGGGTTAGGGGGGACCGCACCGTCGCGCCGAGAGCTGGACGAAATCGTCGAGCGCTCGCTGCGCAGTGCCGCGCTGTGGGAGGAAGTGAAGGACCGCCTCAAGGATTCGGCCATCGGCCTCTCCGGCGGGCAGCAGCAACGCCTGTGCATCGCCCGCGCCCTCGCGACGGGGCCTCGCGTCCTCCTGCTCGACGAACCGACCGCCTCGCTCGACCCCATCAGCACGCAGAAGGTCGAGGAGCTGGTGTACGAACTGCGCGGGACGGTGACGGTCGTCATCGTCACCCACAACATGCAGCAAGCCGCCCGCGTCTCCAATCGCACCGCCTTCATGTTAGGCGGCGAGTTGGTCGAGGTCGCCCCCACGAGCGCGCTGTTCACCACGCCAAAGGATCCGCGCACCGAAGCCTACATCACGGGACGTTTCGGATGACCACCGCCGCCGCAGTACCTCCCGTCTCCCGTCTCCCGTCTCCCGTCTCACGCGGCGTCATCAACGCCAAGAAGTTCAGCTTCTGGTACGGCGCCAAGCAGGCGTTGCACGAGATCGACCTCACGATGCCGGCGCGTTCGGTCACCGCGTTCATTGGCCCATCGGGATGCGGGAAGTCGACCTTCCTGCGTTCGATCAATCGCATGAACGCGCTCATCCCCGGGACGCGACACGAGGGGGAGCTGTTGCTCGACGGCGAGGACCTCAACGCGCGCGCGATGGACGTCGTGCAGTTGCGGCAGCGCGTCGGCATGGTGTTCCAGCGCTGGAACCCGTTCCCCAAGTCGATCTACGAGAACGTCGCCTACGGCCCGCGCATCAACGGCACCGCGTCGCGCAACGAGCTCGATGATCTCGTCGAGTCGGCGCTTCGTCGTGCCGCGCTGTGGGACGAGGTGAAGGACCGCCTCAAGCAGAGCGCCCTCGGCCTCTCGGGCGGGCAGCAACAGCGCCTGTGCATCGCACGCGCGCTGGCCAACCAACCCGAGGTCCTCCTCCTCGACGAACCCTGCTCGGCGCTCGATCCGATCGCCACGCAGAAGGTCGAGGAACTCCTGTACGAGCTCAAGTCCGAACTCACCATCGTGATCGTCACGCACAACCTGCAGCAGGCCGCGCGCGTCTCCGACCAGACCGCTTTCTTCTATCTCGGGCGCCTTGTCGAAGTCGATGCGACGGAGCGTATCTTCACCAGCCCGCGCGAGGAGCGCACCGAGGCCTACATCACCGGGAGGTTCGGATGAGCCCCGCCGCAGAATCCATCGGCTTTCGCCACTTCCACGACCAGCTCGCGCTCCTCAAGCAGCGCCTGCTCGACATGTCGGCGCGCTCCGAGGAACTCGTCGACCTCGCCGTCGACGCCCTGCTCACGCGCGACAAGGAAAAGGCCGACGCCGTCATCCAGGGCGATCGCGAGATCGACACGCTGGAGATCGACGTCGAATCGCTCGCCGTCGAGTTGCTCGCCACGCAGCAGCCCATGGCGCGTGACCTCCGCTTCATCATCAGCGCCATCAAGGTCTCGAGCGACCTCGAACGCGTGGGCGATCACGCGGTCAACATCGCCCAGTCGGCGCTCCGCCTCATCGCCCTGCGCGCGACCATCACCCCCGATCCCGAGATCGAGGACATGGCGCGTCGTGCGCGACGCATGCTCTCCGACGCGCTCGATGCCTTCATCCGCGCCGACGGCTCGCTGGGACGCGAAGTGTGCAAGGCCGACGACGCGGTCGACGCGCTGCACAACTCGCTCTTCCGCATCCTGCTCACGCACATGATGGCCGACGCGCGCACCATCAACCCGTCGCTCGAGCTGCTCCTCGTCAGCCGCAACCTCGAACGCGTCGCCGACCTGGCCACCAACATCGGCGAGGACGCGGTCTATCTGGCAGAAGGGAAGCAGATCAAGCATCGGTTCGAATTCGACGAGCAAGCGCTCGCCGACAAGGCGAGCGCGCAGCAAGCGCTCGCCGACAAGGCGGGCACGTAGTAGGCTTAAGTCGAGCCGGCGCGAGTGCCGGCTCGCCGCCCCCCCGACCGAAATCGATGGCTTCTCCCGTCCGCCCGCGCATCATCCCGCTTCGCAGCCCGGCTCCGCGTCCGGGCGACGGCGTACGACTGGCGGCCATCGACATCGGCTCCAACTCCATCCGGCAGATCATCGCCGACGTCTCGGCCGAAGGACGCATTCGCATCCTCGACGAGATGAAGGCCGCCCCGCGACTCGGCACGGGGCTCGACGCCAGCGGGCGACTCGACGAAGACGCCATGCGACACGCCCTCGAGGCGCTGCAGCGCATGGCGACCCTGGCCACGCAGTACGGCGCCTCCAAGGTGGAAGCCGTCGCCACCAGCGCCGTGCGCGACGCCGGCAACGGCAAGCAGTTCGTCGATCTCGTCCGGCGGCAGACGGGGCTCCGCGTGCGCGTCCTGCACGGCGAGGACGAAGCGCGCCTCGCCTTTCGTTCTGCCCTCGCGCACTTCGACCTCGCGCGCGGTCGCGCCGTGGTCATGGACATCGGCGGCGGATCGTTGGAGCTGGCGATGAGTGCCGACGGGCTGCTTGATCGCCTCGTCTCGCTCCCGTTCGGCGCCATCCGCATGACCGAGCAGTTCCTCGGCCTCACGCCCACGCGCAAGGACGTGCGCAAGCTGCGGCTGCACGTCCGAGACGACATCCGCAAGGCGCTTCCGCTGCGCGACTGGCGCGGGGCACAACTCATCTGCTCCGGCGGCACCTTCACCAACCTTGCCGGGATCTATCTCTACCGGCAGGGGACGTCGAGCGCGGCGGGGCGCGTGCAGGGGACGCGTGTCCCTCGCGAGGAGCTGGAGCACATCATCGACCTCGTGCAGGAGTGCTCCCCCGACGAGCGCACGCAGGTGCGCGGCCTCAACATGGGGCGCAGCGACATCATCCTCGCCGGGCTCGTCGTCGCTGCCGAAGTGATGGCCCGAACCGAGTCGCGCGACCTGGTCGTCTCGGCGTACGGCATCCGCGAGGGGCTGCTGCTCGAGAGCGCGCAGGTCGCGCCGCAACCGGCCGACCCGGGCGAGGCGCGCGAACGTTCGGTGCGCACGCTCGCCGAGCGGTGTCACTACGAGGCACCGCACGCGCAGCACGTGCAGCGACTGGCGTTGCAGCTCTTCGACGCCATTGGCACGCGCATCGGCTGCACGAGCGACGATCGGCAGGTCCTCGCCGACGCCGCCCTGCTGCACGACATCGGCTACCACATCAACTACGACCAGCACCACAAGCACTCCTACCACCTCATCCTGCACGCCGACTTGTTAGGCATGTCGCCGGTGGAGCAGGTGCTGGTGGCCAACGTGGCGCGCTATCACCGCGGCGCGGTGCCCAAGAAGAAGCACGCCAACTTCGGGCGGCTCGACAAGGCCTCGCGCGACCGCATCGTGCGCCTCTCCGCCTTGCTGCGCATCGCCGACGGCTTCGACCGTGGCCACGTGGGGGGCGTGCAACGCGTGAAGGTGCGCTGGACCGACCGCGCGCTGCGTATCACCGCCGTCCCCGACCCGCGCGCGCGCGTGCTGCGGCTCGAACTGTGGGGGGCCTCGCGCAAGGCGTCGCTCCTGTCCGAACTCACCGGGATCCCGGTGGAGATCGTCGCCCCCGACGGCACGGTGGTCGATTCGGGGCAGGACGACGGGGACGGCGACGGCGAGTGACGCGCCGCGCCTGACGGCGAGCGTGACGCGCCTGACGGCGCGGATGACGCGCGATGCCTAACGACGCGCCTGGCGCTTCCCTTTGCCGCGCGGGGGCGCCGGCTGGGGCTCCCCGTTGCCGTTCGGCACCGTGGCCGTCGCCAGCGCCGTCACCGCGCGCACCTCGGCCGTAGTGTAGCGCGAGTCCATACGATCCAGCCCCCACGGGTCGCGCAGCAGCTTGCGATGCGTCGCCAACTCGTCGTCGTCGCCCGGGGTCACCTGCGTGTACACGCCGTCGGCGTTGAGCTCCCATGCCTGGCGGTTGTCGGCCAGGCAGGTCTCCAGCAGCGAGAACATCCGGTGTTGCAGCCCGCGGTCTTCCACCGGGACAATCACCTCGACGCGACGCTCCAGGTTGCGCGGCATCCAGTCGGCAGAGCCCGTGTAGTACTCCTCCGCCCCGCCGTTGGCGAAGTAGAAGAGGCGCGAGTGCTCGAGGAAGCGCCCGATGATGCTTCTCACGCGGATGCGCTCCGACACCTCGGGGAGTTGCGGCCGCAGGCAGCAGATCCCGCGCACGATCAAGTCGATGTCGACGCCGGCCTGCGACGCATCGTACAGCGCCGCGATCACGTCCGGCGAGACGATCGCGTTGAGCTTGGCTACGATGCGTGCATAACGACCGGCGCGCGCGTGATCGGCCTCGCGCCGAATGAGCTCGATGAAGCGCGCCTTCATGTTGGCCGGCGCCACCAGCACCTTGCGATAGTCGCGCTGCCGCGAAAAGCCGGTGAGCAGGTTGAAGACGTCGGTGAGGTCGGCGCCGATGTCGGGGTTGCAGGTGAGCAGCCCGATGTCGGTGTACAGGCGCGCCGTCTTGGAGTTGTAATTCCCCGTCCCGATGTGGACGTAGCGACGAATCCCGTCCGGCTCGCGGCGCACGACGAGCGCAATCTTCGCGTGTGTCTTGAGCCCGGGGAGCCCATAGGCCACGTGCACGCCAAAGTCTTCGAGCGTGCGCGCCCAGTTGATGTTGTTGGCTTCATCACCGCGCGCCTGCAGCTCCACCAGCACCGCGACCTGCTTGCCTCGCTGCGCCGCGGTGGTCAGCGTCTTGACGATCGCGCTGTCCCCGGACGTGCGGTACAGCGTCGTCTTGATCGCCAGGACGTGCTCGTCCTCGGCGGCGGCCTCGAAGAAGCGCTCGACCGACGTGGCAAACGACTCGAACGGGTGGTGCACCAGGATGTCGCGCTCGCGAATCGCGTCGAAGATCGAGCGCGTGGCGTCGCGCAGTTCGGGCGGCGTGAGCGGGACAAACGGCGCGTCGCGCAGCTCCGGGATGTCGAGCGTCGCCAGCGCCATCAGGTCGCCCAGGTCGAGCAGCGGCCCCGGCTCGTGCACGTCGTGCTCGGTGAGCGGGAGGACGTCGGGGTCGGTCACTTCGCGCAGTTCGTCGAGTAGCAGCTGGCGGAGGTGCACCGGCATCCCCGTCTCGACTTCAAGTCGCACCACTTCGCCGAATCGGCGCTGGAACACCTGCTCCTCGATCGTGGCGAGCAGATCCTCCGGCTCGTCGGCCGCCGGGACGTCGAGATCGGAGTAGCGCGTGATCTTGAACGTGTGCCAGCTCAGGATCTCCATCCCCGGGAAGAGCGTGCCGAGGTGCGCCCCGATGAGGCGCTCGAGCGGGATGAAGTGGAACGGGCGCCCCCCGACCGGAATCCACCGCGGGAGCGAGCGCGGGACCTTCACCCTCGCGAAATGCTCGCCCTCACGCGACGGATCGCGCAACTCGACGGCCAGCGAGATCGACAGGTTCGAGATGTACGGGAACGGATGCCCCGGATCGACCGCCAGCGGCGTGAGCACGGGAAAGACTTCGCGCTCGAAGAAGGCGTCCATCGCCGCCGACTCGTCAGGCGTGAGCGCGTCGACGTCGATCAGGCGAATGCCGCGCGCATCCAGCAGCGGGAGGAGCCGATCGTGCAGGCAATCACGCTGTAGGGCCACGAGTTCGCGCACGCGCGTCTCGATCGCCTCCAGTTGGGCGGCCGGCGACATCCCGTCCGCCGGCGCCTGCTGCACCCCGGCCGCCACCTGCCGGCGCAGCCCCGCGACGCGCACCTGGTAGAACTCGTCGAGGTTGGTGCTGAAGATCGAGAGGAACTTGAGCCGCTCGAGCAGTGGGGTCCGCTCGTCGAGCGCCTCATGCAGCACCCGCGCATTGAACGCCAGCCAGGAGAGCTCGCGATTCAGGTAAAGGGCAGGCGCGACGGCGTGTTCGATCATGAGGCGGGACAGCGCAGGCTCGGGGACGATCGGTGCTACCGGGAATCTCCTCGTCCAAACTAATGACGGAAGGGGATCAATCGTGTCACGAAGCTGCCACGCCGGTCGAGCCTGCAATAGGCCAACCGGTTGGGAACGAATCAGTTAGTCGATGGGGAGCCTGTTCGCTGCCACCGCGAGACAATCCGTGAACAGTTCATCGAACACGCGGTCCCAGCTCCGTGCGTGCGCCCCCTCGCGCCCGCGACGCCCCGCCGCCCTCCGCAAGGCGGCGTCGCGCCCCCAGCGCGCGATGTGCGACGCCAGCCCGCGCGCGTCGCCGGGGATGTGGAATGACCCCGCCCCCGGCACCAGCAGCTCGCGCGTCACGGCGCTGTCGGCCGCCAGCACCGGGAGCCCGCTCGCCATCGCCTCGAGCGTCACGTTCCCGAACGTGTCGGTGGTCGAGGGAAAGACAAAGAGGTCGGCCGACGCGTAGAGGCGAGACAGCTCCTCCCCGCTGCGATGCCCGATGAAGGTGACCGAGTCCCCCGCCCTCTCGCGACAGGCGGCGAGGTGCGGCCCGTCGCCCACCACCAGCAGGCGACACGGCGGCGCGTCAGGAAGTGCCTGCAGCAGGCGCATCGCATCAATCACGTCGTCGATCCCCTTCTCGCGCGCCACGCGCCCGACGTAAAGGACCACCAGCTCGTGCTCGCGCAGGCCAAAGGTCGAACGCAGCTGCGGCGTTCGCCACGCGGGGGAGAACGTCTCGGTGTCGACGCCTCGCCCCCACACGGTGGTGTTGAGGAAGCCGTGACGCTCGAGTTCGGCCGCGACCGCCGACGTCGGACAGTAGGTGCGAGCGCCACCGTTATGGAACCAGCGCAGAAAGCGCCACCCTGATGTGCTCAGCAGGCCGAGCTGGTAGAACTGCGCGTACGCCGTGAAGTGCGTGTGATACGACGTCACCAGCGGGAGTCCGGTGCGCCGCGCCGCGCGCCGCGCGGCGAGTCCCATCCCGAACGGGGTTGCGGCGTGCACCATCGTCGCCCCCCAGCGCGACATCGCACGGGCCAGTCGCCCGGCGCCGGGCGCCGCCAGTCGCAATTCCGGATAGCCCCTGAACGACACGCTGGGAAAGCGCTGGACGCGTGCATCGGGGGGCGCCGCCGGATCGTCGGAGGTGAAGATCTCGACCGCCCCGCCGCGCGCCGCCACCGTTCGCGCCAGGCGATCGAGCGTGCGCGTCACCCCGTTCACTTGCGGGAGAAAGGTGTCGGTCACCAGCGCCAGCCGCATGCCGTCCAGGCGCACCGCGCCCGCTACCGGCCGATCAGTATGCATCGGGTATTCGGTCGACGGTGGTTCCGCGACCGCCGCACCTTCCCAGCGCCCGCGCATCACGCCGCCCTGACGCGAGCGGTGGCGAGCGCCGTGACGCGCGCCGCCGAGCCGGGAGAGGCCAGGGCGCCGTATCCATCGCCCTGCCGCGCGCGCAGCCAGCGCTCCAGCGTCCGCTCCAGCGACCGGCGCGTCTCCGGATGGTCCATGTCCGTCGGGTGCAAGGCGAGGCGCACGAGCGGTCGCGACCGCTGCAGGTGCCACCGCGCATCGGCCACCAGCGTCGACATCACCGCGCGCCACGTCGACCGCGCACTCCAGCGCACCGCCGGGGCATGCAACGCGATCCCTTCCTGCAGCAGGTAGATGCGCCGGGCGTCCTCCGCCAGCGACAACCCGGCGTCGCGCACCGCCTCGCGTGTCGCGGCGCGCGCCAGCCACGCCGGCGGAACGAATCCGATGGGCGACAAGCCGCAGCGCGCCAGCGTCTCCAACCCGCGCGCGATGCGCGCGCGCGCCGCCGCGTAGTCGAGCGTGAGGAACTCCCCTTCCCGCGCCGTGCGCCCCAACGCCCGCCACTCGTCCATCACGCCGCGCGCACTCTCGTGTTCATCGTGGCGTTCGCCGTGCAAGAAGATGCGCGCCCCCTGGTCCGCGCGGGCAAACAGCCAGTTCATGAAGCGCGCGTCGCGCTCCAGCGGATGCGCGCCGTGCCAGTTGGGGACCACCAGCAGCGCCGGCCGCACCCCCAGCCCGATGCACAGCGACCACAGCTCGTGCAGCTGGCGGGTGAACGGGGGCGCCACGTCGTGGATCGAGACGAGGACTGTCATCGCTGCAATACCTCCCGGTACACGGCAAAGAGCCGGTCAAAGACGGTGTGCCATCCGTGCTCACGTTCGGCGTACGCGCGCCCCAGCGCCCCATGCGCCGGTCCATCGCCGGTCAACATCGCGGTCAACGCGCGCGCCGCATCGCCCGCGTTGCCGGGCTCGTACCCCACGCCGGCCTGCGATCGTTGGACCAGTTCCCACCCTCCGCCGTGCGCGGCGGTGACCAACGGCACGCCCGACGCCATCGCCTCGAGCGTCGAGAGACCGAACGTCTCCACCGGCCCCGGCGACACGTAGACGTCGGCGCAGGCGTGGAGTCGCGCGACCATCTCCCGCTCCCCGACGTACGGGAGCCACGAGATGTCGGCATCCCCGGCGCGCGCGCGTAGCGCACGCTCCGACGAGCCGGCGCCGGCAATCACCAGGCGTGCCCCGGTCTGGCGCGACACCGCCGGCCACGCGTCGAGCACGACCTCCAGTGACTTCTCCGGCGCCAGTCGCCCGATGTACAGCACCAAGGGGCGGTCGGTCGGCAGGCCAAAGCGCCGGCGCGTGCGATCCCGCCACTCACGTCGGCGCGGATGGAAGTGCTCGAGGTCCACACCTAACGATACGCGCGACGTGCGCTCGATCCCCAGGCGCTGCAGCTCCCCCGCCGCATAGTCCGACGCCACGATCGTCGTCCGGAACAGGCGGTTGAGCCGCCGCAGGTACGCTCCCGCCAGCAGCAACGACAGGGCGCGCGTCCCGCTGCGCATCGCCAGCGACGTCGGCACCCCCGCCAGGCTCGTGTGGTGAAAGGCCACCATCGGCGTTCGCACCCGGCGCGACGCCAGCGCCGTCACCCACGGCACGAAGAACGGCGACCCCACCTCGATCAGGTCCGGACGCTCGTGCTCGACGATGCGTCGCGTACTGCGCGTGGCAAACAGGAAACGATACGCCGTCTGCGTCGGGATGCGCGGCCCATGCAGGCGGTAGGTGCGCACCCCGTCGCCCAGCGCGTAGCCGTCAAACGGCCCCGGCACCACCAGCACCTGGCGCAGCGTCGTGCGCTCCGACACATACCGCGCCTTCTCCGTGAGGTAGGTGCGCACGCCACCGCTCGTCTCGCCAAACCACTTGGTGATGTCGAGCACCGTGAGTTCGGCCGTCGGTCGGTCGTTGGGCGGCAGCGCCCCCCGCCCCAACTCGACGCGCGCGGTACGGGCCACCGCCGGGAGCGGCGCTGCGGCCGTCCATGCCGTTCCAGGCGCCGCCGGCGCCAGAGGGGTCGCCGGCGCCGGGCGCGAGTCGGGAACGAGGGCGGTCGTCACCAGGCGCCTAACGCAAGCCCGGTGAGCATGGCCAGCACCTGTCCCGCCAGCACGTCACCCGGGTAGTGCACCGCCAGCGCCACGCGCGAGAAGCCCACCACCACCGCCAACACCGCCAATGCCGGCGCGAATGCAGGAACGACCGTCGCGAACCCCAGCGCGACCGACATGGCCGCCGCCGCATGTCCCGACGGGAAGGAGAAGCGATCCGGTTCGGCGATCAGGACCTCGCACGACGTGCCGCGTGACGGGCGCGGCCGCCCCACCGTGCGCTTGATCAGCTGCACCACCAGGTGCGACACCACCAGGATCGACAGCGCCCGGATCGCCCCCTCGCGCCAGGCGCCCCCCACCGCCAGCGGCGCCAGCGAGACGCCGATCGTGCAGCGCGCGCCGCCCAGGTGCGTGAGCGCGCGCCACAGGCGGCGCGTGCGGTTGGGCGTCGCCTCCTGCAGCGCCAGCCGAAGGAACAGGGCACGATCACCGCGGCCCAGCCGCGAGAAGAGCGAGTTCGCCATGTCGGTATCCTCGTCGGGATGTGTCGCGGGTTGCCTAACGGGGCGCCACGAAGGCGTAACGCTCGGCGACGCCCCCCTCGGCGGGCGCCGGTGCCACGTCCTGCTGCGGCACGTCCGCGGGGACAAACGCCTCGACCATCGCCCGCCCGGCGTACCCGGCAGGCACCGGGGCCCCCATCGCCCACGCGACCGTCGCCGGGACGTCCAGCAGCGACGTACACGGCGCCAGCTCCCCCGAGACGACGCGCCCGCCCGCCAGCACCAGCGGAATGGTCCGGTCGTGCGGATGCGCGGAGTCGTGGTTGCGGTACACCGCGCCCCCTCCGCCGTGATCGGCCATCGCAATCAGCAACGTCTCCGGGTCCTGCGACGCCCGCGTCACGCAGTCCAGCACGCCTAACGCTTCGTCCATGCGGCGCACCGCCGCCACGTACTCGCGCGACAACCAGCCGTGTGCGTGTCCGGCGCGATCGCCGTCCGGCCAGTGCAGCACAAAGAGCCCGCGCGACTCGCGCGCGAGCGTCTGGTGCGCCGCGGCCAGGATCTCGATCGCTCCCGCCCCGCGAAAGGTGGCCCGCGTGATCCCGACCATCTGCGCCAGTCGCGACGCGATCGCGCCGTATCCGAACGGGAGCCCCGCCAGGAAGGCGTGACTCGGAATCCCCCTCGACGCCAGCACCCGCGGCAACGGATCGAGCGCCACCCGTGGCCGGGGGACGCGAAAGCGATCGCTCGACAGCCCGTGATCGAGCGGCCGTACACCGGTGAGCAGCGACCCCATCGCCGCCGCCGTCACCGAGGGGGACACCGTCTGCGCCGACATCGACGACGCGCCGTCACGTGCAAGACGCGTGAGGTTGGCGAGGGCCAGCAGTGGTATGGCGTCGGCTCGCAAGCCGTCGAGCACGACGACAATGACGCGGGAAACGCGGGGCGAACGGATCATCGGTCCTCCTGGCGATGGACGCAACTCGTCGCGTACGCCCTGAATCCTCGGCCGCGCACGTCCGCAGATGCGCACGAATGCGTTGCGGCTGCGTAACGACGGAACGTCGCCCCTCACTCGTCAGGCAGTCGTGACGCTGGCGTCACCGGATCGTGACACCCCGCATCCACTCCTTCTGTAGACGCGCGCGCGCACGGCGACGCGCGTCCGTCATAGCGCCTTCGTCACTTCCGCTCAGCACGGATGCCGAGACCGCCTCGCCTGCTTGTCTGCACCGACACGTACCCGCCGCAGGTCAACGGCGTCTCGGTCGTCACGTCGCTCTCCGTCATTGGACTCGCCGAGCGCGGCTGGGACATCGTCGTCGCCGCCCCGCGCTACCCCGCCGGGATGCGCGACGCCTTTCCGCGCGACGTGATGCGAGCGGGGGCGCGCGAACTCCTCCTCCTCCCGAGCGCCCCGCTCCCCTTCTATCCCGACATCCGCCTCTCGCTCCCCAACGCGCGCGCGCTGTCGCAGCTCATCGACCGGCATCGTCCCGACCTGGTCCACTGCGCCACCGAGTTCTCCATCGGCTGGCTCGGACAACGACTCGCACACCGCCGCAACCTCCCGGTGGTGACCTCGTATCACACCGACTTTTCGCGCTACACCGATTCCTACGGCGTCGGATGGCTGCGCCCCGCGGTCGCTGGTCACCTCTCGCGCTTTCACCGGCGCGCCCGCCGCACCTACACGCCGTCTGCCAGCGCCGCCGTCGACGTGCGCGCGCTCGGCGCACCGGATGTGGAGGTGTGGGGGCGCGGCGTCGACACAACGCTCTTCCATCCGCGGCACCGCAGCGACGCCCTCCGCCGCGCCTATGGTCGGCGCGACACCTTCATCTTCCTGCATGTCGGGCGACTCGCCGCCGAGAAGGGGGTCGAACTAATCCTCGAGGCGTATCAACGTGCCCGCGCCCAGCTCCCCGACGGGGCGGTGCACCTGGTCATCGCTGGCGCCGGGCCGAAGACCGATGCGCTGCGCGCGATGGGAGTGGAGGGCGTGTCGTTCCTCGGCAACCTCGATCGCCGCGACGTCCTCCCGCGACTGTACGCCAGCGCCGATGCCTTCGTCTTCTCGTCCGTCACCGAGACGTTAGGCCTGGTGATCCTCGAGGCGATGGCGAGCGGGCTCCCCGTCATCGCCGCCCCCGCTGGCGGCGTCGCCGACCACCTGCGCCACGACGACAACGGGCTCGCTTACCCGGCAGGCGACGTCGATGCGATGGCCCGCGCCATGGTCGCGCTCGCACTCGACCGCGAGCGCGCCTTCACGTTAGGCGCCGGGGCACGTGCCGGGGCCGAACCGCTCGACTGGTCGCACGAACTCGACCGGCTCGACGAGAGCTATCGCGAGGTGATCGCGGGTTACGGCGATCCGATCGTGGCGGTCAGCGCCTGACCGCCGCCAGACGACAGCGACACCACGGCACCTCGCGGCGCGAGCCGAATGGTGGTGTCGCTGCCGAGGACACGCGCGCGCTCGCGCAGCGCTTCCAGCTCGCGCCACGAGCACTCCGACCAGTCGCGCGGGTAGTCGCGCAGCACCAGCGTCGTCCCGCGGGAAAAGAAGTACAGCCAGCCATCGACAGGCATCGGGGCGTCGGCGCGCAGCACCGCACCGGGGGTCTGCGGTGGCGAGGACAGCTCGCGCACCAGCTCACACACCTGCCAGGCAAAGCCGAATCGATCGGTGAAACGTCGGGCCTCCTGCATCGCGTCGCTCCTCCCCCGCGCGAAAGGCGCTCGTAGGGGTCGGTGAATGCTGTCGCGCCGCCACGGCGCCGGCTATCCGGGATCGACGCTGTTACACGATCCGTTACACGACCGCGACGCGACGCTCGCACGCACGCGTGGGCACGAAAAAGCCGCGCCCCTCGAGTGGACGCGGCCTCGAGCGTGACGGCCCCCTACGACGCGATCTTCAGCTTCTCCAGCGCCAGCAGGCACAGCGCCGAGATGGTCGCGGCGGCCGGAATCGTCATGATCCACGCCCAGATGATGCGTCCGGCGATCCCCCAGCGCACCGCACTCAACCGGTTGGTCGCCCCGACCCCCATGATGGCGCCGGTGATCGTGTGCGTCGTGCTCACCGGGATCCCGAACTTGGTCGCCAGCAGGATCGCGAAGGCCCCCGCCGTCTCGGCGGCGCTCCCGCCCACCGGGCGCAGCTTGGTGATGCGGCTCCCCATGGTGTGCACGATGCGCCAGCCGCCAAAGAGCGTCCCGGTGGCAATCGCCGTGTAGGCCCCGATCTCCACCCAGAACGGA
>CAZLLP010000092.1:0-22545 GCA_964560345.1 uncultured Gemmatimonadaceae bacterium
TGATTGGCGCTTCGCCGGAGGCGAGTCGCGAGCAATCGAGTGAAGCGAACCATGGCTCGTCCTCCTGTCTGGTCATGGCGGGATGAAAGCCGGAACGCACGACGCCCCGCCGGCGGCATGCGCGGGCGGGGCGTCGATGATTCCTCGACTGGCGGGGCGTGCGTGACTCACGCACTCCCCGCGTCCGCACCCGGTCGCGCTCGATCTCCAACACTCCACTGCAGGGCGCCATCCACGACGACACGCCGGGGCGAACGGAGCCCGGTGACGGTCTTCGGTTGGACGGCAACTGCGCGTCGGAAGGAGGAAGGCATCGAAACGCCGAATGATGGTTGGACTGCCGTGCCATGACGTGGCACGGAGTGTAGTACGGGGGAGACCCCCCAACTTTTGATCGCGTCACAACCGCGGGATCGTCCCCTTCCCCCTTGGATCATGCGCCTCGCGCATGCACTATTCCCCGGCCCAAGACACCACACGCATGACCGACTGGTCTCCCGAATCCGACGACAACGCGCCCGATGAGCAGGAGGGCGGCGACGCTGGCGTGGCGCGCGTGATGACGCTCTCGCCCGTGGCGGTGCGCCTGGTGGCCACGCCGCACCCGCGGGCGCCGCAGGGGCACACCGTCTTTCGCGCCCTCGGCGCGATGGACGGTGAGTTGACCGACGAGTCGCCGGTGCTCGCGCAGGGCTCGCTCCCCGAAGCGCTCTTTGCCGCGGTGCAGCAGATCGGCGTCTTCGACGAACCGGTCCCGCTCCTCCTCAGCGCGCAGGAACACGACGGCGGCATTCGCGGCGTCCTGTCGGCCATCATCCCGCAGCGCCTGATGGAGAAAGCCGAGCGGGTGAGCCGCGCGGCCAACGAACCGTGGCTCGCCAGCGTGGCCGAGGAGCCCGACACGTCGAGCTTCGCCGAGCCCGGCGACGACGAGGACGAGGGTGAGCCGCACGTCCCGTTCGCGCTGGGGGTGATCCTCCGCTTTCCCGAGGACCGCAAGCACCCCGACGCGCTCGACGAGGAGGCGATGGACCTCCTCGCTACGATTCTCTCCGGTCAGGCGATGGACGCCGACCGCAAGCGCGTGGAGAACCTGCTCAAGTCACTCTAGCGCTTCACGCCCGGCGCAGCGGGCGCCGCGAGGATACGGCGCCGCACGTCATTCGGAGAGAGACGCAGGTGGCAGGGAGCGCACTCCCGCCCCGGCTCGTGCGTCACCTGCTTCACGTGACAGCTCACGCAGAAGGCACGATCGGGGAGGAGCTTGGCCATGGTCTCGCGCTCGTGGCAGCTCGCGCACTTGTAGTGCGTGTCCATCGTGTGCGTGGCCAGCATGCCGCTGCCGTGGCACGACACGCACCCCGACGCCTTTTCCTTGTGGTGGTCGGCGTGGCATGACGCGCACGTGGGGACGTTGCGCACCGAGCCCGGCGTCGTGTGGCACGTCTCGCACTCGGACTTCGCGTGCTGCTCGTGCTGAAAGGCGACGGCCCGACTCTTGGGAGCCTTCTCCGGGCGCAACTTGAGCGCCATGGTGACGCGGATGGTGCGCTTGAGGCGCTCGTCGCCGGTGTGACAGCTCGTGCAGGCGACCTTGGTGGTGGGCGAGTGATGACAGCTCTCGCAGGACGTTGCGGTGAGGCGCGTCGTGCCGTGCTTCGGGTTCAGGTCACGGTCTTCGTTAGGCACCGACCGCCCACCGCCCATGAAAAACGAGGCGTCGCTATGGCACTCCTTGCACGCCAGGTCGGCGCGCAGGAGATGCGAGTTGTGATCGAACACCTGGCCGAAGACGGTCGTTCGCGCCGACTCGACGCCATAGTGACAGCTCATGCACTCGTTGCCGGCAAAGCCGGGACCCATCGCGGGACGCGGCGGTGCCGCCACTCCTGCCCTCGCGTACGCCGCGACCGTGCTGTCGAGCGCGGCGCGGAAGAGCTGGTCGGCACCGCGCACGTTATGCAACGCTCCAGCGGTTCGCAGCAGATCCAGCGATTGCCGCGCGCCGCGCACGCGTACGCGCGCCGCGTCACCGGCCAGCCGCGGATCGGCCGCCGCCTTCCCCACGTACGCCGCGACCGCTTGTGCGCGCCATTCCACGCCACTGCGCCACCGGTCGAGCATCCCCGCGAAGCGACGGCCGTGGCAGCTGGTGCACATGGCATCGTAGGCCGACTGGCGCCGACTCCCGGCGGGGACCGCAAACGTCGTATCGGAGTGGCACCCCACGCACGAGACGCGGGCCACGAACATCGTGTCGGGCGCGAGGGCGATCCCGTGCACGGCGCCGGCGTAGAACGCCTGCACCGGCGCGTGCGACGACGCGTGGCAGTCCACGCACGTCGCCGAGACGGCCGCACTCCGTCCGAGCGGCGCCGCGTGCGCCCCTTCGTGACAGGTGGCGCACTCGGTCTTGAGCGTCGCCTCGCCCCCGCCCCCGCGGGCAACGCCGATGAGCGAATCCACGCGCGTCGGCGTGACGAGCGAGGTCGTGTCGGCCGTGGGCTCGGCCGCGGCGTTGCGCCGCTGTTCGGCATCCCTGGTGGCACGCCGCCGGCTGTCGGCCGACCCGGATGGCTCGTTGCAGCTCACGATCATCCCGGCGAGGATGGCGACGCACGCACCGCGCAGGGCGACGCGGACTATCCGCATCGCCCTGCTCGAGCGGCCACCGACCACGTGTCCTCGCCCTGCCTGGTTCATGCCAGCACCGCGTAGAGGACGAGTCCCGTCAGGAGCAAGCCGGTGATGATGGCGATCAGTCCGATGGTGATCGACCAGACGTACGTCATGCGCGACGGCGCCGGCACTTCGAGTGCCTTGAGGCCCCCCGACGCCTGCTCGCGCTCGTACTCGAGCGGGTGCTCCTCCTCGATGTACGACGCGCGCGCGCGCCCGGTGAACATCACCACGTCGATCGGGAACTTCTCGGGACGCAGGTTGGAGTTGAAGAAGTGGATCGTGAAGATGAAACCCATCGCCAGCAGCGCTTCATCGCCGTGCACGATGGTCGCCACGTTGAAGACCCAGCCGGGGACAAACTTCGAGAAGAAGGTCGGAAACCAGAGGACGAGCCCCGAGCCGCCGATGATCGCGATCCCCCAGAACACCGCCCAGTAGTCGAACTTCTCCATGTAGCTATAGCGATCGAACTTCGGGCGGGGGCCCATCCCCACGAACCACTTGAACATCCCGATGACGTCCTCGAGGTCCTTGAGTCGCGGGACCATCGTGCGCGGTCCGGTGAAGAACGCCGCCTTGTCCTCGGCCCGCAGGAAGCGGGCGACCAGCATCGCCAGATGCAAGAAGAAGTAGCCGAAGGTGATCACGCCGCAAAAGCGATGGATCAACCCGGCCGACCGCACCCCGCCCAGGATCCCCATCATCGTCGCCGCCCACGGCGCATGCGAAAAGTGGAGCGGGATCCCGGTGATCACGAGCCCGAAGAACGACACCACCATCATCGCATGCGTGATCCGCTCCACCGGACCAAAGCGCTGGATGTACGGCCCGTGCCCGCGATCCGACGATGCCAGGGGCTCTTCGGCGGCGGTGACGGCCGCGCTGCCTAACGCCGTACCGCCGACCGGATCGTTGCTCACTGCACTCATGTCGTTCCTCCTGTCGATCCGGTCTCAGGCCCCGGGGGGGCGTCCTGTGGTTCCGGCGCGTTCGGCGGCGTCGGCGCGTCGGGTGGCGCCGAGGATTCGGGGGACGCCGGCATCGCCGATACGTCCGACGCCTTGGGCGCCGCCGGCGTCTCCGGCGCAGGAGATGGCGGCGCGACTGGCGTCACCGTCAAACCACCACTTCCGCTACCGCCGCTGTCGTGCCCTCCCGCCCCGCCGTGTCCGGCCATCCGATCCTTTCGCACCGACATGAGCCGCAGGAACCACAGCAGCGAGTGCAGGCCGAAGAAGGAAAAGACGCCGACCAGCAGGATCGTCATGAAGAGCCACACCCAGTACAGCTCCGGGTTGTTCTCTCGATCCCTGGGGTCGCCGTGCGGCTTGTACATCACGAAGTTGGCGTTGACCCCCTTGTGACAGGCCCCGCACGTGTCCACCCGGTTTCGCGGGTGCACCGACGACAGCGTGTCATCGGCCGGGAGCATCGAGTGCGCCGTGTGACAGTCGCTGCACTTGGCCGCAATGCCGTAGCCCAGCGTGCTGGCCTTGCCGTGATACGTGTCGAAGTAGGTCTCGATCAGGCGCTTGTGACACGCCCCGCACTCCTGCACCACGCCGCTGAACCACGCCGGATCGTCGGCTTCGACCACTTTGTGCCCGCCGTGACACTCGACGCACACGGGCGCCGTCTTCCCGGTCTCGGTGGTGTCGCCCTTGAGCAGGGCCTGCCCGTGCGCCGATGAGTCGTACGTCGCCAGCACCCCCGCGTGGCACGAACCGCACGTCGACTTGACGTTGCGGCGGTTGAGCGTCGACGCGGTCGAGTCGCCCGGCAGCACGCGATGCGCATCGTGACAGTCGGAGCACGTGGCCGAGACGGTGAGGCCGGCCTTGCTCATCGCAATACCGTGCGCCGATCGACGGAAGTTCGTCACCGCCGTGCGGGCGGTGCTGTCGGCCGGCTTGTCGAAGTAGGCGTCGAGGATCGCCTTCTTGTTGTGGCAGCTCCCGCAGAGCTGGGCCACGTTGAGCGGATACGTCGGCGAGCGCGAGTCGTCGGCACCGAACACGCGGTGCGCGCTGTGGCAGCTCACGCACGTGGGGGCGTCGCCCTTCTTTTCGAAGTTGGGGCGATGGATCGACGCCTCGTACGCCGCCCCCTGGTCCTCATGGCAGTGCTGGCACGAGACACTGACCGACGGCACCTTGGTGTGCGGATAGCCGTCGTTGTACTCGGTATGGCAATCGGCGCAACGCAGCGTCTTGTGCCGCGAGTCCCGCAGGAGCGTGTCGGGGACAAACAGGATGGAGTCCCCTTTTTCCCCCTTGGCCTTGCCGGCGAGGAACTGCCGGTCGGCGTGACACTTCTCGCACTGCACCGGACCGCGCGAGACGCTCGTGCGCGTCCCCGGGCGCGAGGCGATCGGGCGCGACTCGGTGCTGCGCGACCGTCCGCTCCGCGCGATCACGCCCCCCGCCTGTCTCCCGTCCTGCGCCGCCGCACGCGACGGCACGCTGGGCTCGTCGCGACGACGCGCATCCGCTTCACGCTGCTCGCGCAACTGCTGCGCGTGCAGCGGTGCCGTCACCCGGTCCGAGATGGGCGCGGCCAGCAGGGCGCCGGCGACCGCCGCAAACGCGGCGACCGCGCGCGCGCGCGACCAGTTCGAGCGTGCTCGTGGGAATCGGTTCACGATCTCCCCTCCTCGCGGGACGCCGAATGCCTGACGAGTAACCAACTGCGGAAAGACGAAGCCATGCGAACCTGAGATAACGGGGAGACGGCACCTGGAGCGCACGCGGAACGAACGGCCGGATGATCTCCCATGCTAGGAACGACGCTTGAGCGGATCGCTCAGGTGACACGTGAGGCAGAGCTGCCGGTTCCGCTTGGCCATGCGCTCGGCGTTGAAGCCGGGACCGTGCGGGTTGACCTTGAGCCCGATGTCGGAGTGGCAGGCGAGGCAGTCGCGCTGCTGGTGACAGCTGGCGCAGGTCTGCATCTCCAACCGCGCCGCCTGACCGTGCTGCTGCAGCCACAGCGGCTGGCGACCGTGATACGCGATGTCGCGCGTGCCGCGCGCCTCGAGTCCCTGTCCGCGGTGACACTCGCGACAGAAGGTCTCGGTGGTGTGGCAGGAGGTGCAATCGCGTTCGCGCCCCGCCGCCGTTGCCGCGTGACGACTGACGAAGTTGAAGCCGTGAAAGCGCCGGCGGCCCGCCCCGTTGTGGCAATTGGTGCAGGTTCGCTCCTCGTGGCACCCCTGGCAGTTGATGCGCCCGCTCGACGCGGTCGCGCCGTGCTTCTCCACAAAGTCCGACGGGTGCACCTGCACGATGCGCAGCACCGTGTCGGCCACCGGCGCGAGCGGATTGGCCTGCAGCGAGCGCGCGACGTGCGCCGAGTCAGCCGTCGATTGATCAGCGGTGGACACGGCCGACATCGCGTTGACCGACGGCGTATGCGGGAAGGCGTTCGACGAACCCCGCGCCGCGATATCGAGCGGCGCGACCTGCATGCGCACGCCCGGCGCTCCGTCGGGATCTGGCTTGGCGAGCCGCGCGATCTGCCTGGCTCCCGCCGTTCCGATGTGACACGTGCGACAGCTCGGCTGCGCGTGACAGTTGGCGCATCCCGATGGTTCGGTCTTGGCCGAGTCGCCGTGAGCGATGAGCCATTCGCGGCGCTCGTGGCTCTTCGGCTTGAAGTACGTCGGCGACCGCCCGCGCAGCACGCGCGCCACGCGCGCATCCGGTTCGAGCTTGCCGATCTGCGCGACTTCGCGCGCGTTCGGGTGGCAGCGCGCGCAACTCTGGCGTGCATGGCACGTCGAGCACTGCATCACGTCCTTCTCGGCGCGCGGCCCGTGATTCTCCAGAAAGTTAGGGCGACGGTGCCATTCGGGGATCGAGATCGCGGCGACGGCACTGTCCGACAGTCGCGTGGCCCGCGACAGCGGCGCGTGGCAACGCGAACACGGAGGATCCTCGGTGAGGTGGCCGTCCGCCTTGTGCGTATGGCACCCGATGCAGAGCTCCGGGGTGGCACGCGCCACGGCCATGAACGTGTTCGACCCACCCGTGCCGTGGCACGTGCGGCAGTTGAGCGCGAGCGTGTCGCCCTTGGCCTCTCGATGATGCTTCTCGTGCGAGAAGATGAGGTTCGACGGGCGCACGTTGTGCCCTTCCCACGTCACGCGCTTCTGTCGCGTCCCATCGTGACAGTCGGCGCACGAAGACGGCGCCGGAAAGTGCAAGGTCGTATCGCCCGACATGATCCCTTCATGGCACGTCTCGCACTCGGGGAAGAGTCGGGCGTGCTTCTCGTGCGGGAATCGTCGTTCGTCGACGTTCACCACGCGCCCCCAGGCCCATCCGGCGGTGGAGACACCCACCACGCCGATGAAGATCATCGGGAGCAGGCGCAGCACGCGCTGCAGCAGCGGTCGCATCGGGCTCATGACTTCCCTCCCCGTGCGCTGGCGCCGGGATCGCCGCCCACCATCCACTCGAGTCGAAGACTGGCGCGCTTCTGGTTCCACGGCCCCTCGGCGGGGCGCCCGTCGGCGCGCTGGCGGTACAACATGGCATCGGCCGCCACGTGCAGATCGGAGCGAAGGGCGAACGACACGTCGGCTCCTCCTCCCACCACACGCCCGGTTCCGATGCGCCATTCGGAGATGGTCTCGAACGCCGTGCCGCGCGCGGCGATCGAGAGCCGCTCGCCACGCCGCCAGCGCAGCGCCACGTCGCCGTCGGAGCGCGAGGCCGCGCTCCCCACGTCCACGCCGTAATTCCCCTGCAGCACCCACGCGTCGCCCAGACGAGCGGCCAGCGATCCGCCCAGCCTCCATCCGTCGGTGCGAAGGGCGAGCGATGCAACGCCGGCGTCCGTTTCCTGATAGCTGCGATACGCGCCGCGCCCGGTGAGGGTCAGGCGAGAGCCCAACGTCGTCCAGCGGGCGTCCAGCCTCCCCTCGTCAAAGCCGACAGGCGAGAATGCCCCCCAGATTGTCCAGAGCGGGAAGAAAGGGGTGCTGTGCCGCCCTTCGGCCACCAGCTCAACAGATCGAGCAATGGAGCGGCGCGCGCTGAGCCGCGCTTCATTGAACTCCGCCGTCGCCAGATCGTAGACCAATTCGCCGGCGACCATGGTCCGTCCCAACAGCAGGTCGGCCGCCGCCGCTGCGCGCTCGGCGTACAGCGCGCCGCGGTTGGATTGGATCTCGCGCTCGTACTGTGCCCGCACGCCGCCGCGCCGGTTCCCCGGGCGCCAGCGGACCGACGCCCCCACCAGCACGCCGCGCTGGTCGGGGGGGAGATCTTCGATGGCCGACAGGGCGTCGCTCGTGAGTCCGCGCGACAGCCCCTGCATCAGGCTCCAGCCGGCGTACCCCTCGACCCGGAGCCCACCCACCGAGGAGAGCGGCTGCACCTCCAGCATTGCGCCGTCGAAGTTGCGATAGCCCAAGCTGGACGCATACCACTGCCGGCCCAGACGGGCACGCAGGCGGTCGCGATCGAGGTCGGCGTAGAGCGCCAGGACGTCCATGTGCTGCCGCCCCTGCGGCCACAGCGATCGCCCGTCGCCCACCGCCTCGCGAAAGCGCAGCTCGGCGCGCGCGCTCATGCCGCGGCCAAAGCCCCACGCGGTGGCATCGACGTCCTGCATGAGTGCCATGACCTGCGCAACCGGCGCGGCACGCAAGAAGCGGCAGAAGCCGTCGCCGAGGCAACGGGCGAGCGTGCCGTCGGTGAGCAGTCGGTCGAGCCCGACCGTGTCGGTCGCCTGCGATTCGGCGACGCTATCGGGGGTGAGCGGGCGCAGCTGCACGTAGCGCGCGGTGCTCGCCCCGGAGATGCGAACGCCCTGCGCGTCGGTCGCTGGGGCGGCGAGCGTCATCAGCAACAACGCACCCGATGTCGCCTTCGCGAACCCTGCGAGTGTCCTGCGACATTCGTCCACACTTCGGACGCGAGTTGGAGCGCTCCGCGGCTTCACGTGACCCGACGCGCGTCACTCACTTCGTCGATGCGCCTGTGGCGCGCGCCGCGCGCTGCGCCGGTCGACTCTCGAGCTCCACACCACGTGCATCGTCCGCTCTCAGAATGCTGGTGGACACCGCCGGCGCGCCCGCGACAGCGTCCCGATCCTCCGAGAGGGCAGCCACGACACACCGACAGGTGCTGATGACAGCGATATCTGTTCATGTGCGAACGTTCCGTCAGTCCGGCGTTCGCCTACACAACACGCGAAACAGCTCGGCGTCAATAGAACGGCGAGTCACAATGGGTTAGGAGAGTCCCCCACCTAACGAATCGCGCCACACCCCTGACACGACGGCGCGTGCGATGCTCCGCCTCGCCTGACGCGACAAACCCTCCGCCCCGCTATACGGCGTGAGCCGCAGGGGACGAAGGGTTTGTCTGCGAGAGCGGGCGATGGGACTCGAACCCACGACGTCCAGCTTGGGAAGCTGGCATTCTACCAACTGAATTACGCCCGCAAGTGGAGGCGAATACTAAGTGCCTTCTCACCCGGAAATCAAGCGATGTAGGGAAAACGGGGGCTCTCCTTGTCCTCCGTTCCACCGAAAGTTGCCGTTTCCTGGATTCGCTGCGCGGGAGCGCACTCATGCGACCGAGACTCTCGGACACACCCTCGCACGACCTCCCGCCAAGTGGTGCCCCGTATGCACTGGTTCCACGACCTCCGTCTCCGCGCAAAGCTCCTGCTGGGCTTCTCCAGCGTCGTCGCCATCCTGATTGTCATTGGTGTGGCCAGCTCCGTCAGCCTCAAGCGCATGCGCGAGGCCGACATCGAGCTGTATGACCACATGACAGTCCCCCTCGCCCAGTCGGGTGAGGCCATCAGTTACCTGCAGCGCTTGCGCGTGAACCTGCGCGAGGCCGTGATGGCCGAATCGCCGCAGGCCGCCAAGCCCTTCATCGAGAAGGCGCGCAGCTTCGCCGTCATCGTCGACTCGCTGCTCACCGAGTATCAGAAGACGATCACCACCGACCAGGGGCGCAAGGACTACGCAGCCTTCGACGCGGATCTCAGCATCTTCCGCACCAAGCGCGATTCGTTGCTCGCACTGGTCGCGGCAAACGATCGCATCGGCACCTATGCCTATCTCGCGAGTGACGTGCGTGATGCGGAAGAGCAGCTGATCGTGTCGATGCGCGCGATGCAGGTGCAGAAGATCACGCGCGCCGCCGAAATGAAAGCGGGCAACGTCGCCCTCGGGTCCAAGATGTCGCTGATCGTTGATATCCTGGTCGTGGTCGGCGTGCTGCTCGCGGGCGCCATCGCGCTCTTCATCTCCTCGCGACTCGCCGGCGTGATGTCGCAGATGGCCGAACGTGCCAACCGACTACAGAGTTTTTGCATCACCAACCTTGGCAATGCCCTTGACGCCCTCGCCGGCGGGAAGCTCGACGTCAGGCCGGAGTACGGCACCCCGCCGCTCAACCTCGCCACGAAGGACGAGTTGGGCGAGTTGGGACGCAGCATCGACGGCATCATCGCCACGAGCGTCAAGTCGATCAAGTCGTACGAACGCGCCGCCGAGACGATGCAGGGACTCATCAAGGAAACGCAATCACTCGTGAGCGCGGCACAGGCTGGCGCGCTCGCGACGCGCGTCGACGCCACGAAGTACGAAGGCGGGTATCGCGAGCTCGGCGACGGGATGAATCGCATGCTCGACGCGATCGTCGCGCCGATCAACGAGGCCTCCGAGGTGCTGGGACGCATTGCCGAGCGCGATCTGTCAGCCCAGATGGCCGGACGCTACCACGGCGACTTCGACAAGATTCGCGTCGCGGTGAACCTCGCCGTCTCCAACCTGCAGCGCGCACTTAGCGACGTCTCCGCCTCGGCCATGCAGGTGGCCGGCGCGAGCGAAGAGATTTCGTCGAGCGCCCAGACGCTGGCCGAAGGGGCAAGCGAACAGGCGAGTTCACTGGAAGAAGTCGCGGCGAGCCTGCACGAGGTGTCGGCCACCGCAAAGAACAGCGCCGAGCGCGCGCAGTCGGCCCGCTCGGTCACCGAAGAAGCGCGCCAGCAGGCCGCGGAAGGCCTGCAGGAAATGAAGCAGCTCGAGTCGGCCGTGAATCGCATCAAGTCGTCGGCGCACGAGAGCGCGAAGATCATCAAGACGATCGACGAGATCGCCTTCCAGACCAACCTGCTCGCCCTCAACGCCGCGGTCGAAGCGGCGCGTGCCGGAGACGCAGGACGCGGCTTCGCCGTCGTCGCCGAGGAAGTGCGCAACCTCGCCATGCGCGCCGCCGACGCGGCCCGCACCACCACGGGGCTCATCGCCGAGTCGGTGCGCACCGCCGACGAAGGCGTGGCGCTCAATGCCAGGGCCCTCAAGCAGTTCGCCACCATTGCGCATCACGTCGAGACCGCAGGCATCGCCATGAGCGAGATCGCCGCCGGCAGCGACCAGCAGGCGCTCGGCATCGACCAGATCAGCACAGCGGTCGAGCAGATCAACATCGTCACCCAGCGCGTGGCGGCCAACGCCGAAGAATCCTCGGCCACGTCCATCGAGTTGGCGGGACAATCCACGCACATGCAAGAGCTGGTTGGACAGTTCGACCTGGGCGACGGGGCCGGCTCGGCCGTCCTCGCACCCGCGAACGTCTCGAGCCTCAAGTCGGCCGGCGCAGGACGCCGCCCGATGACCCGGCGGTCGCTGGCCGGCGTCTGACCGGACGCACGTGGCCGGGTGGCGCATCGGCGGACTGCCGGTGCGCCACTCGGCGTCTGTTCCACCTCGCATCGAGTCACTGAACGGAGAACGGGCACCATGCGGTGGTTCAACAACCTCAAGCTGCGCCCAAAACTGCTCCTGGGCTTCGGGAGCGTCACGGCAATCACCGCCGTACTCGGCATCGTCGCCCTCGTCGCCCTGCGACGGTTGGAGGCGGCCGACCGCGCGCTCTTCGGCAACATGACCATCCCGCTCGCAGCGGCGGGCGAGGCGATGACCGATCTGCAGGGCATTCGGGTGGACCTGCGTGAGGCCGTTCTGGATGATTCGGTCGCGACGGCCACCAAGCACGCCCGCGACGCCGTCGCCGTCGATGCGCGCATCGATTCCATGCTGGGGCGCGTCAAGTCCAGCCTCGACACCAAGGAGCTGCAACTCATCCACGTCGCATTCCTCGACGAGTTGCGGCGCTTTCGCGGCGAGCGCGATCGAGTGCTGGGACTCGTCGCCGCGGGACGTCGTGCCGAAGCGTCGGCCGCGCTGCAAGGCGGGACGTACTTCATGGAACAGTCGCTCGCCGCAACAATGCACGAGCTGCAACGGCAGATGCTGCAACGCGCCGAGGTGCTCGCCGCCGGCAACGCATCGCTTGCTTCGCGCGTCACACTGGTCGTGCTCGTCCTGCTGGTCGCCGCGCTGCTCTACGCCGTGGCCATCGCCGTCGTCGTCTCCGGCACGCTCTCGCGCAGCCTCTACGTGATGGTCGAGCGCACGCAGATGCTGCAGACGGTCTGCATCCGCAACCTGGGCAACGCGCTCGATGCGCTCGCCGCCGGCGACCTCGACGCCCGCGCCGAGTACGGCACGCCGCCCCTCCCAGTCAAGGGAAACGACGAACTGGCCGCGCTCGCGACCAGCGTGAACGGCATCATCGACCAGAGCGCGCGATCGATCGAGGCCTTTGCCCGCGCCGCCGACACCATGCGTCACCTGGTGCGAGAGACGCAGGCGCTCGTGGCGGGCGCCGAGGCAGGGGCACTGGCCACGCGAGCCGATGCCAACGCCTTTGCCGGCGGCTATCGCGAGTTGGTAGCCGGTGTCAATCGCACCCTGGACGCTGTCGTCGCGCCCATCAACGAAGCCGCCGAGGTGCTGGGACGCGTGGCCGAGCGCGACCTGCGCGTCCAGATGACCGGTGAGTACGCCGGTGACTTCGACCGCATCAAGGGAGCGATCAACGGGGCCGTCGACAACCTGCGCGAGGCGCTCGGCGAGGTCGCGCTCTCCGCCGAGACGCTCACGCGCGTGAGCCGCGAGATCGAGTCGGGCTCGCGCGCGCAGGCCGAGGGCGCATCGTCGCAGGCCAGCGCGCTGGAACAGGTCTCGGCGTCGTTGCACGAAGTGGCGGCGACGGCCAAGGGCGGGACTCGTCAGGCGCACGAGGCGCGGGCCATCACCGACACCGCGCGTCGGGACGCCGCGCAGGGCGTGGTGCGCATGCAGCGGCTGAGCGAGGCGATGGGGCGCATCAAGGATTCCGCGGATCAAAGCGCCCGCATCGTGCGCACGCTGGACGACATCGCCTTCCAGACCAACCTGCTCGCGCTCAACGCAGCCGTGGAGGCGGCGCGAGCGGGCGACGCCGGGCGAGGGTTCGCGGTCGTGGCGTCGGAGGTGCGCAACCTGGCGGTGCGTGCCGCCGAAGGGGCGCGTAGCACGGCTACACTGCTCGAACAGCTCGTGCTGCATGCCGACGAAGGCGTCGCGGTGACGACCGAGACGCGCGAGGTGCTGCAAACCATCGCGCGGCACGTCGAGTCAGCCGGGGCCGTTGTGTCGTCGATCGCCGGCGGGAGTGAGCAGCAGTCGATGGGAATCGACGAGATCAACAGTGCCGTCGCGCAAGTGAACCAGGTGACGCAGCACGCCGCCGCGAGCGCAGAGGAGGCGGCGGCCAACGCCGTCGAGCTGGCATCGCAGTCCAATCACCTGCGCGCCATCGTCGACAGCTTCCAGTTGCACGATGACGATGCCGATGTGGGACGGCTCCAACCACGCGCTGCGCCACGCGACCTGGCGCCCGCGCCTGCGCCGACGCCCCAGCAGCACGCCGTGAGCACCGTCGACGGCTCCTCGGACTTCGACGACCTCCTGACGTCGTTCTGACGTCGTTCCGTTCCCGGCCACCGCACGCACACGCGGCGACGCGGCCGCCCTCCAACCGGGGGCGGCCGCGCTCGCGACGGGTGGTCGTGTGACGAACAATTGCATGGCGCGTCGTACCAGTGTATTACTACACCAATACACTTTCCGACGGCGGCATGTTCGAACGCATCGATCCGCGCTCTCCCACTCCGCTCTACGCACAAATCGCCGGACGCCTGCGCGTCGCGGTGGCGGCCGGCGAGCTCCGGGCGGGTGATGCCCTGCCGTCGGTTCGTGCGCTGGCGAGCCAGCTGCGGATCAACCCGGCGACGGTCGCCCAGGCATACCGCGAACTCGAGTCAGATGGAACGGTCGAGATGCGCCAGGGAGCCGGCACCTACGTCTCCGCGGTCCCGACCGAGCGCAAACGCCGCGATCGCGCCGCCGAGGCGCGTCGCTTGGTGCGCGACCTGCTCGCCGAGGGAGCCCGTCTTGGAATTGCAGCCGACGAATTGTCGCGCGCGCTGAACGACGCCTTGCAGGAGTCCAGGAAATGACCGACGCCATCCGCATCCGCTCCCTCACCTACCGCGCGGGGCGCGACTTCGCGTTGCGCGCCCTCAACCTCGCCGTCCCCAGTGGCTCGGTCTACGGCTTCCTGGGCCCTAACGGTTCGGGGAAGACGACGACCATCAAGTCGCTCATGGGGATGCTCCCGCCCGACGACGGGACCATCGAGGTCCTCGGTCATTCGGTGCCCGACCACGTGGTACCGGCGCTGGCGCGCATCGGCTACGTCCCCGAGCGCGTGCACCTGTACCCGATGCTGTCGGTGGACGAGACGATACGGCATCACGCGGCGTTCTACCGGTCGTGGGATGCGATGGAAGCCGAGCGCCTGCGCCGGCAGTTCGGGTTGCGCGGTGATGCGTTGGTAGGGCGCATCTCGAAGGGTGAGGCCGGAAAGTTGATGCTCCTGCTCGCGCTCGCGGTACGCCCGGAGCTGCTCGTGCTCGACGAGCCGACCGACGGTCTCGATCCGGTGGTGCGACGCGACGTGCTTGCTGCGGTGGTCGACTACGTCGCGGCCACCAAGGCGACGGTTTTCATCTCCAGTCACCTGGTGCACGAGCAGGAACGCATCTGCGACTGGGTTGGCGTGCTCGATGACGGGCACATGGTCGCGGAACTCCCGATGTCCGAGTTTCGCGCCGGGATCAAGCGGCTGCGCGTGCGCGGTGCCGCGAGCGAACTCCCCGCCCTCCCCTTCCGCGTCCTCGTCAGGCGCACGGTGCTCGGGAATGACGAGGAGTGGGTGGTGCGCGATTGGCGACAGGACATGCGCGGCGCCGTGGAGGCGCTGGTGAGCGGCGCCACGTTGCGCGACGTGGAAGACCTCGATCTCGAGGATTCGTTCGTGGAACTCCTGAGCGCGGCGCGCACGAGTGCGACGATCTCCAACGACGAACAGGAGGCCGCGTGATGTTTCGAGCCATGCTTCGGGCGCAGTGGATCTGGTCGCGCGCCATGATGCTCGCTTTTCTTGCCGCGGGGTTTGCGCTGCCGGTGCTGAGCGTGCCGATGGCACAGCGCGGGGTGCTTGGCGTGCTGCCTGCGTCGGGGCTCGTGCAGGTCGGCCAGATCGTTGGCTTGCTTGTGGCCATCACCGTCTGCGTCGCGTCGGTCGCGCTCGTCCTGCAGAACTGGTCGGCCGACGAGCGCGGGCGCCACATCTACGCGCTGTCGCTCCCGATCGAGCGGCGTGTTTACCTCGCGTACCGGTTGGGTGGTGGTTTTCTCCTGTTAGCCGCCATGGCGCTGGCGATCTGGCTGGGCGGCGTGGCCGCCTCGTGGTTGCTCGAGCTCCCCGAGTCGCTGCGCGCCTATCCGGCGTCGCTCGCCTTGCGCGCCTTGATGGCCGCATGGCTCGTACACGCGCTCGCCTTCCTCGTGCGCTTCGGTTTCGGGATTCGGGCGAATCGCGCCCTCGCCGCCGCCATCATCCTGGTGGCGGTCATCCTGATCCTCCCGGTCGAGAGCTTTCCCGGGAGGTTGCAGTGGATCTCCCTCGGTGCCCGGGCGCTCGTCCAGCCCGCTGGACCACTCGGGATACTCGTGAGCCAGTGGAGCTTCATCGATGTCTAGCGTCCCTCGAGCGGTGCAGCTGACGGCTATCGTCCTGGCCACGCTGACAGTGAGCGGTACGTGTCCGCTCGCGGCGCAGCAAGCGCCCGTGTCGGTCGCACCTGCCACACCGCTCGCACATCCCACCAACAACGACGCGCGCATCCGTCGACTCGAGCGACTCTCCACGCGCCGCCACGTCCTGGAAGACGCGCGCAAGCACGAGAACGACTCGCTCGGCACCTCGTGGTATCCCGACACGCTGCGCGTCGGGATCTTCCGCCTGGCCACCGGGCCTGACCTCCGTGAAAAGGTCGTGGGGACGGCCCTCGACGTCTCGCGCGAGCTGGAGCCATCGCTCGACCAGCCGACGCTCGACGCGCTGTCGCGCTGGACCATGTATGTGCGCCGACCGATGCCCAACGAACGCCTGTACTTGCGCGGGTCGAGCCTGGTGATTGATGTCTCGTCTGGCGCGGCCAACATGTGGGGAGAGGGGACGATCCCCTTCGGCGCACAGGCCCACGTACGCGCGCAGTTGTTCGAACTCGTCAGGCAGACGACGTCCAGCACCTTTGATGATGCCTTGCGCCAGTGGCTGTTCAACGGGAGGGTATCGCCCGTCCCCCCCGATCCGGCTGTTGAGCAGCGCGCCCGCCTCGACCTTGCCACCGCGGAGTCGCATGTGGCCCGCCGGTGCGTCGGCGGTGACTTCGCGATGTGCGCCACGCTCCTCTCCCTCAACGGGAGGCCGGCCGATCCGCTTCGCACGTGGTACGCGCCGGAAGACTATCGCCCCCTGGTATCGCGCGTCCGGCTCGCGCCGTCCGACGGGCGGGACGCGCCACAGCTGCAACGCCGTTGCCTGGCGAACGATGACGCCGCCTGCACGCAACTCCTGGTGACGTTCGATCCGGCGCGGGTCCCCCCGCCGACCGCTGACGCTCCGCGCCAGGTGCTCCTGCACGAAGCGCTGCGCCTCGGTGGCGCTGGGGCGCTCACGCGCCTGCGTGAGCCGCGCGGCTCCATCGGTGAGCGCCTCGTCGCGGCCAGTGGCGTGTCGCAGGACTCACTGCTCGCGCTCTGGCACCGGCGCATGGTCGCCGAAGCCGGCGCCAGCATTCGCCCTACCCCGGCGGTGGCGCTTGCATCGCTGGGCTGGACTTTGCTGCTGGCGGGACTCGGGCTGCGGAGGACACGTCGATGCCGCTGACCACCATGCGCTGGCGCCTCACGCTCGTCGCTTGCTGCGCGGCGACGCTGCTGCTCGCCCTGCAATCTCCCGAGGAGCCGGTGTCGCGCTTCGGGCGACTCAGCATCGCCCGCTCGCGGAACCAGCGATTGCTCGCCGTGACGACCGCGATGGAGCGCACAGCGGACGAGTATGTGCACGATCGATTGCGCTCCGTCCTGGACAGCGTCGCCCGCGCCGAACCGGTCCCGTCGCTCGAATCGACCCCCATCGACAATCGTCCCCTCACCGGCGCGCTCTCCGTCATCGCGGTCGATACGGTCGGGCGCAGTGCCCTCCCCGCGGTCCGACAGATGGCCGAGCGCGAACTCGCGGCGCTGTCCGCACCTCGTGTCCCGGTCCGGATTGTCGTGATGCAGACGCCGCGCGAATCGTTCCCCCGACTGATGTATCGCAATGCCGGCGACTCACCGTTTGCACGTTATGTGCAGCTGCCGACGGCCCCCGGCGGCGTGTGCACGTTGCTCCTGACGGCTCGGGTCGCCGATCGCGACCAACTGGCGGCAACGCTCGCGGCGTCCGATGGCGTGCTCGGGCCGTGTGCCTTCCTCGTCCAGTTCGGACTCCCGGGGCGCGCCATTCGCGCGCACCTCGACTCGATTCAATGGCACACCGCCGCCTTTGCACGCTGGACGGCGGCGCCGGATAGTGCGGAGCCGCCGCGGACCCCCTGGACCGACCTCACGCGCGACGGCGTGCGATGCCTCGTACGCGGCGATGCCGCCTGCGCGCGAGCGTGGCGCGCGACGCCGGGGCGGGCGCGGGAGGAAACTCCCCCCGAGTTCGCAGGACCTGGGCTCCCCGATAGCGGACTGACCGGACCACTCCCGTGGTACGGCGTGCACGGCGACTCGTATGGGATGCGGCAACGCCTCTACTTCTCGGATCTCGTGCGGGAGGTCGGCCCCGACCGATTCGCGGAGTTCTGGCGCAGCGACGCCCCGGTCGAGACAGCGTTCACCCAGTTGTTAGGCTTGGATGACCGCGCGTGGACCTCGCGATGGCTAGCGCGCACATACGAGCGCTACGCGCCGTCACCAGCGCCGAGTCGCGCCGCCGTCGCGTGGTGGGCGGTGGTGCTCGTAGGCAGTGGTGCATCGATTTGGGGGGTGCGCGTACGCCGCGCGACGTGATCGAGGCGAGCAACGCAGACGGGGCGCGATGTGGACGAGTCTCGTCCGCATCGCGCCCCGAATTCTTCCTTGCCGTTCGAAATCAGGGCACCACTTTCACCCCTTCCCCCAGCGCATACCGCGTAAGGAAGGCGTATTCGCGCTTGAGCTTGTCCACCTGGTGCCGGGGCTCCTGCAGCCCGTGCGGCTCGCGCGGAAAAAAGACCAGCTCCACCGGGACGTCGTTCTTCTTGAGTCCCTGATACAGCTCCTGCGCCTGCCCGATCGGGACGCGCGTATCGGCCTGGCCGTGCAGGATCAGCGTCGGCGTCTTGGCATTCTTGATATAGGTCATGGCCGACGCGCGCTCGTACTGCTGCTTCACGTCCCAGGGTTCGCCGCCAAAGTACCCTTCGAGCAGCGTCTGCAGGTCGTTGGTGGAGTACATCGAGTACATGTTGGTGAGCCCGGCGCCCACCATCACCGCCTTGAAGCGGTTGGTCTGCGTGAGTGTCCACGCGGTCATGTAGCCACCGTAGCTCCACCCCGACTGCACCAGCTTCTCGGGGTCGGCGATGCCGCGCTTGACCAGCGCATCGATCCCGGACTGGATGTCGCGATAGTCGCCGCCCCCCCAGTCCTTCACGTTGGCCAGCAGGAACTTCTCGCCGTACCCCGACGATCCGCGCGGGTTGGGATAAAAGAGCGCCCACCCCTTCGACGCCCACACGTGCGAGGCGTTGTCGTACCAGCCACCGGTGAACGACTGCAGCCACGCCCCCGACGGACCGCCGTGCACCACCGTGTGCAGCGGGACTTTGGTCCCCGGCCGGTAGTTGAGCGGATACACGAGCAGCCCTTCCACCTCGAGACCGTCGGTCGACTTCCAGCGCACCACTTCGGTGCGCCCTAACGACCACTCCTTCGACACCGCGTTGTGCGTCGTGAGCGTGGTGGGGGCGCCCGTGGCCGCATCGAAGACCGCGACCTCGAACGGCGTGTTGCTCGTGGCAACGACCGATGCAAAGCGCGAGCGATCCGAGGCGAACGAGACCCCTTCGGATCCGAAGAAGCCGCCCAGCACCCCATCAAACTTCGTGACCGCCTTGGGCGTGCCGCCGGCGGCCGGGACGGAGAAGAGCTGCGTCGTCGTCCCCGTCTGTGTCGCGAAGTAGAGCGTGCTCCCGTCGCGCGACCAGGTCACCGGAGCTGGGGCGTAGATGAACGTCGGCGCGATGACCTCGCGCGGCGCCCCGCCGGCAACCGGCGCGATGACCAGGCGATCCTGGGCGATCATCGGCCCATTGGCCGGTCGCAACAGCCAGGCGATCGAGGAACCGTCGGGAGACCAGCGCGGGGATCCGTCGTTCCCCGCGTTGTCGCTGAAGCGTCGCGCGTTGCCGCTGGCGACGTCGAGCAGCCAGATGTCGCCGCGGTGTCCGTCGTCGGCGCGTGTGGAGGGGAAGGCGCGATAGGCAATCGTCTTGCCATCGGGGGACCACTGCGGATCGGCCACGTCCCAGTCGCGCGCGATGACTTCGCGCGCCGCCTTGGTCGCTACCGTCACAAGCCAGAGACGCGAGTGCTTGAGGTTGAGGTCGACCGTCACCGCGTCGTCTCCACCCTTCACCGCCTTCTCCTCTTCCTCGGTGGGGGGCTGCGTGGCCACCACCGCGAGTTGGGTCCCGTCGGGCGACCATTGGGCCGAGATGACCGCCCCCTTGAGCGTGGTGAGCTGCTCGGCTTCGCCGCCGCCTAACGGGAGGAGGAAGAGCTGCGGCGCGCCAGCGCGCTCGGAGATGAAGGCGAGCGTGCGGCCGTCGGGCGACCACTCCGGGGCGCGGTCCCGCTTGGGATTGTTGGTCAATCGGCGCGGGGTGCCGCCGTCGGTCCCCACCAGCCAGAGGTCGGCGTCCACCGTGTTGGCGCCGATGTCCATCGACTGGACCGAGTAGACGATCGATCGCCCGTCAGGCGAGAGTCGCGCCTCGCCGAGCTGCTTGAGCGTGGTGATGTCGTCGAAGGTCATCGGGCGTGCCTGTTGCGCGTCCAGTGAAGGCGGTTGCGCGGCGATGACCAGGAGGAGCGCGGCGCCGGTGATTCTGGCGGCGCAGGAGGCAGTGCTGTGTCGGAGTGGGGGCATGGCGGGGGGCGGGTGGTCGACAGGCGCAAATGTGTCGTCCGATCCGCGCGAGGGCGAGACGCCCCGAACGCGCGTCAATCCCGCCACGCTCGCGGGTCGATCCCGCGACGCTCGCGCGTCGATCGCTCGGCGCGCGCGATGTGAAGAGAGGCCACTGCGCCCCCCGCGATGCGTCGGCGCCGCGCCAGGAAAAACGAACGCGCCCGGCGTCACGGGGACGTCGGGCGCGGTATCCTGTCAGAGCCAGCGGTCGGGATTGAACCGACGACCGCCCGATTACGAATCGGGTGCTCTACCACTGAGCTACGCTGGCGAGTACTTCGAGATTGCGACTCGCCGAGAGGAGCAGCGAGCTATGCCCAAGCGCGGACTCGAACCGCGACGCCTTTCGGCACCACCCCCTCAAGATGGCGTGTCTACCAATTTCACCACTTGGGCCCTTCAGTTTTTCGAGCGGGGCTGACGGGGCTCGAACCCGCGACCTCCGGAGTGACAGTCCGGCACTCTAACCAGCTGAGCTACAGCCCCCGACATCGATGGTGCGCAGTGTTTCTGAAGGAGCGTAGCGAACAACGTCCACGAAACTCTTCACGCAACTTGCCGCGCAAACAACGACACGTACCAATCCCTTCACCAGCGTTGCACCAACATAGTCGGTGCACGTCCAGACCTGCAGTACCTCAACGACGGTCCTGCAACCTGCCGACTTGCAGTGGCCCCAACGGGAGTCGAACCCGTCTCTGCACCTTGAAAGAGTGCCGTCCTAACCGATAGACGATGGGGCCGACATCCAGCGGAATACCAGCGCACCTGTGCAGCACCTGCGTATAGCGGTAACGGGATTCGAACCCGTGTTCCAGCCTTGAGAGGGCTGTGTCCTAGTCCCCTAGACGATACCGCCTCCGACCCACCTCCAGTGGGTCGGAGGCGGTACAACCTTGCATTGACCAGTCGCATTCGCGGTGCGAATGCTCCTCTTCCCGACGCGCGCCGCAGCAGTAACTCAAATCTTGGCACTGCGGCGGGACGTCCGCAGCGCGTCTTCACTTCGACTTCGACTTCCAGCAGGCCAGGAGGGACTCGAACCCCCAACCGCCGGTTTTGGAGACCGGTGCTCTACCAATTGAGCTACTGACCTATTTCAGGCAGTCGGCTGGAGTGAAAGACACCTGTCTCCCGTCTCCCGTCTCCCGTCTGGTCTTGCAGGGGTGACCGAGGGGACTTGAACCCCCAACCCCCGGAGCCACAGTCCGGTGCTCTAACCAATTGAGCTACGGCCACCATGACGTGCGAAGGACCAACATTCTAAACCGGCCGCACCCCTGAAACAACCGGGGAGCTTACCGGGAAACGTCGGTCAGTCCTTCGCCCGATCGAGGTACTCACCCGTGTTCGGATTGACCCGCACACGCTCGCCAGTGCCGACGAACTCGGGGACGTTGACCGTCACCCCGTTCTCCAGCTTCGCCGGCTTGTACGACGACGTCTTGGTCGCCGTCTTCATCACCGGCGACGTCTCGACGATCTCGAACGTCAGGTACTGCGGCAGCTCGATCCCGATGGGACGGCCGTCATAGTACTCGGCGATGATCTTCATGTTGGGCACCATCCACTGCGCGTTGTCGCCAAGCGCCTCGGTGTCCAGTTCGATCTGGTCGTAGTTCTCCAGATTCATGAAGTGGTACGTGTCGCCGCCCTGATAGAGAAACTCCAGCTCGTGGGTTTCCATCGAGGCCTTGTCGATCGAATCGTCCGCACGGAAGCGATGCTCGAAGTTCGAGCCCGTGCGAAGATTCTTCATCTTCGTCTGCACCATCGCGCGCAGGTTTCCCGGCGTGTGATGGCGGAAATCGATCACGCGGCAGGGATCGCCTTCGAAGACGATCACCATACCCTTGCGAATCTGCGTGGCAGGAACAGCCATGACCTAACGAGCTCCGCCTGAAGTGGGCGAAAGAAAACGTAAGTTGCGACAGCCTCGGATTTTAGCCAGACAGTCCGGGCTTGGCAAGTCGGGACAGGATCGGCCCCAGCACCGGCCAGACGTTTCGGGCCACCCGCTTGGCCCCCTCCTCGGTGGGGTGAATGCCGTCCCCCTGGTTCAGTTTGCGCACCCCCGCCACCCCATCCAGCAGGAATGGGACGAGCGTCGCCCCCTCGGCCGCGGCCACCTCACCGTAGTTGTCGTGGAAGCGCTTGGTATAGGTGGCGCCCAGGTTGGGAGGCGCCTCCATCTGGACCAGGAGAACCGCCGCCTTGGGGAGTGCCCCCCTCACCGCCCGGATGATCGCCGCCAGGTTGGCGCGGGTCGAATCGACGTCGAGGCCGCGCACGCCGTCGTTCGCTCCCGTCTCGAGCATCACCACCCCCGCCGGTTCGCGCACGCCCCCCCCCCGCCCGCCCACGCCCCCCC
>CAZLLP010000093.1:0-22497 GCA_964560345.1 uncultured Gemmatimonadaceae bacterium
CCTCGGTACGCGGCGCGGAGTCGACCCCGGGTGCGATGGTGGCGAAGATCGGGTTGGTGTACTGGATGAGCGTCGCCTCGCCTAACGGGAGGTGCACAAGCGACCAGTAGAAGCAGTTGATCCCGATGGCGCCGAGCGTGCCGCGCACGAGGAGGAGGCGGCGATGCGTCCCCCAGATGGACGGGAGACCCGCCTGGCGCACCGCCCACCAGCTCAGGGCCAGCGTGAGCACGGCGCGCACCAGCACCACCTGCGACGACGGGAGCCGCCGCCCGGCGAGCTTCACGAAGAGCCCCATCACGGCGAACCACCAGGCGCCGATGGCCATCGCCCGGATCCCCGGCGAGAGGACGTTGCGGCGCGAGGAAGCGGGGGCGGTGGCGAGGGAGGGGCCGGACATCGTCCGGGAAACTAACCCTCTGGGCGCGGCACCGGAGGAATGGGGTGCATCGCCGTCATCATGCGCGTCATCGGGCGAAAGATCGGCGTTGCCTCGGCAATGGCGCGCGGATCGCCGATGAGGACGATTTCGTCGCCATCCTCGATGACGATCTCTCCCACCGGGCGAAAGATCCCTTCCCCGTTGCGCAGCACCGCGGCGGCGATGGCGCTGGTGCGCGTGCGCAGCTTGAGGTCGCGCACGGTATGGCCGATCGCCTCGGCGCCGGCTCGCGCGACGACCACCTCGAGGTCGAGTCGCGCCCCAACGCGCGAGAGCACTTCGTCCATGGGGGCGATGATGGCCCCGCGCTCGCGCAGCACTTCATAGTGGTCGCGTCGCGCCTCGTCGGCCGCTTCGCGAATGCGCGACGCGGGAATGTCGAAGCGGCGCAGCACGCGGGCAAAGATCTCGAGCGAGGTCTCGAACTCTTCCGGCACCACTTCGTTGGCGCCGAGCCGCTGCAGCTCGGCGATCTCGGCGACGTAGCGCGTGCGGGTGACGATGTGCACGTCGGGGTTGTGGTGCCGCGCGACGACCACGGCGCGTCGCTCGTCGCCCACCGAGGCGATGGCGAAGACGATCACGCGCGCGCGCTTGAGCCCCACGCGATCGAGCACCTCGGCGCGCGTGCCGTCGCCAAAGAAGATCGGCTCGCGTGCGAGGCGTGCCTGCCTGACGAGTGCGCCGTTGGAATCGAGGATGACGTACGGGATGCGCGCCCGGCGCAGCGCCCGCGCCAGGTTGCGCCCGTTGAGGCCATAGCCGACGATGATCACGTGGTCGGTGACCGGGCCGGCCGCGCGCACCTCGCGCGTGGCAAACTCCATCGTCGGCATGTTGCGCAGCGTGAAGAGCTTGTCGGCGATGTCGGGGGCAGTCGCGACAGCAAACGGCGCGATGAGCATGGTGATGATCGCCGCGCCGAGGAAGAGCTGGTACCCCTCCTGGTCGAGGATGCCTAACGTGATGGCGCTCGATGCGAGGATGAAGGAGAACTCCCCCACCTGCGCCAGCCCGAGCCCGGCGACCAGTCCCACGCGCGACGAGCGGCGTACGAAGCGCACCACGCCCCAGGCGATGAGCGTCTTGAGGACGATGATGCCCAGCGCCACCGACAACACCAGCAGGGCATGCGTCGTGACGTAGTGCACATCGAGCAACATCCCGACCGAGATGAAGAAGATCCCGCTGAAGGTGTCGCGGAACGGGAGGACGTCGGAGAGCGCCTGCAGTCCGTACTCGGACTCGGAGATGATGAGCCCCGCAAGGAACGACCCCAGGGCGAGCGACAGCCCGAAAGAGGAGGTGATGAAGGCCGCGCCAAGACCGATCGCCACCACCACCAGGGTGAAGATCTCCTGGTTGCGCATTTCGGCGATGCGCGCGAGGAGGCGCGGGACGGCCCATCGCCCCACGATGAGCAGTGCCGCGGTCACGACGATCGCCACCGCGACGCTCCTGGCGATGGACAGCACGTCGGTCCCGTTCCCCGCCAGCAGCGGGAGAAAGAGCATGAGCGGGACGACGCACAGGTCCTGAAAGAGGAGGATGGCGACGACCACGCGCCCGTACGGCGCATCGAGCTCCCCGCGATCGGCGTAGACCTTGAGGATGATCGCGGTCGACGAGAGCGCAATGAGCGCACCGAACAGCGCTCCGTGCCGCCACTCATCGCCAAACGCGAGGACGACGCCCATGACGGCCAGCATCGTCCCCACCAGCTGCAACGCCCCGCCCACCATCACCAGGCGCCCCATCTTCACGATGCGCGACAGCGACAGCTCGAGCCCAACCGCGAACAGCAGGAGGACGACGCCGATCTCGGCCAGCGACTGCACCGAGTCGCCGTCGCGCACGAGGCCGAGCGCGGTGGGGCCGATGGCGATCCCGCTCACCAGGAAGCCGACCACGCTCGGAATGCGCAGCCGGTAGGCGAGGACCACCACCGGGACCGCGACCGCCACCAGGATGACGAGGTCGCGCAGGAGAGGGATGCCGTGCATGCGGGAAAGCTCTCGCGCCGACGGCGGGTTTGTCGAGGCGAACGGCGAAATCGAAGGGCGCCGCGTGCGGCGGCGCGTCGAGCGGCGCCTCTCCTATCCGGCGGCTGTTGCGGCTGCGGGGCGCTCGTCAGGCGCCGCGTCGGCGGTGGGGGCGAGTCGACGCAGCAGCACATAGCCCACGACGCCCGCCACGCTCGACGCGCCAAGGACGGCGATCTTCGCCGAATCGAGCAGCGGCGAATCGCCAAAGGCCAGCCCCGCGATGAAGAGCGACATCGTGAAGCCGATTCCCCCCAGCCACGCCGCCCCGTGCAGCATGCGCCAGGTGACGCCCCCCGGGAGCGCGGCGATGCCCAGTCGCACGGCCCCCATGCTGAAGAGCGTGATGCCCAGCATCTTCCCCACGACCAACCCGAGCGCGACCCCCAGCGCCACCGGACTCGCGAGCGCCGCTCCAATGCCCGACAGCCGCACACCGGCGTTGGAGAGGGCGAAGAGCGGCATGATGCCGAAGCCCACCAGCGTGTTGAGCGAGTGCTCGAGCTTGAGCAACGGCGCGTTGACCGCACTCACCGCCACGTCCAGCCCGTGCAACGCTTCCTGCTGCCCCTTGCTGGAGATGATCAGCCCGTCGCCGGTCTCCAACCGGTCGAATTCATCCAGCAGTCCCCGCGCCCGCGAGGCAAACTCGCGGGCGTTCAGTCGCGAGTCGGTGGGAATCGTCATGGCCAGGATCACCCCGGCGATGGTGGAGTGAATCCCCGAGAGCAGGAAGCAGTACCAGAGCACGTGCCCGACGACGACATACGGCGTGAGCGCGCACACTCGGCGCACGTTGAACACCACCAGCACCACCACGCACAGCGCCGCTCCCGCCAGCGCCCCCGCACTGATGCTCGACGTATAGAAGAAGGCAATCACGAGGACCGCGCCGAGGTCGTCGACGATGGCCAGCGCGGCCAGGAAGACCTTGAGCCCCAGCGGCACGCGCGGGCCGAGCAGCGCGAGGATGCCGAGGGCGAAGGCGATGTCGGTGGCCATCGGGATTCCCCAGCCAGCCATGCCGTCGCCGCCGCGATTCACCAGCGCGTAGAGCAGCGCCGGGACCACCATGCCGCCAAGGGCTGCGATGATCGGGAGCGCGGCCTGTCGTGGCGACGAGAGTTCGCCCACGAGAATCTCGCGCTTGATCTCCAGGCCAACGAGCAGGAAGAAGACCACCATGAGCGCGTCGTTGATCCAGGCGTGCAACGACATGGTGAGCGGCGCGCTCGCCCCGCCGACGGCAATCGGCGTCTCCCACAGGTGGAAGTACGAGTCGCCCCACGGCGAGTTGGACCAGGCGAGGGCGATCGCGGTGGTGATGAGCAACACCACGCCGCCCAGCGAGCCTATCCGGGCAAACTCCTGAAAGGGGCGGAGCACGCGCGCGACGATGCGCGACCGCGAGGAGCGCGGTGACGAATCGGCGGGAGACGGCGGACGCGTGGCGTCGGGCGGCATCACGGGGGACGTCGTCGGGAAGTCCGGGGGGCAATCGCGGCGTGGACCACGGCAACTTAGGGCGAGGTACGCCCCGGCGGACCCCCGACGCGCACGGGGACGGATCGCGCTGGCGGTGTGCCGCGGCGCGCACCAGAATGTCTCGGCGCTCCCCCTGCGGCCCTGCCGGCAGGAGCATCGCGCCGTCCACGCGCAGCCCGAGCAACGCCTGTCCGCGCTGCGCCGTCCTCGTCAACGCCACGGAGTTTCCTGTGCGTTCCTTTGTTCGCCTCGTCGTCGCCGCCCTTTCGCTCGGTGCGTTAGGCACCACCGCCCACGCACAGCGCGCGACGCGCAGCGCCAGGCCAGCCGCTGCCGACAGCACCCCACGTTCCTCGTCGCCCTTTACCAGCGAGGCGTTCGGCGGACTGCGCGCCCGTTCCATTGGCCCGGCCATGACCTCCGGGCGGGTGATGACGGTGGCGGTGCACCCGGCCAACCCCGGCATCATGTACGTCGGCACCGCCTCGGGCGGGCTGTGGAAGACGACGAGCGGCGGCGCCTCGTGGCAGCCGGTGATGGATCGCGAAGGCTCGTACTCCATCGGGTGGGTCACGCTCGACCCCAAGAACCCGAACGTGGTCTGGGTGGGGACGGGCGAGCGCAACTCGCAGCGTTCGGTGGCCTACGGCGACGGGGTCTACAAGTCCGAAGACGGCGGCCGTTCGTGGAAGAACGTGGGACTCAAGCAGTCGGAGCACATCGGGCGCATCGTCGTCGACCCCGAGAACAGCGACATCGTCTACGTCGCCGCGCAGGGACCGCTCTGGAGTGCGGGCGGCGAGCGCGGACTCTACAAGACCACCGACGGCGGCAAGTCGTGGACGCAGGCGCTCTCCATCTCGGAGCACACCGGCGTCAGCGACGTGGTGATCGACCCGCGCAACCCGAACGTCGTCATTGCCTCCGCGTATCAGCGGCGGCGCCACTTCTACACGCTGATCGACGGCGGCCCGGAGAGCGCGATCCATCGCAGCACCGACGGCGGCAAGACGTGGACGAAGGTCAACACCGGGCTTCCAAGCGAGGAGCTGGGGCGTATCGGACTCGCCATCTCGCCGCAGAACCCGGACGTGGTGTACGCCAACGTCGAAGCGGCCAATCGCCGCGGCGGGATCTATCGCTCCAGCGACAACGGCGTCACGTGGCAGAAAATGTCGGACTACAACCAGGGGTCGATGTACTACGGCGACATCTTCGCCGATCCCACGCAGTTCGATCGCGTCTATGTCCCCGACGTCCTCTTCCAGGTGAGCGATGACGGCGGTCGCACAATGCGCCCCCTCGGCACGCGCGCCATGCACGTCGACAATCACATCATCTGGATCGACCCGAAGAACCCCAATCACTATCTCATCGGCAACGACGGCGGCTTGTATCGCTCGTACGATCGCGGCGAGACGTGGGTCTTCTACGAAAATCTCCCGCTCGCGCAGTACTACGACGTCGATGTGGACAACGCCGCGCCGTTCTACAACGTCTACGGCGGCTTGCAGGACAACAACTCGATCGGGATGCCATCGCGCACCAAGTCGGATCACGGCATCATGAACTCCGACGTCTTCGTGACGATGGGCGGCGATGGCTTCGTCTCGCGCATCGATCCCGAGGATCCCAACACGATCTATTCCGAGCTGCAACACGGCGTGATCGTGCGCTTCGACAAGCGCACGCACGAACGGGTGGGCATCCAGCCGCAGGAAGCGAAGGGCGACGTCCCGCTGCGCTGGAACTGGGATGCGCCGTTCATCATCTCACCGTTCAACAGCAAGCGCCTCTACATGGCGGCGCAGTTCGTCTACCGCAGCGACGATCGCGGCGACAACTGGAAGCGCATCTCCCCTGACCTCACCCGTCAGGTGCAGCGCAATACGCTGCCGGTGATGGGGAAGGTGTGGGGCCCCGACGCCGTCGCCAAGAACACCTCGACCGCCCTGTACTCCAACATCAGCGCCGTCGCCGAGTCGCCAAAGAAGGAAGGGATGCTGTGGGTGGGGACCGATGATGGGCTCATCCAGGTGAGCGAGGACGGCGGCACCAACTGGCGGAAGATGGACAACTTCCCCGGCGTCCCGTCCAACGCCTACGTCTCGCGCATCAAGGCGTCGCAGTTCGACGCCAACGTGGCCTACGCGACCTTCACCAACCACCAGAACGGCGACTTCAAGCCGTACGCCATCAAGACCACCGACGGCGGACGCACGTGGAGCTCGATCAAAGGCGACCTCCCGGCGCGCGGCTCGACGCACGCGATCGCCGAGGACTTCATCGATCCCAACCTGCTCTTTGTCGGGACCGAGTTCGGCGCCTTTGCCACGCGCGATGGCGGCGCCCACTGGTTCAAGCTGGCCGGCATTCCGACGATTGCCGTGCGTGACCTCGCCATCCAGAAGCGCGAGCACGACCTGGTGGTCGGGACGTTCGGGCGCGGGATCTACATCGTCGACGACTACACGCCGCTGCGCACGACCACACCGGCGACGCTCGCCGCCGCGGCCACGCTGTTCCCGGTCAAGGACGCGCTGCTGTACGTCAGCACGCAGCAGTACGGCGGGCGCGGCAAGGCCTTCCAGGGGGAAATGCTCTACAGCGGCGACAATCCGCCGTACGGCGCGATTGTCACGTACTACCTCAAGGACGGGCTCAAGACGATCAAGCAGAAGCGCCTCGATGCCGAGAAGGCGGCCGAGAAGGCCGGTCAGCCAATCACGTATCCCACCGCGGACCAGATGCGCGCGGAGGCCGAGGAAGAGGCGCCGGCGATCCTGCTGACCATCAGCGACTCGTCAGGCACGCCGATTCGCACCATCACCGGGCCGGCGACGAAGGGGCTGCAGCGTGTCGCCTGGAACCTGCAGCTCCCCGCGCATACGCTGCCGCGTCCCTCCAACCCGCTGGAGGAGCTGTTCGAGAGCGGGCCGTCGGGACCGTACGTGGTTCCCGGGCGCTACAGCGTGACATTGGCGCAACGCGTGGGCGGGGTGACGACGCCGTTAGGCGGGCCGGTGTCGTTCCGCGTGGTGACGGAGCCTGGTGCGCCGGTGACGCTGGCCGATCACGCGGCGCGCGGTGCCTTCCAGAAGCGGCTGCAGGAGTTGCGGCGCTCGGTGGCCGGCTCGGTCGAACTCACCGGCAGCACGTCGCAGAAGCTCGACCAGATTCGCCGCGCGCTCGACCAGGTTCCGGCCGCTCCCAAGGCGCTCGGCGAGCAGGTGCGCGCACTGCAGGGGCGGTTGACGCTCATCGTGCGGGAGCTCACGGGCGACCGCGCCCTCGCCAGCCGCAGCGAAGCGACTCCCGCGTCGATCGCTGAGCGAGTGAATGGCATCAGCGGCGAGCAGGGGCGCACGCTCGGCCGCCCGACCGGGACGCACCAGGAGCAACTGGCGATTGCTGGCGAGTTGTTCGCGGTGGAGCTGGCCAGGCTGCGGCAGCTCGTCGAGACCGACATCCCGGCGCTGGAGCGTGAAGTGGAGAAGGCCGGCGCGCCGTACACGGCTGGGCGGGTGCCGTCGCGATGAACGCGCGGCGGATGTCCTCGTGGGCGATCGTCGCGGCGCTGGCCGCCGCGGCGGTCGCCATTGCACCTGTCGGCGCGCAGGGCATCGGGCAGACGCCGCAAGCGCGCGCCGTTCTCCCGGGGATCGAAGGGGCCATCCTCCTCGACACCATGGCGCTCCCCTTCAAGGTCCACGGCAATCGCGACTCGATCTTCACCGCGCTGGAGACGGTGTTCAAGGAGCTCAAGCTCCCCATCGAGTCGCGCAACGCCAAGTCGGCGCTGCTCCACAACCTCAATGCCGACGTGTCGCGACGACTGGGCGATGTGCCGCTCTCGCGTTACCTCGACTGCGGGCGCGGCTTCTCGGGAAGCAACGCCGACTTCTATCGTATCACGCTCGCCTTCTCGGTGTGGGTGGAGCCGGCGACGGGCGACCCCCAACGGCTGATGATCGCCATTGCGGCAAGCGGCCGTGACCCCGCCGGGAGCCGGAGCGCGTATTCGCAATGCACCTCGCGCGGCGCGCTGGAGCAACGCATTGCCGACCGGGTGCAGGCACTCGTCGGCACACCCCGTTAGGCAGGGAGACCGGATCGCGCATGGACGTGCATAGCTGGGACGAACGCTTCTCCGCCGGCGAGCTGCCGTATGGCACCGAGCCGAACGCCTTTCTCGTCGAGCAGGCGGCGGCCATTCCCCCAGGTCCGGTGCTCTGCCTGGCCGAGGGCTACGGGCGCAATGCGCTCTGGCTTGCCGCACAGGGGCACGCCGTGACCGCCGTGGAGCAATCGAGCGTGGGGATCGCGCGCGGCCGCGAGCTGGCGGCGCAGCGCGGCGTGTCGGTGACGTTCGTGCAGGCGGATCTCGCTGACTACGAGATGGGTGAGGGGACGTGGAGCGGGATCGTGTCGATCTTCGCGCACCTCCCCCCGGAGCTTCGCGCCAGCGTGAACGCCCGCGTGGTGCGCGCCCTTGCGCCTGGCGGAGCCTACGTGCTGGAGGCCTACTCTCCCGCGCAGCTCAAGTATCGCACCGGCGGCCCCAGGGACGTGACCCTCCTGATCACTCGCGATGCATTGGTCCGCGAGCTGGACGGACTGGAGTTCGAGATTGCGCGGGAGATCGAGCGCGACGTCGATGAGGAGCCACTGCACAAGGGGATGTCGGCGGTGGTACAGGTGGTGGCCAGGAAGCCACGCTAGTCACACGGGGCGCGCGCCGTTCGGCGCGCACTCCGGTGTCGCGTTCAGCCTTCGGCACGGTTTCGCCACTCCTCGAGACGCGACACGCGATCTTCGAGGCGCGCGAGTGCCGCGTCGTGGGGCGTTGCGCCGTTTGACGTCGCGAGCGACGCGGCGGTCGCAGCACTCGCGCCCGAATCACCAGATGGCGACGGCGTGACGCGCGCGGTAGCGACCGCCGAAGCCGACGCGGCCACCGGCGTGCTTCGCGACAGCGCCGCCAATGGCGTGAGGACCGATCCCCCGCTGTGCGTGACGCCGCGCGCAGCAAAGCCTAACAACGCGCGTCCCACGGGGCCCATCCACACGCGACGCAGGATACGCTCCTGCGGCGGCGCGCGAAATGGCGTCCGCGCGAGCAGCGCAAACGCCGCACCGGCCAACGTGAGTCCGCTAAAGAGCGGCGCCAGCGCCCAGGTCGGAATCGCGTAGCGGTTGGGAGCCACGCGCGTGCGCGTCGCCAACTCGATCCCGATCAACCCCGCCGCCACGACAAGCATCAGCAGCGCCATGCGCACCGTGAATCGCCGTCGCTTCTGCGTATCCGGATCGGCCCGACGCGTCTGGCGCACGCTCTCGCGCTCGTCGTAGACGCCGTGCATCCCCTTGAAGATCTCGTCGATCGAATACCCCATCACGGCCAGATGGCGCGCCTCGCTCAGCACCTGCAGAAAGCGGGCGAGCCCGATACCGACCAGGAGGACCATCGGGATGATGGCATCGAACGACGAACCGAGCCGCGCCATCGCGCGTGAGACGGTCCACGTCACGACGGTGAGGAGCAGAAGGACCGTCGACATCACCTCGAGCTCCGCGACAAAGCTGCGCACCGGGAGCGGAATGTCGGGCCCCGCCAGCTGCGAGTTGTCGACCGCCTCCACCAGCGCTTCGGCGCTGGCAAAGCGTTCTTCCGGGAGCTTGGCCACGCAGCGATCGATGGCCGCCGAGAGGAGGTCGGGGAGTTCGGGGCGCACCGAGTCGACCGGTGGGACCTGCTCGGTGAGCTGCTTGACGATGATTTTCTGCGTGGAGTCGCCAGTGACCGCGGTGCGTCCGATGGCGGCGTACCAGGCCACCAGCCCTAACGAGTACAGGTCGCTTCGCCCGTCCACCACGTCACCCGAGGCCTGCTCGGGACTCATGTACTCGGGCGTCCCCACCACTTCGCCCACGCGAGTGAGTCCACCGCCGGCCGTCGGCTCGGTGATCGCGCGCGCGATGCCGAAATCCATCAGCAGCGCACGCCCCGTGGCGCGCTCCAGCATGATGTTGTCGGGCTTGATGTCACGATGCGCGACGCCGCGCCCGTGAGCGTAGGCGAGTGCGTAGCCGACGTCCTGCAGCAATCGCACGAGCTCGCGCACACTCAACGGCCCGCTCCGTTGCACCCGCTGCGCCAGACTCTCCCCTTCCACATACCCCATCGCGTACGCCACCAGCCCGTCGCGCTCCTCCACCGAATGGACCGGGACGATGTTGGGGTGCGAGAAGGACGCGGTGGTGCGCATCTCGCGCAGGAAGCGCTCGTGCAGCGCCGGGTCGGCGGCGAACTCCACCGGGAGCACCTTGAGCGCCACCGGGCGGTCGAGCTGCAGGTCGCGCGCGAGATAGACCGCGCCCATCCCGCCGCGTCCCAGCTCGCGCTCGAGGGCGTACCGATCGGCGAGTTGGCGCCGGATGTGCGTAAGGTCGGACGTCGACACGAGCGGTGGGACCGAGGGGAAATCGACGGGAGGATGCGGCCGCACCAGCGTCGCCGGACGCGACGGTGCGGTTGTTCATCGGTGGTTCACCGGTGGTTCACGGAACGACGCTACCGCTCCACCCCCTGCCGCCGCCAGAAGGCGGTCGCAGGTCGGGCGTTCCTCCACCCAGCCTAAGCCGTACCCTGACTGGCGTCTGGCGCGTCTTCAGGGCAGGTATAATCCTGAGTGCATCGCCACACTTTCGCCCCGTCCGTGCCCAGCCTCCTTCGTCGCGCCCTCGCCATCGCCCTCACCTGCTGCGTCGCCTTGACGTCGTGGGGAAGCGCGTATGTGCCGTGCGACGATGCCGGCGCCAGCGCCACGGCCAGCGCCCACCGGTCGATGGGCGAGATGGGCGACACGGACATGCCTGGGATGCCCGGGATGTCGCACCACCAGGCGCCCGACTCCGACGCACCGTGCGACCACGCGTCGCACTCGTCCGGGCACCAGGACGCCACCACCGGCACGTGCCAGTTGGGGCTCCACTGCGTGGCCATGACGATGGTCGCTGACGTGCCGCTGAGCATCGACGCGCCTGCGCGCAGCGACACGCCGCTGGCGTGGCCCGCCAGCGTGCTGCGGAATCACGCCGCCAAACCCGAAGCCCCGCCTCCCAAAGCCTGATCCTCACGCGCTCCCGTCGCCGGGAGCGTGCGCGCCACGCGCGCGATCGCGGTCGCCACCTCGGCGCCGCGCATTTCCATTGAGGATCATGTCATGTCGTTCCCGTCGTACGCGCTTGCGCAGCTACGCATCGTGCTGTTGGCGCTCGTCGCGTTCCCGCCGCTGGTTTCGGCGCAGGGTATCTCGTCAGCCGCAACAGTCGGTCGGCCCACCGTCCCGTCGCCGCGCGCCGCCGACTCGCTCACGCTGCGCGCTTTGTACGAAGCCGTCGATCGCGCCAACCCGCGCGCCCGCGCCGCGCTCCTGCTCGCGCGCGCCGCCGAGGCACGCGTCGCGGGGGCCACGCGCCCCCCCGACCCCGAGCTGCAGCTCGGGCTCATGAACTACTCGCTCCCGCGCCTGGCCCCCGATGCCGCGCTGGGGATGCGCCAGCTGCAACTCATGCAGATGGTCCCCCTTCCCGGCAAGCTCGCCGCCGCCGGCGATGCGGCCCGCGCCTCTGCCGAGGCCGCGCGACTGCGTGCCGACGACGCGCGCTGGGACGGACGTACGCAGGCCGCCATGTCGTTCTACGACGCGTGGGCGGCCGGCGAACGCGCGCGCCTCGCGCGTGAAACGCGCCGACTGCTCGAGCAGGCTGCCGCCGTGGCCAACGCGATGTACAAGGTGGGCGATGGTCGACAGGGCGACGTGCTGCGCGCGCGGGTCGCCATCGCCGCCATGGACGAGGACGTCGCCCGCATGGAGGCGATGCAGGAGGCGATGCGCGGACGCCTTGTCGCCCTCACCGATCTCTCGCGCGACGCACTCGCCGCCCCGTTCGCCGAACCAACGCTCCCGGACTCGATCCCCTCGCTGGACGCCATGTTGCAACTGGCGGATGCGGGACGCGCGATGCTCGCCGCCGGCGCCGCCGACGTGCGCGCCGCCTCGGCCAACACGCGCCTCGCGCGGCGCGAGCGCTGGCCCGACGTCAAGCTGGGGCTTCAGTACGGCGAACGCTCGATGGACGGCGGGACCGATCGCATGGGGAGCGTCATGATCGGCGCATCGCTCCCCGTCTTCGCCCGCGACCGCCAACTGCGCATGCGCGAAGAAGCGGCCGCGATGCAGGCGATGGCCGAGGCCGACCTGGACGCGATGCGCGCCGAGACGCGCGCCCGCGTCATCGAACGCCACGCCGAGCTGGCGAGCGCGCGCCGACTGCTCGCGCTGTATCGCCAGTCGATCATCCCCCAGGCCGACGCGGCCGCCGAGTCGGCACTCGCCTCGTACCGCAGCGGCGCGGTGGACTTCATGACCGTGCTCGACAACCGCATGACGGTGAACCGCTACCTCGCCGAGGTGGCAACGCTACGCGCCAACGAAGGAAAGGCGTGGGCCGAGTTGGAGATGCTCGCCGGACGCCCGCTGACCGATATCGCCCCGTTGCCCCCGACTCGCGAAGGAGCCCGCCAATGACCGCCCCGCACAATGAGGCTCCGACCCGCGGCACCTCGTCCGCTCGTCTTGTCGCGCGCGCGCTCCTTGTCCTCGCGCCATTGGCGGCCCTTGGCGCCGCGTGGTGGTTCACGCGCGCAACGCCGGCACCGGTTGCGGCTGGCGGACATGACCATTCCAACATGGCGATGGGCGGCGACAGCGGGCGGTCGGTTTCGCTCTCCCCGAGCGACGAACACCGCATCGGCGTCACCTTCGCCGAGGCGACGTACACCCCGCTCGATCGCCAGGTGCGCACCGTGGGGCAGGTCTCCGTTGATGAGACACGGATGCACACGGTCTCGCTCAAGGTCGACGGCTGGGTGGAGCGCCTTTACGTCGATTTCACCGGGCAGTCGGTCGCCAGCGGTACACCGCTCCTCAGCATCTATTCCCCGATGCTCGTGACCGCGCAGGAGGAACTCCTCCTCGCCAAGCGCCTCGCGCAACAGGTGGCCGGCGGCAGCGCGCAGGCCCGCACCGAGTCGGAAGATCTCGTCGCGGCCGCGCGTCGCCGGCTGGCGTGGTGGGACGTCCCGCAGGAAACGATCGACCACATCGAGCACGCCAACGAAGTGCAGCGCACGATCACCCTGCGCGCCCCCGCCGGTGGCGTGGTGGTGGAAAAGCTCGTGACTGCCGGGCAGCGGGTGATGGCGGGCGAGACGCTGTATCGCCTGGCCGATCTGTCATCGGTGTGGGTGGACGGTGAGGTGTACGAACAGGACCTGCGCACCCTGCGCGTGGGACAGTCGGCGACCGCTGAGTTCGACGCGCTCCCGGGCGAGCGCTTCGCCGGACGCGTGTCGCACGTCTTTCCGATCCTGACCCCCGAAACGCGCACCGCGCGCATCCGCCTCTCGCTGCGCAATCCCGGCCTTCGCCTCAAGCCGGGAATGTATGCCACGCTCCTGCTCGACGAGCCCGCGCGCCCCCCGGTGCTCACGGTGCCGCGCGGCGCGGTGCTGGCGACGGGCGAACGGCAGCTCGTCTTCGTGCGCCGCAGCAACGGGCAGCTCGAACCTCGCCAGGTGCAAACCGGCGCCACCTCCGACACCCGCATCGAGATCCTCCGCGGCCTGGTCGCCGGCGACACGGTCGTCGCCTCCGCCACCTTCCTCGTCGACGCCGAATCGAACCTCGGCACGGCACTCGGCGGGATGGGTGACATGCCGGGGATGGAGTTCACGCTCCCGCCGTCGACCAACGCCCCCGATTCATCGCGTCGCAAGTCGCGCGGCGCGGACGACGCGATGAAGGACATGCCGGGGATGAGTCCCACGAAGCCTGCGCCCAAGGCGCCTAACAAGAAGGGGGGCGAACACGACGGGCACACGGGCCACGACGGCGGGGGGCGCTGACGATGCTGCGTTCCCTCATTGGATGGAGTGCCCGCAACCGCCTGATCGTCCTCCTCATCACCGGGGCGCTCACCGTCGCGGGGATCTGGGCGGCGCGCACCACGCCGCTCGAGGCGCTCCCCGATCTCTCGGACGTGCAGGTCATCGTCCAGGCAGACTACGGTGAGCAGGCCCCGCGCATCGTCGAGGATCAGGTCACGTATCCCATCGCCGCCGAGATGCTCAAGGTCCCGGGGGCGCGCACGGTGCGTGGCTATTCCTTCTTCGGCGTCTCGTTCGTCTACGTGATCTTTGCCGATGGCACCGACTTGTACTGGGCGCGCACGCGCGTCCTCGAGTACCTGTCGGGGATCAAGGGGAAACTCCCGGCGACGGTGAGCCCCACGCTAGGCCCCGACGCCACCGGGTTGGGGTGGATCTACCAGTACGCACTGGAAGACACCACCGGCCGGCTTGATCTGTCACAGTTGCGCAGCGTGCAGGACTGGTACCTGCGGTATGCGCTCACCGCCGTCCCCGGCGTGGCCGAGGTGGCGAGCGTGGGCGGCTTCGAGAAGCAGTACCAGGTGGACCTCGATCCGGCGCGCCTGCTCGCGTATGGGATCCCCGTCACGCGCGCGATCAGCGCCATCCAGCAGGCCAACAACGACGTCGGCGCGATGGTGATGGAGCTGTCGGAGCGCGAGTACATGGTGCGCGGGCTCGGCTACCTCAAGGGAATCGGCGACATCGAGAACGTGGTGGTCGGGGCGAGTGCGGCGGGGACGCCGATTCGTGTGGCGGAATTGGGACGCGTCACCGTGGGGCCCGCCGTTCGTCGAGGCATCACCGACCTCGATGGGCGCGGTGATGCGGTGGGCGGCATCGTCGTGATGCGCTTCGGCGAGAACGCGCTCACGACCATCCAGAGCGTGAAGGCGCGGCTGGAGGAGGTGAAGGGAGGACTGCCGCCCGGGGTTGTCGTGCGGCCGGTATACGACCGCAGCACGCTCATCGAGGAGGCGATCGACACGCTGCGCGAGACGTTGGTGGAGGAGGCGCTGATCGTCGCCCTCATCTGTATCGTCTTCCTGCTGCACGCCCGCTCGGCGCTCGTCGCCGTGGTCACGCTCCCGATTTCGGTCCTCATCGCCTTCATCGGGCTCAAGGCGTTCGGGATCGGGGCGGACATCATGTCGTTAGGCGGTATTGCCATCGCCATCGGTGAGTTGATCGATGCGGCGATCGTGATGGTGGAGAACATGCACAAGCACCTGGAGCGGCGCATTCCGCCTGGTGCTGACTCGTTCGACACGGCCACGCTGTCGCGACAGGAGCGATGGGACGTTGCAGTCGAGGCGTCGCGCGAGGTGGGGCCGTCGCTCTTCTACTCGCTCCTGATCATCACCGTCTCGTTCATCCCGGTCTTCACGCTCGAGGGGCAGGAAGGGCGCTTGTTCAAGCCGCTGGCGCTCACCAAGACCTTCGCCATGGCAGCGGCGTCGCTCCTCTCCGTCACCCTGGTGCCGGTGTTGATGGGGCTCTTCGTGCGCGGACGCATCCGTCGCGAGGAGAGCAATCCGCTGAGCCGCGGGATGATCGCGGTCTATCGCCCCATTCTCGCGTGGGTCATGCGACATCGCGGGGCGATGATCAGCGCGTCGGCGGTTCTGCTGATTCTTACGTGGATCCCCTTCGCGCGCGTCGGGAGCGAGTTCATGCCGCCGCTGCAGGAGGGGACACTCCTCTTCATGCCCACGACATTGCCGGGGATCAGCGTCGCGCGTGCGCGCGAGCTGCTGCGGCAGCAGGATGCCATCCTGCGCAGCTTTCCCGAGGTCGCGAGCGTGTGGGGGAAGGCGGGACGGGCGAATACCGCCACCGATCCCGCCGGGCTCGATATGGCCGAGACCACGCTGCAGCTCAAACCACACAGCGCATGGCGCCCCGGTATGACCGAGGAGCGCCTCATCGCCGCGATGGATTCGGCCGTACGGCTCCCCGGGGTGAGCAACGCCTGGACGATGCCCATCAAGGGACGCATCGACATGCTGGCCACCGGCATCCGGACGCCGGTTGGGCTCAAGCTGTATGGCCCCGACCTCGCCGTGCTGGAACGGTTAGGCAAGGAAGTGGAAGGACACCTCAAGATGATCCCTGGGACGCGCAGCGTCTTCGCTGAGCGGGCGCAGTCGGGCTACTACCTCGACCTGGAAATCGATCGCGCCGCAGCAGCACGTCACGGCCTCAACGTCGGCGACATCCAGACCGTGATTGCCACCGCCATCGGCGGGATGACAATCACGCAGACCGTCGAGGGGCGAGAGCGCTACGGCGTGCGCGTGCGCTACCCGCAGGAGCTGCGCGATACACCGGAGCGTTTGGCCGCCGTGCTGGTCCCGGTTGCGCACAGCACGAGCGGCGACGCCAGCGGCGTCACGCCGGCGCCAGGGATGCCGGCGACGATGCCCGGAACCGCGACGTCGCGCAGCGGAGCAACACCACAGGTGCCGCTCGGGCAGGTGGCGACGATCCGGCAGGTGGCTGGGCCGATGGTTGTCCGCACCGAAGACGCGCTCCCCACCGCGTGGGTGTACATCGATCCGGGGGATCGCGACGTCGGGAGCTATGTGGAAGAAGCACGCCGCATGATCGCGACCAACCTGGTGCTCCCGCAGGGTTACACGCTCGCGTGGAGCGGGCAGTACGAATACATGGAGCGCGCCAAGGCGCGCATGCAGCTCGTGGTGCCGGCCACCCTGGCCCTCGTCTTCCTCCTCCTCTTCTTCAACTTCCGCAATGTGGGGGAGGTGATGATCGTGATGCTGTCGATCCCCTTCACGCTCGTGGGCGGAGTCTGGTTTCTCTGGTTCCTCAACTACGAGTGGTCGGTCGCGGTGACCATCGGCTTCCTGGCGTTGGCCGGGGTGGCCGCGGAGACGGCGGTCGTGATGCTGGTGTATCTCGACCAGGCGTGGCGCGACCGGCTGGGGCGTGGTGAGCGCGCCGTCCGCCAGCTGCACGCTGCGGTGATGGAAGGGGCGGTGGATCGTGTGCGTCCCAAGATGATGACCGTCGCGTCGACCATGATCGGGCTCCTCCCGATCCTGTGGGGGACGGGAACCGGCGCCAGCGTCATGAAGCGCATCGCCGCCCCGATGATCGGCGGGATGGTGAGCAGCACCTTGCTCACGTTGCTGGTGGTGCCGGCGCTGTGGTCGCTGCGGGAGGAAGGGCGGCTACAGCGCCTGCTGGCCCGGGAGAATGCCTAACGTGCGACGGGCAGCGCCGGCGCGCGCGACTGTTGCACCACGTCCCAGTACGACGCGACGGAGCCTCCGCTGACCGCGGCAAGCAGCGCACGCACCGACGAGAGCATCGTCACCGACCTCGGCCCGCGCGGCATGCCGGGATCGCGGTAGCCGTAGTTGAAGACCGCGCGCACGAAAGTGCTGCGCTCATCGAGCGGGATCGTGGCGACGTTGTCGTAGTAACGTCGCCAGGCATCGTCACCGCCGAAGAGATACTGCTCCACGTTGGACGTGTAGATCGCTGACGCCGTCGCCTGGTGCCGACGCAAATAGTCCCCAACCGCGCGCAGCGCTGTGTTGCCCCCGAAGTCGCCGACAATCGGGACGATGAGATTGTCGCGCTCCATCTGCCGCAGGTACTGGAAGTGCTCTTCCGACGCGAGGTAGCCGCGCTCCACCCCCTCGGCGTCGCGTTGCACCATCAGCTCACCGTAGCTCGGCATTCCGCGCATGCCGTACCCCCCCATGCCGCGCCCGAACGAGTATGTGAGCGCGGGGCCAGCATCGAAGAACGAGAGCAGGATGTACTCGATCCCGGGCATATCCTCGGCGGCGAGCGCGAAGCGATGCTCGTCGACCAGACGCCGGCGAATCGCTTCCAGCGTGGAGCGATACATGGCCGTGTCGGCTTCCACCGAGTCGTACGCGGTGAACAGTGCCGTGACCGACGCGTTGGTCGTGGCCGATGCCGGGCGCGGGCGAGAGAAGAGGCGCGAGAGAAAGTCAGCGCGATCCGATGACATTTCGAGCAACGCCTTGTACATCAGGTGCTGCAGCAGGTTGCCGCGCCGGATGTCGACGATGAAGGCGATGCGCGGCCTGAGGGCGACGATGTAGGTGAAGTTCTGGTCGGGACCGACTCCCAGATACACGCCGCCCGTTCCAAGCGTCTGTTGCAGCTCTGGGATCACGTGCTGGAAGGTGACCTCGTTGGAGACGAGGTTATCCGAGCGAAAGAAGCCGCCGGGCTCCGACATGGTGGTGACCATCCCCCAGAAGTCGGCATCCGACAGGCGGCGCGGAATCGAGTCCGCAGTACCGCGCCAGCTTCGCTCGAGTGCGCCGAGTGGCCACGAGAACGGGAAGGGTTGCTCGTGCGTGGAGGCGGCGAGCGCCGTCGCGAAGAGCGCCGCGAACGCCCCCTGTCGTGCCCGTGTGACGATCCCTCGCATTGCCGCCTCCCGCGCCAGCGTCACCGGCGTCGTCTGCGTCCCGTGCTTCGTGTCGTCCGGGCGGTGCCGAAGCCGACGGCACCGGAATTCGACATTACGGCGCGTACGATGGGCTGTCAAAGCGCGCTTGCGCCAACCGTGACGAGGCGGGAAAATCGAGGGATGATGCGTCCGTTCCCTCACTTACGCGCGTGCACCGGGCAGCGCATGCGCCTGTGGTTCGCCACGCTCGCGTTCGCCGCCGCCTGCGGCGGACGCGATGGCGAACCGACTGCCGACTCGGTCGCGGCCCCGCCGCCAGTGCAGCCGTCGACCGCGGCGCCAGCCACCACCACGACGTCGCCGTTGATTGGTCAGCTTCTCGACAGCGTCGCCCCCGATTCCGCGCTTCTCTCCTCGTGGGGGGTCTTTCCGCTCGAGCGCCACATCGGCATTCGGCTCGTGGCCATCAGCGGAGAGCAGTATCTCCTGGCCGACACGCTGGTGGGCTACGACGGCGACCGCGCGCAGTGGCGCATCCGTCAGGCGCAACGTGTGGAACCGGCCAAGGCGGGCGAAGCATGGGTGGGGTCGTGCGCGATCGGTGGCGCCGATGCCTCCGACGGAACGGTCGTCGCCCGCGTGACCCTCTCGGCGGGCGAAGCGCTCACCCCTGTGCACAGCGCCTGGCGCCTCGACCCGGTCACGTGGCAGTTCCGCCAGTTTCCGGTCGATTCGCTCGCCTGCTACAACGAAGGGGGCGGAAATCCGTAGCGATTGAGGCGGCGGGATTGCGCCTGCGCCCGGGAGGAGGAGAATTGTATACACAATTCGCGAGGCAAAGGGCGGGGCGGCGATCGCTCCCCCAACGCTCGTTACGTCATCGCCCCCACCCGCCCCCCGATGCGCCTGCGTTCCCTGCTCCTTCTCGCCGCGCCGGCGACGCTCGCCCTTGGCATCTGCACGCTCCCCCTGGATGCCCAAGCGCCCCCTGATACGTCGTGGGACGCCACGAAGCCCCGTGGCAAGACGCGCGAGATCGACTTCACCACCTCCGAAGGGACGTGGACATCGGTCGACGTCTCCACCGATGGCAAGTGGGTTGTCTTCGATCTGCTGAGCCACATCTATCGTGTCCCCTCGTCAGGCGGGACGGCGGAGTCGCTCACGCAGTCCAGCGGTGTCGCGTCCAACTTCCACCCGCGGCTGTCGCCCGACGGCAAGTCGATCGCCTTCATCTCCGATCGCAAGGGACAGTACAACCTCTGGTTGATGGATGCCGACGGCGCCAATCCGCGTCCGGTCGCGCTCGACCCGACGACGCGCTACGAGTTCCCGCAGTGGACCGCCGACAACCAGTACATCATCGTCGTGAAGATGACCGGCTTCGGCTCCCGGTCGTTGGTCATGTTTCACCGCGATGGCGGAACCGGGGTGACGCTGGTGAAGGGCGAGGTGGGGAAGGTGCCGTATCGCACCGCCATCTCGGCCGACGGCCGCTATCTCTACTACGACGTCTACACCGCGCGACCGACCGGCTTCTGGGGGCAGGACGACGTCCTCAAGGGAACGGTGCAGATCCACCGCTTCGACCTCAAGACCGGCGTCGTGCGTCAGATCACCTCCGGTGAGGCGCAGCAGCAGGATCGCGCGACGAGCGGCGGCGCCTACGCCGCGGAGCCGAGCCCGGACGGTCGATGGCTGGCTTTCATGCGCAAGGTGCCTAACGGGGTGCTGGAGTACAAAGGGCAGAAGTTCGGGCCGCGCAGCGCACTCTGGATCCGCGACCTCAAGCTGGGCGGCGAGCGACTGGTGATGGATCCGGTCGAGATGGACCTGGCCGAGGAGAGCATCCCGCTCAATGGCTCGTACCCGATGTACCGCTGGGCGAGCGACGGGAAATCGATCGTGATCCACCAGGGCGGGAAGATCCGCCGGCTCGACGTCGCCTCGGGCGCGGTGTCGACCATTCCGTTCACCGCGCGTGTGCATCGCACCATCTCCGAGCAGGTTTCGGTCAAGAACAAGCTCAGCGATGCGCCGTTCGATGTGCGCTTCGTGCGCTGGGCCACCACTTCGCCCGACGGCAAGTCGCTGGCCTTCCAGGCGCTGGGGCGGGTATGGGTGCAATCGCTCCCGAGCGGAACGCCGCGTCGCGTGACGCCGGAGACGTTCGAACCGTTCGAATTCCAACCCGCGTGGTCCCCCGACGGCCGCACCATCGCCTTTGCCTCGGTCGATGCGAACAACCGGGGTGCGCTGTGGCGGGTCGCCTCGAGTGGCGGCACGCCCGAGCGCCTGACGAGGGACGTCGGCGAGTACATGAACCCGACCTGGACACCCGATGGTCGCGAGATCGTCGCGGTGCGCGGCGCCGGCGCCTCGGCGCGCGCCTCCACGGTCTCGCGCAACGGGTGGTTCGACATCTTCCGCATGCCCAGCAGCGGCGGCGAGGAGACCGACATCGCCCAGCTCGAGGCGGGGTCGTTCTTCTCGGGCGCGGAGATGCGCCCGACGGTCGGGAACGACGGACGCGTATACTACGCCGCGTCCAAGATGATTGCGCCTGGCGGCGACCGTCCCGTGACCGGCGTCGAGGTGATCTCGGTGCGCATGGACGGCACCGACAAGAAGGTGCACGCGAACGTGAAGGATTCGGACGACGCCGCCGTGTCACCCGACGGACGCTGGGTCGCCTTCACGCAGGGGTCCAACATCTACCTCTCGCCGTTGCCGTTAGGCGGCGCTGGCGACCAGGCCCCGCTGCTGGCCAAGGGGGGTGGCGCCTTCAACGCCACGCCGCTCACCACCGAGGGTGGACTGTATCCGCGCTGGCGATCGGCCAACGTGGTCGACTACGCGAGTGCCAACCGTGTCTACTCCCACGACGCATCGGCCAAGCGCACCGACACCGTCGCGGTGAAGCTCACGGCGCCACGCGCCATTCCGGCGGGCTCGATCGCGCTCACGGGCGCGCGCATCGTAACGCTCGACAACAAGCGCGTGATCAACAGCGGGACCATTGTGGTGAAGGCGGGACGCATCACCTGCGTCGGATCGTGCAGCACCGGCGGCGTCGACAAGGTGGTGAACGTCTCGGGGAAAACGATCATCCCCGGGTGGGTCGACATGCACGCGCATCATCATCGCGAGCACCTGGCGATGATGCCCAGGGGGAACTTCGAGTCGGCGATCTACCTCGCGTACGGCGTCACGACGACGAGCGACCCATCGACGTCGTCGGTCGCGGCCTTTCCAACGGCGGAGATGATCGAGGCAGGCGAGATGGTGGGGCCGCGCGTGTTCAGCGTGGCTGAGGCGCTCACCAACGGCGACAACGCGCACACCAACGACGTCACCAGCCGCGCCATCGCCGTCACGGAACTCAAGCGCCGCATGTCGTGGGGCGCCGTGTTGCTCAAGCAGTACCTTCAGCCGCAACGCCAGCAGCGGCAGTGGGCGGTGGACGCCGCGCGCGAACTCGGGCTGCGTGTGACCGCCGAGGGGAGCGACGACCTCAATCACAAGCTCGGCATGGTGATGGACGGGCACAACGGCGGCGAGCACCCGACGGTGCAGGCCCCGCTGTACGCGGACTTCACCACCTTCCTCGGCCAGGCGAAGTACTTCTACTCGCACACACCGCTCGTCAGTGGCTATGCCGGATGGAACGAAGAATACTTCTGGCAGGAAAGTCCGGTGTGGCTGGACGCCAAGCAGGGGAAGTGGGTTCCGTGGCGCCAACTCATTCCGCACACGCGCCGCTTCATCATGCGCCCCGAGACCGACTACTCGAAGGACATCATGTCGCAGCAAGTGGCCGATATCATTGCGGCTGGCGGCTACTCGGCGGTGGGCTCGCACGGGCAGCAGGCCGGGCTGGGTTCACACTGGGACGTGTGGATGGCGGCCAAGGCCAACGGCGCGATGACGGCGCTCGAGATCGCCTCGATGCACGGGGCGATGTTCCTGGGGATGGAGAACGACATCGGCTCGATCAGCGTGGGCAAGCTCGCCGACCTCATGGTGCTCAACGCCAACCCGCTCGAGAACATCCGCAACACGGCCAACATCCGCTACGTGATGAAGGCCGGAACGCTGTACGATGCGATGT
>CAZLLP010000094.1:0-22146 GCA_964560345.1 uncultured Gemmatimonadaceae bacterium
GGTGCGCGCGCTCGAGCACCCGGAGCGCGCGGCGGGGACGATCTTCAACGTCGCTCGGACCATCGACTCCAAGACCATGACGCTGCAGTACCTTGAGGCCCTGAAGGCCCTGGGGGCCGGCGCGGCAACCAAGTTCGTCTTCCCGCTCGAGTTCACGAGCTTGCTGAGGCCAGTGATCGACCACGCGGGCAGGGCGGGCGAGGAGAAGCCGGCTGTCCAGCCGGAGGCGGAGACCACACTGGTCCGGTCAACAACCAGCGCGGTCACGAGCTAGAGTGCTCTCTGTCTGGCTACCCGCGCCAGGCTCGCCATCCCAACACCCACCAGCGCAGTCGCGACGGGGATCAGAGGCAGGTAGTAGCGCTGCCAGGGAAGCGGGTTCACGAGCAGGCTGGCGATCGTGACCAGCAGCCAGACGAGCATGCCCGACAGCCACGACCCGCCGGGGCGCAGCGGCGGCCAGAGCAACGCAACAATCCCCAGCCCTGCGAGCAGCGTCAGCGGCGCCCCGATCGGCACGCCGAAGTGGATGCCGCTCACGGGCGAGACCATGTAGCGGTCGACCTCGGCGGCGATCACCGCGACGCCCCGCCAGGAGGCGACCTCATAGTGCACGGCCGGGGCGATGAACGGCTCGGTGACCATCCATTCGGAAGCGGGCGTGGGTTCGCGCTTCCGCCTACGCCTCCCGCTCACGCTGGCCATCCTCGACGGCCTCGTAGTCAGGGTGGGCGGGACCTCGTACGTGGTCCCGCTCCTGTCGGTGGTGGAGTCGCTGCGCCCGAGCCTGCGCGACGTCCGCGCCATCCTCGGGCAGGGGGAAGTGCTCCTCGTGCGCGGCGAGTCGATTCCCTTCGTGCGCCTGCACGCGCTCTTTGGGCACGCGGACGCCATCGTCGAGCCGTCGCAGGGGATCATCGTGGTGCTGGAGACGGAGGAGCGTCGCTTCGGTGTCCTGGTCGACGAGGTCGTGGGGCAACAGCAGGTCGTGATCAAGAACCTCGAGACCAACTTCCGCAAGCTGGACGCGATCATGGGGGCGACCATCCTCGGTGACGGGCGCGTCTCGCTGATTGCCGACGTCCAGGAGCTGTTCCGCATCGCCATCCACCGCCGCAGCACGGCCGACGTCGCCGCCCTGGCGGCAGTCGCCGCGCTGCAGGCGCCTGACGAGGACTTCATCGCATGACGCATCCCGGGCTCGAGGCCGACATCGACCTCGCGATCGATGCCAACCAGTACCTCACCTTCACCCTGGGCGGCGAAGAGTACGGGCTGGAGATCCTGAAGGTGCAGGAGATCAAGGGGCACAGCGGCGTGACGCGCATGCCCAACACCCCGGCGCACGTGAAGGGGGTGACCAACCTGCGCGGCGCGGTCGTTCCGATCGTCGACTTGCGCACCAAGTTCGCGCTCCCCGAACGCGCGTACGACAAGTTCACTGTCTTCATCATCGCCACGGTGGGGACCAAGATCGTCGGCCTCGTGGTCGATGCGGTGGAGGATGTCGTCGACATTCCCGCCGAGTCGATCCAGCCCACACCAGAACTCGCCCATTCGCTGGGGGGCGCGTACGTACGCGGCCTCGCGCAGGTGGGAGAACGCCTCATTGCCCTGCTCGACATCGACCGGATCGTGGGTGCCGACGTGGCGGCCCTCGTCACCGCGTCGTGAATCCGTCTCGCCCTCACTCGCTCGCCTGACCCGCACAAGGACGTTCGTCATGTTTGCACGATTTGCGCTGCGCAGCCTGCGAAGCAAGATGCTCGCGGCCTTCCTCATCATGGGACTCGTCCCGATGACGGTGGTCGGGTGGCTCGAGTACGGCCGCAGCCGCACCATGCTCGTCGAGAACGCCAAGGCGCGTCTGCAGTCGCGTGCGGAATCGATCATCGATCACATCGACCGCAGCTTGTTCGAGCGGTACGGCGATGTGCAGGTCTTTGCCGCCAACCCGATGGCGCGCGGCACCACCGCGCAGCGCACCGAGGCGGCAAACTTCTACATGCGCACGTACGGCATCTACGACTTGATGGTCATCGTCGATCGCGACGGGCGCATTGCCGCCACCAACAACGTCGATCCCAATGGGAAGCCGATCAACACGTCGGCGCTCGTCGGGCGCAACGTCTCTGGCGAGCCGTGGTTCGCTGAGGTCATCTCGGGGCGCGTCACCGCGGGGCAGTCGCACATCGTCGATGTTACGTCCGATCCGTTGACCAAGGACGTGTATGGTGGACTTGGCGAAGTGGTCACCCTCAGCGCGCCCATACGCGACAGCGACGGCACGATTGTCGGTGTGTGGTCGAACCGCGCGTCCGTGGCACGTATCGCCGGAGAGATCCTGGCGGCAAGCGACAAGCAACTGGCGCAGAGCGGGGCCACGACGATTCGCTCGACGGTCGTCCGCAAGGATGGCCTCGTGATCGTGTCGGACAGCGGCGGTGGTGCGCTGGAGCGCAACATGGCCAAGATAGGCTGGGAATCGGCACGCCTCGTGGCCGAAGGGAAGTCGGGGACAATCGAAGAGCAGGAGCCAGTCACTGGCGAGCCGCACGTAACGGGATTCGCCGCCTCGGCCGGTGCGCTCGGCTTTGAGGGGTTAGGGTGGGGGGTGCTGCTCAACCAGGACCGCGACGAAGCGGTCGCAGAGGCCACGGCGCTTCGCACGACGGTCCTCGTGCTCGGGACGATAGCGGCCGCGCTGATCATCCTCGTCGCCCTCGTCTTTGCCAGCTCCATCACGAAGCCCATCCAGGAGGCGGTGCGCGTCCTTGGCCACGTGGCCGAGACGGGCGACCTCACGCAGCAGCTCAACATCAACACCAACGATGAGCTGGGGACGATGGCCGTCTCCTTCAACGGCTTCCTTCGCAAGCTCACCGAGATCGCGACCGGAATGCGCCGGTCGGCCACCACGGTGACGCGCGCCGCCCGCGAGCTCTCCGCGGTCGCCGACGACATCTCCTCGGCGGCGCAGTCGCAGGCGTCGAGTCTCGAGGAGACGGCGGCGTCGATGGAAGAGATCACCGCAACGGTCAAGCACAACGCGGAGAATGCCAACCAGGCCAGCCAATTGGCCGGGAACGCGCGCGGCGTGGCGGAGAAGGGGGGGCGTGTGACCGGCGAAGCGGTGACGGCGATGGGTGAGATCAACGCGTCGTCGCGCAAGATCGCCGACATCATCACCACCATCGACGAGATCGCGTTCCAGACCAACCTGCTCGCGCTCAACGCCGCGGTCGAAGCGGCGCGTGCGGGCGCACAAGGGCGTGGCTTCGCCGTGGTGGCGAGTGAGGTGCGCAGCCTCGCTGCTCGCAGCGCCTCGGCGGCCAAGGAGATCAAGGGACTCATCTCCGAATCGACAGACAAGGTGCAGCACGGCACCACGCTGGTGAACCAGTCGGGGCAGACCCTCGAGGAGATCGTCTCCGGCGTCAAGCGGGTGACCGACATCGTCTCCGAGATCGCGGCCGCCAGTCGCGAACAGAGCGTGGGCATCGAGGAGGTGAATCGCGCGGTCTCGCAGATGGACCAGATCACCCAACAGAACGCAGCGCAAACCGAGGAGCTGTCGGCGACGGCGGGAACGCTGGCGCACCAGGCGACCGAACTCGAGGCGATGGTGGCGTGGTTCAAGTTGTCGCGTGACGATCGGACGCTCCTCAGCGGCAACGATCTGCCGGCGCCTTCACGCTCGATGAAGCGGCGTGGGGCGAAGGGGGCATATGGTGGTCACGCGTCGTCGTCGTCGAATGTGTCGTCGCCGACGCGCAGCGCGCTCGATGAGGATGACGCCCTGTCGGGCGCGGCGAGCGGCGACGGCTTCGTCGACTTTTAGCGCCCTCCGACTGCCACCGTGGGACTCGACGTGCGCCGAGAGCCGGATGCCGTCGTCGGCATGCCGACGATGGCGGAGCGCGACTTCGCGTTCCTCCGCGATCTCATCATGCGCGAGGCCGGCATTCACCTCACGGAGGCCAAGCGCTCGCTGGTCGAGGGGCGCCTGGCCAAGCGCCTGCGGCACCACAAGCTGCCCAGCTACCGCGCGTACGTCGATCTCCTGCGTGAGCGCGACGCCGACGGCAAGGAATTGTTGGAGTTCGTCAATTGCATCACGACCAACAAGACGGCCTTTTTCCGCGAGTCGCACCACTTCGACTTCCTGCGGCACGAGGTGATGGCGCGGGATCCGTCCCGAGCGCTGCGCATCTGGAGCGCGGCCTGCTCCACCGGTGAGGAGCCGTACTCGATCGCGATGACCGCGCGTGATGCGCACGCGTCGGCTTCGATCCTGGCCAGCGATATCGATACGCACGTGCTGGCCACGGCGCGCGCCGGCTGCTACAACGCCGAGCGTGTGAGCACGCTGGACGGAGGCGCCCTGCGCGCGCACTTCCTGAAAGGGGCCGGGGCCAACGCCGGCCTGTTCAAGGTGCGCCCCGAGCTGCAGCGCATGATCGACTTTCGCCGAGTGAACCTGATCGAGGGGAACTGGCCTGGGGGCGAATCGTTCGACGTCATTTTCTGCCGCAACGTGGTGATCTACTTCAACCGCGAGACGCAGGATCGCCTCTTTCGCCGGTTTGCCGAGCGGCTTGTGCCTGGCGGTTTCCTCATCCTTGGCCACTCGGAGAACCTCAACTGGCTGGGCGAGCTGTACGAACCGGTGGGCAAGACGATCTACCGGTTGCGCGGCGGCCCCTCGGCCGGGGCGGCTCCTGCGCCGGCGCGACGGGCGCACCTGACACCGTATGCGCCGACGGCACCGACCCATCCGGTGATCCGGATTGAGGCGGGTGGGCTCCATGTCTCGAAAATCGGGGCCGAAGTGCGCACGGTGCTCGGTTCGTGCGTGGCTGCGTGCCTCTTCGATCCGATACTCAAGATCGGGGGGATGAATCACTTCATGCTCCCCGATGGCTTTCACGAGACGCGTCCGGCGCGGTATGGCGTGCACGCGATGGAGCTGCTGATCAACGAAATCATGAAGGCAGGCGGCGATCGGACGCGACTGCGGGCGAAGGTCTTCGGCGGGGCGAGTGTCATCGCCGCGTTGCGCTCGAACGTCGACGTCGGTCGCCACAACTGCGAATTCATCCGGAACTTTCTCGCCGCCGAACGCATCCCCATCGACGCCGAACGGCTTGGCGGGACGCAACCGCTCGAGGTGCGGTTGCACACCGACAGCGGCAAGGTGCGCGTGCGCGCGCTGCAACCCGAACTGATGCGCGACGTCGTCCGCGACGAAGTGCGACACACGCGCCGCTCGCTCGACGTCCCCGCCATCGCGATCGAACTCGATCACATCCTCTTCTGAGCCTACCCCTCCTTCCGATGTCCTACGACGTGACGACGCCACCAGCCCCGCTCACCCCGGAGCAGATCAGCGAGCGCCTCGCGAGTTTGCACCTGGCGGTTGCCGAGTCGCTGGAGTCGCAGTTCGGCTCGACGCTGTTCGACCTGCAGCAACTCCGCAACATGCTGGGCGACGCGACGGGGAAGCTGAGCCAGGCCTTCCAGCTCATGGTCAAGCAGGCGCGCGATCAGGGGCAGTTGGCCGGTCGCCTGCGGGCCGAGACCGATGCGCCCATCGCGATCGAGATCGAGGAGCTGGCGGGAGAGATCTCCAAGGGCGCGATGCTCGTGGTGCAGAGCCTCCAGTTCGAGGACATGGCGACGCAGCTCCTGGCGCACGTCGACAAGCGCATTGGCTGGCTCGGACAGTTTGCCCGCGACGCGTCGTTGCTGCGTACGGCGGTGCGCGAGGACATGGTCGGGATGACGTACGAGGAGTTCCTCTCCGTCGAGGAGCGATTGGCCGAGCTGCGCGTGCAGCTCGGGCAGTGGGATCGGAAGGTGGTGCAGCAGCAGTCGCTGGACGAAGGCGACATCGAACTGTTCTAGTCCGGTTCTCAGGTAATACGGAGCGCGTATGGCGGTGGTTCGGCAGACCCGCGTCTTCATCATCGACGACAGTGCCCTCATGCGGCAGTTGTTGACGAGCATCCTGTCCAGCGATCCCGCAGTGCACGTGGTGGGGACGGCCCCTGATCCGATCTCGGCGTGGCGCAAGATGAAGGACCTCGAAGTCGACGTCCTCACGCTCGACGTCGAGATGCCGCGCATGGACGGGCTCACCTTTCTCGACAAGCTGATGCAGAATCGCCCGATGCCGGTGGTGATGGTGTCATCTCTCACCGAACGCGGGTGCAACACCACCATTCGGGCGCTGGAACTCGGCGCCATCGATTTCGTCACCAAGCCCAAACTCGACCTTGCCGCCGGCACCTCGGCGATGGGGCACGAGATCATCCTCAAGGTGAAGTCGGCGGCCCGCGCGCGCGTGCTGCGACGTGCCGCGCCCCCGATGCACGTGGGCGGGGCGTCGCCAGCCGCGCCGCGCACGAACGACGTGCAGTGGAAGGGGGCGTCCTTTGCCGAGGCGACGCATCGGGTGGTCTGTGTCGGCGCCTCGACCGGAGGCACCGAAGCGCTGCGCGTGCTGCTCACCGCGCTTCCCGCCGACTCGCCGGGATTCCTGATCGTGCAGCACATGCCGGAGAAGTTCACCCGGTCGTTCGCCGACCGTCTCAACGAACTGTGTCGCATCCAGGTGCGTGAAGCGCAGGACGGCGATCGGGTGATGCCGGGGCTCGCGCTCATTGCGCCCGGGAGCAAGCACATGCGCATTCGCCGGAGCGGCGCCGAGTACCGCGTCGAGGTCGTGGTCGAAGAGCCGGTGAACCGGCATCGCCCCTCGGTCGACGTGCTCTTCGAATCGGCGGCGCGTGCGCTGGGGCCCAACGGGGTGGCCGTGATGCTCACCGGCATGGGGAACGACGGTGCGCGCGGGATGAAGCAGATGCGCGACGCCGGCGCACGGACCATCGCCCAGGACGAGGCCACCTGCGTGGTCTTCGGCATGCCGCGTGAGGCCATTGTCGCTGGGGCGGTGGAACAGGTTCTCCCGATCGAAGCGATCGCGCTCGCGTCGCTCAACGCCGCAGGGGGCGTCACCGCAGGTCGTTAGCCACGGGGGGTGAGGCGGCCACGACGTGCTGCCGATACTACTCCCAGGGGTCCTTCGGTGGCGCACAGGCGCGCCGCCACTTCCCATTCGTACGCATGAAGATTCTGGTGGCCGAGGACGATCTCGTCACGCGAGAGATCCTCAAGCGCATCCTGACGCACATGTCCGACGAGATCCTCGAAGCCAATAACGGCGTCGAGGCGCTCGAGCTTATCGAGCGGCATGATCCGGACTTCCTCTTCACCGACATCCAGATGCCGTTGCTCGACGGCCTGGCGGTGGTGGAGGCGGTGCGGTCGTCGCGCACGCACAGCATGCTCCCGATCGTCTGCATGTCGTCGGTGAAGGACAAGGAAGACATCACCCGCCTGGTCGCCCTCGGCATTGCCGACTACATCCTCAAGCCGTTGCGCCCGTCGGAGGTGCACGAGCGTTTTCGCCGCGTCATCTCGCAGCATGCGGGGTGGCGCCAGCGCCAAGGGGCGGAAGGGCAGACGTCGCTCCTGATCGTCGATTCGGATCCCAACTTCCGGCAGTTTGCCGTCCCGCTGCTGGAAGGGGACTTCATGATTTCGCAGGCCATCTCGGGGGCGCACGCGCTGCGCGTCTACCAGGAGTCCGAACTCAAGCCGACCACCATCCTGGTGACGGAGGGGCTCCCGCTCGTGTCCGAGACGCAGGTGGTGAACCTGATCAGCAAGCTGTCCATCGAGTCGCGCACGGGGATCCCGTCGTTCTGGCTGGTGACCGACAGCGATCAGGTGCCGCCGGACAAGGCGCGCCACTTTGCCGGCGTCATCCGGCGCTCGTTCGTCCCGGAGACGTTCATGGGAGAGCTGCGGCGGACCCTGCTGGCCGGCGCCACGCCGCTGGACAAGCTCCGCGCGCACCTGCAGAGCGATGCCCGCAAGTGGATGGTGACGGCCACACGCCAGACGTTAGGCGTGATGTCGGGGCAGGACGTGGCGACGCTTTCGCCCGAGGGGCACGCGATCAAAGGCGGCATTCGCGGTCGCATCTCCCTCACCGGCGGCCAGCACAGCGTGGAAGTGATCATCGCCTGCAACAGCGCAGACGCCGAACGCCTGGCCAGCAAGGTGCTGCGGCGTGAGGCCACGCTGGACAACGGCGGGCTCGATGTCTTTGGCGAGTTGAGCAACACGATCGGCGGTCGCGCGCGCGCGGCGCTGCTGGAGCGCGACTTCGACCTGCACATCTCGCTGCCCGACATCACGCAGGGCTTCGACCTCGACGGGACCGACAGCACGTGGGACACGTCGGCGTGGTTCTCCACGGCCAACGGCGACACCTTCTTCGTGGCCCTGCGGGCCGAAGAGCATGTGGGCGAAGGGTTCGACGCGCTCGCGCTGTTGTCGCAACCGGAGGCACCGGCTACGGCGGGTGGTGGCGGCGGAGACTCGGTCGACGACGCGCTGTTCTAGCACTTCGCTGCCGAGGACGAACCAGCCCCGCTACACCGATGGTGTGCGGGGCTGTCTCATTCGTGCCACATGTGCGCAGCTGGGCGTAGCGGGGCCGCGCTCTATTCCGCCGAGAGCATGTAGCCCACGCCGCGCACCGTCTGCACCAGCGCCTTGTCGGCGTCGTGATCGATCTTCTTGCGCAGGTAGTTGATGTAGACGTCGACGATGTTGGTCGTGGGATCGAACTCCTGCTTCCACACGTGCTCGGAGATCTGTTCGCGCGAGACGGGCATCCCCGCGTGGCGCATCAGGTACTCCAGCAGCGCGTACTCCTTTTGCGTGAGCGCCACCACGCGCTCGCCGCGCATGACTTCGCGTGACATCGCGTTGAGCGTCAGGTCGCCGACCTTCATCAGCGTCGACTCCTCGCGGATGGTCGAGCGACGCAGGAGGGCACGCACGCGCGCCAGGAGCTCGTCGTAATCGAACGGCTTGGCCAGGTAGTCGTCGGCGCCGGCCTCGAACCCCTGCACCTTGTCGGTCACGGTGTCGCGCGCCGTGAGCATGAGGACGGGGGCGGTGAAGGCGCGGGCGCGCAACTCGCGCGCAACGGAGAGACCATTCCGCTTCGGGAGGCCGATGTCGAGGATGATCAGGTGTGGCTGCTGGTCGAGCGCCGCCTGCAACCCCTCGTCCCCGTCGGTCGCGGTGATCACGGCGAATCCGTTGTCCGACAGCGTGCGCTGCAGGACGTCGAGGACTTCGCGGCGATCCTCGATCACGAGGATCTTGGCCTGCTGCGTAGTTGTGGGCTGTTCCATAGGGAAGCACTGATAACGTTTGACGGTCGTGGCGGCAAGCTTGGCGTATGACCCCTTGAGTGTCGGCCGTTTCTCCTCTTCCTTTCGCTCGTGCTTGCTGACCGAATTCGAAACGGGGTGTCTATCGGCCTCATCGGCGCCGCCGCGACTGCGGGGGGGCTGGTTGGGCTCGGGCTGCGTCACGGCGGGGCGACGCTCCCCTTCGAGATGGGGGGGCGCGCCTTGCTGGGCGCGTGGCGTCTTGCGACACCCGTCGAAGGGGTGGCGATTTCCGTCGGCGTCGTGGCCCACCTGCTGTGGATGACGCTGTGGGGCGTGTGCTTCAGCGTCGTGGCGACACAACTCCGCGGGCTCGCCCTCCCCGCCGGCGCCCTCCTGTTCGCCCTCTTCCTTGGTGCCCTCGCCGGGACCGTGGTTCCCGGGGCATTGGGTGCAGCGGCGTTCGCCAGTTTGACGACGGCACAGACTGCCTTTTTTCTCTCACTCCTCGCTGGTGCGTTCATTGCTGGAGTGGTGGGTGTGCGCAGTCGGTCGTGATCTCTCCTGATCCGCGTCACGCGGGGAATTGTCAGGAATACGTCACGTAATCGGAACCTCATGTTCCGGGTGTGGCCGATTGCGCGCTGGTGGGGTCCCTCTTTGTGAAGGACTCCCGCTCCGAAGGCGCTGACGGACACATCGGCCCGCAGCACCACGGAGCGTTTCTCACGAGAAGGAGGGGTGATGGACGTCCTCGTGATGCTCGAGGATCGCCCCGAACACTCAACGGTGCTCGCGCACGTGAACTCCGTGCCGTCCCCGCTCAATTCCGAGCGCCCCTCGCGGGACGTGGTCACGCTCTTCGGAGATGCCACGCCTGAGTCGTTGGCCCTCGCCTTGGCGGCTGCGGTCGAAGCCCATCGTGAGCCCCAAGAGCGTTTGGACACGATCCGACACGTGGCCTTGTGGCCGGAGCGCGGCGCGGTGGGAGACGCCGCGTGGCGAGATGAGTCGACGGGACATCTCGTCACGAGCGACCTGGCCATCCCGTTCGCGGTCCTGCAAGACACCGCCGAGCTCCTGCTCGCGGAATGCGGCGCAGCCATTCGCCGACTGGTCGCCGGGCTGGTGATGCCCGACTGGCCCGAAGGGACGCGTCGCGCGATCAGCTTCTCGCTGGCTCCTCACGCCATCCTCCCGGCCGGCGCCGGGGCGCGCCTCGATGCGCTCCTCGACAGCTATCGCCAGGCCGATGGACTCGACTACGACCAAGGAGACTGAACCACGATCCTGATTCGTCCGAGTCGTGTGCACTACCTCATGCGGGCCGCCCATTCACTGGGCGGCCCGCATGTCGTTTCACCGCGCAAACCCGCCACATCGCGCCCCCGCCACGCACACCCCAAACGCCGGTGCACGGTCTTGGCAATCGGGCGTTCGCTTCTTGACGGACCCCTACGCGCGCACCAGCGTCAGCCCATGTCACCATCCCACCATGGGAGAACCTGCAATGCGTGAGTATCGCGCGACGGACATCAGAAATGTGGCGGTAGTCGGACACGGAGCCAGCGGCAAGACCACCTTGGTCGACGCCCTGGCTTTCGTGTCCGGATCAAGTAAACGTCACGGCACCATCAAGGAGGGGACCACCCTCACCGACCATACCCCCGAGGAGACCGAGCGGGGCTACTCCATCAGCCTGGGCTGCGCATTCGCCGAGTGGATGGACACCAAGATCAACCTGATCGACACGCCGGGGTACCTCGACTTCCACGGCGACGCCATCGCCGGAATTGCGGCTGCCGACGGGGTGATCAGCGTCGTGAGCGCCCAGGGCGGCGTTGAAGTCGGCACCGAGAAGACGTTCCACCAAGCCGTCTCCCGCGGCGACCCGGTGCTCTTCGTGGTCTCGATGATGGACAAGGAACACGCCGACTTCGACCGCGTGTACCAGCAGGTCAAGGAACGCCTCACCAACAAGGTTGTCCCGGTCGAGATCCCCATCGGAAGCGGCGCGTCCTTCCGCGGCGTGATCAATCTCTTCACCCGCAAGGCCTACCTCTACACAGCGGGTTCCAAGGCGAGCGACTACACCGAGGCCGACATCCCCGCCGACCAGCAGGCCACCTTCGACAAGTACTACCAGGAGCTCATCGAGGCCATCTCGGCCACCGACGACACCCTGCTCGAGCGCTACCTCGAAGGCGCCGAGATCGGGCGCGACGAGGCGATCAACGGGATGAAGGAAGCGATGAAGCGGATGGATCTCTTCCCGCTCTTCGCCGTCTCGGCCGAGCACGTGATCGGCATCCAGGCGCTGCTCACCGAACTCGTGCAGCTCATGCCGTCGGCCTACGAGATGGAAGAACTGCACGCCTTCAAGGGGGCCGAGGGCGATCACACCGTCGAGATCCATGCGGTCGACACCAACCCGTTCGCCGCCCTCGTCTTCAAGACGCACTCCGAGCCGCACGTGGGCGAGGTGTCGTTCTTCCGCATCTTCTCCGGCCAGGTGGCCAACGGACAGGATGTCTTCAACGCCACCCGCGACGGGTTGGAGAAGATGGGGCACCTGTGCGTGGGGCAGGGAAAGGAGCGCATCGAGGTTCCGGTGCTGCATGCCGGCGACATCGGCTGCGTGGCCAAGCTCAAGAACACGCACACCAACGACACGCTATCGACGAAGGAACACCCGGTTCGCCTCTTCCAGATCGAGTTCCCCGAGCCGGTGGTGCATTTTGCCGTGCATGCCGCCACGCGCAACGACGAGGAGAAGCTGCAGCAGGGGCTTCACCGGTTGCACGACGAGGATCCGACCTTCGAGACACACTACAACCCGGAAACGCATGAGACCATCATCGCCGGGTTAGGGGAGCGTCACCTCGACGTGTCGCTGGCCAAGCTGCGCCGCAAGTACAACGTCGCCGCCGAGCTCACGCGCCCGCGCATTGCCTATCGCGAAACGCTCACGGGCAAGGGAGACGGGCAGGGGCGGCACAAGAAGCAGTCGGGCGGCCGCGGACAGTTTGGCGATTGCTGGATTCGCATGGCGCCGCGCCCGCGTGGCGATGGGTATCACTTCGTCGACAAGATCGTGGGCGGCGTGATTCCGTCGGGCTTCAGGCCGGCGATCGATCGCGGGATCCAGGAAGCGTCGGCACGCGGCATCCTCGCCGGCTATCCGCTGGTGGACTTCGAGGTCGAACTGTACGACGGCTCGTATCACTCGGTCGACTCGAACGAAATGTCGTTCAAGATGGCCGGGATCCTCGGCTTCAAGGCCGTTGCGCCCAAGTGCAAGCCCATCCTGCTCGAGCCGCTCGATCATGTGGAGATCACCACCCCCGATCGCTACCTGGGCGACGTGATGGGTGACCTCTCGGGTCGTCGTGGCCACATCCTTGGCTCCGATTCACCGGCGGCGGGGCTGACGACCGTGAAGGCGCACGTGCCGCAGGCGGAGTTGCACCTGTACGCCACCGACCTCAGCTCGCTGACGCACGGGCACGCCGCCTACAAGCGGCGCTTCCACGGCTACGAGCAGATGCCGCACGAAGCGGCGCAGAAGGTCGTGAACGAGTCGATGAAGGCGAAGAAGGAGGAGGAGGAAGAGGCCTAGCCGCTTCGGTCCTGCTTCACCTGGTTTGACAGAACGGCCCGGGCGATGTCCCGGGCCGTTCTGCATTGTTCCCCGTGAGGCTGACCCTCAGGCCGCCGGACTGCGCAGCAGGCGCAGCGCCCACAGGCTCAGCGCCGCGGCCATGATCGTCAGCAGATCCCAGATCGGCTCCGAGAGGACGTGCGCCCCTTCGGAGAAGATGCGCGCGATGTGCGCCAGGAAGATGAGGGCGAAGATGATCCCGGTCGTCAGGATGTACGTGCGCATCGTGCAGGCTCCGGCGTGAGGGGGGCGGAACGAGGCAGCGGCTGCCTAACGCAACTCGGCGATGACCGTCACGGGGCGACGGGCGACAGACTCCTAACGGATGACGACGGCGCCGACACCGGCGGCCGGGAGTCGATCGAAGACGGCCGGATCGTGCCCGGGGACAATCAGGCGCGGCGTGGTGGCGAGGCGTTGCATGCGCGCCTGCGCTGCCAGGTTCGAGAGTGAATCGAGCGTCTGCGCGATCGGGCGACGCCGTTCGAGGTTCTCGTACAGGTACGCATTGTCCGAGGCAATCACCACGCGCCCCTCGGCGGTCTGCGCACTCACGTACTGCGAGGCGAAGGTGTGCTTCCCGCCCAGATACACACGCACGCCGGGGCGGATCTCGGTGCTGTCGCCCTCGGCGAATCGCACGCGACCGGCATCGAACAACCGGCGGTACGTCGCCGCCACTTCCGGGTCGATCGCCCGGTCCTTGGCCGAACCGTCGGCGCCCACGTAGTACTCGAATTCGGCGCGCTGGAGCCAGATGCGCGCGTTGGGGAAGCGCTCCACGCCGTCGGCGTGATCCCAGTGGATGTGGGTCACGACGACGTCGGTCACCCGCGCGGGGTCGAAGCCGGCGCGCCTGAGCGCGGAGTCGGGGGTGACGTAGTCGGCCGGCTTCCACTGTGTGATGAACTTCTCGCGCGTGAAGCCGGCATCCACCAGGACCAGGTCGCCGTTAGGCGCGCGCAGCGGCCAGACCATCATCGCGATGTCGAGCCGACGGGCCGAGTCGCTCCCGGCGATCAGTGCACGCACCGGAAAGCGCGGGATGCTGGCAAATCGCACGGCGAACGCCTGCCAGGTGGGGGACGACGATCGGCCGCCGCTGGTGGCACAGGCGGTCAGCATAACGAGTCCGGACAGAACGGCGGCGGTGGAACGTGCGATGCGCATGCGTCGTGAGGTGAGGGAGCGGAGCGCGTGTGTGCGGGGGCGGGGCGGCAGTTCAGCGACGGCGCGCCGGGGCGCGATAGGTCGTGCGTCCGCCGACGATCGTCTGCCGGACGGTGAGGCGGCGCAGGTCGCCAGGTGCAACCGCGTACGGATCGTCGGAGAGCACGGTGAGGTCGGCGCGGCGCCCGACCGACAGGATCCCCGCCTCGCGCTCGTCGAAGGCGGCGTAGGCGGCGCCGATGGTCATGGCGCGCAGCGTCGCGTCCACGCTCACCCCCTGGCTGGGGAGCCACCCGTCGGCCGGCGTGCCGTCGTCACCGCGCCGCGTCACCATCGACGAGAGCGTGGCGATGGGGTCGCCGGTGTCGGAGGCGGGGAAATCGGTCCCCGCCGCGACGATCGCGCCGCTGGCCACGACGTCGCGCGTACGATAGACCCACGGCAGGCGCGCCGCTCCGACTCTCGCCTCGGCAAAGCGACTGTACTCGCCGACAAAGACCGGTTGCATCGAGGCGATCACGCCGAGCGCGGCGAGTCGCGGGAGATCGGCATCGTCGATGAGCGAGGCGTGCTCCAGTCGAAAACGCGAGGCGCGCCCGCGCGCCCCCACGCGCGCAAAGGCATCGAGCACGTCGCGCGTCGAGGCGTCGCCAATGGCGTGCACCGCCACCTGAAAGCCCCGCGTCAGGCTCCGCTCGATGAGCGAGTCGAGCGTTGCGCCCGGGGTGAGGTCGAAGCCGCGCTGTGACGCATCGTCGCTGTACGGCGCCGTGAGGCGTGCCCCGCGCGAGCCTAACGCGCCGTCATCGACAATCTTGACGGTGCGCAGGGTGAAGGTCCCGCCGGCCGTGCCGATCTCCGGGCCGCGCGGTAGCACCTCGGCGAGCGTTTCGCTGCTTGCCGACGCCATCGCGTACACGTGTACGGGGAGTGCTCCCTCGCGCGCCAGTGCGTGATAGGCCGAAATCTCGTCGCGATCGATGCCGGCGTCGTGGATGCCGGTGAGCCCCCACTGCGCGTAGCGCGCGAGCGCGGCGCGCAGGCGGCGCACGCGCGCGTCCATCGCCAGCGGGGGGACCGCGCGCCGTACGAGCGGGATCGCATCGTCGACAAAGACCCCCGTGGGCGTGCCTGACGAGTCCCGCACGATGCGACCGCCGGCCACGTCGGCAGTGGCGTGCGTGACCCCCGCCAGCCGCATCGCCCGGCCGTTGGCCCAGACGGCGTGTCCGTCGATGCGCTCGAGCAGGACCGGATGTCCATGGCTGGCGCGATCGAGATCGCTCGCGGTGGGGAAGCCGGCTCCCGGCCAGAACGACTGGTCCCACCCGGATCCCTGAATCCAGGCGCCGCGCGCGGCGCGCGCTGCCGCCGCGCGCACCCGCTCGACGATTGCAGCCTTGGACAGCCCGCGCAGGTCGAGTTGCACGAGACTCTCGCCCAGCGAGGCGGCGTGCACGTGCGCGTCGACGAAGCCGGGGAGCGCGACGCCGTCGAGCGCGGTGTGGCGCGCCCCCGGGCCGGCCGCGGCGTCGACCTCGGCACGCGTCCCGATCGCCACGATGCGCCCATCGCGCACGGCCATGGCCTCGGCGCGTGGCCGCAGCGTATCGAGCGTGATGAATCGCCCGGTGAACACCTCGGCGGCCGAGGTCGACGGGGCGTTGGTGCGTTGCGCGATCGACACCTGCACCGGGAGGAACCCCGCGAGTGCAGCGACAAGCCAGGTCGACGCGCGTCTCATTGGGGGCGGTCGCGGAGAGGTGGGGAGATCGATGGCGGGTGGCGTGACGGCGCACTTTCAGGGAGCGTCGCGCTCGACGCGCCAAGCTTCCCGGCAGGGGCGGGCTGCGTCAAGCCGATTCGCCGGGTCTCAGGGGGGAGTGCGGTGCCGCGGGGCGATCGGCAGAGCACAAGTGCAGGATTCCGCGTGGTCGAACGACGGAGGCCTCGGCCGATACTCTCCAGCGGGGTGCATGATCGCACTCCCAACGCCGGTCCGAATGGCGCGCTCAGGCGCTGCCAGGGCGGCGTTCGATGCCTTCATCAGACCTTCGCACAGCTTCTTCGTCCGCTTTCGATGGCATCCGTCGTCCTCCCCGGATCCGCCGCAGATCTCGCCAGGTCGTCCTCGGCCGAGATGGCGCGCGCGCACGCGGAGGCGCTACGCTCGGCGCACGTGATGATCGAGGCGATTGCCGCGGGGACCTCGGACGGCATCCTCACGTTCGACCTGCAGCGCCGTTTCACGCTGTGGAACGCCGCGATGGAGCAGCTCTACGGCGTGCCGGCCGAGCAGGTGCTTGGCCGCACGCTCGACGAGTGTTTTCCCGAGTTGGCGCGCACCTGGCTGCTCGATGCCTACGAGTGGGCGTTGCGCGGCGAGACGATGACGCTGCACGCGCGTGAGATCACCTCGCGCGTGACGGGTCGCACCGCGGTGGTGGACGCGACCTATCGTCCGATGCTCGACCATCAGGGGCGATGCATCGGCGGTGTAGGGACGTTGCGCGACATCACCAGCGAGCGACAGATGGCGCAGCGGCTGGCGCGCCTGTCGGCGATCGCCGAGCGGACGAGCGAAGGGGTGGTGATGACCGATGCGGCGGGGCGCATCGTGTGGGTCAACGAGGCGTGGCAGCGCATCACCGGATGGACGCTGTCGGAGGTGCAGGGGCATTCGCCGGGGTCGGTGTTGCGTGGACCGCAATCGTCGGCCGAGGCGCGCGTCGCGATGCGCCGCGCCATTGCGGCTGGCGAGCCATACTCGGCGAGTATCGTCAATCATCGCCGCGACGGCGCGCCGATCTGGATGCAGGCGCAGATCACGCCCATGCGCGACGAGGATGGGAGCATCTCGGGGTGGGTCGGGATCCAGCACGACATCACCGAGACCCGACTTCGCGAGCAGTCTCTCAAGGCGGAGCGCGCCTTTGCCGCGTCGCTGGTGGCCGCCAATGCCGATGGGATCGTGGCGCTCGACCGGTCGTTGCACGTGACGGAGTGGAACGCGGTCATGGAGGGATGGTCGGGGATCCCCCGCGCCACCGCGCTGGGCATGCACCTGGACGATTGCCTCCCGCTCCCGCAGGCACCGCAGCGGCGTGCGCGCTTCCAGCGGTTGCTGGAGGACGGCGAGTCGTTCTTCCAGGCGCGCGACTACTCGTTCCCGGGCAGCGACGAGGTGTGGCACGTGGAGACGATCTCGACCGCCATCCGGGACCTGGAGACCGGGGAGATCACCGGCGTGCTCTCCACCATTCGCGAGATCTCGGAACGACTGGCGGCCGAGCGGGCCGTGCGTCGCGAGCAGCAACGCCTGCTCGATGCGATCGGCGCGATGGAGTCGGGGATGGCGATGTTCGACGCCGACGAACGCCTCATCGCCTTCAATCCCGCCTTCGCCGCCATGCAACCGCCGCATGTTCCACCACGCGTGGGGATGACGCTCACCGAGCTCCTGAGCCCCGTCGTGCGCGATGGAAAGCATTCGATCACCGGAGAACCCGGTGACGCGTGGATGGCACGCATGCTCGCGCGCCATCGCGCCGGTGGTGTCTTTGAGGAGACCGTCGGGTCTTTCATCATGCGCGGTTCGATCTCGCGCACCCAGGACGGCGGGAGCGTCGTGCTGCTGACCGACATCACTGCGCTCAAGGAGATCCAGACGTCGCTGGAGCAGGCGCGCGATGCGGCCAACGCCGCCAACCGGACCAAGAGCGAGTTCCTCGCGCGCATGTCGCACGAGCTGCGGACGCCGCTCAACAGCATTATCGGTTTCTCCCGCCAGCTGCTACGCCGCCCGACCACGCCGTTCGAGGGGCGCGACCGGCAGTACCTCGAGCGAGTGCAGGCGAACGGGACGCACCTGCTGTCGCTCATCAACAGCATCCTCGACCTGTCGAAGATCGAGGCGGGGCGAATGGAAGTTGTCGCCGCTCCGACCGACCTGGCGTCGCTGGTGCGCGAGACCGTCTCGCTGCTGGAGGGGCAGCCGCGCGCTGACGGGGTGGAACTGCGGACCGACGTGCCGAGCGGATTGCGCCCGGTGCTGATCGACGGGGCCAAGCTGCGGCAGGTGATCATCAACCTTGTCGGCAACGCGCTCAAGTTCACGCGAGCGGGGATGGTGCTGGTGCGTGTGGAGGCGGATGCGCAGTCGCGCCCCACGCGCATCGCAGTCGTCGACACCGGCGTCGGCATCCCGGCCCGGCGCATGGAGGCCATCTTCGAGGCGTTCGAGCAGGTCGACGTCTCCACCGCCCGCACCTTTGGCGGGACGGGGCTCGGCCTGTCGATTTCGCGCGCCCTCTGTCACGCGTTAGGCGCGCGGCTCGAGGCCCGGAGCGTTGAGGAGCGCGGTTCGACGTTCACCATTGTCCTGCCGCCACCAGCCTAGGGGCGCGGGGCGTTCCCCAGGCTCAGTTCCGCTCCCCTCGCAGGATGGTCGTGAGCAACCCGACCGCAAAGAGTCGCCCTTGCCCGGGCTCCGCCCACAGTTGCAGCAGGTAGCGCGTGGTGGGCGACGTCAGCGAAGTCCAGGCGACGCCGTCGAAGCGCAGCAGCGTGCCGTCCTCGCCTAACGCGTACACGTCGGTGGGCCCTGTCCCCCACACGTGCCGCAGCGTCTTCTGCACCGGGCTCACCATGCTGTACCACTGCACGCCGTCATAGCGCAGGATGGTGGCCGAGTCGCCCACGGCAAAGACGTCGCGCGCGCTCGTTCCCCACACGCCACGCAGCAGGCGCTTGGTGGGCGTCGCCATCTTCTTCCACTGCGTCCCGTCGTAGCGCAGCACGAGCCCGGAGTCGCCGACGGTGAAGATGTCGGTCGACGACAATCCCCACACGTGCCGCAAAAAGGCGTTGGTCCCGCTCGACATCGGCGTCCACGTCCCGTTCCCCGAGGAGTTGAGGATCACCCCGCGCTCTCCGACGATGAACAGGTGCGTGGGATCGGAGGCCCAAATTGAACGCAGCAGCGTCAACTGCCCGCTCGGCTCCGTGCGCCACTGCGTGCCGTCGTAGCGCATGATGGTCCCCGTGTCGCCCACTGCGTAGACCTGCGTGGGCGAGGTGCCAAAGACGCCGTACAGCGGCTGCGCCGGCGGCGCGTCCGAGACGAACCATCCCGTCTGCGGCGTGCGGCGTAACACCGCGCCGCCGCCGCCGACGGCGAAGAGCGTCCCGTCCCCCGGCCCCCAGATCGAGGTCAGCGCCGGCGACGAGGTCTCCGGACGCCAGCCCGTTGCGACCGTCCCGCGCAGCACCGTCCCGTCCCATCCGGCCAGGAGGATGCCGCCAGCTGCATCGCCCCACACGCCGCGCAGGTTCTGCCCCGTCCCCGAGTTGGGGAGTTCGCGCCACGTCTGCCCGTCGTAGTGCACCACCGCCCCGGTGTTGCCCACGGCGTAGACCTCGTTGGCGGCGCGCCCCCAGATGCCGAAGAGGTTGCGACGCGTGATGGCGTTGCGCGCCTGCCAGCTCGTGCCATCGTAGTGCAGCGTGCGCCCGTTGATCCCGACCGCCCAGATGTCGGTGCTGCTGCTCCCCCACACGCCAAAGATGGCGTCGGTGGTGGGCGACGTGGCAGGGGTGAACTGTGCGCCGTCGTAATGCACCAGGACGCCGTTTTGTCCCGCCAGCCACAAGTCGGTTGGTGATGTGCCCCACACGCACCACAGCTCCCAGCCGCGCCCGGTGGTGAGCGTCTGCCAGCCGCGCCCGTCAAAGCGCAGCACCGTGCCGTTGGTCCCCGAGGCGTAGATCTCGTTGGGGCCGAAGCCGGTGACGTCGAGCAGCGTCTCGACGGTGCCGCTGGTCATCGGGAGCCACGACGTCCCGTCGTAGTGCCAGATCGCCCCGGCGGTCCCCACCGTGTACACGTTGGTCGCACTCGTCCCCCAGATCCCGACGAAGGTCTCGGCGGAGCCGGTGCTTACCAGGCGCCAGTTGCCCCCCTTCCCCTGGAGGATCACGCCGGCCTGCCCCACGGCGAAGCCCTCGCCGGTCGCCGGGTCGCTCCACAGCCCCAGGAGCGAGACGTCGGTGACCCCTTCGCGTTCCACGCCGAAGGTCGGGACTTTCACCGATGTCCCGACGACGGTGACCTCGGAGGTGGCGCGCAACGCGCCGGCGCTCGCGGTGATGCGTGCCGCGCCGGCCGCCACGCCCTGCACGCTGCCGGTTGTCGACACCGTCGCGATGGCCGGGGCGCTCGATTCCCAGCGTAATGTCACCCCTCCCACCACCCCGCCGGTGGCGCTGCGCGCCGTCCCCGTGAGTGGGAGCGTCGCCCCCACCCCGATCCATGCGGAGGCCGGGACGACTTCGATCGCGGACACCCCGGTCGGGGTGGGGTCCACCGGGGCGCCGGGGTCGTCGCTGCAGGCGGTCAGGGCCAGCGCGAACACCGGGAGCAGCGCGGCGACGCGCCCACTCAGGCGGGCGGCATTGGTCCCACCTAACGCGCAGCGGCGCATGATCTTGCGAATCGCATCCATCACGGGCGGTCCACCACCGTCAACGGTCAAGATCTCCTCCAGGGTTGCCGATCATCATGGGGAGGAGAAGGGTCCGATACCTCATCGACCGCCGAGGGCACCACGATGTCAGGGAAGCGCAGCACGGCCGTCGAAAACAAGCTAGCGCGCGTGTCATGTCGCGTCGGTGCCCGACATCAATTTCTCGTCGAGTCGCCGTGGACGACGTTCGCGCCCGCGTAAGCGCTCCCTTCCATATCGGGCTTCCGGCGGAACAGTTCGCCGCGGCCTTCCCGTTCCACTTCGCGGTGAATGCGGACCTCGTCGTGGTGCAGGTTGGCAAGGCGCTCGCTCGCGTCTGTCCCGATGTGCAACCGGGCACCCGCCTCGAGGAGGCCTTCACCGTCGAGCGCCCGCACGTCCCGAACAGCTTCGGATCGTTGGTCAAGAACACCGGGCTGCTCTGGCTCCTGGTGCACAAGGCCTCGGGGATGCAACTGCGCGGGCAGATGTCGCACGTCCCGGGTGAGGGTGCAGTCGTCTTCCTCGGTTCTCCCTGGCTCACCGACACGGCGGCGATCAAGGCGTACGGTCTCACCATCGGCGACTTCGCGTTGCACGATCCGGTGGTGGACCTCTTGCAGCTGGTGATGTCGCAGAATGCCGCGCTCAGCGACGTGCGCAAGCTCGCCTCCAAGCTGTCGGCGCAGCGCGCCGAGCTGCGCGAGGCCAACCGGCGCATGGCCTCGCAGACGTCGACCACGCACGCGCTGGATGACGCCCCGACGCTGGCCGCCGCCGCCCCCACCGTCCTGCAATCGGTATTTGACGCCATCGGGTGGGACCTGATTGCGCTGTGGTGGGACGCCGGCGACGACCGCACGCTCGAGTGCGTGGGACTCGTGGTCGCCGAGGAACCGACACTGGCCGAACTCGCCAGCGTCACGCGCGGGGCGCGCTTCGAGCGTTCGATCGGGCTGGCCGGCCAGGTCTGGAGCAACGAGCGTCCCCTGTGGATCGAGGACGTGCCTCACCAGCCGATCTCGCAGTGCCCGCGCGCCCCGGTCGTCATGCGCGCCGGCATCGCCTCGGTCTTCGGCGTCCCCGTGCGCGTGGGCGGCGTGGTGCGCGGCGTGCTCGAGCTGCAAAGCCGGCTCGAGCAACCGCTCGACGAAGAAGTGCTCAAGTTGGTGGACGACGTGGCGTCGAAGCTTGGCCAGTTCGAGGCGCGCCGCGCCGCCGAGCGTGCGCTGCTGCAGGCCAAGGAAGCCGCCGAATCGGCGAGTCGCGTGAAGTCGGAGTTCCTGGCCAACATGAGCCACGAGATCCGCACCCCGATGAACGGCGTCCTCGGGATGACGCAGCTCCTGCTCGACACCGCGCTCACCGACGAGCAGCGCGACATCGTGCGCACGATCGCCGCGTCAGGCGAGGCGCTGCTCACCATCATCAACGACATCCTCGACCTCTCGAAGATCGAGGCCGGTCGCCTGGAGTTCGAGCACGCGCCATTCGACCTCGCGCACACCATCGAGGACGTGCTCGAACTCATGGGGGCGCGCGCCGAAGAACAGCA
>CAZLLP010000095.1:0-22100 GCA_964560345.1 uncultured Gemmatimonadaceae bacterium
GGGCGTTCCTGACCGGTTTCTGGCAGTTCCCGCCGGCCGCCCGGCGCGCGTCGACCGCCTCGACCGAGGTCCGGGTCTGGTACTCCCCCACCGCGATCCACTTCGGCATTCGCGCCTTTGCGCCGCCGGGGGCCACCAACGCGCGTCTCTCCGACCGCGACAAGATCAGCGCCGACGACTACGTCGAGATCATCCTCTCGACCTTCAATGACGGGCGGCAGGCCTTCGTCTTCGGGGTCAACGCGTTAGGCGTGCAGGCCGACGGCACCTTGAACGAGCTGCAGAGCGTGACGTCGAGCGGGAGCTCGGGCAGCGCCGCGCGCGCCTCGGCAGACCTGAGCGCCAACTTCGTCTACGAATCCAAGGGGCGCGTGACCGACTTCGGCTACGAGGTCGAGGTGCGCATCCCGTTCAAGTCGCTGCGCTACCAGCCGCGCGACGTGCAGGACTGGGGATTGCAGCTGGTGCGCAAGGTACAGCACCTGGGGCACGAGGACACGTGGACGCCGGCCCGGCGCGACGCGGCCTCGTTCCTCGGGCAGTCGGGTCGGCTCGTGGGGCTGCGCGACCTGCGCCGCGGGCTGGTCGTGGACCTCAATCCGTCGGTCGTCGCCTTCCAGACGGGGCACCGCAAGGGACAAGAAGGGTGGGGCTATCTCCCGCAGGGGCCGGAGTACGGCGGTACCGTGCGCTGGGGGGTGACCAACAACCTCACCCTCAACGGCACGGTGAACCCCGACTTCTCGCAGGTCGAATCGGACGTCGTGGCGTTCCAGTACGATCCGCGCCAGGCCCTCTTCTATCCCGAACGCCGTCCGTTCTTCCTCGAGGGGATCGAGAACTTCTCCGTCGGCAACAACCTGATCTACACGCGCCGCATCGTGCAGCCCGACGTGGCGGTGAAGCTGACGGGCAAGGCGTTAGGCACCAACCTCGCCCTCCTCTCGGCGTACGACGATCGTGCGACGTCGCTGAGCGGGACCGGGCACCCGATGTTCAACATCCTGCGCGGGACGCGAGACCTCGGGCGGCAGTCGCGCATGGGGATCACCTACACCGATCGGGTCGACGGTGACGACTACAACCGCCTGCTCGGTCTCGACGGGCGCTTCATCGTCGGCAAGATGTGGTCGCTGGCGTGGCAGGGAGCCGTCAGCCGCACGCGCTCCGCCGACAGCACCGGGGTGATCGCGCCGCTGTGGGCCGCCACCCTCGCCCGGTCGGGACGCCGCTACAACTTCTCGGCGCGCATCAACGCGATCGACAAGGACTTTGATGCGCAGGCCGGCTTCCTCTCGCGTCGCGACGTCGTCGACTACGTCGTCGCGAACTCGTGGACCTTCTTCCGGCCGGCGGGATCGCTGGTCGAGACGTGGGGCTTCACCGTGCGCGGGCAGGGGACCAGTCACTACGACGCCTTCGTCAACGGGCGTGCGTCGCAGGACCGCAAGCTGCACTTCACGTCAAACGCGGCCGTGCGAGGGGGGTGGCGCGTGAGCGGTGCCCTCTTCTTCGAGAACTTCGGCTTCGACAAGGATCTCTACGAAGGCTACTACGTCGAGCGCAACCTCGGCACGCGAAAGGACACGGTGGTGTTCAATGCCGCTGGCGACCCACGATTGCACAACGTCGACCTGATGGTGACGATCGCGACCCCCGAGTTCTCCAAGTTCTCCGGCGACTTCCAGTACGTCGGCGGCAAGGACGAAAACTTCGAGGAGTGGCAGTCGGGACTGATTCACTTCGTGACGGCCAACCTGCGCTACCGCCCCACCGACCAGCTGCGCATCGAGGGGCAGTACCAGCACCAGGAGTTCAATCGCTGGACCGATGGCACCACGGTCAGCATCCGCAAGGTGCCGCGCCTCAAGGTCGAGTACCAGGCGTCGCGCTACATCTTCTTCCGCATGATCGGGCAGTACGACACGCAGGAAAAGCTCGATCGGCGCGACGACGGGCGCACCAACGATCCGCTGCTCGTGAAGAATGCCGACGGAAGCTTCACGCGCCTGTCCGGCTTCAAGCGCAATCGCATTCGCGCCGACTGGCTCTTTTCCTACCAGCCGACGCCGGGGACGGTCTTCTTCTTCGGCTACGGCAGCTCGATGGACGAACGCGAGCCGCTCAAGTTCCGCGACCTGCGACGCACGGCGGACGGGTTCTTCGTGAAGTGGTCGTATCTCTACCGACTGTAGGAAGCAGACGGGAGACGGGCGACGGGAGACGGGAGTGCAAAACGGCGCCTTGGGGCGCCGTTTTGCGTGGCTTTCTCTCTCTCTTCGATCTCTACGGTTTCTTGTCGGCCTCGACGACCACGGGGAGGTCGGACTTCTTGCTCCACTCCTCGAACGAGCCGTCGAAGATGCGCGCGTTGTAGCCCAGGCGGCGCGCGGCGAAGTACAGGAGCGAGGCCTGCATCCCGATGTGGCAGTAGGTGACCACGGTGTCGCCCTGCTTGACGCCGGCAGCTGCAAAGAGGCGACTCAGCTTGGGCTCGTCGCGAAGCTGCGTCAGTTCGCCAGTGAGCTGCGAGAACGGGATGTTGACCGCACCGGGGATGTGGCCGGCGCGCGGCATCTGCCCTGGCGAGTAGCCGAGGTAGAATTCCGGTGCCCGCGCGTCGAGGATGCGCACGCCGCTGCTGCCGGTGTTCTGGCTCACCCAGCCGATGTCGGCAATCACCGACGCGTCGACGTTAGGCGTGAAGGTGCCGCGCGCCACGGTCGGCGCCTCGCGCGAGAGCTGGCGCCCCGCGTCGCGCCAGGCGTCGATCCCGCCGTCCAGGACCGAGGCGCGCCCCCTGAGCCCGAGATAGTCGAGCGTCACCAGCAACCGCGCGACCGGGATCGGCTGACCGTATATCACGAGACGGTCGCCGTCGTTCACCCCAAGGGATTCGAGCGCCGAGTCGAGCTGGGCCACTGGGGCCAGCTGGGTGCTGAGTCCCTCGAGCGTCGGGGCGTATGTCCCGAAAAGAAGAAGTCGTGCTCCGGGGACATGTCCCGCATCATACTCTGGGCGGGACGACGCCGCGTGGATGATGACCTGCCGCGCGTCGGTGAGGTGCTTGGCGAGCCAGTCACCGTTCACGACCAGCGGGACGGCGTTGGGGGTGCGTCCCTGCGCGTCGGCGCGCGTCAACGGGGATGCGAGGGCGAGGGCGAGCGTGAGCGCGGCGACCGCGCGGGGCGAGGCAATCATGCGGAAAGGCTCTCTGGCAGAAGCGGGATGAGGTCAATAAGGTAGCAGACAGCGCCGCGCGGCAAGTCGTCGCGCGGCGCACGCAGGGCAAACATCCGGGACATGGATTGGCGCGTGATGGTGGGACGACCCGTACGGTTGGGAACGACGTGGCAGCGTGAGTGGTGCGTAGTGGCGGCAGCCCTCGCGCTGACGACATCGCTCGCGTGCACGACTCGGCCGGAGCTCCCCCCCTCGGCGGACTCGGTTGCGGCGGCTCAGCCCACCTCAAACTCGTCGCTGCCGGAGCCCATGGCGGTGGCCAAGGTCGCCTTTCGCATCCCGCAGGAGTCGGAGATCAGGGACACCGTCGTCCTCGCCTCAGTGCGTCGTGGACGGGCGCTGCTCAACCACACGCGTGACTCGCTCCCCAACCATGTGGGAGGAGCGCTGGTATGCACCAACTGCCACCAGAAGAGCGGGACGCTGCGAAATGGCATGGGATGGGTCGGCATCTACGCGCGATTTCCGCAGTATCGGAGCCGCGCCGGCGCCACGCAGATCATCGAGGATCGCATCAACGATTGCTTCAAGCGTTCGCTGAATGGAACGCCGCTCGATCCCGAATCGCGCGATATGCGAGACATCGTGGCCTACATGGCCTTCCTGTCCACTGGCTATCCGGTCGGGGCTGAAACCGAGGGGCAGGGACTGCCGCGCATGGAGCCGCTCATGGGTGACACGGTGAGCGGCGCCGCGGTCTTCTCTGCGCGCTGCGCCAGGTGCCACGGTAGAGCGGGGGACGGAACGTCGAACGCGCCGCCGGTCTGGGGGCCTCGCTCGTACAACATCGGGGCCGGGATGGCGCGCGTGCGCACGGCCGCGACTTTCATCAAGCATTGGATGCCGCAGGATTCGGCGGGGGTGCTCACGGCGCAACAGGCGTTCGACGTGGCCACCTTCATCGACACGCGCCCGCGCCCAGACTTCAAGGGGAAGGAGCGGGACTGGCCGCGCGGCGATCCACCACCCGACGTGGCGTATGCCACCGACGCCTCGCGCCGCAAGATGGCGGCGAACCGTTAGGGCTGCTTTCCGTATTCGGCGCGATCGCGTTCGGCCAGCGCCTTGACGCGCTCCATGACCGAGTCGGTGATCTGCTTGTAGGTGCTCCCCTTGCCCGGCATCGCCAGGTAGTCGTCGAGCGCGACGGGTGCGTCGAACCAGACGCGGATCGGTTCGCCGCCGGTCCAGTTGCGGCGCAACTGGCGGGCGAGATCGTTGTCCAGTCCCGCGATGAAGGTGGGGATGACGATCGGGCGCGCGGCGTGGATGATCTTCCCCGTCCCCGGCTGAAAGCGCATGAACGAGTAGGGATCGGGGTCGAGGTTGCGCCCCCCCTCCGGGTGAATGCCGAGGATGTGCCCGGGGCCGCGCGAACAGAGGTCGACGAGGATGTCCAGCGCGTACCGATCGCTCACCCCGTGTGTGGGAAGGGCGAAGAGCGGCGGAAACATCGACCAGAACGCAAAGAGCTGGTTGAGCGCGAGGCCGGCTAACGATTGGTAGTAGAACTGTCCGACCACCGGGAAGTAGAGGCGCTTGCGCCCGGGGAGCTCGCGGTGCAACAGGCTCGAGACGACGAACATGTCGAAGTACGAGCGGTGATTGGCCACGAAGAGGAGCGGCCCGCGCGGAAAGGCGTCGCGCACGTGCTCGAACCCCTGCACGCGCAGCAGGCGCCCGGTCGCCATCGCGATCCAGGTCGCGCCGATCGCGCGCTGGCACCACGTCCACGCCCCCTTGAACGGCTCGCGGTTCATGCGCAGCGCCACTTCCACGTTGAGGCGCTCGACTGGCGCCAGTACGTCGCGGACTTCCCGCGGGAGCGGAGCATCGACCAGCGCCCTTCGCTCTTGCGTCACCGGCGCGGCGACGTCGCGATCGTCGGGGTGCCTCGTCACGACCGGAACCCTCGACAGGGCCGCAGCACGATGGCATATCGCCCGTGAGTGCTGGCCGCGAACGAGCACGGCATGCACCTTTTGCGGCGCATGGCGCGGGCGTGGTCTCGTGAGACCGTGAGCGGGCGGCGGAGCGATGCGTCGAGCGACGGACGTCGGGCGGTCGTGTGGGGAGGCATGCGCAAGGAAGGGTGACGCTGACGCTGTCGGATGGGAAGCGGGGAGGCGCAATTCGTGATTCGAAGGTCCGGAGGACCTGGTGATTCCTGTGTTCGACACGCACGGCCCCGTGGCGTGGACGGTCTGGTACGCGCTGCTCTGGCTGTTGACCTTCCCGTTCGTGCTGCTCGTGGCCTACGCCTTTCTCCGCGTGACACCCGCACGCAGCAACGAGGAGAGCACCGGGCTCAATGGCGCCGTGCTCTCGGCGTTCGTCCTCCTCATCGCCACCACCTTCGTGAGCGCGATCTTCGTCGCGCACGCAAGCCCCGGGCGGGCCTGGTGGCGCTACCTGTTGTGGCTGGCGGTGCACTTCGTCTGCTGGACCTTCCTCGGCTCCGGAATCTTCTTCGCGTCGCTCCAGGCGCTCGCCGCAGGGCCCCGCCTCTGGCTCCGGCGACTGTCGTCGCTGCTGGCGCTCGCGGGGGTCACGATCCTGCACCTCGCGTCATTGTACGCCACCGACGTCTTTCGTCATCGCCCCTGACACCGTGATGTCGATCGGGAGGCGGACGACGGCCGAGTCTCGCCTTCTCCTCGATGCCGTTAGGCATCGCCACGTGCCCGCACCTCACCCGAAGTGCCGATGCCGCTTGTTGCCCTCGTAAGCGCCGCCCTCCTGCAGGGCGCAGTGCTCCAATCCCAGGCACCCCAGCCCGCCATGCGCGATCCGGCCTTCGCGACCGATGGACGCCTGGCGGTCAGCATCGACGGCGACCTGTGGGTGCAGCGCGCTCCAGGGCGCGACGCCGGGTGGCGCCGCCTCACGAGCGGCGTCGCCTGGGACCGCGAACCTGCGTGGGCGCCCGACGGACGGTCGATTGTCTTCACCTCCGATCGCGCCGGTGGGCTCGACCTGTGGCGGGTCTCGACTGAGGGAGACGCGGCCGGTACCCCCGAGCGACTCACCACCGACGACGGCGACGACATGGAGGCCACGCTCGGTGCCGACGGGACGATCGTCTTCACGCGTGGACGCGGCACTCGTGCGCGGCTCTGGGTGCGCGACCCGGCCGGCGCCGAGCGCCGACTGACGACCGGCGAGCTGGGCGAACGCTGGGCGGCGCTCTCCCCCGACGGGCGGCGCGTCGCCTATGTGCAGCTGGCGGATGGCGCACGGCGCCTTCGCGTACGCGGGATGCCCGAGCGATCGGCTGACAGCGTGGTGGTGGGGGATCGTGGGGCCGAGCATCCGGTCTGGTCGCCGGACGGCAAGCGACTGGCCTTCGCGGCGACGGCGCCGCGCGGCGGGATCTACGTGACCCCGCGCGACGGGCGCTACGTGAACCTGGTGTCGTTCGGCCGCGGCACGCCGGCGTGGGCCCCTGACGGGCGGCTGCTGGCCGTCGCCGAGGCGGAGGGTGACGAGCAGGGGTACAACGGCGATCCGCGTCGCCTCCCCGACCGGGTCGCTGAGTCGTTAGGCAACGTGTCGCGGTTGACCTGGGTGGAGGCGCCGGCGGTGCCCGAGGTGCGGGTGGCCACGGCGATGCCCCCCGCGGTCGACGATCGTGGGGCGCGCAACACCGAGCTGTTCGACCGCATCTGGTCCCGCCTCGATCGCGTCTACTACTCGACGCCGTCAGCCGCAACCCGGCGCGCGGAGTGGGGGCGGGTGCGCGAGGCGTATCGCCCCAGGGCGTTGGCGGCCACCAGCGACCTCGAACTCGAGCGGGTCATCCACGCGATGCTGCGCGAGCGTCCCACGTATCGCGACGAGGCGTCGGGACGCGCGGCGGTGGCCAGCGCGCACCCGGTGTCGACCGCGGCCGGCCTGGAGATGCTCCGCAAGGGGGGCAACGTGGTCGACGCGGCGGTCGCGACCTCGTTTGCGTTAGGCGTGGTCGAACCCGATGCCAGCGGCATCGGCGGCTATGGGGAGATGCTCGTCTACCTCAAGGGGATGGAGCGCCCCATCCTGTTCGAGTTCATGGCGCGCGTCCCCGAAGAAGGGGGGCTCTCCAACGCGTCGCTGCTGCAGGACGGACGCTATCCCTCGGATGGACCCGTGCTGGCGATGGTGCCGGGGACGGTCGCCGGGATGCACGCGGCATGGAAGAAGTACGGGAGCGGCAAGCTCGCGTGGAGCGATCTCCTGGCGCCGGCCATTCGCGCCGCGCGCGAGGGCTACCTGGTGAGCGACGGCCTGGCGACGACCCTCTGGCTGGAGCAGTCGCGCTTCCTCAAGTACGAGGGGAGCCGCGCGCTCTTCTTTCGCGACGGCAAGCCGCTGGTCGCGGGCGACACCGTGCGCAATCCCGACCTGGCGTGGACGCTGGAGCAGATTGCCAAGGGCGGGGCCGAAGGCTTCTATCGCGGTGACGTGGCGCGCCGCCTGGTGCAGGACCTGCGCGGGAAAGGGAACGCCGTGCGGCTGACGGACCTCGCGCGCTACTTCGCCCCGGAGCGCGAACCGGTGGCGATGACCTACCGCGGCAATGCGATCTACTCGAGCGCGCCCCCCGCGAGTGGCGGATCATTGCTCGCCGCACAGCTCAACAACCTCGAACGCTTCGGGGTGCCGCGCTCGCTGACCGACGATGCGGTGTCGCTGCATGCGGCCATCGCGGCGTGGCAGTTGGCGCCATCGGGACGCGGACGCATCGCCGACCCGTCGCTCTGGCCGGTCAATGTGGAGCCCTTCACCAGCAAGGACACCGCGGCGCTGCGCTGGCGTTGTTATTCCCCCACGCGGGCCATCGATCCGTCGGTCTTTCGGGGCGATACGCTGCAATGTGCGCCGGCGGCGGACGGAAAGGCGTTAGGCACGCCGGGCGACGAGTCCGCCGCCTCGGCCGCCTCGCTCGCCGCCACGGTCACGCCTGATGACTGTGCGGGGCTCGATCACGCCGAAGGGAGCACCTGCCGCCCGCAGGGGACGACCGCGTTCACCGTGGGAGACGCGGACGGCAACCTGGTGGCCGTGACGCAGACGCTGGGGACGTGGGGAGGGAACTTCTACGTCACGCCCGGACTAGGATTCCTGTATAACGACAAGCTGACGTCCTACGGCACCGACCCCAACCAGTACGGGGCGCGGCTGCCGTTTGCGCGCCATGGCAGCACGCTGGCGCCGACGATTGCCTTTCACGGCGTCGGCGCGGCCAAGCGTCCGTGGTTTGCCGTTGGTGCCGCCGGGAACGCGTGGATCAACTCCGCCGTCTATCAAGCGGTGCTGGGGATGAGCGACCTCGGACTCGGCCCGCAGCGCGCGCTCGAGCAGCCTCGCTTCCTTCCGGGACAGCGTATGGGCGCCTCGGGGCGCGAGATGGTGATCGACATCGAGGACGGCTTTTCTCCCGACGCCATCGCGGCGCTGCGGGCGATGGGCTACCGCTTCGACGTGGTCTCGCTCAAGGGCGAGCTGCGGATGGGCTACGGCTCGGCGGTGATGATCGACGGCGGGCGCATTCGTGGCGGCGGCGATCCGCGGCGTGCCGGTGTGGCCGGTGCCATTGGCGGCGAGGCAGGGACGCGACAACCCTAACGAGCAGGGCAGGCGATGAGCGAGACGAACAAGGCGAGCGAGCCGGGACATCCCATCCCCGCGACCGAATCGGAGTGGAAGGCGACGCTGACCCCCGAGCAGTACCACGTGCTGCGCGAAAAGGGGACCGAGCGGGCCTTCACCGGGAAGTACTGGAACAGCAAGGCGCATGGGACCTATCACTGCGCGGGCTGCGGACAGGCGTTGTTTTCGTCGGAGACGAAGTTCGACTCGGGGACCGGGTGGCCGAGCTTCTATGCCCCCGTCTCACCCGACGCCGTGAAGACCGAAACCGACTACACGCACGGAATGATTCGCGTGGAGGCGCTGTGCTCGCGTTGTCACGCGCACCTGGGGCACGTGTTCAACGATGGCCCCAAGCCGACGGGAGTGCGGTTCTGCATGAACTCGGTCTCGCTTTCGCTCGAAGAAGACGGGAAGACGGGAAGACGGGAAGACGAGTGACGGCTCGAGAGACGGAGCACGTGCGAGAGTCGGTGCGCGCCGCCTGCTCCTTCTGCCGCAAGGTGTTCGAGCCGGAAGACGAGCAGATCGTGCACTACGCACATGGCGAGGTGGCCGGCGTGTATCACGACTGGTGCCGTCCGGATCGGCGACGGTCGGGGTGTGGGGCTTCTTCGTGTAGATAGAAGACGGGAAGACGAGAAGACGAGATAACGACCCTGGGGGTGCCAGCACTCGAGTGCCGACACCCCCAGGGTTTTTTCTGTCACTCGTCTTCTCGTCTTCCCGTCTTCCCGTCTTCTCTTAAAGCCCCGCCAGCAACGCGTCGTTGTTCGTCGTGGCTGCGATGCGCTTGATCAGCCACTCCATCGCGCTCTGCGGCGGCATCTGTTGCAGCCCGCGGCGAAGCGTATAGATCGCGTCGAGCTGTCCTTCCTTGTAGAGCTTCTCTTCGCGACGAGTGCCGCTGGTCGCGATGTCGAAGGCGGGGAAGATGCGCTTCTCGGCCAGCGAGCGTTCGAGCTTGATCTCGCAGTTGCCGGTCCCCTTGAACTCCTCAAAGATCACGTCGTCCATGCGCGAGCCGGTCTCGACGAGCGCGGTGGCGATGATCGTGAGGGAGCCGCCGCCGTCCTTGGGGTGCACGGCGCGGGCGGAGCCGAAGAACGCCTTGGGCTTGGCCATGGCGCTGGTGTCGAGACCGCCGGACATCGTGCGGCCGGAGCCACGCTCGGCGGTGTTGTGCGCGCGTGCCATGCGGGTGAGCGAGTCGAGGACGATGACGACGTCCTTCCCCATCTCCACCATGCGGCGCGAGTGCTCGAGGACCATCTCGCACACTTCGACGTGGCGCGGGGCGGGCTGGTCGAAGCTCGAGGCGATGACTTCGCCCACGCCCCACGAGATCGCCTCGCTCACTTCCTCGGGACGTTCGTCGACGAGGAGGATGAGCAGGATCGCGTTGGGGTGATTGATCGCGATCCCTTCGGTGATGGCGTGCAGGAGCATCGTCTTGCCGGCGCGGGCCGGAGCGACGATGAGGGCGCGCTGGCCGTAGCCCACGGGGGCCACGAGGTCGATTGCGCGGCGGGTGAGTTCGGGGCCTCCCTTGGCCGGACGCCCGGTTTCCAGCGTTAGGCGACGCTCGGGATAGGTCGCGGTGAGCGAGCCGAAGTCGGGGCGACGCGTGAGCTCATTGCTCGGCACGCCGTTGACCTGCGTGAGGTCCACCACGACGTTGCGCCCGCGGTTGTCGCGCCCGGTCGTGGCGGCCACCAGGTCGCCACGACGCAGGGTGTACTGGCGCACGACGTTGGGGGGAATCCAGGCGTCGCCATGATCGGCGAGGTAGCTGTTGGCGGCGCGGCGAATGAAGCCGCCGTCGCGTGAGGCGTCGAACCAGCCGACCGTTTCGCTGTCCGCGACGACCGGTTGTTGCGGGGCAGGCGGCTGTCCTTCGCGCTTGCCGCGGCCGTGGCGACGGCGGTTGCGCCGTCCGCCGCGATTGCCGCCGAAGTCATCGTCGCGCCGCTGGAAATCCTGGCGCGGCTGGCGTTCGTTGCCGGGTTGGGCTTCGCGCGAATCCCGGGTGTCTCTCGAGTCGCGTGAGTCGCGGGACTCCCGTGGTTCGCGCGGTTCGCGCGCCTCTCGCGGGTCGCGACCTTCACGGCCGTCGCGGTTGTCACGTGATTCGCGGGGCTCGCGGGTTTCCCGCGGCTCACGCGCTTCGCGCGGCTCACGAGGTTCGCGTGCTTCTCGGGCTGGGGGGGCGTCGTACGTGGCGCTCCCTTCGTCGTCACCGCGTGACGGCGCATCGTTACCCGGGGCGCCGTCGTCGTCCGCGGCGCCGCGGATTTCGCGCGGCGGCGGTGAAGAATCGCCGCCGTCCGCTCCGCCGCCCTCGCCAGGTGCGCCATCGGCATCACCATCGCGATAAGGATTGGGTTCGGCGTACGGCTCGGCGTTTTGCTGGCGCTTGTTGTACGGTCGCCGGCCGCGACGAAAAGGGCGTCGACGTTCGGTCATGCAGCGGATTGGTGTGGGGATAAACAGGCGAGCGAGCGGCACGGCCGCGCGGCATCGCAACTTTGAAGCGGGTCCTGACGAATTCGATCGGGGTGCACGATGCGCATGACGCGCACAGCGCTGGCGGAGCGGGAGTCCGGGCTTTCGAGCTGAGAGGGACGACTCGTGCGATGCATCGCACGGACCGCGTTGTCACCGGACGGCGCGGAAACCTCACGCGATGCCGGAGACCACTTTCCCATCTTCGCGATCGCTTCAGGCCACCTACCCAGCCAGGAGCCGGGCGACAGAAGAGGCCGATGCGACGCAGTACCTGAGGCGAAACCGTATTCCGCCTGCGGATGCTACGAGTATCGCACGGGTCTGCGATTCGCGCAAGCAGCGCGAGCGACACGCGTCGCGCCGGACCACCTGCTCCCTACTGACCTCCAGAGCCCCGGAGACGCAACAGACGCCGCGCGTCGCGCCACCCGTTCCGCCCCGAACTCCCTCCTACGTGAGCGGGGCGCCGCCGATCCCTTCGATCGATCGCGAGACCTCGATCACCCGCCGACATAACTCGATAATCCGACCGACCGATGCCTGGTGTTCAGGGGCGAGCGGCTCCAGTTCGAGCAATTGCGCCTCGGCGAGCAGGGCGGCCAACGGGTTGTTCAACTTGTGCTGCAGTCCGCTGGCGATCTCACCCGAGGCGATCAGTGCACGCAGCCGATGCAGCGAATCGACGATGGCCAGCGCGCGCGGCGACGAGCGGCGCACCGCCTCGGTCGTGAGGAGGGCGAGCAAGGCATCGGGGAGTTGGAGCGCGACGTTCGACTCGGCGAGCACCACGTCGACGCCAAGTCGCGAGAGCTCCTCGCGCGGGGCCCCGGCTTGCGATTCGACGACGAGGATGATGGGCTCCACGTAGCCGCGCGCGCGCAGCTCGCGCACCAGCGACAGTCCCACCGAATAGAGGCGCCCCACCGCGAGAATGACGCAGTCGGCCTCGGGAACGCTTCGGACGATCGAGGTGTCGGCTGCCTCGACGACGGCGCCGGGGATGAGCGTCGCGACGGTGGTTTGCAGCGCGGCCGAGGCGAGAACGTCGGTGGAGATGCAGACGAGTCGCAGCGGGATCTCTATCCCGTCCGGTGGCGTTTGAACCGCACCGCCCGTTGCTCCCGCCCGTCCCGATGTTCGCGCCGGCGTCCTCATGCGCGTGACTTCCTTCCCGCGTAGCTTTCTCCCATGACCGCTCCATCCTCCGGATTTGCCAGCGACCTCGCCGCCTTGGTGGCGGAATATCGCGTGCATGGCAACATCGCGCACCTCAAGCAGCACCTGCAGTCGTTTGCCCGCGCCGCCACACCCGACGCGGTGATCGTTGCGGCTGAACCGTACAAGGACGAGCCCGAAATCGTCGCGCCGCTATACGAGGCGGTGGTCGAAGCGCAGCCCGACAACGCGCGCGCGCTCGTCATGCTCGCCAACGCATACTGGCTCCTCGGCGTCGGCCCCGATGTCGTCGGAGAGCTGGCAAGTCGAGCGATTGCGGCCGACCCCACCAATCGCGGGGCGTGGCACCTGTGGGCGCTCGCCGAGTCGGATCCGCGGCAACGCGTGGGACGCTGGCGGCAGGTGGTGGCGCGTTTTCCCGGCGACGACCTCGCACTCGCCAACGTGGCCGACAACGCCGCGGGGGTGGCGGGGAACGAGCAGGACTACGATATGCTCGACCTGGCAGTGGCGTCGTACGAGTCGCTGCTGGAGCGCGCAACCGAGCCGTCGCAGCAGCAAGCGCTCGACACGGCACTCAAGGCGTTGCGCGGCTGGAAATTCTAGGAGGCGCAGGGACGAAACGAGAAACCTTCGAGGGGGGGTGACGTATCTAATCCACAGCCCCTCCCCCCCGAGAGTCCATGTCGCTTCGCGCCCGGTTCGCTGCGCGCTGGCAGTCGCTCCGCACGGCCTTTGGCCGCGACCCGCTCGTGCCGCTTGGCGCCGACCTGCGCCGGCACTGGCGTGCCTCGCTTGCCGTGACCACGCTGGTGGCGGGCGCCGCGACCTTTGACGCATGGGCGTACACCTGCGGCTTTGACGGCTGTCCCACGGCGGCGGCCATCAAGGCTTTCAGCCCCCCCGAGGGAGGGCGCGTCCTAGATCGCAACGGGCGCCTGATCGGGCGCCTGACGCTGGTCAAGCGCATCAACGTCCCGATCGCGCGGGTCCCCGAGCACGTGCGCCAGGCGTTCATCGCCACCGAGGACCGGCGTTTCGCGTCGCACGACGGCATCGACTGGCGCGGTTTTGCGCGCGCCGTCTGGCGCAACGTCTCCACGTTCGACGTGCGCGAAGGGTTCAGCACCATCACGATGCAGGTGGCGCGCAACACCTTCATGGCCGAGCGCGAGGCGCTGCAGCGCTCGTTAGGGCGCAAGCTCATCGAGTTGCGGCTGGCGCGACTCATCGAGCGCAACCTCACCAAGGACCAGATCCTCGAGCGCTACCTCAACGCCATCTACCTCGGCAACGGCGTCTATGGCGTGGAGGGGGCGAGTCGCGACCTGTTTGGCAAGCACATCGACGAGGTGACGATCGCCGAGGGGGCGATGCTGGCCGCGCTCCCCAAGGGGCCGTCGCTGTACACGCCGCGCCGCAACGTCGACCGCGCGCAGGAGCGCCGCGATTTGGTGCTGGGGCTGATGCGCGAGGAAGGCTATCTCGACGAGATCGGGATGGTCGCCGCGCGCGCCGAGCCGCTGGAGATCTCGCGTCGTGAATGGTCGCCGGCGCAACCCAACGAGTCGTTCGCGCTCGATGCGGTGCGCGTCGCGGTCGATTCGGTGCTGCGGATCGCCGGCGAGCGCATGTCCGAGCTTACCGTCTACACGACGATCGACCTCACCGCGCAGCAGGCGGCCGAGCGCTCGGTGCGTGCGCATGCCGACCGCATCGAGGGTGAGACGTCGTGGACGTGGGAAGGCGACGAGGAGCGCCGTCGGCTGCAAGGAGCGCTGGTCGCCATCGATCCGCGCACCGGCGACATTCGCGCCCTCGTGGGTGGGCGCCGCTATGAACGGGGGGGCTTCAATCGCGCCATCGCCGCCAAGCGCCAGCCCGGTTCGGCGTTCAAGCCATTTGTGTATGCCGCGGCGCTCACGGCGGGCTTCACACCGGCAACCATCGTCGATGACGACCCGGTGTCGGTGGAAACGGGGCGCGACACGTGGACGCCGGCCAACTATGGCGACGAATACCGCGGACGCGTGACGCTGCGCCAGGCGCTGGCGCAGTCGGCCAACGCCGCGACCGTGCGCGTGTCGCGTGCCGTGGGCGAAGGGCGCGTGGCCGACCGTGCACGCCAGAACGGGATCGCCTCCCGGCTGCAGGCGGTGCCGTCGATCGCGTTAGGTGCGGTGGAAGTGACACCGCTGGAGCTGGTGACGGCCTACGCCCCGTTTGCCAATGGCGGATTGCGCGTGACGCCGCGGCTCGTGCGCCGCATCGAACGATCGGACAAGAGCCTGTTGTGGGCATCGGTGGTGACCACATCGCCGGTGATGGACCCGCGCGATGCCTTCCAGCTCACGTCGATGCTGCGCTCGGTGGTGGACGAAGGGACGGGGCGGGCCGTGCGCGCCGCCGGGATCACCGGGCCGGTGGCCGGCAAGACGGGGACGACCAACAACGGGACCGACGTCTGGTTCGTGGGCTATACGCCGACGCTGGTGGCGGGGATCTGGTTCGGCTACGACACGCCGCACACGTTAGGCGATGCGGCCAACGGCGGACGTTACGCGGCGCCGGCGTGGGCCGATTTCTATCGTCGCGGGTGGAAGGAGCGCGCCAACACCGCCGCCTGGAAGGCCCCGGACGGCCTGATTGCCCGCGAGATCGACCCCAGCACCGGGCTCCTGGCCGAGGAGTGGTGCGACACGCGCCGCCGCGAGTGGTTCAAGCCCGGCACCGAGCCCACGGAATACTCGTGCGAGACGGAGCACGACGACGAGTCGTGGATGCGCGACGTGGAGAGCGAGGTGGGCGAGAAGCTGGCCGACTTCTTCAAGAAGATGATCCGAAGACGCTTGTAAAGGCGGAAGACGGGAAGACGGGAGGACGGGAAGACGAGTGAGAGCACGTGCACCGCCGCCCGTGCCGTTAGCTTTTCCCATCTCGTCTTCCCGTCTTCCTGTCTTCCCGTCCTCCAGCAAATGGCGCGCATCTCCCTGGATCGCATCGCTCGCGCGGCGCGCGAGATTGACCCGGTCTTCCGCAACTCGCCGCAATACCGCGCCGAGTCGTTAGGTATGGCGCTCGGGGCCGACCTGGTGGTCAAGGTCGAGACGGTGAACCCGATTCGTTCCTTCAAGGGGCGCGGGACCGACTTCTTTGTCCGCGAGCTCGCCGATCCCTCCATCCCGCTCGTCTGCGCCTCGGCGGGGAACTTCGGGCAGGGGCTCGCCTTTGCGGCCCGGCGCGTGTGGCAGCGGCTCGACGTCTTTGCATCCGAAGTGGCCAACCCGCTCAAGATCGAGCGCATGCGCGCCTTCGGGGCAACGGTGCGACAGGTGGGGCGCGACTTCGATGCGGCCAAGGCGGCGGCGCGCGCATGGGCCGACTCCAACGGGGCTTGCTACGTGGAGGATGGGCGTGAGGTCGCGATCACCGAGGGGGCGGGGACGATCGGAGTCGAGCTGGCCGAGTGGCCCGAGGCGCTCGACGCCGTGCTCGTCCCGTTAGGCAACGGCGCGCTGCTGGGCGGGGTGGCGAGCTGGTTCAAGGCGCATCGCCCGGCCACGCGCATCATCGGTGTCTGCGCCAGCGGTGCGCCGTCGATGGAGCGGAGCTGGCGCGCGCATCAACCGATCGAGACCCCCTCGGCGGACACCATCGCCGATGGGATCGCCGTTCGCGTCCCGATCCCCGAGGCGGTGGTCGACCTGCAGCCCATCGTCGACGACATCGTGCTGGTCGACGACGCGGTGACGCTCGACGCCATGCGCCTCCTGTTCGCGCACCTTGGACTCGTGGTGGAGCCAGCCGGGGCGGTGGGGGTGGCGGCGCTGCTCGCCGATCCCGCGCGCCTGGCCGGCGCGCGCGTGGCCACGATCCTGTGCGGGAGCAACCTCACGGCGGCGCAGGTGGCGGAGTACCGGTTGACGGCGGAGCAGGGGCCGTAGGCGTTAGGCGGGGCGGAACAGGGCGAGTGCGTCGGAGGTCGGCGCGCGATAGCCGGGGAAGATGCGCGAGAGGTCGCTCGCCCCCATGTGACGAGTCAGGATCTCGGAGAAGACGGCGCGAAAGTCGGTGGTGAGGGCGAGGTCGCGCCCTTCGTGCAGTTGCTCGCGCTCGAGCCCGGGCCACCGGCCGTGCACCTGGCCGCCTTGCACCTGCGAGCCGACGACGAACATCGCCCCCGCGTGGCCGTGGTCGGTGCCGCCCGTGCCGTTCTGGCGCGCCATGCGCCCAAACTCGGACATCGTCAGGATCATGACGTCGTCCATGCGATCGCCCATGTCAGTGACGAAGGCGGAAATGCTCTCGCCAAAGTCACGCAGTCGCGCGGCCAACTGACCCGTGCCGCCCCCCTGGTTCACGTGCGTGTCCCACCCGCCGACGTCGGCAAAGGCGATCTCCATCCCGAGTCCGGCCTTGATGAGCTGTGCAATCTCGAGCAGGCGCTGGCCAAAGGGAGACCGCGGGTACTCGGCGCCGTGCTCCGGGCGATAGCGCTGCGGGTTGGCGCTGCGCAGCATCTTCACGGCCTCGAACATCTCGCTCCCCGAGGCGTGCACGAGGTCGGTGGAGCCGGAGCGATAGAGCGCCTCGAGTCGTGACGCCGAGCTGCCGGTGGCGCGCACGCTGAAATCGCCTAACGACGTCATGGCCACGGCGGGGGCCGGCCCTTCGAGGATGCGCGGCGTCTGCGCGGTCATGGCCACGGCACGAAAGGGCGTCGTGTCACCTTGCCCCCGTGTTCTCGCCGCCTCATTCGCAGGCGTGCTGCACGCCTCGCACGTCCCTGCGACCGCCAGGTATCGGTTGAGCCACCCGTCCCGCGTCGACTTGAGGTCGGGCGTCCCCGATTCCATGTAGTCCTGCGCGTCGAAGTGCGAGCGCGTGGCGCTCGGGCTCCCGACGGCGTGAATGGGGGCCAGGAGCCCGTCGGCATACAGGCGTTGGAGAGAGCCGAGTGCCGGGTGCAGGCCGAAGAAGCCATCGAGGTCGATCGCGCTCGCGTCGTTGCCGCGCGAGGGGCGCGCGATGCCGATGGTGGGTCGCAGGGCGTAGTAGGCGCGCTCGCCGTGCGGGACGACGACGTTGAGCGCGTCGGCGGCGCCGCGCTGGAAGAGGCACACCAGCACCTTGCCGCGCCCCGCCCGCGTCAACTCGGCGGCGAAGGCCGAGCGCCGCAGGAACGACGGCGAGAGCCCCATGGTGACCAGGGCGAGGGCGCCGGACTTCACGAAGACGCGTCGTTGCATGGAGGTGGGGACGGGAGACCTGAGACGGGAGGTTGGGTGGTGCGGAGGTGGGACTGTCGTGCGAGGTGGCTACGACATCGCGTTCACTGGCGGACTGCCCCTACTACCGTCTCTGAAACTCGGGACTGCCTAACGCCAGGCCGATGATGCGGTCGAGCGACGCGGCGTCGTTCTTCCGGTTGACGGGAGCGCGTTCGTCCTTCAGGAGCGGATTCTCTCCGCTCACGAGGATGTCGCGCGTGTCCGGCGACACGGTGCCACCCAGAAAGGCGTCGATCACTCCGGCTACCTGCGTCTCGCGCGGCGCCTGGCGTAGCGTGCTGTATGACGGCCAGTTGCTCAGTCGTGCGCCATGGACTCGGTTGGCCGCCACGGCGAGGCCGAAGTTGATGCGCGACAGGATGGCGCCGGTGTTCATCCACGCCTCCCCGGTCTCGGGCCACCCGTTAGGCGCCTGATGGCCATAGATGGGTTGCCCGAGCTTCGCGACGGCCTGTGACGACGCAACGGTGGTGTCGGGCGTCCCGCCAATCGCGCGCACCGCGCTCGCCACCACCTCGAACGGCGACTTCACCTTCGCCCGATACGCCGCGCGCGAGAAGAACTCCGGCGAGGTCACGATGGTGCGCACCACCGCGCGCAGGTCGCCGTCGGTGCTGCGAAAAACGTCGGCCGCACGCGCAACGAGCGCCTCCGGCGGTGTGTCGCTCACAAATCGCACGGCAAGTTTGCGGGCGATGAAGCGCGCCGTGGAGGGATGGCGCGCGACCAGGTCGAGCACCTGCTCGCCGTCCTCGATGCCGCGCCCCCCCGCGAGGCGCGTTCCCAGCACGCGCTTTTCTCCCGCGTCGTGCGCGGCACCGTTGAAGACGAAGGCAGGCGATCCGCTGCGTGGGGGGCGCACGGTCCATCCCGTCAGCGCGCGCGCCACCTCGATGATGTCCTGCTGCGTGTAGCCGCCGTCCACGCCTAACGTGTGGAGCTCGAGCAGCTCGCGCGCGTAGTTCTCGTTGAGTCCCTTGGGGCGGCGCGCCTGGAGCGCCGCCAGCCGCTCGCGCTCCTCGTCGCTCATCGTCGCCCGTCGCCGGTCGACCGCCGCTTGCACGCGGCGCTGCCGCCGAGCGTTTCCTCGCGCCCCCGCACCGCGCGCGGCGAGCGTCGGACGCCCGCTATCGGCCACGCTTTGCGCGTTGTCCAGATAGGTGAGCATGGCCGGACTCTTGGCCACGGCGCCGAGCAGGTCGCGAAAACGTCCGAGCGTGTGCGGGCGAATCGCCTCGCGCTCGTACTCGGGGAGGAGGTAGCGGAGCTGCCCCTTCCCGACAAAGACCGAGAAGTGGTTGAGCCAGAAGTCGGTCATCACTTCCTGCAGTTGGCGCTCGCTCGCGACGGCGCGTGCCACGCGGGCCGACATCAGCTCACCGACAAAGCGCCGGTTCTGCCGCGTGGCCTGTCGCAGCGCCATCGAGTCGGCGCCACTCAGTGACGGCTTGCCGCCTTGCAACTGCTGGCGCGCGAGCAGCAATCCCGGGGGCGGGTAGTCGCGCAGCAGGTCGCCGGCGCTCTGCGAGAGCGTCGGGTAGTGCGCCAGCACCTGATCCATGGCCGAGTCGTCGATGCGCTGCGGCGTGAGCTGCTGCGCGATCCAGCGATCGACGCCGATCTCCCGAATGTGCGCGGCGTCACCGGGGCGCGCGCCAAAGGCGAGGCGATTGAGGACGTGCCGAATCTGTTCGTTGGTCGAAAGCTCGCGTTGGCCGACCGATGGAAGCGGTTGAACGAAATCCGAGGGGGGTGCCCCCGTGGCGCAGGCCACCATCCCGCTCAGCAGGACGGCACGACGAGCGCAGCGGACGATCGATCGGGACATGCTGAGGGCTCCACCGGCGAGAAGTGCGGGGTTGGACGCGATCCGCGGGGCACCGTTAACTCAGCGGGACCGGAATCCGGAAGTCAGATGCCGCTTTTGATCGGGGGGTGTCGCGCCGACACTCTCATCCACGGTAACTGCTCTCGCGGACACGACTTCGACCCATGGCACCGCACCGATTCTCGCTGCAAGGCAACGCCACTGTCCGAACTGCGGCTCACCTCGCGGACCAGCTTCGGGCGCTCCCGGCGGATGGGGACCTGGTGGTGGACTGCGCTGAACTGACGCAGTGCGACGTCTCGGCGCTTCAACTGCTGCTGACGTTGCGACAGCGACGGGGGGCGCGGATGCGGGTGGAGGGGGTGCCAGACGATCAGGCGTGGCGCTTTCGCTGCGTCGGGATCGATCCGGGGTGTTGATGGTGCAGCACGGCCGTGCGTGATGATCGAGCGCGGTGACTGCGCGTCGGGCCGCCAGGCAGCATGTGTGTAGTACGACGCGTCCGGCGCGACGCGCCTTCCAACCCTAACGCATTCCTCAGATGGGCAAGACTGCATTGGTCGTCGACGATTCCACCACGATGCGTGAGATGGTCTCCTATTCGCTCAAGGAGGCCGGTTTTGCGGCGGTGACGGCGGGGAACGGTCAAGAGGGGCTGGATGCCCTGGCCGAGACGTCGGTGGACCTGATCATCTCCGACCTCAACATGCCGGTGATGGACGGGCTCACCTTCATCAAGCACGTCCGCGCCATCGACAGCTGCAAGGGCGTTCCGATCCTGATGCTGACGACCGAGTCGCAGCAGTTGATGAAGGAGCAGGCCAAGGCGGCCGGCGCCACCGGGTGGCTGGTGAAGCCGTTCAACCCCGAGATGCTGCTCAAGGTGATCGCCAAGGTCGTCCCGTAAGTGATCGACAGCCGCTTTCATGACGTTTGACCTGTCGCAGTTTCGCGCCACGTTCTTTGAGGAAGCGGCGGAACATCTGGCATCGATGGAAGCTGGCCTCCTGGCGCTCGCGCCGGGCGCCAACGATCCGGAGCTGCTGAACGCGATCTTCCGGTCGGCGCACTCGATCAAGGGGGCGGCGGCCTCGCTTGGCTTTCAGCACGTGGCAGGTTTCACCCACACGCTGGAATCCCTGCTCGACCGGATGCGCAGCGGCGAGTTGCTCCCGACGGAGCCGGCGATCGCGGTGTTGCTCTCCGCCTCCGACACGCTGCGCGAGCTGGTGGACGCGTCGCGGCAGGACATCCCCGATTCCATCGACACGCAGCCGGCGACCGTGGCACTCGCGGCGGTCGCCAGCGGCGCCACGACCACGCCATCCACGACCGGGCCGTCTGCTCCCCCGGCGGCGCCTCGTGCACCGCATGTGCGCCACGACAGCGCACGGCGCGACTACGAGGTGACGTTCGTACCGCATTCCTCGATGCTGCTCACGGGGCAGGATCCGCTGCTGGTCGTGCGTGAGATCAGCGAACTGGGGGAGGTGCTCGACCTCGCCTGCGACCTGACCCGCCTGCCATCGCTCGACGCGCTTGACCCCGAGCAGTGTTACCTCGGCTGGACGATCCGCCTGCGGACGTCGGCGCCGCGTGAAGCGCTGGACGAGGCCTTCCTCTTCATCGAGGACGACTGTCGCTACGAGATTCGCGAGCTGACGACAGCGACGCAGGACGGCTCAACCGCCGCGCCCGACACGGCGCCGCGCGTTGCCGACGCCACCGCTCCAGCTCCCGCTGGCGTCGAGCGTCGACATGGTGCCGATCGTCGCGCCGCCGCGCTCGCGGAGGTCGCGTCGATTCGCGTCCCCGTGGACAAGGTGGACGCGCTGGTCGACCTCGTTGGCGAGTTGGTGATTGCCCAGGCGATGGTCAACGAGATCGTGGCCAACTTCCGCGACGGGTCGCTCGGCGCCCTGCAGGACGCGCTGGCCGCGCTCGACCGTAACACCCGTGAGCTGCAAGAACGGGTGATGTCGGTGCGCATGCTCCCGGTGGGGACGGTCTTCAGTCGCTTTCCGCGATTGGCGCGCGACCTGTCGACGCAGTTGGGCAAGCGCGTGCGGCTGGTGATGGAGGGCGACGAGACGGAGCTCGACAAGGGGATGATCGAGCGACTGGGCGATCCGCTCACGCATCTCGTGCGCAACGCCATCGACCACGGGCTGGAATCGCCCGAGGCGCGCCGCGCCGCGGGCAAGCGCGAAGAGGGGACGGTGACGCTGCGCGCGGCGCACGAGGGTGGAACCGTCGTCATCGACATCATGGATGACGGCCAGGGACTCGACGCGATGCGCATTCGGGACAAGGCGATTGCCAACGGCATCCTGCGCCCCGACGAGGTGCTCACCGCCGATGAGACGCACAACCTCATTTTCATGCCGGGCTTCTCGACGGCGGCGGTGGTGAGCGATGTGTCG
>CAZLLP010000096.1:0-21771 GCA_964560345.1 uncultured Gemmatimonadaceae bacterium
CCCAGGATCGCGCGTCCCGGTTCCTCGGCGGTCAGCGACTCGGCGTGATAGACAAAGAGGCGCGGGAGATAGAACAGCCCGGCCATCCAACTGACCATGAAGACGATGTGGAAGACTTTGACCCAGAGGTACAGCATCACTCACGGCGGAAGACGGGAAGACGAGAAGACGGGAAGACGAGACAACCTACTCCCGTCTTCCCGCTGGTCTACGGGGGAACCGGCGGCGAATTCGGCTCAGGCGTCGGAGACTTCGGCAACCGGGGCGTTGGTCTTCACCGACGCGATGCCGTTCTCCACGGCGGCGGACGATGAATACATCTCGCTGCGACCGATCTCCACCGCGTTGTTTGCCACCATCACGAAGTAGGGAGAGCCGTCCGACCCCGTTCGCCGGTCATAGTTGAAGTTCTCGGCCGCGTGGCGTCGCACCGAGTCGACGCCCTCCAGCGCCGCTTGGCGCGTGCCGTAGGTCTGGCTCGTCAGGATCACCTGGCCGTTGGCGGCTTTCAGGTTGAACATGAAGCGCCCGTCAGCGGTGGTCTTCACCTCGAACTTGGCTGCCATTTCGCCCTCCGGGTTGTCGCTGCGTGAGTCGGGTGCACCCCCCCGCCTCGCCGCAGCGGTCACGATCTCGGCCAACGAGAACCGGTCTCCATTCTCCGACACGCTTCGGCGCGAAGGTAGAGGGTTCTCCCCGAGAATGGGTGGCTAGTGGACGAATGGTACTCGTCGGCAGACCGAGTTCATCCCCAACACTTGACCGTCGGACGTGGCAGTTGTAGCCTTCCATCCGGCTTTACGGATAGATATGGCTGCTCCTGCGACGCTCGACCACCTCAGCACACTCGCCGACTCCACCCGGAGCCGGCTCTTGCTCGTGCTCGAGCGTCACGAGATGACCGTCACCGAACTCTGTGCGGTGCTTCAACTTCCGCAATCGACCGTGTCGCGGCATCTCAAGGTGCTGGGCGACGAACGGTGGGTGGAAAGCCGCGCCGAGGGGACGAGTCGCTTCTATCGAATTTCGACGACCCCCGATGAGTGGGCCACCCGCCTGTGGGCGGTCGTGCGGGAGAGCGTACTCGCCACCTCGATGGCCGAGCAGGACATGGCGCGAGAGGGGGCGGTGCTGGCCGGACGCCGTTCACGGGCGCGCGAGTTCTTCGCGTCGGTGGCCGGCGAGTGGGAGTCGGTGCGCACGGAGCTGTTCGGCGACCGCCTCGACCTGCAGCTCGCACTGTCATTGCTCGACCCCGCCGCGATCGTGGGCGACCTGGGGTGCGGCACCGGGCACCTGACGTCGCTCCTCGCGCCGCACGTGGCGCGCGTGGTGGCGATCGACGGTTCGTCGGAGATGCTGTCGGCGGCGCGCGAGCGCGTGGCTGGTGTGAGCAACGTCGAGCTGCACCTGGCCGACCTGGAGCAGCTCCCGTTGTCCGATGCAGCGCTCGACCTCGCAACGTTCTCGCTGGCGCTCCACTACGTCCCCGATCCGGCACGCGCGGTGGCCGAGGCGTGGCGCGTGCTGCGACCGGGGGGGCGGCTGGTCGTCCTCGACATGATGCCGCACGAGCGCGATGACCTGCAGCAGCGCATGGGGCACGTCTGGCGCGGCTTCGCCGACGCACAGGTGCGCGATTGGCTCATGACGGCAGGCTTCACGCAGGTGCGCTACATCGCCCTCCCGCCCGACCAAACCGCGCGCGGCCCCGCGCTGTTCACGGCCACCGGCCGCAAACCCCTGTAGTCCGATTTCACTCGTCTTCCCGTCTTCCCGTCTTCCCGTCTTCCGGAGTTAGAGATGTCCACCACGCTGCACCCGACCTTTGGCGTCAACTCGCCCCTCGACCGCCCCGCCTTCAAGGTGAAGGACCTTTCGCTCGCCGAGTGGGGACGCAAGGAAATCCGCCTCGCCGAGCACGAGATGCCGGGGTTGATGGCGATTCGCGAAGAGCAGAAGGGGAAGTTCCCGCTCAAGGGCGCGCGCATCATGGGATCGCTGCACATGACGGTGCAGACTGCGGTCCTCATCGAGACGCTCGTTGAACTCGGCGCCGACGTGCGCTGGGTCTCGTGCAACATCTTCTCGACGCAGGATCATGCGGCGTCGGCGGTGGTCGTCGGGCGCAACGGGACGGTCGACAATCCGCAGGGGGTGCCGGTCTTTGCCTGGAAGGGCGAGACGCTCGAGGAGTACTGGTGGTGCACCGAGCAGGCGCTGATGTGGCCCGACGGTCATGGCCCCAACATGCTGCTGGATGACGGCGGCGACGCCACGCTCCTGATTCACCGCGGGGTCGAGTACGAGAAGGCCGGGGCGATCCCGGCGTTCAATCCCGAGAGCGAGCCCGAGGAGTGGGGGGTGATCCTCGATCTCCTGCGCGACCAGCTCGCGAAGAACCCGGGGCGCTGGACCAAGGTGGCGGCCGACATCAAGGGCGTCACCGAGGAGACGACGACCGGCGTGCATCGCCTCTATGAGATGATGAACGCAGGGACGCTGCTCTTCCCGGCCATCAACGTGAACGACTCGGTCACCAAGTCGAAGTTCGACAACTTGTACGGTTGCCGGCACTCGCTCACCGACGGGATCCTGCGTGCGAGCGACGTGATGCTCGCCGGCAAGGTGGCGGTGATCTGCGGCTACGGCGATGTAGGGAAGGGATGTGCCCAGGCGCTCAAGGGGCAGGGGGCCCGCATCGTCATCACCGAGATCGACCCGATCTGCGCGTTGCAGGCGGCGATGGAAGGGTACCAGGTGACGACGCTCGACGACGTCATCACGACGGCCGACATCTTCATCACGGCGACGGGCAACACGGGGATCATCACCGTGGAGCACATGAAGCAGATGAAGGACAAGGCGATCGTCGGCAACATCGGCCACTTCGACAACGAGATCGACATGGCCGGTCTCAAGAAGCACGGCATCACGCGCATCAACATCAAGCCGCAGTTCGACGAGTTCGTCTTCCCCGACGGGCACTCGGTGCTCGTGCTGGCCGAAGGGCGTCTCCTCAACCTCGGCTGCGCCACCGGTCACCCGAGCTTCGTGATGTCGGCGTCGTTCTCGAACCAGGTCATCGCGCAGCTCGAGCTCTTCTGCAACACCAGCAACTACGAGAAGAAGGTCTATGTGCTGCCCAAGCACCTCGACGAGAAGGTCGCGCGGTTGCACCTGGACAAGCTCGGCGCCAAGCTGACGAAGCTGTCGGCTGAGCAAGCGGCGTACATCGGCGTGCCGGTGGATGGGCCGTACAAGCCGGACCATTACCGGTACTAGAAGACGGAAGACCGGAAGACGAGGAGACGAGTTTCGGGGGTGGGGGCGCCGATGTGGCGCACTCACCCCCCACTCGCTTGTTCGACCATCGTGCCTTGCCCGGGACGAGAGCTGGGGGTGGTTCGTCTTGAACCACTGGTGTTGTTGGTCGTTGCCGGTGCAATCTCCGGCACCCCTCAGTCCACGTCATGTCTGATCCGTCGCGCCTCGACGCGCTTGAACTCGCTGTCGCACGTCTGACCAAGGAACTCGTCGCGTTGCGCGCGGAGGTGCGTGCCTCGCGGGAGAGCGAGCGCGCCGACGCGTCGTTGCGAGCGGACGAGCGTGCCGTCGCGGCCACGAGACCCTCGGCCGACGACGTACCGTCGACTCCGGCGGGGACGGCACCACGCGGCACGCCGTACGTCTCGGACGAACTGCGGCGCATTGCGGCGGCGGGCGCGTCTGCCGGCGCGAATGCCGGCGCGAATGCCGGTACTTCGGGGGGAGCAGCCGGGGGTGGAGCGCGCGCCTGGTCTGGCGAGCGCGATGCCCGCGACGCGGCAGGGACGGTACCGCCAGCTGCAGCGTGGCGCCCGCAACCGAGTCGTTTCCAGCGCGAGAATCTCGAGGCGCTCGTCGGGCGCTACGGGACGCTGGCGCTCGCGGCGTTCACGATCCTGATGGGGGTGGGCGCCTTCATCGGATGGGCCATCAAGAACGGGTTGATCGGTCCCGAGATGCGGGTGGCGCTCGGTGCGGTGGTGGCGGGCGTCATCGCCATGGTCGGATTGCGCCTGCGCCGCGGCGACTCGCCGCGCTTCGGGAGCGTACTGCTCGCCCTGGCACTCGCCATCCTGCACGTGGTGTGTTGGGGGGCCGGGCCGCTGTTGCACCTGGTGCCGGGGGCGCTGGCCCTGGCTGTCGCCGCAGCCGCGTCGGTCGGGTTGTCGATCCTCGCGCTGCGGGAAGAGGATCAATCGCTCTTCAACGTGGGCTTTGGCGGTGCGCTCCTGGCGCCGTTCGTCACGTCGTCCAACACCGGCGACCCGGTGCTGTTGCTCCTCTACGGTGCGTTGGTGCTGGCGGCCGGAATGCGCGCCATGGGTGACCGGGCGTGGAGCAAGACGCCATTCGTGCTTGGCATCGGCGTCGCGGCCTACACGGCGGCAGCGAGCGGGCAGTTGGGCGGTGCTGAACCCTGGGTGCGCGCATCGGCCCCAGCCATCTTCGCCATCGCGGTCGCCTGGCTCTCGATCATCCTGGTGAAGGGGAAGGCGCGGGAGCGCGTGGCGATCACCGCGCTCATCACCGCAGTCGGCGCCGTTGCCAACATGCTGGAGTCGCAGGCGTTGCTCCCCGTGCGTCAGCCGCTGGCTGCCCTGGTGGCGATCACCGGCTTCCTGACAGTCAGCGGGCAGAGCGCGGGGCGGCTTGTCGGATTTCTGGTCGGTCTGGTGATCCCCGTCAGCAGCCTCCTCGCGACGGTGAGCATCCTGTCGTTCTCACGCGCCAGCGGTGGCGTGACGTTGATGTGGGCGGTGGGGAGTGCAGCGGCCGCATGGGCCAATCGCGATGGTGCGCGAACGTGGCACGCCTTCACCGCGACAGCGCTGGGCGGTGCGGCGATCGCCCTCCTGCTCAGGCACCAGGACCGCGCCACGGTGATGGCGCTCGCCGCCTACGCCGCCGCGGCATCGGTCGTCGTGCGCCGCTTCTCCCTGAAAGAAGTCGCCCTGGCCGCCATCGGCTGGCTGTCGATCGCCACCGTCATCGCCTTCGCGCTGCTCGACGATCGCGAGCGCTGGCTCACCCGACCGTTCCTTACCCCCGAGTCGGGGGTGGCGCTGATCGTGTGCGCCGCCTGGTTCGTCTTCGCCTGGAACTGGGCGCGCATGGGGATGGAGGAGGGCGAGGCGATGTTCGACACACGGCGCAGCATCGCGCGCATCCTGGGCGGGGTGGTCACCTTCCTGTGGATTCACGTCGAGCTGGCGCGCACGGTCTCGATCGACGTCTCCACCTTCCTGCTCGTCGCCTACTACGCCGCAAGCGGCGTCCTTGCGATCGGCGTCGGACGGTGGCGTGGCATTCCCCTGCTGCGGCAAGTTGGGCTGGCCCTCGCGGTCTTCGCCGCCTTCAAGGCGATGCTGGAGACGTCATCGCTCTCGATCGGGTGGCGCGTGGGCGGCTACATGCTGGCCGGCGTCTTCCTGCTCGGCGTCGCCTACTGGTATCGCGGCAAGGGGAACGCGAGTGCCCCGGCCGATGCGACGATCACACCGGAGGGGGCTCCCGCCCCATGATGCCGTTCACCGTCGTTTCGGGGATGCCGGCCAGGAAGTGATCGATCGCTTCCACTCCCTGCATCGCCGAGTGATCCTGGTTGGAGACTTCGTACTTCCAGGCCCCGAATCGTCCGCGACTGAAGATCCCGCAGCGCTCCAGTTCCGGTAACACCGCGTCGAGCAGTTCATCACGCACCAGCCACGGCGTCGGATACCCGTACTCCAGTCGGCGACTCCACGTGGTCACGATCTCGGTGGTGTCGTCGATGAAGCCGACCTGCTTGAAGCCGGCGATGGTCTCCTCGACCACGCGCGACAGGTCGACGGGCTTGTCGGGCGATTCGCTCACCTCGGCCATGAGCGACCACTGCTCCCCGGGGCGCGCCACGTTGTTCGGCGAATAGTTGCTGAAGACGGTCACGCGATAGAACGGCGTCTCCAGCTCGGGGAAGTACATCCAGCACTTGGTGGTCAGGCTCTCCGGTGCCGTACCGCGAAAGCCGACGCCCACGATGTGGCTCGACGAGTAGACAAACTCGCCGGAGCGCGCCGTGAGGTCGGGGCGATCGGAAAGGAGCCGAAGGAGCTGCTGCAGCGGGATGGACGAGAGGAGCCGGTCGTAGCGCTCGCTCGTGCCGTCGGAGAAGTGCGCCACGCGCGCCGCCGAATCCACGCGCACCAGCCGACGTCCCAGCGACACGCGATCGGCCGGGAGCCGGGCGGCGAGAGCGTCCCAGATGGCCCCTGTCCCGCCATGCAGGGGGAAGCGGAACGTCGCGTTAGGCCCCCAACTCACCTCGTCGCGCTGGTTGACCAGGTTGCCGAGGATGCGCACGAAGTCGACGGTCGCCACGCGCTCGCCCATCCAGCCGACCCCCATCTTGTCGGGCGTGTAGGCCCAGACCTTCCGGTTGTACGGATACATGAAGACGTCGCACAACCCGTCGCCAAAAGCCCGCTGCAGCCACTCGGCGAAGTTGGCAGGGGGCGTGGTGGCGGGGGGCCGCTGCTGCAATGCGACCAACCCAACCAGGCAGCGCAGCAAGTCATCCGGCGGTAGGCGCCAGATGTTGTTCTGGAACGGGTAGGGGACCCAGCGTTCGCGCATCCACACCCACGCTTCGCGCTGGTGCTCGACCCAGGCATCGCCCAGGACGGAGTTCATGAGCGCGTCGAAGTAGCGATAGTGCGAAAAGAGGACGTGCCCGCCCAGGTCCCAGGTGAAGCCGGCATCGTCGCGAATGGAGGTGGCCAGCCCGCCGGGATGATCTTCCCCTTCCACGAGGAGCCAATCGTCGTGGCCACGCTCGGTGAGTCGCCACGCGGCAGAGAGCCCGGTGGGACCGGCGCCGATTACAAGAATGCGCATGCGAAGTCGTTCAACGGGACGGGAGGGCGCGTCGGAAGTCGAGGAGCTGCTGGAACCCCTTCGCGCAGAACTTGATCAGCTTCCAGCGCCGGATGGAGACGGTCCCCGTGAGGCGATCGCGATGCGCGACGTCGAGAAAGGCGAGCGAGCGCTTCGTGCGCCTCATGTAGACCGCGAGGAAGAGCGACGGGGCGAGCGTGCCGTCGGGGATGTAGGGCCTGGCCTCGAGCCAGACCTGGCGACGGACCAGCTTGAATGGGACGTTGGCGTCCCGGATGCTGGTGCCGAACAGGAGCGTCAGGCAGAGCCCGATGATACGGGTGAGCACCTTTCTGAACTGGGCGTCGTGGCGTACGCGCCGTATCCCGAAGACGCCATCCAGCGGCGCCCCGTTTCCCTCGTGCGCGCGCGTCCACAGTCCCCAGAAGGCATCGAGGGGGATCTGGTCGTCGCTGTCGACGAGAAAGACGTAGTCGCCGCGCGCGTGTGCCAGACCGCGCATGAGCGCGGTGCCGTGCCCGCCGTTGGGCGTGTGGAGCACCCGCACGCGTGTGTCGGCAGCTGCAATCTCGTCGAGGATGCTCCCGGTGTTGTCACGCGAGCCATCGTTTACCACCACCAACTCTGCCCCGGGCAGCTTGTCCAGCACATGCTGTTGTGCGGCAGCGACGGCGACCCGGATCCCATCGGCTTCGTTGTACGCCGGCATGACGACGCTGACCGGCACGGACGCAGGAGCGGTCATCGAGCCTCTGCGGGGAGCTTGCCCAGGAGCGCCGCATAGTGGCACCCCCACACGCTGACCAGTTGGCGCACGTCGTACAGTCCTTTCACGGTCTGGCGAATGAGCGGCTTGGAGAATTGCTGCAGGTGCCACTCGCTCTGCCCCTCCTCGATACCCGGGAAGAGGAGGTCGAAGAGGCGTACCGCGCGGAGGATGTCCTTGATGATCAACTTGGGGCGCTCGTTAGGGACCGTGATGACCAGCCGGGTGGCCGGCGTACAGATGGCGTGCACCTGCTCCAGCACCGTGCGCGGGTTGTCGACGTGCTCGAGCATTTCGGAAATGATGATCACGTCAAACTCGCCAGCCGCAAACGGGAGGGGCTTGAGCGCATCCACCTGCATGAACTCGATGCGCTGGGCCCCGGCCTGCGCGGCCATCGCCCGCGCGTCGCGCAGCGCCGCCTCGGAGATGTCGGCCCCGACGCGCCGCGTGCAGTCCGGGACCTGCACCAGCAGGTGCCCGCTCTCGCACCCGAGCTCGAGGACGCGATCCTCCCGCGTCACCTTGGCCATGCGCAGCACGGTGCGCACGCGCGCCGCCGAGATGGCGCCGGCGATCCCGGTCCCGTAGGGGGTGGGGTGCTTGCTGTACATCGCATCGTTCCAGGCGGCCAGCTCGGGCTGCACCTGCGATTCGCTCTTGGCCATCGTCACGACTTGCGTGGAGTGTGGGCATTGACTGCGGTCTGGCATGCGGCCAGCCGGTCCGGTTCCACCAGGATGTGCACCGTCAGGCGCGGCGTGCCGGCCGCGTCGTTCCACACCGGCAACTGGGCGCACACAACCTTTTGAGGGCGTCCCGGCACCGCCCAGAACTTGCGCGGCTGCAACGGTTTTCCCGACGTGCTGTAGATCTCGAGCTGCGGCGTGAAGCGCTCGGCGGCGCGCAATCCCTTGACCTCGTTGCTGGCCGGGAGGACGCGCGCATCGAGCGTGACGCTGCCGGCAGTCCATCCGACCGCGACCCGATCCGTGTCGGGCCACCCCTCGGTGATACGGGCGATCGCGTGCGACGTGTCGCGGAGGCCGTAGCCGCGCGTGCGCAGCTCGGGGACGACGCGCGCGAGCACCATGCCTAACGGGAAAACCGCGAGAAGCAGCTGCGCCGTCGCGTTGCCGCGCCAGCGCACGGTCGGCGCCCACCAGGCTGCGACCAGCATCGCTCCGACCATCATCGCCGAGAGGAGCAGGCCCCCCGCCTCGCCGTAGTTCCAGGTGCGTCCCAGCCGCGCGCCGAGGCCGATCATCTTCCAGGCGCCAAACGGGATGAGGTAGAAGAGGAACACCAGGGCGAGCACTGCGGCGGCGCCGCCAGTGGCTAAACGTCGCGCGCGACGCGAGGTCCACGCACTCTCACCCAGCTCCACGGCCGTCGTGAGCGCGATGGCACTCAGCATGGCGAGCGGCGGCACGAGGAAGAGGAAGCGCCGATCCTGCTGGTACGTTTGCAGTCCCATCACCCCCAGGCCGAGCACAACCCAGATCCACGAGGCGATCTCGATGGCCGTCACCGGGTGTCGGATGACGCGTGCAATGCGCGCGGCGCCAAACGCACCGGCCACCAGCAGGAGGTACCACTCGTAGCGGAAGAAGCTGTTGAGGCGAAAGCCCAGCGGCGTTCCAAACAGGAGAACGCGATCGGTCACGCGCGCGCCGAGCGCCTTGCCGTCGGACATCTGCTGCTGGAAGTGCAGCCACACGTCGTGCGCGTACGGGCGCAGGAAGACAACGCCGATCACGCCGAGGATGAGCGCTCCCGTGACCGCGTAGACGAGCATGCCTTGCAGCTGGAACTGCGCCGGTCGATCGGAGCGTCGCTCGCCCAACCGGTCGGCGAGCCAGAGCGCCCCCCACGCCGTGGCCGCGATGGGGGCCAGCACGAGCCCCGGCGGCTTGGCGAGGAGCACGGTGGCGACCGCCATGCCGCCCAGCGCGGCGAGCCAGGGACGGTCACGACTCGCGAGCACCGCTCCGACCGCGGCCAGCATCAACATGAGCTGGAAGGGTTCGGGATAGGCACCGCGATCGTACGTCACCATGAGCACGTCGATGCCGGCGAATGCGGCCGCCACGAGCGCGGCCCGCGCGCCGTGCTCACGGCGCACCATCGCGTAGACCAGGACGACCGAGATAACGCCGCTGATGGCGCTCAAGACAAACCCCTGCGCGTACCCGATTCCAAACAGTGCGAAGATGCCGCGCATCGCGAGCGTGTGCGCCGGCGCCGTCAGGATGCCGAAGTTCCCGTCATCCATGATCCACTGTCCCCACATCAGGTGCTGCTTGGCGTTCTTCCACCAAGTCCCTGAGTCGGAGATGAACCCGGCATCGAGCTCGGGCATCGGATCGGCACCGAGGGCCGCCATGCGCAGCGCCACCACGAGGATCAACAACCCCGCCAGCCACAGTCGCTCGGAGCGGGGTGACATGGATGACCCTGATGTCATGAGCTGGCCGCGGGGGATGGGATCCAGCACCGGGGATCCGGAGGCGGGACGTACAACCGGACACAACGCAAACTTCATGCGTCGTCGGGGGGGGGCGCCGGGGGGCAGAATGTCACGGCCGTGTGCGCTTCGCGCAAGGCACGGTTGGAGCGCATGCTGCACGAATCCAATCAGCGTCCGGCACCAGCGGTTTGCGCCCGCGAATGTCACACGCTGTATCGCGGCGATAGGGCAGGATCTTCCGGCGCACGGGCGCGCCCGCTGCGATCGCTGTCGCGCGCGTACCACGGAGGAGGTCGCTGGAGAGCGGCGATTCGGTACGGTTTGCCGAGTCTTTCTAAGCGTCCGCGGACGGTCGAGGCACGCCCGATCGAACACGACCGATGCGCGGACAGCCGGACTCAGTGCAGGGAGGCGATCGCGGCCATGGCAGCGGCCAGTCGCGCGGGGCCGCTGCCGCGTACCGGCGCCACGGTTGCCCCGAACGCGCGCAGGCGATCGCGAAACGCCGCGTGCAGCTGCTCGCGCGCCGATGGTTGGTCGCGAACGCCATCAGCCGACCAGGGGAGGTCGGGCTCGCACAGCAGATAGAGCGATCCCACGCGCTCACGCGCCGCGCTCATGATCCAGGCCGGACAGGCGCCGTAGTAGTGCTCGGCGTACACGGTCGTGCTGATCAGGTCCGTATCGAGCACCAGCGGCGGCCAAGTGGCGTCTGCTCCCCATGCGGCGCTCCACTGCGCGAGCGCCTGCTCTTCGGCAGCCATTTGACCGCGCGCGATGGGCGTCACGTCGTCGGCGGTGAGGGGGCGGTGCACCGACTCGGCATAGGTGCGCGAAAACTCCGGCACCCAGGCCGACCCCAGCGCGTCGGCCAGTTGAGCGGCCAGCGTGGTCTTCCCCGTGCTTTCACTTCCGGTGACGACCACCAGCGGAGGGCGGTGCCTCGCCTGCCCCACGGCGTTCACGCCGCGACGCTCGCCCGTCGCGCGTCGTACGAACGCTTCCAGTCGCGCAGGCCGAGCACTGCCAGCAGCAAGAAGACGCTGTACTGGAAGGCGGTGAAGTTGAGATGCTTGAGGAAGATGAACATCCAGACGTAGACGACGTCGAGCACGATCCACAGCGCCCAGTTCTCGACGATCTTGCGCGTCATCATCCACTGCGCCACGAGCGAAAAGACCGAGAGCGTGGCGTCGAGATACGGGAGCGACGCGTCGGTGGTGCGGTGCAGGACGGTGCCGAGGGCGACGGAGCCCGCAACGCCGATGACGCCTAACGTAGCCGCCAGCTTCGGTGTGACGCGCGAGACGTGCAGCTCGGAGCGGTTCTCGCCGCCGAACTTCCACTCGTACCACCCGTAGACCGAGAGCAGGAGGTAGATCACCTGCAGCCCGGCGTCGGCGTACAACTTTTCGCGGACGAACAGGACGGAGTAGAGCCCGACGTTGACGATCGCGGTGGGCCAACTCCAGATGTTCTCGCGGGTGCTGAGCCAGACGCTCACCAGGCCGAAGACGACGGCGGTCCCCTCGAGGGGAGTGAGGGAGGTGATGACGCCACGGAGGAAGTCGCCGATCATCCGCCAAAGCTATGGACGCGCTCGGCGGGTGGCGAGGCGCGTAGGAGCACCAGAACACAGTCGAGCCCGATGCATGGCTCCCAACCGCCACGAACACGACGACACGCGAAACGGCGCCGTCCCGGCGCCTGAGCGTGACATCGTTAGGTTCGCGCGACTCTTACCGCAGGTGCGCGATGTTCGGATGCACCATCGCACGCTCATCGACGAGCATCACACGTCGATGAGCGTTGCGACGATGGCCGGGCACTACGGGTTGCGGGTGCTCGCGTTGGCGACGATCGCGATCTCGACGCGCCGGTTCAACTGGCGGCCGCCCTCGGTGTCATTCGTGGCGATGGGCTCTGTTTCACCGCGCCCCACGGAGCGAAGCCGCCCCGCGCTCACCCCTTGAGCCGCCAGGTAGCTGGCCGCCGAGGAGGCGCGTCGCTGCGAAAGCCCTTGGTTGTACTCGCTTGTGCCGACGGCGTCGGTGTGACCGACGATGAGCAGGTCGGTGTTCGGGTACTTGTTGAGGCTGGCCGCGAGGTTGCGCAGGTTCTGCGCTGCTTCGGTGCGTACGACGTCAGAATCGAAGTCGTAGAGCAGTCCCGACGCGAACGTCACCGCGATCCCTTCGCCCACCCGCGCGACCGTCGCGCCGGGAATCTCCTGCTGCAGTTCCTTGGCCTGTTGGTCCATCTGGTGGCCGATGACGGCGCCGATCGTGCCGCCAACCACGGCGCCGATGATCGCGCCGCGTGTGGTCGAGCCGGTCTGGTTGCCGATCACGCCGCCGGCGACACCGCCGGCGGTCGCTCCGATGATTGCCCCCTTCTCCTTGCGGCTGAGCGAGGCACAGGCGGCCACGCCCAACGCGAGGAGAACGATGCACGCGGTCCGGAGGCGCCGCGCTTGGTTACGACTGGTAGAGGCGTGCATGCGTCGATCCTCAGGCCGCGCGACGCGGAGGCGCCACGCGGCGTTCGAAGGTGTTCAGGATCTCCTGCGGGTGGCACGTCCATCCGCGGGATGCGGGTCAGACCACCCGCCGTCCCTGGATGATGCGCACGAGGAAGACCACAAGCGCAATGACGAGCAGCACGTGAATGATGCCGCCCATTGTGTACGCGGTGATCATGCCCAGCAGCCACAGGGCAATGAGGACGAGTGCAATCGTCATGAGCATGGAGATATCCTCCCGGCAAGGCGGGGGCTCTCGCGAGTCCTCGCGGTTTCGGGCGCGGCGCGGCGCTCGTCTTGCCCCGAGTCGCCGGTCCACGGCCGCATCCCGCGGTACTTCCTGCTGTCCTCGATTAGTAATTGTCGCGCACGACTGTGGCCAGCGCAGTGAGGGCGCTGCCGCGGATCGCTCGTGGAATGCCCTACGCTGATAATGCCGGCCAGACGCATGTGCCCGAGTCCCGTTGCAGAGAGCCGGGCCGGTGCCCGTCAACCGGCTGGCAGGCGCGGCGATGGCAGATCGCCGGCTATCGCGGTCGCACGCGCAGGATGCGGTCGTCCTCAGCTCCCGGCGAACCCCGCCCGTCGCGATTGCTCGTCCCCAAGTAGACGCTTCCGTCAGGGCCCACGGCAATGGCACGAAGCCGGCCATACGTCCCCTCGAAGAGCTTCTGCTGCGCGGTGACGCGTCGCCCATCGGACGACAGCACCAGGCGGTAGAGCGCGCTCCCCTTGAGCGAGGTGAAGAGGAGATTCCCACGCCATGAGGGGATGAGCGCTGCGTCATAGAACACCACGCCGGCCGGGGCGATGGTCGGCGTCCAGGTGGCCAGCGGCTCCACCACGTTGTTGGCGGTGCAGAACGTGCGCTCGTTAGGGCCGGCGTCGCCGTCGCACATGCCGCGCACCTCGGGCCATCCGTAGTTGCGCCCGGCTTCGATGCGATTGACCTCGTCGTTGTCGCTGGGGCCGTGCTCAGTGGAATAGAGGGCGCCGTCAGGAGCAAAGGCGAGCCCCTGCGGGTTGCGGTGCCCCATCGTGTAGACGTAACCGCCAAGCGCATTGCCGGGGGCGGGAGCCCCATCGAGCGTCAGGCGCAGGATCTTCCCGGCCAGCGCCGCGCGGTCCTGCGGCAGCGCGGTGTTGGAGGCGTCGCCGATGGTGACGTACAGCAGGCGATCGGAACCCACCGCCAGTCGGGCGCCGTTGTGCACCGAACTGCCGGGGAGGTTGTCGAGCAGCACCTCCGGCGTGCCTAACGCCGTGCCGTTCCAGCGCAGGCGCACCACGCGGTTGCGCACGCCGTTCCCCGCCGAGTAGGTGTGCGCGACATAGACATACGGTTGTGTGGCAAAGTCGGGGTGAAAGGCGAGCCCCATCAATCCTCCCTCGCCGATCTCGTTCACCGAGACGGTGCCGGCGCGTGTGACGACCCCGGTGGCCGGGTTCACGCGGGAGATGGTCCCCGGGCGCTCGGTCACCCAGAGCGCACCGTCGGGGCCCCACGCCACTTCCCAGATGGTGTCGAAGCCGCCGGCAACCGTGGTGACCTGCAGCTCGCTGACGTTAGGCGGTGGGGCGCAGCACTCGCTCGCCGCGTCGTCGCCACACGCGGCGAGCGACACCAGCGAGAGCAGCGACAGGAGGCACCGGCGCGCCACGCGGACCGGCCGCGAGGGCACCCGTCGTCTTTCCCGTTCCGGCGTCCGTGATTCTCCCATGGCCATTCCGCTCCGAGGTCGCGCGTCTGCATCCTTATCGCCGCTTCATGGGTACAAGTTCCACGGTTCGGCCACGCCTGCCGTGACCGGGCACACCTCCCTTCCCTTGCATCGCGCGCATCGAGTGTCCCCCCAGCCCCTCGTGTCGCTCCGTCGCGCCGCGCCGCCACGGTCGTCGCTGCTGACGCTCGCGGTGGCCACCCTGTTGCAAGCCACCACGTCCGCGTGCGCGGTCCTCAATCCGCCGCCAGCCGTCCCCAGCCCCGCCGACTCGGTGTTCGCACGTGGTGTGTTGAACGAGGCGCTGACCCAGTACTGGCAGTCCGCGCTCTCGCGGCGCTACGAACTGGCGCTCGCCAACGGACTGCGCGTCAACCTGCTCCCCGACTTCTCGCAGGCCAGCCGGAAAGCCGACCTGCGCCTCGCCCAGAGCGTCACGTCGGTTCTGGATGCGCTCAACGTCTCGGCGCTCTCGCAAGGCGATTACCTCACCGCGCTCGCGCTGCGCTGGGAAATGGACGCCCAGGCCGAGGCGGTCGCCTTCTACCAGTCCGATTTCTCGCTGCTCTCGCCGGCGACCACGCCGATTCGGAATCTCACCGAGATCTACCGGTTGCACCCGCTGGTGGCCCAGGGCGATGCCGAGCGGTACCTGTACTTCGTCGAGGCCGTGCCGTTCGTGCTGGAACGCATCCAGGCCGGGCTCGAGGAACGGCGCGCGCGCGGGTACGTCGCGCCGCGCGAGATGGTGGAGTCGGCGATTGCCTTCTATCGCCGGCTGTCGGCGCTTGGCAACGATGGGCCGTGGCGTCTCTCGCGCGAACGACTGGTCGCCTTCGACAGCATCGACCAGCGCGTGATTCACCAGGAGATCGGCGAGCTGGTGTCGCTGCGCGTTCGTCCGGCGCTCGATTCGTTCGTCACCTACCTCGACGAGAGCTACAAACCGCAGGCATCCGACCGGCCGGGACTCTGGCAGTATCCGGGAGGGAAGGAGCTGTATCGCCACCTGCTGCGCCGCTATTCCTCGCTGGAGATCCCGCCCGAGGATGCGCATCGCGTGGGACTGGGAGACTTGCGACGCATCGACTCGACGATGGCCGCGCTCCGGCAGCGCCAACGTTGGAATCCCAACGCGCAGGCGTTTCACGATTCATTGCGGCTGGCGACACCTGCTGCGTCGTCGATCTCCGCGGTGGTCACATCGCTCGAGCGTTACGCGGAGCGACTGGAGCCGGCGCTCGCCGCGCAGTTCGCCATCGCGCCGGCCAACGAGGCCATCGTCCGTGCCGCCACGCCGGCCGAAGCGTTGCTCTGGCCTGATGGCACGTATCTCACCGCCAACGCGCTCAATCCGATCGGCGAATTGCTGCTGACGGATCGGTGGCGCGCCCCCGCCGCGCAGTCCGTGCTGGCGTCGCTGAGCTATCGCTGGCTGGTCCCGGGGCGGCATCTCGAAGCGGCGATGTCACGCGGCAACGCCGCGATCCCGGCCTTCCGCCGACAGTTGGAGACCCCGGGTTATGCCGATGGCTGGGGGCAGTATGCGGCGTCGCTCGCCGGCGAGATGGGGATGTACGCGCAACCGCTCGATGCCTACGGACGGTTGCTCGACGAAGGGGCGGCATCGGCCTACCTCGTGATCGATACCGGGATTCACTACCTCGGCTGGACCATGCCGCAGGCACGCGCCGTGCTGGGACGCTACGTGCTGGCCCCGGCCGCTGCGCTCGATTCGCTGGTGATCGAACGCGTGATCAATCGCCCCGGGCGTGCGGGCGCGGGGGCGCTTGGGGCGCGCGAGATGGCGGCGATGCGCGCCTGGATGCAGGGCGAACAGGGGAAGGACTTCTCCGTGCGCGACTGGCACCAGGAGGTGCTGTCGATCGGTGAACTCCCCCTCCCGATCGTGGGGAGCCACCTCGAGTGGTGGCTGTACGACACCGCCAGGCGCCGCGCCGACGCGGCGAAAGCAGCCGCGCTGAAGGCGGCCGCGGACAAGGCTGCGGCGGAGAAGGCGAAGAAGAAGCCCGGCGCGCCCTGACGCCGCGTCAGGCGAGCGTGCTGACCACCTCGGCGCCCGCCGCGAGGAGGAACTGCATCGCCCCGCGATAGTCGTCGTGGACGGCGAGCACGAGGAGGTCGCCATCTCCCGCACCGTCCAGCGCTAGCTGCAACGCCTCAGCTTCCGAATCGGCACGCGGCAAGGCCGCCTCGGGTGCCCCAGCCGTGAGGAAGGCACTCGCCAGGCGCTCCCGCGTCTCGAACGGGGGGCGCCCGCGGCGGTACTTGGGGAGTTCCTTGAGGATCACGACGTCGGGATGTTCGCTCCACACGGCAGCCGCCATCTCGTCCAGCGCCTCGTCGCCGCGGTCACCGGCCTGTCCGACAACGACCACCCGTCGCCGCGCCGGAATGTCGCTGAGCGCGTTCCACAGCGCGTACCAACCATCAGGGTTGTGCACGAAGTCGACGACCACGCGTGCGCCGCGATAGCGCAGGAGCGCCAGTCGCCCCGGATTGTCGTCGGGGCGAGCGCCAAAGCGCCGGAGCGTGGCGCGAATGGTATCCGGTGAGACGCCGAGCGCGATGGCGGCGGCGCTGGCTGCCAGCACATTGGCCACGTTGTAGCTGGCGGCGCCGCCCAGTGTGATCGGCATCTCGGCCACGACACCGAGCGAGACCTCACCGGTGGCGGAGAGCGCCCAGACGGTACCGTCACGCACCACGCAGGCCGGGCCGCCCGCCGCCACATGCGCCACAACGACGTGGTTGGACGCGTCGAGGGCACACCAGATGATGGGCACGCCAAGCGCCGGCGCCAGCGCGACCAGCATCCCATCCTCGGCGTTGAGGACGAGCGGTCCGCCGGGGACGAGCGCACGCGTCACGAGCAGCTTGGCTTCGGCCAGCGAGCGAAGGTCGTGCACCCCGTATTCGCCCATGTGATCGGCGCTCACCTGCGTGACGACGGCCACGTTGCACCTGTCGGTGGCCAGTCCGCGACGCAGCATGCCGCCGCGGGCGGTCTCGAGCACGGCGGCGGTCACCCGTCGGTCGCGCAGCACGAGGCGGGCGCCCACCGGCCCGGAGTAGTCGCCGGTATCGATCACCGTGCCGGCGCACGAAACGCCGTCGGTCGAGGTGAGTCCGGTCGCGTAGCCTGCATCGGCCAGCATCGCCGCCAACAGGCGCGTCGTCGTGGTCTTGCCGTTGGAGCCGGTGACCAGGGCGACCGGGACGTCACGCACCGCGCGCCAGTCCACCTGCGTGGCGTCAGGCAGTGCGCTGAATGCGAACGTCACGCATCCGGCGCCGCTGCCGATCGACGCCGACTCGTCATCGAAGGTGAAGGTGACGCCGTGTGCGCGCGCCGCCTGCTGCAACGCCACCAGCCGCGGTCGCGCCTCGTGCTGCAGGTGCACCTTGAGCCGTGCCACCACGTCGCGCCGGTCGGGAGGTGTGTGCCCTTCCACCACACACTCTGCCGCGTGCCAGGCCTGCTCGTTGACCTCGGTTGCGGTGAGCAGCGCGTCGATGGGGGCCGACAGGAAACACTGCGCCCCGCCCGGATGCGGGCGCACGATCGTCTCCACGTCGCGCCAGCCGAGTCGCGCAGCGAGTTCGAGCGCCTCGGTGCGCCACGCCAGGAGCAACGACGTGCATTCGTAGTCAGGGCATGCGACGTCGAGGACCGCCCCTTCTCCACGGGAGAAGAGGTTGGGGCCCATCAGGCGGCGCGAATCGGTAATGCGGTTGATTGGGTCGGTCAGGAGACTACCTGCGAAATGCTGAAGGAATCAGTCGTCCTGCTCGCGCGCGATGTGCACGCCACGCTCGTCCCGCACGAGGACGACATCGTCGCCGAGTGTGGGGAGCGCGGCGGCGCCATCGTCGTCGGAGCGGGGAGTGCTGAGCGCGACCTGCGCGGCGAGGAACTCGCCGGTGGAGCGCATCACCGCGTCGACCGCTTCACTCGCCGCCGAGCGGAAGTGGACGACCTGCTTCCAACTGCGCGCGAGGGCATCGGCAAAGAGGAGGACCAGGTCACCGGTGCGCGCCATCTGCAACGCCGCGTCGATGGCCTCCTGCTCGTCGGGGATCATCGAGACCTTGGCGGCATCGATCCCTTCGGCCAGGAGCGTGTCGCGAATCATGCGCGGCACCTCGTCGCCATCGCGCCCGCGCAGGTCGTCGTCGCGGCGGCAGACGTAATGGTCGAAGTTGCCACGCGCCGCCACCTGCGCGATCTCCACGATGTCCTCGTTGCGCCGATCGCCGGGACCGGCCACCACGCAGATGCGTCGCCCCTTCACGTCGAGCCGCCTGACGAGTTGGCACACCGAATCGACGGCGGCGGCATTGTGGCCGTAGTCCATGATCACCTTGAATGGGTGCTCATCGAAGACGTTGAGCCGGCCGGGGGCCTGATAGAACGTGGTGTGGAAGGTGCGCAGCCCGTTGCGGATATCCTCGAGGCGCACCCCCATCGAGAAGGCCATTGCGGCGGCGAACATCGCGTTCTGCACGTTGAACGTCGCCTTCCCTTCCATCGTGGCCGGGATCAGGTGCGTCCAGAGCAGTGGGATGTGCGCGCCGCGGTCGTAGATGGTGATCATCTGCCCGTTGATCCCCGCCTCGAGCGCGATGGCGCGTCCGCCGGCGCGGATGTGCTCGCGCACCAGCTCGTGCTGCGGGTTCATCGTCACGTAGCAGACCGACCTGGCCTCGGTGTAGGCGGCCATGCGCAGGACGCGCGGATCATCGGCGTTGAGCACCGCGGTGTCGCGCGCCACCTCGGCGATGATGCGCTTGACCTCGGCCAGTTCGTCGAGCGTGTCGATGCCACGCAGCCCCAGGTGATCGCTCTGCACGTTGAGTACGGCGCCGACGTCGACGTGGCGCACCCCCATCCCGGCGCGCAGCAGCCCGCCACGTGCAATCTCGAGTACCGCCACGTCGACCGACGGGTCGCTCAGGACCATGCGCGTGGCCACGGGGCCGGTCATGTCGCCGGCGACCGTCTTTTGCCCGTCGACGTAGACGCCGTCGGTGCTGGTGAGTCCGACGCAACGCCCGGCGAGCTTGTGGATGTGGGCGAGCATGCGCGCCGTGGTCGTCTTGCCGTTGGTCCCGGTGACGGCGGCGATGGGAATGAGCGAGGGCGAGCCGGCGGGGAAGAGCATGTCGACCGTCTTGCCGGCGACATCGCGTGGCTTGCCTTCACTGGGGGCCATGTGCATGCGATAGCCCGGGGCGGCATTCACCTCGCAGATGGCGCCGCCGATGTCCTTGTACGACTTGGTGATGTCGGGGGAGAGGAAGTCGACTCCCCCCACATCGAGCCCGATGGCCTTGATGGCGCGTACCGCCATCTCGACGTTGTCGGGGTGCACCTGGTCGGTGACGTCGGCGGCGGTGCCGCCGGTGGAGAGGTTGGCCGTCAGGCGCAACATCACCACCTCGCCGGCAGGGGGGACCGAGAAACGCGAGTACGACTTGGTGTCGAGCAGGCGCGTGGCCTCGTGGTCGATCTCGATGCGCGTGAGCACCTTCTCGTGTCCGATGCCGCGCCGCGGGTCGGCGTTCACCTCGGCCACCAGTTGCTCGATGGTCTGCACGCCGTCGCCGACCACGTGTCCCGGCATGCGCTTGGAGGCGGCGACCAGCTCGCCGTTGATCACCAGCATGCGATGGTCGGCGCCGGTGATGAACGACTCGACCAGGACGGAGCGCGAGTGTTCCTTGGCCTTCTGGAAGGCGGTGCGCACCGACTCCTCGTCCTGCAGGAAGATCGAGACGCCGCGCCCGTGATTGGCGTTGTAGGGCTTGACCACCACCGGATAGCCGATGCGGCGCGCGGCCTGCGCGGCACCGTCCTCGCTCTGCACCAGGCGCTGCTGCGGCACCGGCAACCCTAACGAGGAGAGGATGCGGTTGGTCTCTTCCTTGTCCGAGGCCAGCTCGACGGCGATGTGCGACGTCTGCGACGTGACGGTGGCCTGGATGCGCTTCTGGTACTTCCCGTAGCCGAGCTGGATGAGGGAGAAGTCGTTGAGGCGGATCCAGGGGATGCCACGGCGCGCCGCCTCGTGCACGATGGACGCGGTCGACGGGCCCAACGCGCGGCGCTGGGCGTAGCGGATGTACTCGTCGCGCGCCGTCGCCCAGTCCCAGGCGGCGTCGAAGTCCGCCGGGCGCAGCTCCGCCGGGAGCAACGAATGGAGGAGCGCCAGCGCGAGGTCGGCCGCCTCGTTGCCGACCTCGGCCTGTTCGTACTCGAACACGACATCGTACACGCCGGGGCGACCGTCGATGGAGCGCGTCTTCCCGAAGGTGACGTCTTCGCCGGCGATGTTCTGCAGTTCGATGGCCACGTGCTCGAGCACGTGCCCGAGCCATGTCCCTTCGTCCTCGGTCATGCGCCGGATGAAGCCTCCGGCCTCGCCGTAGCTGCACCCGTGCTCCTGCAGCCCCGGGAGTCGTTCGACCAGCCCGTCGATGAAGGCGCTTCCGAGCCGCATGGTGGGCCACAGTTCGGCATCCTGCAGGTCGACTTCGAGGCGAATGACCGGGAAGTGCGCGTAGATGCTGGGGCCGACGAAGGTGCGGCGGTCTGAGATGCGCATGGGACGGGAGACGGGAGACGGGAGACGGGAGGTCGAGTCGGCGAGGGCCACATTGTCGGCTCCCGTCTTCGCTCTTCCCCTCTCGTTAGGACGACGCGCGATGACTTCGGTGTGTGCCTACTCCGACGGCTGCATCAGCTCCACGGTGGCGTGGCGGGTGTGGAGGTTGTAGGTCGCGCCGTGGGTGAGGATGTGCAGCTGCACGCCGACCAGTGAGACGGGCTGTCCGCGGTCGGTGTGATCGGCGCTCGAATACTCCACGCGCGACGGGTCGATGCAGGTGATGCCGCCCGAGCCGCGGATCTCGATCACTTCGTCGGGGCCGATGAAGGCCGCGGTGTCCTCGTCGAGCCCGAGGCCGACGGCGAACGGATTGAGTGCCAGCGCCATGAGCAGGCGCCCGAGGCGGTCGCGCTGGCGGAAGTGCTGGTCGATGACGACGCGATTGGTGAGTCCGAGCCCCGGGGCCAGCGTGGCCATTCCGACTTTAGGGGTCGGCCCTTCCTCGCCGAAGGCGATCATGTGCTCCGACAAGAAGGCGGCCCCCGCGGAGGTCCCGGCGACATGCTGGCCGGCGGCGTTGCGGCGGCGCAGGAGCTTGGCGACCGGGGTGCCGCCTAACGTGGTGGAGAGCTTGAGCTGGTTCCCGCCGGTGAGAAAGACGCCATCGGCGCGCTCGAGGAGCTCGAGGTAGTCGCCGTCGTCGGCGTCGCTGCGGCGTTCGATGGCGATCGCCTTGGCCT
>CAZLLP010000097.1:0-21700 GCA_964560345.1 uncultured Gemmatimonadaceae bacterium
CAAACGATTCGGCCATCGTGATCTGGATGTTCTCCACGTGATGGCGATTCCAGATCGGCTCGAGGAAGGCGTTGGCTAAACGGAAGTAGAGGATGTTCTGGACCGCTTCCTTGCCCAGGTAGTGGTCGATGCGAAAGACGGCGGATTCGTCGAAGCGGGCGTGGAGCGTGGCGTTGAGGGCGCGCGCCGATGCAAGGTCGCGCCCGAAGGGCTTTTCGACGACGACGCGGGCGTCGCTGGCACAGCCGGTGCTCCCGAGCCCCTCGACCACGTCGGCAAAGAGCGAGGGGGGGATGGCGAGGTAGTGCAACGGACGGGCGGCGCTCCCCAGGGCAATGCGGAGCGCCGCGTAGGTCGACGCCTCGCGGTAGTTGCCGCGCACGTACTGCAGTCGCTCGCTGAGCGTCGCGAAGGCGCGATCGTCGACCCCGCCCCCAAACTCGGTGATGCTGGCGCGAGCACGCTCGCGAAGCTGCTCGATGGTCCAGTCCGACGAGGCAACACCGATCACCGGCACGTCGAGCGTGTGGCGTCGCGCCATCGCGTGCAGCGCCGGAAAGATCTTCTTGTAGGCGAGGTCGCCGGTGACGCCAAAGAACACGAGCGCGTCGGACCGCGCCGCGCTCACGTCGCCCCCTTCTCGAGGTGCCCTCCAAAGGCAAAGCGCATGGCGGAGAGCATGCGATTGGCGTAGTCGCCCTCGCCGCGCGACGAAAAGCGCGTGAAGAGCGCGGAGGCCAGCACGTGCGCGGGGACGGCGAGGTCGTTGGCGGCGGCGAGCGTCCACCGCCCTTCCCCGGAATCGGAGACGCGCCCGGCGAACTGCGCGAGGTCACGATCCTTCCCCAGCGCCTGCGCCGAGAGGTCGAGCAGCCACGAGGAGACCACGCTCCCGCGCCGCCAGAGCTCCGCGATCTCGCCGAGGTCGAAATCGTACTGGTAGTGCTCGGGGTTCCGCAGCGGCGTCGTCTCGGCGTCGTGCTCCTGCGAGGCGCGCCCGGCACCGGCGTGATGGAGCAGGTTGAAGCCCTCGGCGAAGGCGGCCATCATCCCGTACTCGATGGCGTTATGCACCATCTTCACGAAGTGGCCGGCGCCGTGTGGCCCGCAGTGCAGGTAGCCGCGGTGCGCGGTCGCGGCCTCGGACGACGGGGCGCGGTTGGGGGTCGGCGGCGCTGCCCCTTCGCCCGGGGCAAGGGTGGCGAAGATCGGGTCCAGACGCCTAACGACCTCCGCGTCGCCACCGATCATCAGGCAGTAGCCGCGCTCGCGCCCCCACACGCCGCCGCTCACCCCGCAATCGACATAGTGCACGCCGCGATCGCGCAGGCGCTCGGCACGCGAAATGTCATCCTGGAAGTTGGAATTGCCGCCATCGACGAGGATGTCGCCGGGGGAAAGGTGCTGGACAAGCGAGGCAATCGAGTCGTCCACGACACCGGCCGGCACCATCAACCAGATCAGTCGTGGCGCGGACAGCGTCGCCACGAACGCCTCAGCGCTGTCGGCGCCGACCGCGCCCTCTCCCGCAAGGGCGTCGACCGTTGCAGGGGCGCGATCGTAGACGACGCAGCGGTGCCCTCCCGCCATCAGGCGGCGCACCATGTTCGCCCCCATCCGCCCCAGGCCGACCATTCCGATCTCCATGCTCCGCTCCCCCTCGAGTCAACGCATCGCGAGGAAGGCATCGCAGGCCGCGTAGGCGGTCGGTAGCTTCCCTCCCTCGTCCAATATGACACACGTGGGGAATGGGCGCGAAACCGAGACGGAGGAATGCCGACACATCGCGAGGTCCTTTGCGCGCCGCACGCCGCGTTGCAGCAGCGTTTTCGCGCCCTCGTGCAGGAGGCATCGCGCAATGCTCGGGGCGCGGGGCGTCGCTTCAGCCTCGCCATCCCCGGCGGCTCGGTGGTCACGCACTTGCTGTCCGCCCTGCGCGTGGACGATGCGGATTGGGGAGCCACCGACATCTACTGGTGCGACGAGCGTGCGGTGGCGCCAACGCACCGTGATTCGAACTATGGTGCCTCGATGGGCGGCTGGCTCGAGTCTCTCGCCGACACGGGCGTGCGCGTGCATCGCATGGCCGGCGACGCGGTCTCGCTCGACGAGGCGGCGCGGGCGTATGCGCGCGAGCTGGGCGCGTCGTTAGGTGAACCGCCGCAGCTCGACCTCGTGGTGCTGGGCGTGGGCGAGGACGGGCATGTGGCCTCGCTCTTTCCCGGTCACCCGGCGCTCCGCGAGCGCGATCGCTGGGTGCTCGCGGTGCGCCACGCCCCCAAGCCGCCGTCCGACCGCCTCACGCTCACGCTCCCGGTGCTGACGGGGGCGCGCCACGTGGTGCTGGCGGCGTTCGGTGCCGCCAAGCACGCGGCGATGCGCGCCGCGCTCGACGATCCGACGTCCACGCTCCCGGCCGCGCAGGTGTTGCAGCTGGCGACACGGAACCTGGTGCTGCTGGACGACGCGGCCGCCCTCTCAGTCCCTCGCTAGCGGCCGAGCCAGCCTCGGCCTGCAGGGACGAACCGAAGCACGTGCCGGGCGTCCTGGCCGGATCGAGGCGGCGCCCTTGCCCGATTGCCGCACCGACCGATGATTCCCGGGTTCCGGGCGTGTCTAATTCGGGCACCCTGCTTCGACTAAGAGAATGGAGGCGGCACCCGGCCGCCCGCCCCTCAGGCCGAACGCTCGGCTGGACTGCACGCCCCCTCGTGAGGTTCCCGATGCACGCTCCCGACCTTCGCTTTGCCCTCCGCTCGCTGTCGCGCGCGCGAGGCTTCGCCATCACCGTCATCCTGACGCTCGGCCTCGGCATCGGGGCCAATACCGCGATCTTCAGCGTGGTGCGCGGCGTGCTGCTCAAGCCGCTCCCGCATCGCGACGGAGAGCGCCTCGTCTATCTCAAGCACTCCATCAGCGGCCCCGGCGGGGACAACATCCGCTTCTCCGTCCCGGAGATTCTCGACTTCCGCAACAGCGCCCGGACGCTGCAAGGGATCGCCGAGTATTCGGGGGTGGTGCTCACGCTGCAGGGAGAGCGCGACGCCGTGCGCATGCAGGTGGGGTTGGTGACGGGGAACTACTTCCAGGTGATGGGGCTCTCGCCGGTGCTGGGGCGTGCGCTCAACGATCGTGACGATGGCACGGGCGTCCCGCCGGTGGTCGTCTTCACGCACGAGTACTGGCTCAAGCGCTTTGGCGGCGACAGTTCGATCGTGGGCAAGTCGGTGCGCATCGACGGACGGGCGGTCGAGGTGGTCGGTGTCCTGCAGCCGGCCCCTACCTTCCCCGAACGCATGGACGCGCTGATGAACATGGTCATCAGCGAACACCACACGAGCGCGATGATGGTGCACGGTCGCACGCACCGCATGACCGACATGATTGCGCGACTGGCTCCCGGTGCCACGCTGGAGCAGGCGCGCAGCGAGGTGGCGACGATTCGCAAGCGCGTGGCCACCGAGTTCCCCGAGGCGTACGACGCCGGGTCGAACCACAAGGTGACGGTCACGCCGTTTGTGGAAGTCCTGGGGGAGCGTGCGCGCCTCACGCTGTGGCTCCTGATGGGCGCGGCGGCCTTCGTGATGATCATCTCCGCCGCCAACGTCGCCAACCTGTCGCTGATGCGCGGGGTACGGCGCGAGCACGAACTCGTGGTGCGCGCGGCGTTAGGTGCGGGGACGGCGCGGCTGCGCCGTCTCCTGCTGGTGGAGAACCTCATCCTGGCCGCGGTGGGGGCGTTGCTCGGCTTGCTGCTGGCGGTGGGTGGGGTGCGCCTCCTGACGACGTTCGCCGAACGCTACTCGCCGCGCGCCAACGAGATTCGCATCGATGGCGCGGTGCTCGGCTTCACGCTGCTGCTCACCCTCATCGTCGCCGTCATTATCTCGTTTGCCCCCAAGCTGGCGGCCGAGGGGAAGCTGGGCTCGCTCATTGCCGCCGGAGCGGCGCGGGTGAGCGGGAGCATGGCGCGCCAGCGGCTGCAACGCACGCTGGTGGTCGCCCAGGTGGCCGTCTCGGTCATCCTGCTTACCGGCGCCGGCCTGCTGACGCGCACCATGTTGCAACTGTCGGAGGTCAAGGACGGGCTCAACGCCGAAGAAGTGCTGACGATGGAAGTCCCGATCACCGGGGGCGGGCGCAGCGACGCCGACACCAAGGCGCTGTACGAGCGCATGCGATCGGAGATCCGCGGCATTCCCGGCGTGCGTGAGGTGGGGGTGGGCTCGACCATGCCACTGCGCAGCACGCAGTTCCAGCTCGACGTGAAGGGCGAGGGACACACGTTGGCGGCGGGCGAGCCGCAGCCGCGCGCCGAGTTCCGCACCGCCAATCCCGACTACTTCCGGGCTGCCGGCATTCCGCTCGTGAAGGGACGCGAGTTCACCACCACCGATCGCGACAGCTCGCAGCGCGTAGTGATCATCAACCAGACGCTGGCCGGGCAGCTCTTTCCGGGACGCGATGCGGTGGGACAGCGCGTGGCGTGGACGGGTGAGGTGCTCAAGTTCATCGGCGTGAGCGGTGACTGGCGCACCGTGGTCGGCGTCGTCGGCGACACGAAGGACGGAGGGCTCGATGCCGAGCCGCGAGGCGTCGTCTTTGCGCCGTTCACGCAGGAGTTTGCCTACGCCGGCGGGCTGGTGATTCGCGCCGAGCGCAACGTGCAGTCGCTGGCCAGCGCGGCCACGCGGGTGGTGCGTGGCATCGCGCCGCAGGATCCGATCGAGAACATCCTGACGGTGGCCCAGATTCGCGACGAGAGCGTGGCGCCGCGCCGGCTCAACGCCGCGCTCGTGTCGGCGTTCGGGATGCTGGCGGTGATCATCGCCGCAGTGGGAATCGCCGGCGTGCTGGCCTTCTCGGTGAGTGCGCGCACCAACGAGATCGGGATCCGCATGAGCCTGGGCGCCGACAGCGGAATGGTGCAGCGCATGATCCTGATGGAAGGGGGCGTGCTCCTGGCGGCGGGCATCACGTTAGGCGTGGCCGGGGCGGTGATCGTGAGCCGGCTCATTCGCGGGCTCCTCTTTGGCGTGGCGCCCTACGACCCGCTCACGCTGGTGGCGGTGGGTGTGGCGATGATCGCCGTGGGGATCGCGGCCTGCTGGATTCCGGCGGCGAGGGCGGCGCGCATCGAGCCCGTGGTGGCGATGCGGGGGCGGTAGCGACGGGCGTGGACGAGGGGGGCGAGCGCCCCCGCTGGGTGTTGCGGGTGACGGAGCAGGGCAGTCTGTGTGAGGGCGCCGTTCTCGCTCCGCACGCGCCTGCTTCGTCCCCGCTCTCCCGTCGCCACGCCTCTGTTCGCCGTGCTTCGTCGCCTCCCGCATTTCGCCACGTCGTCCCTCGTTCTCGGGTTGGCCGCGCTGGTCAACGCGTGCTCCGACGGTGGACCTGAGGGCGACAGCGCGCGATGGGAGCCGTGGGCCCGACTTAGCCTGAAGTGCCCCAGCATCGAGGGAACGTACGCCCTCAGGGGAACTCGCCCGCCCTTGTCGCAGACGGTGCTAGGCGACTTCGCACAGAGCAGCGGCGCGCGCTTCCCGTGGGAGACGATGACCATCGCCGGCGATGCCGACGACTCGCTGGTGGTCACGCTGGCGCGCAGCGAGGCGCAGCGGGACGCGTATCGCGACTATGTCTTCTCGCGCGGTGCCTACTACGAGAACGAGTACAAGCGCCTCCATCGCCCCGACGTGCGCTGGTCGTCGGGCTTTGCGACCATGACCGACGACGAGTACGAGGAGAACCTCCAGAAGCTGTATCTCTCTCCCACGCGAGCGCACACGCTCAAGCGTCGCGATCACTACACGTGCAAGCGCGGGTGGGTGCGCGTGGAGCGCGTGGTATCCGATCCGGGGCCTGACCGATCGAACCCGCGCCCGGACACGGTGATCGGCGTGGTCATGCTGCGGCGTGGGTGGAAGGGATCGCTCGTCGCCCGCGCCGACTATCGTGACAAGCAGGAGTTCATGCTGTGGTGCGGCGACGGCTGCAAGGGCGTCCCGCTGGGCACGTGGAACGTGCACGACTGGGGACGCTGGCCACCGGCCCCCGGCGCGGCAAACGGTGCGGTCGCCCGTCCGTGGGCGGAGCCGTTCGACGCGCCCGAGGTGCGCGTGTCGGAGCGCGCGCCCGCCAACACGCCCGATGCGGTCGCCGGCGAACTGCGCTCCATGCTGCCCGCGGGGCTGCAGCTGCAATCCATGATCCGCGACGGCGACGGTTATCGCGCCCAGCTCGTCAGCCGCAACACCACGCCCTTCTCACAACTGGTGGACGCGGTGCGCCGGTCGTATCGTTTTCGCCACGAGCGCGTGGTGGGGCTCACTCGCAGTGCAGACGGCGGATGGGTCATGTCGCTCAGCCTCGGCGACATCTGGAAGAACTCACCGGCCAATCCGCACGACCCCACCGGAGCGTTGACGCAGGCGCTCCCCGACGGCGTACGTATGGTGGGAGTGCGCGGAGCGGGCAAGGGGATCGAAGTCACGCTCGTTTCCACGGAGCAGCCGCCGATGGACGACGCGGTACGCGCGATCACGCGCCTCGCCGCGTACGATAGCGTCGCGGTCAAAAGCAGCATCCGCAGCAGCTACGACCAGTCCATCGTGACCATCGTGTACGTGCGCGAGCGCGCCGAGCCCTAACGAGCGCCGGGCGGCGACCGGAGAACGACGCCAATGGGGCGCGCGCTCACTCGTACGCCAAAGCGGCCGCCGTCGACACCCGCATGGCCCGACGCGCCGGCCAGGCGCACGCGAGCACCGAGACGATCAGCACCACGGCGAGCCAGAGCGCGACGCCTCGCCCGTCGGGGAGGTAGGTGACCGGGACGCGCAGCATGATGCGTCCGAACGCCGACGCGAGCGCGACACTCATGGGGATCGAGAGCGGGATGGCCAGCGCCCAACTCAACAGGGCGATCGTCACCCCTTCGGCCTGGATCACCGTGAAGATCGACCGATGCGTGGCCCCGATCGCGCGCAGCACGCCGATTTCTCGCGTGCGCTCGAGCACCGCGAGCCCCATGGTCGACGCCAGCCCCATTCCGCCCACCACCAGCATGAGCCAGGCAACGCTCCCGAGGAAGTCGACGACCATCAGGAGGTGATCCTCGATGACGCGCCGTGACTCGGCGAGCAGTTGGCTCGACGACACCTCCATCCCCTGCTCGCCGAGTGTGGCGCGCAGGCGCTGGATGAGGTCAAAGGTGCTCCCTTCTCCCTCATAGGCGCTGGCGACCATCACGCTGGAGACGCGTCCGTCCGCCGCAAGCGCGGCCACGACCTCCCGCGGGGCGTAGGCCGACGGCGCCGTTCCTGTTTCGGTGTAGCCGACCACCGTCCACTGTGCCGTGCGACCGCCGATCATCACCGACACGGTGCGCCCCACGGCCATTGTTGGCTCGGCCCGTAGCAGCGATCGATTGATCACGAGGACATTCCCCTCCCCCGCCCTCATCCACCGTCCCGAATCGACCGCGGTATCGAGCAGGCGCGTTGCCACTGGCGGCGCGGTGATGCCGAACGCATTCCCCGCCGTACCGTCGTCGCGCGCGACGACGCCTCGCGCGCCGGCCCACCCTTCGGCATCGCGCACGCCGGCCACGCCGCGCACCGCCCGCTCGACTGCGTCGACCGGTTGCGGTTCGGCAAGTCGCAGGACGAAATCATAGCGCTGAGCCGCGAATATCAGGTCGGTCGCACCTATCACCGAGGTGCGCAAGTTGCTCGCCCCCAGGAAGACTGCGCCGCCAGTCGCAAGCGCCAACAACGTCAACGCCATCCGCTGCCGGCGGCGAAACGCGTTGCGCAACGAGAGCAGCATCGGGCGCGAGAGGCCGCCCAACTGCATAACGAACGACTCGCCCCCCCCGGCGCCCGCGATCCCGACATCGCGCAGTGCATCGTTGACCGAGATGCGACACCCGCGCCAGACCGGGATGCACGCCGCCAATACCGGGAGTGCTATCCCGACGAGCGCTTGCACCGCGATCACCCACCAGGGAATCGCCACACCGTCGATCGGGAAGTTGAGCAGGTCGGCCTTGAGCGAGGCATAGCGCCGTCCGGCAACGAGCGCGAACGGTATCGCGATCGTCACCGCCGCCACGCCGAGGGTGGCAGCAACGACGAGGTAGAGCGTTGCGATCTGCTGCCACTGCGCCCCGATCGACTTCATGATTCCGATCTCGCGCACCTGGCCGGTCAGCATCGCCGCAATCAGGTTGATCACGAGGAAGGCGCTCAACGCGAGCGCCATCAGCGCAAATGCCCCTTGGGTGTAGAGGAGCGAATCCATCTGTGCGGCGTGGATGTGCTCCCCCGGAACGGGGACGTCGACGTCGCGGACGCGCACCCCCATCGTCTCGAGGTCACGCTTGATCGCATACGCGATCGCGCGCACGCCGTCCTGCGACAGCGAGGCATCGCGCACCACCAGCTGCAACGCATCGAGGGTCGACGGCGCCCCCAACCGCTCCAACGTGCGACGCGTGACGTAGCCGTACACCACGTGCTCCATCCATCCCGGTGCGAGTCCCACGTCGCGCACCACTCCACGCAGTGGGAGCGACACCGGCGGCGACTTCCCCCAGGAGAATCGCACCTCCTCACCGACCGTCGCCCCCGAGAAATCAAGCGACGAGCGCTCGATGAACAAGGTGCCGTCGCCAGGCGGCCACGCACCAACCTCCGGACGCAGCGCCCCGATGGTCACCGCCGAGAAGTCGTCGACGGTGAAGAGCACCGCGGAGTACCAGCTCCCGGCGACCTGCACACGGGCGCTCGTCGTGCGGCGCGCCTGCGCGTCGCGCACATCGTCACGTCCCCGCACGCGCGCCAGCATCGGCGCCGTCACCGAATCCACGCGAATGGTCGCCGACGCCGGATTGCTGGCGAGATAGCCGTCTCGTGTCGCCACGTCGACAATCGCCCACGCGGTGAGGATCACCCCGGCCCCAGCGAGTCCAAGCGCGATCGCGAGGACGACGAGAAGCGTGCGGCCGCGATGCAGCCAGAGGTCGCGCACGACCTTGCGCCAGCGCGGACTAAGCATGCAGTGCCACCTGGGCCGATTCGTCGACGCGACCGTCGCGAATGGTGATCGCGCGCGAGGCATGGCGCAGCGCGCTGGTGGCATGCGTCACCAGGATGAGGGTGCGTCCGTCGCCCACGATGCGGGCAAACAGCTCGAGGATCGCGTCGGCAGTGCGAGAGTCGAGGTTGCCCGTGGGTTCATCGGCCAGCAGCAACGGAGGATCGTTGGCCAACGCTCGGGCAATCGCCACCCGCTGCTGTTGTCCTCCCGACAACCGCGAGGGGAGCTTGTTGGCCTGGTCGGCGACGCCGAGTGAATCGAGCAGCGTCAACGCGCGCTCGCGCCGCTCCTTGGGGACCCACGTCCCGCAGAAGTCCATTGGGAGCATCACGTTCTCGACCGCCGTCAGCGTGGGGAGGAGCTGGAAGAACTGGAAGACGATCCCCACCGCCCGACCGCGCCACGCCGACATCGCGCGTTCGCTGAGCGCGTGCACGGCCGTCCCATCCACGATCACCTCCCCCTCGCTTGGACGATCGATCCCCGCGAGAAGGCTGAGCAACGTCGACTTCCCGCTCCCCGACGCCCCCACCACCATCACGAATTCGCCGCGACCAATCGTGAGGTTCACCCCCGACAGCGCGGAGAAGCTCCCCTCGGCCGTGGGATAGCGTTTCCCGGCGTTCTTCAACTCGATCAGCGGGCGGACGGGCGTGAGGACGTCGTGAGGCATGAGGGGCTCGCAAAGGTCTATTCGACGGCGCGTGACACGAGACGCCACGGAGGGTACGGCTCCAACGTACGGCAGCAACCACACGGCGATGGCGCCGTCCAACGGCTCCAATGCACCGTTGGGCGATTCGGCACTCCGTTGCATGTGGGGCGCGTGCTATCGTCGTCAGGCAGCGCGCGTGGCGAGGCGTCCTCTACCCGCGTCGCCGCCCCCCTGCGCCATCATCAGTGTCGTGTCTTGCCCACGCCGGAGCTTTCCGATGTCTCGCCCCCTCACGCTCGCCCTCGCGCTGTCGTTGACGTGCAACCTCCCCCTTCCCTCGGTGGCGGCGGCGCAGCACGATGGCGGTGGCGCGCCCCGCGCCGCCTCGACCGCTCCGCGCGAGGCATCGCAGTTCGCCTTCCTCATCGGGCAATGGGAGTTGACGGTCATGCCGAAGGTCTCGACGCTCGCCGCACGCATTCACGGGGCGCCAAAGCTCCGCGGGACGTGGAAGGCGTGGCGTGCCTTTGACGGCTTTGGCATCGAGGACGAGCTGCGCATCGCCGATCGCTCGGGAAACCCCAACTCGCTGAATCATGCCATGCGCCTCTTCGACGCCGCGCAGGGACGTTGGACGCAATCGATGCTCGACGTCTATCGTGCGCGCCTGACGAGTTCGACCGCCGAGTGGAAGGGGAACGAGATGATCTCCCAGTCGCAGGGGACCGATGCCGAGGGCAAACCGGTGCTGCAGCGCGGGCGCTTCTTCGACATCACGCCGACGAGCTTCACGTACCAGAACGATCGCTCCAGCGATGGCGGGCGCACCTGGGAGACGGGGATGCTGCGTATCGAGGCCAAGCGCGTGGCCGCCGTCGCCCCGCGATGATGGCACGCACGTCCACACCGGCACCGGGTCGGCCAGCCCCCCCTCCGCTGCGCGAGTGGGTCTGGTTGCACCTGCTGCTCGCCTGGTTATCGCTGTGGGCGCTGTATACGACACTCATCGCCACCGCGCACGACACGCGCTTCGTGACAGCGGCGATCGCGGGAGCGCAGGCCATCGCCATGGCGGCGCTGCTGGGTCTCGCGGTGCAACGGCTCACCGAGCGCGTCCCATGGCCGCGCCCCCTCACGGTCCGCTTCGTGGCGTTGCACGCCGTCGCGTCGCTGGCGTACGCTGCCGCCTGGGTCTTCCTCACGACGGCGCTGTCGGCACTCCACGGCGGCGGGCTCTCCGTAGCGGCCCCTCCCGGCATCGCCCCGTTTGTCATCCTCGGCATCTGGCTCTACCTGATGGTCGCAGGGATCGCGTATGCCGTCCGCGCGACCAATCGTGCGGCGCGCGCCGAAGCCGCGGCGGCGATGACGCAACTGGCCGCGCTGCGCGCGCAGCTCAACCCGCATTTCCTGTTCAACGCGCTGCACACCGTCGTGCAGCTCATCCCGCTCGACCCGCGCCGAGCGGCACGCGCCGCCGAGCAAGTCGCCGCGCTCCTGCGCACCGTCATCGGGGAGGATCGTGACCTGGTCCCGCTGCGCGACGAACGCGCCTTTGTCGAGCGCTACCTGGGCGTCGAGCACCTGCGCTTCGCCGACCGCCTCAGCGTCGACTTCGACCTCGACGAATCGCTGGCCGACGCCCTCGTCCCGTCGTTCGCCATCCAGACGCTGGTGGAGAACGCGGTGCGCCACGGCGCGGCGCCTCGCATCGACGCGACGACGGTGTCGGTGCAGGCGCGAGCCAACGACGGGATATTGCGGCTGACGGTGCACGATGACGGCGACGGTGCCGATGGCGCATCGCTCTCCGCGACCAGCGGAACGGGACTTCGCCGCCTGACCGAGCGCCTCGACGCGCTGTACGGCGCCACCGCGGCCCTTCGCATCGACACCGCGCGTGGCCAGGGCTTCACGGCAACGCTCACGCTCCCGCTGCGTCGCGAGGCGGCGGCGTGAGTCGCACTGGACGTCTCGCATGAAGGTGACGACGCTCATCGCCGACGACGAGCCGATCGCGCGCGCCGGGTTGCGGCAGATGCTCGCGGACTTCGACTGGATCATCGTGATAGGCGAAGCCGCCAACGGCGTTGCCGCCGTCGAATCGATCAATACGCTCAAGCCGGAGCTGGTCTTTCTTGACGTGCAGATGCCCGGACTCATCGGGACCGAGGTGATCACGCGCCTCACGCACCAGCCCTTCGTCGTCTTCACCACCGCCTTCGGTGAGCACGCCGTCACCGCCTTCGAGCTCGGTGCCGTCGACTACCTGCTCAAGCCGTTCGGACCCGAACGCCTTGCTTCGGCGATGGAGCGCGTACGCGCCGCGCTCGGCGAACCGGCGCCTCTCGCCGCGCTTGATCGGTTGGGCGAAGCCCTCAGCAAGGGACCGCTCTCCCGACTGTTCGTGCGCAGCGGGACCGCCATCGTTCCCATCCCGATCGAACAGGTCGCCTGGTTCGAAGCCGATGGCGACTACGTCGTCGCGCACACCGACCGCGCGCGTCACTGGCTGCACGTTTCGCTCAGCCGCCTCGAGAGCCGCCTCGATCCGACGCGCTTTGCGCGGATCCACCGCACGCACCTGGTGAACCTCGACGCCGTCGTCGCTTTCCGTCGCCACGGACGCAGCGGGATGACCGCCGAGATGCGCGGGGGGACACAACTCCCCGTGAGTCGCCTGCGCGCCGCCGAGTTGCGAAAGCTGGGGCAGTAAGGCGCCTTACCATCCGATCGCGGAGGGCGCACGTTGGTATCGATCACGCGGTCACTATCCTATGCGCCATCCTGACGTCGGTCCTGTCCCCATCACCCTCCGATGCGCCCCTCGCTGCACGCCTCGATACGCCGCCTCATTGCAGCTGTGCGCCCTGCGCTGCTGTTCGCCGTCGCCGGCACGCTCGCTGCGCCTCGAGCCGCCGCCCAGGAAGCGCGCCCCGCCGTGACCGTGCTGCGTGCGGCGCGCCTCATCGATGGAACGGGGGCGCCCGCGATCTCCCCCGGGATGGTGCGGGTGGAAGGCGAGCGCATCGCCCAGGTGGGGACGAGCGTGACCATCCCGCCAGGTGCACGAGTGATCGACCTGGGCGACGCGACGCTGCTGCCGGGCCTCATCGACCTGCACACGCACCTGACCGGCGATGAGCGCGTGCATTGGGAAGATGCGCTCATCAAGGCGACGCCGTCGCACGACGCGCTGTGGGGAGCACGCAATGCCCGCGTCACCCTCATGGCGGGCTTCACCACGTGCCGCGACATGGGACCCAACTGGCCCTACGTCGACGTCGACCTGCGTCGCGCCATCGATGAGGGGGCGGTCGTTGGTCCGCGCCTCCTGGTCGCCGGCAACTACGTCACGTCCACCGGTGGCGCCGGCGACGCGCGCCAGTTCTCGATCTACGTCGATGTCCCCATCGTCAAGACGCTGGCCGATGGCCCCGAGGAAGTGACCAAGGCGGTGCGCACGAACCTCAAGCAAGGCGCTGACTTCATCAAGATTCTCGCGACCGGCGCGGTGCTGTCCAAGGGCATCTCGCCCGGTGCGCAGCAGTATTCGGATGAGGAGATTCGCGCCGCCGTCACCGAGGCGCGGCGCTGGGGACGGCAAGTGGCCGCGCACGCGCATGGCGCCGAGGGAATCAAGGCAGCCATCCGTGCCGGGGTGCGTACCGTCGACCATGGCTCCTATCTGGACGACGAGGCCATCGCGCTGCTCAAGGCCTCCAATCGTCAGGTCTTCTACGTCCCGACGCTCTACACATCCGCAGTGATCGAGCGTGCGGATCCATCCAACCCGGTCCCCGAGAGCGAACGCGCGCGGTCGCGGCAGATCCGCACGATCAAGGACGCCGGCTTTCGGCGTGCACTGGCCGCAGGGATCCCGATCGGCTTTGGTACCGATGCCATGGTGATCCCGCATGGCGACAACGCGCGCGAGTTCTCCGAACGTATCAGGCTTGGCGAGTCACCGATGGCCGCGATCGTGTCGGCAACGTCGCTCAACGCCGAGATTGTCGGGTGGCAGGATCGCGTGGGGTCGCTCACGGCCGGGAAGTTCGCCGATGTCATCGCCGTGCCCGGCGATCCGCTGCGCGACATGACCGCGCTGGAGCGCGTGCGGTTCGTCATGAAGGGAGGGAGCGTGCACCGGGACGAGTTGGTGCGGCGACCCTGACGGATACAGCACGAGAGGACGGCATTCCTGCTCGCCGTCCTCCCGCCTAACGCCGATGCTGCACCCCTCCAGTCGGCTCCCGGCCGATCGGCTACCCGCCGAGCTGTTTGCGCCGCCGCTCCACCAGGCGCATCACCATCGGCGTGAAGATGAGCTGCATCGCCAGCTCCATCTTCCCCCCCGGACAGACGATCGTGTTGGCCCGCGACATCCACGAGTCGTGCAACATGCTCAGGAGGTACGGGAAGTCGAACCCTTTCGGATTGGCGAAGCGGATCACCACCAGGCTCTCGTCGGCCGTGGGGATCGTGCGCGCAATGAACGGGTTGGAGGTATCGACCACCGGGACGCGCTGGAAGTTGATGTGCGTGCGCTGGAACTGCGGCACGATGTAGTGCACGTAGTCGGGCATGCGGCGCAGGATCACGTCGGTCACCGCCTCGGTGGAGTAGCCGCGCGTGCTGCGGTCGCGGTGGATCTTCTGGATCCACTCCAGGTTCACCACCGGCACCACGCCCACCAGCAGGTCGGGATGCTGCGCGACGTTGGCCGTCGTGGTGGCGACGGCGCCGTGCAGCCCTTCGTAGAAGAGCAGTTCGCTCTCGGGGAGCGGCTCCCAGGCGGTGAAGGTCCCCGGCGGCTGTTTGTACGGAGCCGCTTCTTCCTCGTTATGCAGGTACTTGCGCGCCGTCCCCTGCCCGGTGGCGGCATAGTCCCGAAAGAGCGCCTCCAACTCGGGAAAGAGATTGGCCTCCTCGCCAAAGTGGCTGAAGCTCGAGTTTCCCGCCGCCTCGGCCTCGGCCATCTTCATCTTCATGGCCGCGCGGTCATAGCGATGAAACGAGTCGCCTTCGACGATCGCCGCCTTCACCCCTTCCCGCCTGAAGATGTTCTCGAAGGTGCGGGTGACCGATGTCGTTCCGGCGCCTGACGAGCCGGTGATGGCAATGATGGGGTGCTTGGCGGACATCTCGACCGATGCGGAAGGGTGAGCCTGCGGAAAGGGCGTGACGATGGCCTGCGGCGTGACGCGTGTGGCCACGGCGGCACTGGGGATCGTGAACGACCTCCAGCTGCCGAGTCGATCAGTCCGGGGCGGCGAAGAGACCCCGGCGACCAAAAAGTGGCGACGCGTAGCGATCCTGCGGTTCCTCGTTGTGGTAACGCTCGATGCGCGACACTTCTTCCGCCGACCCGAAGACGAAGCCCATGCGCTGGTGCAGCGCGGTCGGCTTCACCTCCATCGCGCGCGTGTGACCAGTGCTCGCCATCCCGCCGGCCTGTTCCACGAGGAAGGAGATCGGGTTGGTTTCGTAGAGCACGCGCAACCGTCCCGGTTTGCTGCCGTCGCGGGTATCGCGCGGATACATGAAGACACCGCCGCGCATCAGGATCCGGTGCGTCTCGGCCACGAGGGAGGCGATCCAGCGCATGTTGAAGTCGGCGCCGCGCGGCCCTTCCTTCCCGGCCAGGCACTCGTCGACGTAGCGCTTGACGGCCGGCTCCCAGAAGCGGGAGTTGGACGCATTGATCGCGAACTCGCGCGCCTGCTCGGGGATGTGCAGGGTGGGGTGACTCAGCACCCACTCGCCGAGCATCGGATCGAGCGTGAAGGCGTGCGTCCCCTTGCCTAACGTCAGCACCAGCATGGTGCACGGACCGTAGATGGCGTAGCCGGCGCACACCTGCTCGGTCCCGGGTTGCAGGAAGTCGGCCAGCACCGGGTCCTCGCCCGGACGCGGGGCGCGCAGGATCGAGAAGATGCTCCCCACCGACACGTTCACGTCGACGTTCGACGACCCGTCGAGCGGATCGAAGAGGAGGAGGTACTTGCCCCGAGGATTCTCCGGCGGGATGACGTAGATGTCCTCCATCTCCTCCGAGGCCATCCCCGCCACCTGCCCGCCCCACTCGTTGGCGCGCAGGAAGATCCCGTTGCTCAGGACGTCAAGCTTGAGCTGCTCCTCGCCCTGCGCATTGCGCGTCCCCGTCACCCCGACCACGTCGGTCAGGGCGCCGTAGGCTACGCGTGCCGCGATCGCCTTGCAGGCGAGCGCCACGTTCGTAATGAGCGCGTTCAACTCGCCAGTGGCCCCGGGGGCGCGCCGGCGTTCTTCGATGATGAACTGCGTCAGTGTGGAACGTCCGCCAATTGGCATCGCGTATGGTCCTTCGGGGGTTTAGGGTTGCACGCCCAGTTGCTGACGCCACCCGGGATACAGCGCGTCAGCATCATGCGGGAAGGACTCGAAGGCGCGGGCAAACTCGCGGTGCGACTTGGCCCATTCCAGCGGATCGGCCCCCGCCTTCCAGCACTCGTACGCCTGGCGCAACGAAATAGCTCCCGCCGCCGGTGAATCGAGGTGACCGTACGATCCTCCGCCCGCGGTGTTGATCACGTTGCCGTGCCCGAGGTTGCCGAAGAACCCCGGAAGGCGCAACGCATTCATCCCGCCCGAGATAATGGGCGTGGTGGGTTTCATGCCATACCATTTCTGGTAGTATGCAGGTCCCTGGTACTCGTCGCGCTCGATGATGTAGGCGATGGCACGGTCGTCCTGCGCCCCCTCCATCTTGCCGTAACCCATCGTCCCCACATGGATCCCGCTCGCCCCCTGCAGGCGGGAGAGCTTGGCCAGCACGTACGCCGTGTAGCCACGCTTGGCACTCGGCGAGGTGATCATCCCGTGCCCCGCGCGATGATAGTGCAGGTACTGGCCGGGGTACTGCCGGCGTGCCGTCGTGATCATCCCCGGCCCACCCACGAAGCCATCGACCAGGAAGGCGACCTTGTCGGCATCCGAACCGAACGTCTCGAGGATGAAGTCGGCGCGGGCGCACATCTCCCAGTGATCGTCGGCCGTGATGTTGGCCGAGAAGAGCTTGGCTTCCCCCGTTTCGTCCATGGCGCGCTTCATGGCGTCGGCCACGAGCGGGATGGTCTGCTTGAGCGGCGAGAAGACCTGGTTCCCTTGCGGTTCGTCGTTCTTGATGAAGTCGCCGCCGAGCCAGAACTGGTAGGCGGCCGTGGCAAAGGGCTGTGGGCGCAATCCCAGCTTGGGCTTGATGATCGTCCCGGAGATGTAGCCGCCGTCCTTCACCGGTCGCCCCAGGATGCGCCAGAGGTCCGAGATGTCCTTCGACGGCCCGTCGAACAGCTGCAAGGCGCGCTCGGGGACGTAGAAGTCGTACATCTTCGCGTGCTCGATGTCGCCCATCCCCTGGTTGTTGCCGATGGCCAGCGTCAGGAACGAGACAATCATCATGCGGCCGTCGATGATGTTGCGGTCGAAGAGGTCGAGCGGATACGCGATGCGCATCTCCTCGGTGGCCTCGTCGATGTAGTACACGAGTGCATCGACGCCGCGCGTGAAGTCATCGGTGGTCGAGACGTCGACGTTGGTCCCGGTCGACGACTCGGCCGCGAAGTGGGCGGCCGAGGCGAGATATCCGTAGCCGGCCTTGGGCTTCATCTTGTAGGCCGCCAGGATGTGACGCCCTTCACGAATGAGCGTGGCCTCGTCGAGGCTCAGGTCGGCGTATCGCTTTGACTGGTCCATGGATGCAGGCACGAAAAAGGACGTGGGAGCCGGTCGATTGTCCGCCCCCGCGGGGCAAAGTAGTGGTGACCGTGGTATGACCTGTCGGGGGAAACCCGCGCTGCGGCCAGCGAGGCGCCTGCTTCGCGCACAAAAAGCGCGTTGCCCCACTGAAAACCCACCCCGTCGAATGGTGGCCCTGCCCTCGCGGGTAGTCGCCACACCCCACAGCTTTCTCGCGTGCCGCTGCTCGCCCTCCCCCTCCTCATCGCCGCGCTCGCGACGCAACCCGCCGACACCGTCTGGTGCGCGTCGGCCGCGGCGTTCCTGCGCGACACTCAGCGTATGGCCGTCGCCGTCGAGCGCGACACCATCGACGACTGGCGCACGGCGCAGCGGCTGGCGGGGTGTCGCGTGACGGCGGCCGGCGCCAGCGCGGTGGGCGTCGCCCGCGAGGCGGCGCGGCTGTACGAGCGCCTGCGCGCGTCGCAGTGGACGCGTTCTCCCGATCCGATGGATGCCCCTAACGAGGCATCGCTGCGGTTCCGGCGGGACGGCGCCGACTGCCTGTTCAACGTCTACGAAGTGCCGCGCCTGTACACCGATGCCGAGTTTCGCGTGAACGATGCCGTCGTCCCGACGGTCGGCGAGGCGCGCTACCAGGTGTTCGTGATGTGCCATCGCGCGATGCCGGCGGCGAAGCGCACGCCCTGAGCACGTCGGGCGCGCGAGTGAAAACGTTCTCTGTACCCCATCGTTGCACCTGAGATTGCCGTCAGCGGGATTCCCCGACAACGATCGGCGTCTTCCCTACGGCGAACGCGCACACGCCGGATAGACTAGGGCACCTCCATACGCACGCCTCGGCCCCGACCCCTCGCGGCGACCGTGCTTACTCGTTTCCGCGATTCCGGATGCCTCCCGCGCTTGCGCGACGCTCCGCCGCGGACTGCTGTCCCGCTTCGCACCACGGAGGCGGAGACTTGATGCCCGGATCCCCCGGCGTCGCGAGTCACTGGCCCTATGCCAGCAGGAGGTGACGTATGGACACGATCATCGCGTTGCTCCTTCAGGTCATCCTGTTCGGTGTGCTGGCTGCGTACGTGGCCCTCATCGTGGCAGCGGTCGCTGCCGCGGGGTGGCTCGCCTACCGCATCCTCCACGATCACGTCACCATCACGCAGGCCTTCCACGAGGCCGGTGACCGCATGCGCGGCGTCGCGCCCCACTAACCACAGCCCCCCAGGCCGCCGTCGGCGCACCCGCGACCGATCGCCCGTGAACGCAGTGCGCGGCGCGCACCGTTAGGCACACGCCGCGCACTGCTCTGCTGTGGCAACGCGATGCCAACGAGATGCCAACGCGATGCCAACCCGAGCGCGATGACGCCCGTTACATCGCCGCGGCGCGCATCACCGTCAGCAGGCGATTGCCGTCCTTGGGGCGCGGGGTGAACGCGTCGCCCGAGCGCAGCGACCAGTTCACCTGCACCTGCACGTTCTGGTGCAGGTGATACATCCCGCCCATCGTCACCGACCGATCCTGGTGCCGCGTCGGCATCCCGTTGTCGCCATTGCGATAGGCGAGGAGTACCGAGCCGCGATCGGGAACGACCCCCGGCTCCGTGGACAGTGCGAAGGCGCTGCGGTCGCGCGGCCCCTCGTTGAACAGGTTGGGGGTGTCCGACGTCTCGCCGGAACCCGCCGCTCGTGCCACGCTGCCGTACAGGCTGAGCGGGAAACGCCCGACCTTCCCCATCGCCTGGTCATCGAGGGCCCACGCCCGCGTACCGAGGAATCGGATGCGTCCGCGATCGTTCCCATCGTCAACGCGTGCCGTCCCATACCACGTCTGCGCACCGATGCCGAGATCCCACGTCCCCAGCGTCGGCGTCCACGCAAACCGGGCGTCGTTGGAGGTTGGCAGCGGGCTGGCCGTCCCCTCCGCTACCGCCAGGTGCACCGGTGACCAGCGCGTGACGTTGGCGAAGAAACGATGGTTGGCGATGGCGATCGTGAGGGCGGCAGCGAGCCGCAGGCTCGGGGTGATTCAACTCTGTGGTCTTCTCAGTCGGGACCGTCAGGACGCCCGACAATGCCACACTTCGCGCGCCGATCACTCAGCCAACCCCATCCGTCAGCTGCGCGCATCTCTTACTCGCTGTCAACACTTAGGGCTTCACCCCTCGATGGTTTACGGCCCAGATGTACGACGCCAGCAAGACGCCGTCGCCGGCCGAGATTCCGTTGGGATTGGCCACCATCACCGTGCCCGGCACGCCGCTGGCGATCACGCGCACCAACTCGGGAAACGTCCCGTCCTTCGCGTCCTTCCAGCCACTCGACTTCCGGTGCGCCGGTGCGATGGGGGTCCCCTCCAGCTTCATGCCGTGGCAACTGAAGCACAGCCCCTTCCCGTGATACAGCTTGCGCCCCCTCTCGATCATCTCGGTCGTGATGTCGGCGGTATCCGGAAGCGCGGGACGGACCGCACCGGCAACTGCTGCACCAGGCTTCGACGCTTGTTGCGCCTCTCCCCTAACCGTCACCAGCAGGGCAGCACAACCAGCCACGAGACTCGCGCGATGCGCAACGCGCATCTGATACAGGTTCGGCAACATGGTCATGCCTCGACGGAGCAGAAGTGACAGGTGAACGCGCCAACGTAGGGTCTCACTCGCAGGCGCGTACCGTCAGGTCGGGCGGGGTCGCCCGACCGTTCGGTCACATCACACACCAATGCTTGACGCGCAACGCAAGCGCGCCGCGTGTCACAACGCGCATGGGACACACGGATGAACGCAAGGCGCGGACCAACATCACCGCCTTGCCGATTCTGCAACTGACGGCACGACCGGCGATGCCAACGAAATCCTCGCATCCGCGGCGAGCGTTACGCGATACGCTCCGGCTCCAGCACGCGCTCCACCACCTTGCCGTCCACCACGCTCACCTGATACACCTTTGCCCCCTCGCGCGACGACACCACGCGCTTCACCTGGTCTCCCTCGAAGTAGATCCCCGCATCGTCGTCGCAGGCATACCCTGGCTTCATCTCCCCCGAGCCAATGAGCGCGTGATACAGCGGACGCCGCCCGGCTTCGGCGTCGTAATGCGGCGAGTGACTCCCCTTCAGGAAGCCAAGGCACTGCACGATCGACAGCGCCTTGGGACGCGAGTCGGTCGTCCCCTCCTCGAACCAGCACAACGAGCCCGCGCTGGCGCCGCCAAGCACAATCCCGCGATCCCACGCCTCCTTGAGCACGAGATCGATCCCCTGCGCCTTCCAGATCGCCTGTTGGTTGAGCGTATTACCGCCAGACACCACGATGCCGTCCATCGACAGCAAGACCTCGTCCCATCCCTGCTTCTGCGTCAGGCTCTCGATGAATGAGGGCTGGTCGAACGGATGCACGTTGAGCGGTGCACACGTGCGATAGAACCAGAGGATGCCGTCAGCTGCATCGGCCGACGCTGTCGGCAGGTAGCAGATGCGCGGGCGCACCGTCCCGGTGAGCTCGGCCATGTAGCGAATGAACGGCGTGCCGTAGCCACCGCCGGCGATGAGGATCTTGCGGGTGGCGGCGGGTGCGGAGGGAACGGGTTCCATGGCAGCGGTGGGATCAGGTGTGAAGGCGCCAGGCGCAACGTGTGTGGCGCCCGCGCCAAGCGTGGCGATCGCCGAGACGGCGAGAAACTCGCGGCGTTGCATTGGGATGGCGAGGACCGGAAATGAAAAGCGGCGCGCCGGGAATCGGCGCGCCGCATGAATACTGCACGAACTCAGCGACGCGCGACCGGCTCCAGCCTGACGACGTCGGTCGGCTTCCCCTCGCGGTTGTCGATCGCGATGTAGATCAAACCGTCGGGCCCCTGCCGCACATCGCGGATGCGCCCCAGTCCGCGCACCACGTGCTCCGCCAGCTCCGCCTTGGTGCCGTCGAGCGTGAAGCGGGTCACGCGCTCCCCCGACAGCCCGCCCGCAAAGAGCATCCCCTTCCACGCGGGAAACTTGTCGCCCGTGTACAGCATCAGCCCCGAGGCGCCGATCGACGGCACCCACACCTGGATCGGCTGCTCCATCCCGGCGCGCATCGTCCCGGCGTGGATCGCCGCGCCGGTGCGATAGTTCACGCCGAAGCCGATCACCGGCCATCCGTAGTTAGCCCCCGCCTTGATGAGGTTCAGCTCATCGCCGCCCTGCGGGCCGTGCTCCGTCTCCCACACATCG
>CAZLLP010000098.1:0-4809 GCA_964560345.1 uncultured Gemmatimonadaceae bacterium
GCTCATTGAAGGGTCGGGAGACCCGGACCTGGCGGCGGGCGCTGGGGGCGGCCGTGGGTTCGTCGAGCACCAGGGGTTGCGCCTCGCGCAGGTAGGCTCGTGCCAGCGCCGGCTTCTGCCACTCGCCTCCTGACAGGTCGACGGCGCCGCGAAAGCGTCGGCCGAGGATCTGGTCGTACCCCTTGGGGAGTTTCTTCACCACTTCATCCGCGAGGCTGCGCTGCGCGGCCGCTTCGATGCGCGCACGATCGTCGCGCTGCGACATGCGTCCCACCGCAATGTTCTCGGCCGCGGTGAGGTCGTAGCGCACAAAGTCCTGGAAGATCACGCCGAGGTTGGCGCGTACGGCATCGAGGTCGTACGCGCGTAGGTCGTACCCGTCGAGCAGAATGCGCCCCTCGGTAGGGTCGTACAGGCGCGTGAGCAGCTTCACCAGCGTCGTCTTCCCCGCGCCGTTCTCGCCCACCAGCGCCAGCACCTCGCCGGCCTTGAGCGTGAAGTTCATGTGGCGCACCGCCCACTGCTCGTTCCCCGGATAGCGAAAGCCGACATCCTCGAAGACGAAGCCCTGGCGAATGGGGATCGGAAACGGACGCGGGTTGGGCGGCGACGTGATGGCCGGCGCGAGGTCGAAGAAGGAAAACAGATCGTCGAGATAGAGCGCCTGCCCCGCCAGTTGCGAGAACCCCGCCAGCAATCCTTCCAGCAACCCGCGCAGACGCCGGAACGACGCCGCGCCGAAGGTCAGGTCGCCGATGGAGAAGTCACCGGCCACCGTGCGCCAGGCGAGGTACGCAAAGGCCCCGTAGTAGCCGAGCGTCCCGATCGTGGTGAGCAGCGTCCCCCACCAGGCGCGACTGACGGCGAGCGCGCGCGTATCGCGGTAGTAGTCGGTGGCGAGCTGCCGGTAGCGATCGATCAGGAACGAATGCAGCCCGAAGATCTTCACTTCCTTGGCCGTCTCGGCGCTGGCTCCGGTGCGGCGCAGGTAGTCGAGCGTGCGCTGGTCAGCTGTGCGTGTGTAGGCCAGCGCATATCCCTTGGCGCTGAAGTGCGCCTCGCCCAGGAACGCCGGGACGAGTGCCGCCAGGAGCAAGAGGATCAGCCACGGGGTAAAGAGCGCCAGCCCGGCCGCCAGGCTCACGATGGTCACCGCATCCTGCGCCTGCGAAAAGAGCTGGCTCATGAGCGCCATGCGCCCGCTCGCCTGCCGGCGCGCCCGCTCGAGCTTGTCCTGCGACTCGCTGTCCTCGAAGTCCTGCAGGTCAAGGGTTGCCGCGTGCTCCATCAACCGCACGCTGGTGGCGATGCTGAAGCGCTCGGCGAGCAGCCCGTCGATGAGCGAGGTCACCCGCCCCAGCACGTCGCTCGCCACGGCCAGCGCAAACTCCGCCGCCAGGAGCAACGCGAGCTGGTGCAGCCGTCCGTCGGAACGCCAGGCGTCGAGCCCTCCCGCGGCGCCGCCTCCCGCCACGCGCACCACCTCGTCGATGATGAGCTTCCCCACGTACAGCGTCATGACGGGGAGCAGGGCGCGCAGCAGGCGCACCACCAGCGTCGACACGGTGAGGAAGGGGCTCGTGCGCCACACCAGTCCCAGGAACGGCGGGACGTTGCGCAGCGCCACCATCCGGTCGCGGAACGTGGTCGGCGGCGTCGGTGGCCCTCCCCCGGCACGCCGACTTTCGAAGCGCGATCGTTCAGGACGGGGGGCGGCGTTGAATGGCATCCCGAACGATAGCCGCCAGCGCCGGCATTGGTGCCCGGCGCTGGCGATTGATCCCGCCTACTTCGCCGTCTTGGGGGGGACGGCTTCCATCAGCACCGCGAGCGCGTCCTTGAGCGCGGCATCGCCGGTGCGCGCCCCTGCGTACTTGCCGAGTCGCACCACCACCATGTCGCGATCGGGGATGATGATCGTGCTCTGCCCGCCCGCGCCGCGGAACGAGAAGGCGTCCTTGGGAATGGGGTCGCCGCCGTCACCGTTGACCCACATGAAGCCGCCGCCGTAGATCGGGCGTCCGTCGGCCTCCCACGCCGGCGCCACCGTCTTCACATGATCGACGTACCCTTCGGGGAGCAGCCGCTCGCCATTCCACACGCCATCCTGCACGTAGAGGTTCCCCAGCCGCGCCCAATCGCGCGCCGCCAGGAACTCCGCCCCTTGCGTGAGGTTGTTGCCGTACGGGTCGGTGAAGAGCGTGGCGTCGCGGATGCCGAGCTTGTCGAACAGGTTGCGCTGCGGCCAGGTGCGATAGTCCTCGCCGCGCTTCTCGACCGCCAGGCGGATGAGGTAGTTCGCGAGCACGGGATCGGTGTTGCGATAGCGTCCGACCGTGTTGGGCTTCCACTGCTGCGGGCGCGTGGCGGCCCACTCGTACGAGTTGCCGGCGCCAGTGTAGTACCAGAGGTGGTCGGGATAGCCTAACGACTTGTCGTATCCGGGGTCCTGCGGGGCGCGAATGCGCAGCCCGCTCGACATCCGCATGATGTCCATGATGCGGATCTCCTGCCGTGGATCGCCCGGCTGTTGCCACTGCGGGATCGGCGCCGGCTGGTCGAGCGTGTACACCCCCATCTGGATGAGGCGGGCGATCTGCGTCCCGGTGAGGCTCTTCCCCATCGACCAGCTCTCCAGCGGCGTGTGGATCCCGATGCCGGGACCGTACCGCTCGGCGATGATGCGCCCCTTGTAGGTGACGATGAACGCTTCGGTCATCGCCGAGTCGGGGCCGAAGCCGGTGGCTAGCGCCTGCGCGACCTTGGCCGAGTCGACCTCGGCGGGCCAGGGGGCCGGGGTGATCCGGTCGCCCATCGGCCACGGTGTCGTGGCCGCATCGGGGAGTTTGGGGGTGACGACGACCGGGGTGAAGAAGACCGAGTCCTGTCCTTTCGGGAGCGGGATGCACCCCTGGCTCCCGAAGCGCTTGGCCACGACCCACACCCCGGTGGGGAGCTTGAGTCGCACCGTCTGCGTGGCGCGATCGATCACGGTGTCGGTGACGACCTTGCGATCCTCCGGCGGTCCGGTGAACCATCCGACGTTTGCCGCGGCGTCGGCCGGTTCGAGCCCGGTGATGAAGACACCGGCGCACAGCGTGGTGGCAAAGCCGGCGATGGAGTGCTCGAGCGCGTCGCCCGGCGGTGGAGTCCACTCGCCGGGGAGTTGGAGCGAGTCGCCGCGCGCGATCACCGCGGCGAGTCGGTTGCTGCTGGCGGCGGCAGGGGGCGGAGCCCCTTTCTCCGTGGCGCAGGCCGCCGTGGCGATCACGGTGAGCGCCGCGACGGTGTGGCGGAGCGCCGTGCCATGCGACGAGCGAGCCGATGAGGCGAGCGAGAGACGGAGCGAGTCGTGCACGGGAGGTGGGCTGGGGGAGGGCACGCGATCCACGTCGCCATGACGATGCGCCCGCGCGGCATTCGCCACTAGGGGCCATCCGCACCGTGGCGCGATGCGCTGGACCGTCGCGATAGATTGTCCCTCACGTGGCCAGGTCGCCGCGCGCTCGACGCCGAGTCCCTCCTCCCGCAGGTCGCCGCATGTCCGCATCGCTTCTCCCCGTCTCCCTCGCCCCCGGCGGTGCCGCGCTTTCGCCCATCGTGGCCGGTGCGTGGCGCATGGCCGACTGGGCGCTGGACGCCGCCGGTCGCCTGCGCTGGATCGAGCAGTGCCTCGACCTTGGCATCACCTCGTTCGACCACGCCGACATCTACGGCAACTATTCGGTGGAAGGGCTGTTCGGCGACGCGCTGGCGGCGGCGCCGGCGCTGCGCGAGCGCATGCAGCTCGTCACCAAGTGCGGGATCAAGCTCACGTCGACGCGCCGTCCCGGGCACGCCATCAAGTCGTACGACACGTCGGCGGCGCACGTGGTCGCGTCGGTGGAGGAGTCGTTGCGCGCGCTGCGCACCGATCGCCTCGATCTGCTCCTGATCCACCGCCCCGACGTGCTGATGGATCCCGCCGAGCTGTCCGAAGCGTTCCGGCAGCTGCAAAGCGCCGGCAAGGTGCTGCACGTCGGGGTTTCCAACCACACGCCGTCGCAGTTCGCCCTGCTGCATCGCCGGATCCCCCTCTCGACCAACCAGATCGAGTTGTCGCCGTTGCACCTGGACGCACTCACCGACGGCACGCTCGACCAGGCGCTCGACCTGGGGATTCGGCCGATGATCTGGTCGCCGCTGGCCGGGGGGCGGCTGTTTACCGAGACCGACGACGCCTCATACCGCGTACGCTTCGCCCTCGAGGAAGTCGGCACCGCGCACGGGGTGTCGCCAGCGACCGCCGCCTACGCGTGGATCCTGCGCCACCCGTCGCGTCCCGTCCCCATCACCGGTTCGGGACGGCGCGAGGCGCTGCAGGAAGCCGTCGCCGCACTCGATGTGTCGATGTCCCGCGAGCAGTGGTACCGCATCTGGAGCGCCGGCGCCGGCCGCGACGTCGCCTGACGCACCGTCGAGCGCGCACGTGACGAACGATCAGGGTGTGCGCGCTGCCTGACGAGTCGCCACCACCCGCCCAGGCATCCTCAGCGCTCAGGCGCCGTCGGCGCTCGCCATCGACGGCTCCGACACGACGTCGTGGCGGCTCAGGCGCGCGACCAGCGCCGTCGCGGTCACGTCTCCCGTCACGTTGATCACCGTGGCAAACATGTCGGGGATGAGGTCGACGGCGATGAGGACCCCCACTCCCTCGGCCGGAAGCCCGATCGCCGTGAGTAGTGGCGTGAGGAGGAGAAAGGCGCCGCGCGGGACGCCGGGCGCCGCAAACGACAGAAAGATCGCCGCCGCGGCCACGATCCCCAGCTC
>CAZLLP010000098.1:4819-21661 GCA_964560345.1 uncultured Gemmatimonadaceae bacterium
CACGAGGAGCACGCCGACCACCCACGCCACCCCCGCCGCCGGCTTGAAGACCGACACCGCCAGCGGAAGGACGAAGCCGCTCACACGCGCCGGTACACCCATCGCATCGGCGCTCGACACCATCGCCGGGAGCGAGGCGATCGACGAGCTGCAACTGATCCCGATCATCTGCGTCGGGAGCACGGCTCGCGCAAAACGCCCGATCCCGATCCCCCCCACGGTGGCCACGATCGGGTAGAGCAGCGCGACCACGAGCGCCGAGCCAATGGCGAAGGAGGCGATGTAGTACCCCACCGCGCCCGCGAGCGCCCCGCCCCCGTGCACGGCCAGCGGCAGGACGAGCGCGAAGATCGCCACCGGGGCCAGCGCGATGATCCACCCCACCAGCCGCAACATCACCTCGCCTAACGCCTTGAAGAAGCGCACCAGCGGCTCACGCGCCTCGGGGGCGCTGCGCGCGGTGGCCAGCGCCACCAGGAAGACGAAGACGATCAGCGACACCATGTTGCCGCTGGCGGCCGCCTCCACCGGGTTGGCGGGAATGAGGGTCGTGAACCACTCCACCACCCCCACCGGCGTCCCACTCGTTTGCACCTGCTGTGCGGCTTCGGCCGCCCCCGGCGGGAGCGGGATCCCCCCGACGGGCCACGGAAAGAGCGACGTGATGACCGGCATCGTCACCGCCGGCACCACCGCGCTCATCACCAGCAGCGCGCCAAAGACGGCCAGCGTGCGCCCGCCAAGTCGCCCCACCGCGCGCAGGTCGGTCACCGACGCCACACCGGTGATCAGGAGCGAGACCACCAGCGGGATGACCGTCATGCGGATCGCGTTGACCCATAGCGTCCCGATCGGCTGGATCGCGGTGGCCCATTGGGCCAGGCGCGCATTGCCCGACGCGGCGATCAGCGTGCCTAACGCCAACCCGGCGACCAGTGCCACCAGCACCGCGACGCCATCGCTGCCGGGACGCTTCAATTGCGGCATGCGAATGCCAGGGCGAGCGGGGAGTGGCTGCAATACACGGCGCGACGCGACGACGCTGGCACGGGAGGGGGCGTGAAGGGGTGTGAAGGGGAGTCAACCGGTCGGCGCCGCGGCACGAGGGCGGCAAACCGTGCCGCAATGTGTCAGCCGGTCACCGGTCGGGCCAGTCGCACCCTGGCCGCGTGCGGGTCGCCGCAGCGGCGGCATGATCGCCACGTTGCGGAGAACGCGCGCGCGGCGCAGCTTCACCCGTCGCGACCTGGGGCCCGCGATTCCGGCATCCCCCCTAACGATGGCGCGTCGCCCCATCGCCTTCCCCCGACACGCCTCCCGCTTCGCCTCCGCGAACGATCCCATGACCTACGCCGCCATCACTGGTTGGGGCGCCTGCATGCCCCCCGCGATCCTGTCCAACGACGACCTCTCCACCTTCTTGGAGACGTCGGACGAGTGGATCACCTCGCGCACCGGGATGCGCGAACGGCGCATCTCGCACGTCAGCGCGATCGAGATGTCGACCGTCGCCGCCTCGCGCGCCCTCGCCTGCGCCGGGATCACCGCCGCTGACGTCGACCTGATCATCTACGGCGGCGTCAGCAACGACGAACTCGTCCCCAACAGCGCCTCCGGCGTGCAGTTCGCCCTCGGCGCCACCAAGGCGGCGTCGATGGACGTCAACACCGCCTGCACCTCGTTCTGCTACGGGCTCGCCACCGCCACCGGGATGATCCGCAGCGGGATGGTGCGCAACGTTGTCGTGATCGGCGTCGAGCTCATCTCGCGCTACATGGATTGGAGCAACCGCAACGTCGCCGTCCTCTTTGGCGATGGCGCCGCCGCGGTGGTTTTGCAGCCGACGGACAAGGAAGAAGGGCTGCTCGGCAACGTGATGGGCTGCGACGCCGAGGCGCGCGCCTCGCTCCGTGTGCGCGGCTTTGGCTGCACGTACGCCGGCCACGACATCTCCTTCGGCGACACCATCTGGGATTTCGACGGACAGGTGATCTTCAAGCGCGCCGTGCACGCGATGTCCGACGCCTCGGTGCGCGTCCTCAAGGAGCGCGGCCTCACCGCCGACCAGGTCGACCTCGTCGTCCCACACCAGGCCAACCTGCGCATCATCGAGGCGGTCGCCAAGTACGCCGGCGTCTCGATGGACAAGGTGATCGTGACCGTGCAGAAGTACGGCAACATGAGCGCGGCCACCGTCCCCGTCGCCCTCGTTGAAGCGCTCGAATCGGGGCGCGTCACCCCCGGCTGCAACATCCTCATCCCGGCCTTCGGCGGCGGCCTCACCTTCAGCGCGCAGCTGGTGAAGTGGGGCGATCGCATCACCCCGATCGGCCACTCCGACCGCGAGTTGCCGCCGTGCACGCAGACCGCGCTGGAAATGGTGAATGCGGTGCGCGCCCATCAGGATCCGCACGGGCGCTCGGTTGCCGGGCTCATGGCCCCCGTCTTCGCCGAATCCCGCCGCTGAGTGCGCTGAATTCCTAACCACGGGGCGCGGAACCGGCGCTCCGTGGCTCCCAGTCGCGTCAGCGCGGGGGAGCCCTACAAGGTCAGACCACTTCGTCTGACAGACGCCCGCCCTTCGCCGTGCAGAGCTAGAGCATGGCGAAGCAGCCGCAGGAAACCTCGTCCGAAGTGCCCGGGGTCGTTGGTGCGCCGGACGCCGCACCGCGCGAAATCGCTGGCCCGCGCCGACTCGAAGTCGACGCCCTCGACGCACTGCTCGACGCGCTCGTCGCCGAAGGGTTCGCCCCCATCGGCCCGCGAGTGCGCGAAGGGGCCATCGTCTACGAACCCATTCGCCACGCCGCCGACCTCCCGCGCGGCGTCAGCGACGAGCAGGACGCCGGCCGCTACCGCCTCACCACCCCGGGGCACGACGCTTTCTTCGGCTTCGCCGTCGGCCCGCATTCGTGGAAGCGCGAGCTCTTTCCCGCGCGCCTCCGCACCTGGACCGCGCAGAAGCTCGGCGAAGGGGGTATCGCCTTCGCCCCCGAACCCGTCGACCAAACGCGACGCGCCTTTGTCGGGGTGCGGGCGTGCGAAATCGCCGCCATCGCCATCCAGGACCGCGTCTTCACGGGCGGCCCCTACCACGACGCCGACTACGCGAGCCGGCGACGCGACATCGCCATTATCGCGGTGCAGTGCACGCGCCCCGCTCGCACCTGCTTCTGCGCCTCGATGCACACCGGCCCGCGCGCCACCGCTGGCTTCGACCTCGCCCTGACCGAAGTCGAGCGCGACGGCAGCGACCACTTCTTCATCGTCGAGGTGGGGAGCGCACTCGGCGCGCGGTTGATGTCGCGCGTGCCATCGCACGAGGCCTCCACGTTCGATATCGAAGCCGCCGAAGGACGACTGCGCCGCGCCGAGCGAGGCATGGGGCGAGCGATCGACACGCAAGGGCTCACCGCGCTGCTCGCCCGCTCGCACGATGCCCCGCGCTGGCAAGCGGTCGCCGAGCGCTGCCTGTCGTGCACCAACTGTACGATGGCGTGTCCCACCTGCTTCTGCTCGAGCGTCGATGATGTCCCCTCGCTCGACGGCGATCGCGCCGAGCGTTGGCGGCGCTGGGATTCCTGTTTTAATGCGGATTTCAGCTACATCCACGGCGGCGCCGTGCGACGCACGCCAGCGTCGCGCTATCGTCAGTGGCTCACGCACAAGCTGGGCAACTGGTGGGAGCAATTCGGGACATCCGGATGCGTGGGGTGCGGGCGCTGCATCACCTGGTGCCCGGTGGGGATCGACCTCACGGAGGAGGTCGCGGCGTTGCAGCTGCATGACGACGACACGAGCAGGCGCGCCACAGGCGCCGAGGAGGAAGGATGACGACCGAAGGGTTGACCTCGCTGCTGGCGGAGCATCCGTTCTTTGTCGGAATGAATGCGGAAGACCTGGCGCTCATCGCCGGCTGCGCGCGCAACGCACGCTTCAACGCGGGCGACTATCTCTTTCGCGATGGTAGCGAGGCGACCGAGTTCTTCCTCATTCGCAGCGGAAGCGTCTCGATCGAGGTGCACGCCCCCGGTCGCGGCACCATGTCGTTGGGGACGGTGCAGGACGGCGACATCGTCGGCTTCTCGTGGCTCATGCCGCCGCACCGCTGGATGTTCGATGCGCGGGCGGTGCAGACGGCGCGGGCGCTCGTCTTCGACGGCGCCTGCCTTCGAGGCAAGTGCGATCGCGATCCGCGACTCGGCTACGACCTCATGAAGCGTGTGGCGCGCGTGATGATCGACCGCATCCAGTCGCTGCGGGTGCAGCTGCTGGACGTCTTTGGCGACAGCACCGCCATGCCGCGAGTGGACGCATGACCGGCGTCGCCGCGGTTCCCGCCCCTGATGCCATCGATGCGGCGCTCCCCGTGCCGTGTCGAGTGCAGCGCGTGGTGCGCGAATCGCCCGACTGCTGGACGCTCACGCTCGTCCCCGAAGGCGACCGGCCGCGACCGCCGTATGCCGCCGGGCAGTTCAACATGCTGTACGTCTTTGGGGTGGGCGAAGCGCCCATCTCGATGAGCGGCGCGGTGGAGGACGACGAACACTGGGTGCACACCATCCGGGCCGTGGGATCGGTGACGCGTGCGCTGTGCGCGCTCAAGCGCGGCGATAGCGTCGGCGTCCGCGGCCCCTTCGGCACACCGTGGCCCATGCCGCAGGCCGAAGGGCGCGACGTCGTCCTCATCGCGGGGGGGATCGGACTCGCACCGCTGCGCCCGGCGCTCTATTCGCTGCTCGCCAACCGCAAGCAGTACGGGCGCGTGATCCTCCTGTACGGCGCCCGCACGCCGGACGATCTCCTCTTTCGCAAGGAGCTGGCGGCGTGGCGCGGACGCTTCGATCTCAACGTCAGCGCGACCGTCGATCGCGCCGCCGACGATTGGCTCGGGCACGTGGGCGTGGTGACGAAGCTCATCCGGCATGCGCACTTCGATCCCAGCGACACGCTCGCCATGATCTGCGGGCCGGAGATCATGATGCGCTACTCGGCGGCCGAGCTCACCGAACGCGGGCTGGGGACCGACCAGATCTTCGTGTCGATGGAGCGCAACATGAAGTGCGGGCTCGGGCTCTGCGGCCATTGCCAGTTTGGTCCAGACTTCGTGTGCGCCGACGGCCCCGTCTTCCGGCTGGACGCCGTTCTCCCGCGGCTGCACCTGCGAGAGCTGTGAGGATGTCATGACGACGCCACGCCGCCCCACTGTTGCCGTCTTCAAGTTCGCCTCGTGCGACGGGTGCCAGCTCGCGTTGCTCGACTGCGAGGACGAACTGCTCGCGCTCGCCGGGCGCGTGGAGTTCGCGCACTTCCTCGAGGCCAGCCGCGCGACCGTACGCGGGCCCTACGACATCGTGCTCGTGGAAGGGTCCATCACCACGCACGAGGACGCGCGCGCGATCCAGGAAATCCGCCGAAGCGCGCGGTTGCTCATCGCCATCGGCGCCTGCGCCACCAGCGGGGGGATCCAGGCGCTGCGTAACATGGCCGACGTCGACCAGTGGAAGCGCATCGTGTACCCGCATCCCGAGTACATCGCCTCGCTCGCCACCTCCACGGCCATCGACGCGCATGTCCCAATCGACTTCGAGCTCCGCGGCTGCCCGGTCAACAAGCAGCAACTGCTCGACGTCATCGCCGCGCTGCTCGTCGGTCGTCAGCCGCACGTGGCGCAGCACGCGGTCTGTGTCGAATGCAAGGCGCGAGGAACGGCCTGCGTCACCGTCGCCCACGGCACGCCGTGCCTGGGACCGGTGACGCACGCCGGATGCGGGGCACTGTGCCCGGCGTACAATCGTGGCTGCTATGGCTGCTTTGGCCCGGTCCATGGCGCCAATACGTCGTCGCTCGCCACCTGGTGGAGCGCCCGGCTGGGCGGGGCCCCGGACGACATCCAGCGCGCCTTCCACTCCTACAACGCCAACGCCCCGGCCTTTCGCCGAGAGGGAGACGCGCATGGCTAGCGCACCGCGGAGCACCACTGTGCGACGCACCATCCGCGTCGACCACCTGGCGCGCGTCGAGGGGCACGGGATGTTCAAGGTGGTGCTGCGCGACGGCAAGGTCACGCAGTCCGAGTTCGCGCTCATCGAGGCGCCGCGCTTCTTCGAGGCGCTCCTGCGCGGGCGGCACTTCACCGATGCTCCCGACATCACCGCGCGCATCTGCGGCATCTGTCCGGTCGCCTACCAGGTGAGCTCGTGCCAGGCGATGGAGCAAGCGTTAGGCGTGACGCTGGACGAACCGCTGCGTGAGCTGCGCCGCCTGCTGTACTGCGGTGAGTGGATCGAGAGTCACGCCTTGCACGTGTATCTCCTGCATGCGCCGGACTATCTGGGCTACGACGATGCCATCGGGCTGGCGCGCGATCATCCGGAGGTCGTGCAGAAGGGGCTCGCGCTCAAGAAGGCCGGGAACGCCATCGTCGCCACGCTCGGCGGGCGCGAGATCCATCCCATCAACGTGCGCGTCGGCGGCTTCTATCGCGCGCCGGAACTCCGGGAACTGCAAGCGCTCGTCCCCGACCTCGAGGCGGCGCTTGAGATCGCGCGCGAGACCGTCGCGCTCGTGGCCGGCTTCGCATGCCCGTCGCTGGAGCAGGACTACGAGCTCGTCGCGCTGCGACACCCCGATGAGTATGCCGTGTGCGAGGGGCGCATGGTCTCCACGCGCGGCCTCGACATCGACGTGCGCGATTTCGAGCAGCACATCGAGGAAGTGCACGTTCCGCACAGCCACGCCTTGCAGTCTCGCATGCGCGGGCGCGGCGCTTATCTCACCGGCCCGCTGGCGCGCGTGGTGCTCAACGGCGAGCAGTTGCATCCGATCGCGCGCGCGGCCATGCGCGAGGCCGGACTCGACGCCTCGTGTCGCAACCCGTTCAAGAGCATCATTGCCCGAAGCGTGGAGATCGTGCACGCGTGCGAGGAGGCACTGCGCATCATCGCCGGATACCGCGTCCCCGCGCGGTCATCGGTCGAGCTGCACCCGCGCGCCGGGACGGGCTTTGGTGCCAGCGAAGCGCCACGCGGGATCCTCTATCATCACTACACGCTCGACGACCGCGGCGACATTGTCACCGCCAACATCGTCCCGCCCACGTCGCAGAACCAGCGCATGATCGAGGAGGATCTCTGCCGATTGGTCGAGCGCGACCCGGAACTCGAGCAGGACGCGCTCACCTGGCGCTGCGAACAGTTGGTGCGCTGCTACGACCCGTGCATCTCCTGTGCGACGCACTTCCTGCAGGTCGAGGTCGTCCGCCAGTGACGTCGACGCCTCCCGATTCCGACCGCCCGCTGGTCATCGGGATCGGCAACGACTTCCGCCGCGACGACGGGGTCGGCCTGGCCGTGGTGCGACGGCTGCGGGCCCTGGCGACTCCGCGGCTGTCGTGCCTCGAGTGCCTCGGTGATGCCGCCTCACTTCTCGAGGCATGGGGCGACCACGGCGACGTGGTCCTCGTGGATGCCATGGTGTCAGGCGCTCCGCCAGGCTCCGTGCTGCGCCTGGACCTGCGGCAGCAAGCGCTGGCGCCGAGTGCGACGCTCCACTCCACGCACGCGCTCAGCATTTCCGATGCGGTGCAGCTGGCGGATGCGCTCGGCCGCCTCCCGCAGCGCCTGGTCCTGTACGCCGTCGAAGCCGCCGACGTGGGGTACGGTGAAGCGTTGTCAGCAGACGTCGAGCGCGCGGTGGAGCCGCTGGCGTTGCGCCTGGCGGCCGAACTCTCGGCTCTGGCGATCAGCGGTACATGAGGTAGGGCGCGCTCGTCGCCGTGAAGGCATCGACTTCGCCCTGCCACGCCGCCACGATCTCGCGCGGCGTCTTCCCCGCCTGCAGCATCGCCTTGAGGCGCGGCGTTGCCGTGAGGCGATCGAGTGCGGCGTCGTTCCACACCAGCCGATCGGCGTGCAACGTGTGCACCGCCCACAGCAGCGCGACGCCCGTGGTGTAGGGTTCGAATGCGTCGCGATCGGTGACATGCAGGCGCACGCCGCGCAGCCGTTCTCCCGAGAGCTCCGGCGGCCGCCCGTGATACGGCTGTTGCACCGGGGTGAACTCCACCGCCTCGAAGCGCACACCGCGGAGCGCGAGCGCGTTGAGCATCGACACCGCGCGTGCGTTATCGAGCCACGCGGCTCCCACCTGTTCGAACGGATGATCGGTCCCGCGTCCCTCGCTCACGTTCACCGCTTCGAACAGGCACGTCCCGACGTAGGCGAGCAGCGAGTTGAGCGTGAGCAGGTTTGGTGACGGCTTGCGCCACTCCAGCCCCGTTTCGTCGTACCACATCCCGCGTGTCCACCCGGTCATCGGGACCACAGCGAGCGTCACCGATCGTCCGCCGCGCAGCATGCGTTCGCCGTTGTACAACCGGGCCAGCTCCCCCATGGTGAGGGCGTGCACCACGGGCACCCGAGCATACGATCCAAAGCGGAACAGCGCCGCCGAGTCGGTGACGAACCCCTCCATCTTTCTCCCCGTGATCGGATTGGGGCGATCGAGCACGACCACCGTGATCCCGCGCTCGGCCGCCGCCTCCATCACGAAGCCCAGGATGTTGATGTGTTCGTAGAAGCGCGCCCCGACTTCCTGGATGTCGAAGACGATCACGTCGACGCCATCGAGTGACTCCGGCGTCGGCTTGTGATGCTCGCCGTAGAGGTTGTACTTGCGAAGCCCGGTCCCCTTGTCGGTCGTCACCTCGCCGTCGCGCGCGACCGAGTAGTCGTTGGAGCGGATGTCGTATTCCATCCCGAACAGCACCTTGAGCGTGGCGTCGGGATAGCGATAGAGCGCGTCGGCGAGGTGCGTCCCGTCGGCCAGTCGCGCGCTGTGGTTGGCGACCAGTGCCAGCGACTTGCCGCGAATGAGATGTGCGTACTCGGTGAGCAGCCGGTCGGCACCAACCGATACACGGGCAGCGAACGGTGCATCGGTCGGCGCCAATTGCGCCGCAGAACTCCTGACAGCCGGCGACGCAACGGCGAGCGAAGACGGCATCACGCCAACCAGCGAGAGCAGGATGATCACGGGATTCACCAGCACGCGAATCGACTCCAGGACGGGAATAGGGATGGCACCAGGAATGGCACCAGGAACCTCAGCAGGTGCGACAGCAGGAACAGACAGCTCTCTTGAACCGCGCGTGGCCGCGAGCGACGTTAGGGCGACGTTCCCCCCTCGCCCTGGCGCACACATGACGATACGTCGCACCGCTCTCCTCTGCTGGACGCTGGCCCTCACGTTCCCCGTGTCCACACTGCGAGCGCAAACCGCGCGCGATTCGATTGTCGCCACCGTGCAGGAGTTCTTCCGGTCGATGGAGGCCAACGACGCCGGCGCCGCGCAACGCATCATGCTCCCCGAGGGGCATTCGGTGGCCACGTGGCGCATGGGCGACTCATCGGTCGTGCGCAGCGCCACCTTCCAATCGCACTTCGATCGGCTGCATGCCGCGAAGGACACCGTGCTTGAGCGCATGTGGGAGCCGACCGTGCAGGTGCACCAGACGGTCGCCGTGCTCTGGACCCCCTACGACCTGTACGTGAACGGGAAGTTCTCCCACTGCGGGATCGACGCCTTCTCCCTCGTGCGCAGGAAGGGGGGATGGATGATCTCCAGCGTGATCTACACGGTCGAACCCACGGGCTGTGCGCCGAGTCCGCTTGGCCCGCCACGTAAGCGTTAGGCACCCACCGCGGGAACCGCCCGGCGCGCGCCGGACGTATGGTTCCTGATGCCCTCCTCCCGCGCCTCCCTCTCCACCGCCCCCATGTCGTCGCCCTTGGCCACCACGCCCGCCGCGTCGCCGCCGTCCCGCGCACAACGCCGGTGGCGGCTCTCGTTGCTCGGCGCGCTCGCGCCACTCATGGGGGGCTGCGCGGCGATCAATCGCCCGGCGGCGACCGTCTCCTCCCTCGAACGCGACGCGGCGTCTGCACGCATCGTGGAGGAGGCAACCACCGATTCCATCGTCGATCGCCTCGCGCGACGGGCGTTGGCGCGCGGCGATCGCACCGTCGACATCCTCCTCCTCTCAGGTGGGGGACAGAACGGCGCGTACGGCGCCGGCTTCCTGCGCGGGTGGAAGGCTCGCCCCGATTCGCCCATGCCGACCTTCGACCTGGTCACCGGCGTTTCGACCGGGGCATTGCAGGCGCCGCTCGTCTTCCTTGGCACCGACGCATCGCTCGACACCCTCGCCGCGCTCTACCGCCGGTCGGCGGAGACTATCGCGCCGACCATCAACTGGTTCTTCTGGCTGCGCCGCAACGGCGGGCTGGTGAAGACCGATCGCCTGCGCCGCACCATCGCGCAGGTGATGGACTCGACCATGCATCGCCAACTGCAGGCGGGCTTTCGCGACGGGCGGCAGTTGGCCATCGCCACCACCGACTACGATCTCGCGGTGGGACGTACCTGGGACGTGGCGCACGAACTGTCGCCGGGCAACAGCGCGCTCCCGCGCTTCCATCAGCTACTCCTCGCCTCATCGTCCATCCCGGGGATCTTCCCACCGCTGGTGATCGACGGGCGCGTGCACCTGGACGGCGGGGTCACGTCGAACCTCCTTCCGGTGCTCTCGCTGCCGCAGGTGGAGCGGCTGGCGGCGGCGGCGAGGGCGTTAGGCTTCAAGGAGCCGCTGACGGTCCGCCTGTGGGTCATCATGAACCTCTGGACGCAGGCGCCGGTCGCGGTGACCAATCCCGCCAGCCGCAAGGGCATCAACGCCCGCACCACGCTGCTCCTCTTCTGGGGGCAGCACCCATTGCTCCTGCAGCGACTGGACGAGCTGGCCCGGGCGGTCAACGATGGGGTCGACGGCGTCCGGATGCAGATGCACTACACCGCCATCCCGGCCGCGGTCGCCAACGAACCCGCCGCGTTCAAGCTCTTCGACCGCGACTTCATGCTGCGGCTCGAGCAGATGGGCTACGAACGCGCGCGCAGCGCCACCCCGTGGGAGCCGGCTCCGCCGTCGACCTACGTGCGCCCGCGCTGATCGTCCGGCGGGGCCAGGGCCTGTCGTCGCTCCATCTCCTCGGGCAGTCGCGGATGGTCCCCCGAGCGCGTGAGGACGCGCACGCTGATCAGCCCCTGGTCGGCGCGGTCGATCGTGGCATCCAGCGACTCGTCGCCCTTGCGCATCGCCCACCCTAACGAGAAGGCCACCGGGGCGCTGCGGGCCGCGGCGTGTTGCAGCCGGCGAGACACTTCCTCGGTGCGGGCCGCCGAGTCTCCCTGCAGCACGATCAGGAACTCGTCGCCCCCCATGCGCACGACCGGCTCCTCCGCCCGCACCTGCCGCATGAGGAAGCGCGCCATGCGCGCCAGCACCACGTCGCCGTCGTGGTGCCCGTGCGTGTCGTTGTAGACCTTGAAATGGTCGATGTCGAGGAAGATGCACCCCCAGGCCGACACGCCCTGCGTACGCATCTTGAGTTCGAGGTCGAGCAGGAAGCGGCGGTTGTAGCACCCGGTCAGCGCGTCGCGCGTGAGCTGCTCGCGCAACTGGTTCTCCAGCCGCGTGCGCTCGGTGATGTCGACCAGGATGCCGTGCACAAAGCGCTCGCCGGTCTCGTCATCGCGCACCGTGTACGCCGTGTCGAGGAGCGTACGACGCTGGCCGTCCGGCCGCACCAGTTCCCACTCGAAATCGCGCACAACGCCCTCTCGCTCCAACCGCTCGAGCCACAGGGTGCGTCGGGCGGGGTCGGCATAGAGGTCGGTTACGTGAAATTGCGCCAGCTCTCCGACCGTCTGCACGCCAAAGATCTGCAGCAACGCCGGATTGGCGTCGAGGATCGAACCGTCGAGGTGGGCGATGTACATCCCCTCCCCGAGGTTATGGGCCAGCAATCGCAGCGTCTCCAGGTCGTCGAGGCTGCGGAATCGAGTTGACGCCCTCGGCGGTGTCATGCTCCATAGTACGCGACGTCTGGCCGATCGGAAAAGCTTTTCTTGCCTGTGCCCGCGAGGAAGGCCGTGGGTTCCACCAGGAAACGACACCGCCCCGCGACGCCGTGAGGCATCGCGGGGCGGTGCAGTGGAGCGAGGCTTACTTGAGCTTCGCTGCCTTGACTTCGTCCGGCGTCCAGGGCGTGGTGCGCGAGGCCGTCGCGGCGCGAACCGCAGCAACCTGCTCGGCCGTCACGGCAGCCGCCGTGTTGCCCCACGACGAACGCTCGTAGGTGAGGATCGCCGCAATCTGCGCGTCGGAGAGCGACGCCCACGGGGCCATCACGTTGTTGAACTTCTGGCCCTTGACCGTGATCTCACCCTGCATGCCATGCAGGACGATCGCGATGGGCACTTCCGGCTCGCCCGTGAGCCATTCGGAGCCGGCGAGGGGCGGATAGAGGTTCGGAAGCCCTTCGCCATTCTCCTGGTGGCACGTCTGGCAGACGAGGTACTCCGCCTTGCCGTCAAGACCAGCCGCAGCCGCCGGAGCAGCCGCTTCAGGAGCCGCAGCAGCCGGAGCGGCCGCCGAGTCGGTGGTCGCAGCCTTCTCGCCGCCGCCGCCGCAGGCGGTCAGTGCGCTCAGCGCCAGCAGGAGCGCCGGAGTCGTCAGAACAGAACGTCGCATGAAACTCTCGTCCTCTTGAGGTTACGTGGTGGGAGCGCGAAAAGATAAGGCACACCGGCCCGCGCATGCACTGGTGAACGCGGCGACTACGAAAAAAGTGCGCAAACGTCCGAAACATCCATGCGCCACGAGGCGCGGGACATTCTAGCGGGATTGTCCATCGTTAGAAAGTCGGAGCGCGCTGCGGCTTTCGTTCACTTCACGACGTGAAAGGCTCGCTTCACATACTCCATTGTGACCGCGCGCTTGTCGAACTCGACCGAGTCGGCACTCCCAGGTGCAAAGGGATTCGACTGCGGAAAGCCGACGACATACACCATCCCCGGTCCGCGGGCTACCACCTCGCCCTGCGGCGGTCCCTCCTCCCGCTCCAGCTTGGCCCACGCCGTCGAGTCGTAGACATAGACGCCAAGCAGGGTCTGGGGGACGATCGAGGTGTCGCGGGGGAGGTACTCGAACAACCGCGCCGCGTGGATCCCCTGCTCCTTGAGTCGCTGCACCCCCTCCGGATCGTCAACGATGCGCACCCGGTCGTCCCAACTCGCGGGCGACTCAAGGCGCCACGATAGCGCTTGCAATGGCGCATCAACTGTCTTCTCCGCGACGGCTGCCGCCGAATCGCCTGTCCCGCCCTTCTCGGCTTTCTCCGCACAGGCCGCGAGCAACGCCACGCCCGCCGCTGCCAACCACCATCCGCTGCGCATCCGCGCCTCCATGGTCTCGCGGGTGAAAATCGTGTTCCGCTCCCGCGCCTACATCCGCGTCGCGTCGCCCAGGAGCCCCTTCACCATCCGGTACCAGAACTCCCTCGTCTCATTGAAGTGCCGCACGCTCAGACGCTCGTCTCGGCCGTGCGCCCGGTCGTCGCTCGAGTCGTAGAGCGGCCCCGACACCCCGTACACCGGAACGTTCAGATTCCGCAGGAAGAGGCCGTCAGTCGCCCCATTCTCCATCACCGGGATCGAAACGGCGCGCGGCCAGATCTCGCGCGATGCCGTCTCGACCACCCCCATCACGTCCGGTCGCAGCGGAGAGGCCGGGCTCGGCGTGCTCACGCCAATCGTGGCGACGTGGACCGCGGTGTCGCCGGCCACGCGCGCCAACGTCGCCTGGACCTCTTTTTCGCTCACGCCGGGAAAGATGCGACAGTTCACAGTGGCCGTCGCCTTTTGCGGCAGCGCGTTTTCGGCGTGCCCACCCGAGAGCATCGTCGCCACACACGTGGTGCGCAGATTCCCGTTGATCGACGGTTCGCGCGACAGGCGCGCGACGGCGGGACCGCTCGTTTCGCCGCGTGACAGGGCGCGCAAATCTGCCGCCATCTGCCCCGTTTCCAGGCTGGCCGAGCGCGCGAACGACACGCGCGTGACCTCGTTGTACATCACCGGGAAGCGATAGGCCTCGATCTTCGCGAGGGCGCGCGCAAGCGTGTAGATCGCGTTGTCGGGACGCGGGAGCGAGGAGTGCCCGCCGCGGTTGGTCACCTCGAGCCGGAAGGTCTGATACATCTTCTCCGACGACTGCACGTAGAAACGCGGCGGCTCGTTCCCCTGCGCGTCGCGCATGCCCCCCGCATCGGTGTTGAGCGCGTACTCGGCCTGCTTGAGGCGCGGGACGTTGGCCAGCAGCCACTGGATCCCCGCTTCGGCTGTCGTCTCCTCGTCGGTGGTGAGGACGGCGATGACATCGCGCGACGGCACGAAGCGCTCGCGTTTCCATCGCAGCATGTTGGCGATGATCACGGCTGCACCGCCCTTGTTGTCTGTCGTCCCTCGCCCGTAGAAGTAGCCATCCTTCTCGTGCAGCGTGAACGGGTCCATGGACCAGTCGCTCGCCAGCGCTTCGACGACGTCGATATGCGCCATGAGCAGGACGGGCTTGGCCTCGCGATCGCGCCCGCGCAGCGTGGCGACGAGGTTCTGGTGCGCCGCATCGGGCCCCGTCAGCTGCACATCGCGTTCGTCGTAGCCGGCCGCGCGCAATCGCGCGGCCATCGCCTGTGTCGCCTTGCTCATCGCGCCCCCGCTGGGCGCCGTGTTGAACTCGATGAGCTCCTTGAGCACGGCACGCGCGAGCGAATCGTCGGCGGTGTGTGCCGTGGCGGGGGCCTGCGCCGCAGCGCCAGCACCGGCGAACAGGGTGGCGAGGGCGGCAGCGCGCAGGAAAGAACGCATCGGAGGACGTGCCAGGTGGTGGGACGGCGGACACGCGTGTCCGCCAGAGTGCTGAAAACCTACCCCAATGAACCGTGCGCGGCACCAGACGGGCGGGAAGCGGCACACATTTCGTCTCGCTAGCTTTCGCCTCGCATCGCGCACGGACTTTGGAAGCGTGCGCGACGCCGGCTCGCCCGTCGCGTGTCGAGCGCCATACCGAGCGCTCGATGCGTTTCACATCGTTCCCGCCAGGAGACCCTCACGTGTCCGCACCGGTCGACGCGTCGACGCTCGACGCGCTCTGCATCAATACCGTCCGCACGCTGTCCATGGACGCCGTGCAGCAGGCCGAGAGTGGCCATCCCGGCGCCCCGATGGGGCTCGCCCCGCTGGCATACGCGCTGTTCACCAAGCACATGCGGCACAACCCCGCCGACCCGGCGTGGCCCAACCGCGACCGGTTCGTGCTCTCCAACGGGCACGCGTCGATGCTGCTGTACTCGTCGCTGCACCTCGCGGGATACGACCTCCCGCTCGAGGAGATCAAGCACTTCCGCCAGTGGGGGAGCAAGACCCCGGGACACCCCGAGTATGGGCACACCGCCGGCGTCGAGACGACCACTGGCCCGCTGGGACAGGGGTTGGCCAACGCGGTCGGGATGGCCGCCGCCGAAGCGCACCTGGCGGCGACATTCAACCGCGACGGGCACGCCATCGTCGACCACTTCACGTACTTCATCGCGGGCGACGGCTGCCTGATGGAGGGGATCTCGCACGAAGCCGCCTCGTTTGCCGGGCACTTCAAGCTCGGGAAGCTCATCGGCTTCTACGACGACAACGGGATCTCGATCGATGGCAAGACGAACATCACCTACACCGACGATGCCGCCAAGCGCTTCGAGGCGTATGGCTGGCAGGTGCTGCACGTCGACGACGTGAACGACCTGGACGCGATCGATGCCGCGGTGACCGAGGCCAAGTCGGACCTCACGCGCCCGACGCTGGTGATCACCAAGACGCACATCGGCTTCGGCTCGCCCAACCGGCAGGACACCGCCAAGGCGCACGGCGAGCCGTTAGGCACCGCCGAGATCGCGCTCACCAAGGCGGCGCTGGGGTGGACCGCCACCGAGCCGTTCTCCATCCCCGACGAGGCCCTGGCACACTGGCGCACCGCGAAGGTGCGTGGCGCCGAGGCCAACGACGCGTGGCGCAAGGCGGTCATCGCCTACGCCAAGGCGCACCCCGAGGCGGCCAAGGAGTTCGGGCGCCGCATGCAAGGCGACCTGCCGGCGGGATGGCAGCAGGCGCTCCCCGCGTTCACGCCGGAGAACGGCAACCTCGCCAGCCGCAACGCGTCGGGCATCGTGCTCAACGCGCTCGCGGCGAAGATCCCCGAGCTCGTTGGTGGTTCCGCCGACTTGAGCGGCTCGAACATCACGGTGCTCAAGGACTCGCCGCGCTTTGCCGCGGAGAGCTATGCCGGGCGCAACTTCCACTTCGGGGTGCGCGAGTTCGGGATGGGGGCGATCATGAACGGGATGGCGCTGCACGGCGGGGTGATCCCGTACGGTGGCACCTTCCTGGTCTTCGCCGACTACATGCGCCCCGCCATCCGCCTGGCGGCGCTGATGGGGCAGCAGGTCATCTACGTCTTCACGCACGACTCGATCGGCCTGGGGGAGGACGGCCCGACGCACCAGCCGGTCGAGCACCTCACGTCGCTGCGCTGCATCCCGAACGTCACCGTCATCCGCCCCGCCGACTCGGCCGAAACCGCCGAAGCGTGGCGCTCGGCGCTGCTGCACAAGACCGGGCCGGTGGCGCTCGTGCTCACGCGCCAGAAGCTCCCGCTCATCGATCGTGCGACGTTCGGCGCCGTCGCCGGTGCCGCGAAGGGGGGCTACGTACTCGCCGACGCGTCGGCCGACGCGCCTGAGGTGGTGCTGATCGCCTCGGGCTCCGAGGTCGAGATCGCGATGAAGGCGCACGCGACGCTGGTGGCCGAAGGAGTCAAGGCGCGCTTGGTTAGCATGCCGAGCCCGGAGCCCTTCCTGTCCGACACGCGCCGGTAACCGGGGGCGGTGCCCACCC
>CAZLLP010000099.1:0-21586 GCA_964560345.1 uncultured Gemmatimonadaceae bacterium
CGCGGTTGCCCTGGCCGAAGCGGTAGCGCTCGACGCGGCGGCACCGCCCCCCGCTCCCGTGGCGCCGTCAGCGCCCGCAGCGCCTGCGGCCCCCACGGCCGCCGACGCACAACTCCGCTCCTCCCCGCTCGCACGTCGGCTCGCCTCCGACCACGGCATCGCGTTAGGCGCGCTCCAGGGTTCCGGCCCCGGCGGCCGCATCATCAAGCGCGACGTCGAAGCCGCCGCCACCGCATCGCCCACGACCGCGGCGCCAGCCGCCGCCCCTCCCGTCTCCCGTCTCCCGTCTCCCGTCTCCGGCGAAGCCTACAAGGACGTCCCGCTCACGCAGATCCGGAAGACGATCGCCCGCCGGCTCGCCGAGTCGATCGGTCCGGTCCCCACGTTCTACCTCACGGCCGAACTGGATATGGAACGCGTCGCCGAGATGCGTTCGGCGATGGCCGAATTGGGCGACGGGTACAAGGTGTCGTTCAACGACATCGTGATCAAAGCCGTCGCGACTGCACTCGCCCAACATCCGGAATGCAACGCGCATTGGATGGGTGACTCGATCCGCTACTGGAATCGTGTGCACATCGGCATGGCCGTGGCCATCGAGGACGGTCTCATCACGCCGGTGATCTTCGACGCCCACACCAAGGGGTTGAGCCAGATCGCCGCCGAGTCGCGTGACCTCGCCAAGCGGGCGCGCGAACGCAAGCTCAAGCCCGACGAGTACACGGGGTCGACCTTCTCGGTCTCCAACCTCGGCATGTTCGGCATCGATCAGTTCACGGCAATCATCAATCCGCCAGAAGCGGGCATCCTCGCCATCGGCGGGATCGAGGCAAAGGCCGTCGTGGTCGACGGTGCCGTGCAGGTTCGCCGTCGCATGCGCGTCACCATGAGCTGCGACCATCGCGTGATCGATGGTGCGGCCGGCGCCAAATATCTGCAGACGCTCCGCCGCCTGATCGAGAATCCGCTGCTGCTGGTGTACTGAACGCCCGCGGGCCGTGTCTCACGGCACCGCGTGACTAGCGTCACTTTGCATCGCGTGATCCATGTCACGCGCGCAATGCGACAACGGTCGAGCTCGTTGCACGCCACCTCGCGCATGCGTCCTTGGGAAGAGGCCTCTCCCAAGGACGTATGCGCATCTTTCACCGTGTTGCCGAGCGCTCCCGCGCGTGTGCGCTCGCCCGCCACCTAACGACTACCTGCATCCTGGCTGCCATCGCGGCCTGTGGCGGTAGCGAGAGCGGAAACGCCACCGGCACCGGTGACCCCGCCAACCCCAAGACCGGGTCGCTCGCCATCACGGTGCACGGCCTTCCGAACACGTCGTCGGCTCGCGTGACGGTCTCCAATACGATCGGTTACGCGCGCACGGTGACCGCCACCGACACGATCGCGCTCCTGGCCCCGGGCTCCTACGATATCACCGCCGCCGAGGTCAGCACGGGCGAAGGCACGTTCGGCGCCACGCCGCCCACCCAGTCGGTCACGGTGGCGGCCGGCACCAAGGCGACGGTCACGGTCGGATATGCCGTGCTGACCGGTGCCCTCTCGATCAGTGCCTCCGGACTCCCGTCAGGCGCAACGCCGCAGGTGACGGTCACAGGCCCGAATGGCTTCAATCGTACCGTCACCGCCGGCTCCGCGCTCGCCGGCCTCGCGCCGGGCGCCTACCGCATCACCCCGGCTTCGCTCGTCGTCGGGAACAGCACCTACGCTCCCAGCGCGCCGTCGCTCGAGGTCGCGGTGGCGCCATCGACGACGCCGACCCCGGTCGCCCTCCCCTACCAGCTGGCCTCCGGTGCCATCGTCATCTCCGTGTCGGGACTCCCCGAGGGCGCCAGCGGGACGGCGATCGTCACCGGCCCCGGCGCCTTCCAGCGCAGTGTTGCACCTGGCGAGATGCTGGGCAACCTCGCGCCGGGGGGCTACACCGTCACCGGCGTCCCGGTCACCGCCGGCGGGGACGGCTATCGCGCCCCGGCCCCAGTGGCGATCGATGTCGTGCCCTCCACCACACCAGTGAGCGTGACGATTCCGTACACGCTCGGCACCGGCCGTCTCGCGATCGGCGTCAGCGGACTTCCGGCCGGCACTGGCGCCGTACTCACGGTCGCCGGCCCAGGCAACTACGCACGGAGCCTCACGAGCGCGCAGACACTCGTCGGGCTTGCATCCGGCGACTACACCGTCACCGCCGCCAGCGTCACCGTCGGCGGACTCACGTACAGCGCCACCCCCGCGTCGACGAACGTCTCCGTGGCAGTCGGATCCACCGCATCGGCGACCGTCACCTACGCGCTCACGGCAGGCCCCCCGCCGCCACCGTCGAATGGACTCAACCTGACCATCGACGGCATGCACATCCAGCAGGTGGTGCAGACGTATGGCGGGAGCGTCCCGCTCGTCGCCGGACGCGCCGGGCTCCTGCGCGTCTTTGTGAAGGCCTCCGCCGCCAACACCGCCGCGCCTGGCGTGCGCGTCCGCTTCTACAGCGGCGCCACGCTCACGAACACCATCACGATTGCCGCCCCCACCGCAGCCACGCCACAGGCCGTGGCCGAGGGGACCCTCGGGTCTTCGTGGAACTACACGATTCCCGGAAACGTGATGCAGCCCGGGCTCAGGATCCTTGCCGACGTCGACCCGACCAACACCGTCGCCGAGAGTTCCGACAGCGACAACAGCTATCCGGCGAACGGGACACCGGCCACGATCGACGTTCGCCCGGTCCCCACGTTCAACATTCGGCTCGTCCCGGTGCTGCAGAGCGTGAACGCGTTGCAGGGCGCGGTCACCGCCGGCAACGCCAATTCGTACCTCGCACAGACGCGGGCCATCTACCCGATCAACACGATCGACGCCGACGTGCGGGCCCCGTTCACCACCAACGCCCCGGCGCTGCAGAGCAGCGATGGCAACGGCGCGTGGGGGCAGATCCTGAGCGAAGTCAACGCCCTGCGCACCGCCGACGGGAGCACGCGCTACTACTACGGCGTCCTGAAGGTCGGCTACAGTTCAGGCATCGCCGGGTTAGGCTACGTTCCAGGGCGTGCCGCCATCGGCTGGGACTACCTACCGTCGGCCAGCGGCGTGATGGCCCACGAATTGGGGCACAACTTCGGGCGCTTCCACGCCCCGGGGTGCGGCGCCGGCGGCCCCGACTCCTCGTATCCCAAGGCATCGGGAAGGACCGAGGCCTTCGGCTATGACATCGCCACCAACGCGCTCAAGGACACGTCGGCCAACTACGACCTGATGGGCTACTGCAATCCCGATTGGATCAGTGCCTACACGTACTCTGCGGTGCTCGCCTACCACGCCGCCAATCCGTTCTCCGCGGCCGCGGCGCTCGGCGGCGGGTATGCGCGGCGCGGACTCCTGGTCTGGGGGCGCGTGCAGAACGGGGAGGTGATCCTCGAGCCCACGTTCGAGGTCGACGCCCCGCCGACGCTTCCGCAGCGCCCCGGACGCCACCGCGTGCGGGGGTTGGGCGCGCTCGGTGAAGTCCTCTTCGATCTCTCCTTCGATGGCGAGCGCGTCGCCGATCACCCCGATGCCATCGCCGAGCACTTCGCCTTCGTCGTCCCCATCGGGATGATGCGCGGAAGACTGCCCGCGCGCGTGCGCCTCGACGTCGGCAACCGGCATGCGGAGTTCACGTCCACCACGTCGGCGGCAGCGACGGCCAGCACGCCAATCGTCCAGCGCGTGAACGCGCGCGCCGTTCGGGTGCGGTGGAGCGACGCCGCGACGCGCGGCATCCTGGTGCGGCACCCGACCAGCGGAGACATCCTCGCCTTTGCCCGTGGAGGGGACGCGATCGTCTACACCGGTGCGTCTACCCTCGACCTCGTCACCTCCGACGGGGTGCGCAGCACCCGGCAGCGCGTGAGCGTCGCCCCGGAGGGACCGACGCCGCAGCGATAGGCTGACGATAGGGCCTCCCGTCCGGAACAGGGCGCCTCCCGCGAGGCGCCCTGCCTCGTTGTACGAGGGCGGCACGCCCCCGCCTGCCCTGCGCGCACTCCCCGCAACGGGGTAGATTACTCGGAGCGCGCGACCTGCATTCGTCGCCGCCGAACGCCCCGGTGGAACCATCGCGCGGTCAGCCCGCGCGGTCGCGCGGTTCGCCCGCGCGGTCTCACGCCAACTCCTCGACTCGTCATGGCCTCGTACGACGTCATCTTCCTCGGCGGTGGCCCCGCCGGTTATGTCGGCGCGCTCCGCTGCGCCCAGCTCGGCCTCTCCACCGCGGTCGTCGAGCGCGAAGGGCTCGGTGGCACCTGCGTCCTGTGGGGGTGCATTCCCGCCAAGGCGCTGCTCGAGAGCGCGTCGCTCGCCAACAAGGTGCGCCACGCCGGCGAGTTCGGGGTGAATGTCTCCGGGGAGATCGGCTTCGACTACAACGTCGCCATGAAGCGGTCGCGCGGCGTCTCGAACCAGAACTCCAAGGGGGTCGAGTTCCTGTTCAAGAAGAACAAGGTCACCTGGATTCGCGGCACCGGGCGCATTGTGAAGGCGAGCGCCGGCGCCGCCGCGTCGCTCACGGTCAAGGGAGCGGACGGGAAGGAAGAGAAGCATGACGCGAAGAAGGCGTTGGTGATCGCCACCGGCTCGCGCGTGCGCGGCCTTCCGCAGATCGGCCTCGAGCTCAACAAGACGACCGTCATCTCCTCGGACGAAGCGCTCACGCTGGAGAAGGCCCCCAAGTCGATCGCCATCGTCGGCGCCGGCGCCATCGGCTGCGAGTTTGCCGATGTCTTCAACGCCTTCGGCAGCGAAGTGCACCTCCTCGAAGTGCTCCCGTCGATCCTTCCGCTCGAGGATGCCGATTGCTCCGCCGAGTTGGGGCGCGCCTTCAAGAAGCGGAAGATCAACGTCACGACCAACGCGAAGCTCTCCAACATCAAGGTCGGCAAGGACAGCGTCTCGATGAGCGTCGACGCCGGCGGCGCCAAGCAGGAGCTCACGGTGGACCAGGTGCTGGTGGCCGCCGGGCGGGCGCCTAACGTCGAGGACATCGGGCTCAAGGAGCTCGGCGTGCAGCTGACCGATCGCGGCTTCATCAAGGTCGATACGACGACGTACCAGACCACCGCCAAGGGGATCTACGCCATCGGCGACGTGATCGGCGCCCCGATGCTCGCCCACAAGGGGCAGCGCGAGGGGCACATTCTCGCCGAGCTCCTGGCCGGGCAGCACGCGCACCCGCTCAACTACGGCAACATTCCCAACGCCACCTACTGCCACCCGGAAGTCGCCTCGATCGGGCTCACCGAGCAGCAGTGCAAGGAGAAGAAGCTCGACTACAAGGTCGGCAAGTTCCCCTTCTCGGCCAACGGCCGCGCGCGCACGTCGGGTGAGACCGAGGGCTTCGTGAAGATCATTCGCGACGCCAAGTACGGCGAAATCCTTGGCGCCCACATCGTCGGCGCCCACGCCACCGAGTTGATCCACGAACTCGCCGTGGCGCGCGAGAACGAATTCACCGTCGAGGAAATCGACCTGGCCATCCACGCCCACCCGACGCTGTCGGAGGCGGTGGCCGAGGCGGCGCTGGATTCGTTAGGCAAGATGCTGCACGCGTGATCCGGCGCTGGGCACTCGCGACGGCGTTGCTGCTGCTCGGGGGATGTGACAATTCCCCGGGCGGCCCGAGTGCATCCGGGCGCCTGCAGGTCGACGTGGTGGGACTCCCCGCCGGCGTCAGCGCGAAGGTGACGGTCCGCGGACCGTCCAACTACGTGAAGGAGCTCGCGCAGTCCACCCAGCTCACCGGGCTGGCGCGTGGCAACTACGAACTCTGGCCCAATCCAGCCGTCACGGACTCGGCGACCTGGACGCCGACCGAGACGACCATCAAGGTCGCGATCGGGACCAGCGACCAGGCCAGCGCCTCTGTCCCCTACACCCTCACAACAGGACGGCTCGCCGTCTTGCTCGAGGGTCTTCCGACCGGCGGCGGGGGGCGCGCCACCGTCGTCGGTCCCAGGGGCTACTCGGTGGTGCTCACGGCCAGCGACACGCTGGGCAACCTGGAGCCGGGGAGCTACGACGTCTCGACCGCCAACGTGACGCAGGGGAGCGACATCTACGCTCCCACGCCGCAGCGCGCCACGGTCACCGTCGCGGCGAACATCGCCCCCGTCACCGTCCGCCTCAACTATGCGCTCATCTCCGGCTCCATCGCCGTGTCGGTGCTCGGGCTGCCGAGCGGCGTGCCGGCGCAGGTGCGGCTGACGGGACCGAACGGCCTGCTGCAGACGGTCACCGCCACGCGGACGGTGGGTGGACTCTTCGGCGGCGTGTATACGGTGGCGGCGGATACCGTCAGCAGCAACGGCTCGTCCTGGGCGCCGCTTCCCGCCTCGCAGAATGTCACCCTCGCCACCGGATCGAGCGGCGCGGCGACGGTCAATTACGCACTCGTGGCACCGCCGGCTGGTGCGCTGAACCTCACCATCGCTGGCGCGCACTTCCAGCAGGTGGTGCAGACCTTTGGCGGGGCGGTGCCGCTCGTCGCCGGGCGCGACGCCCTCCTCCGCGTCTTCGTCCTCGGCTCCACGGCCGGGATCCCCGCCCCCGATGTGCGGGTGCGCCTGTATCGCAACGGGACGCTGGTGGCCACCAGCACGATCGCACCGTCAGTCGCAACAGCGCCGACCGCGGTCAACGAGGGAGCGCTGTCGTCCTCGTGGAACTACCGCGTGGCCGGATCGCTCGTGCAACCCGGGCTCGCCGCGCAGGTGGACGTGGACCCGGGCAACTTCATCGCCGAGAGTTCGGAGAGCGACAACGCCTGGCCAAGCGCGGCCTCGCCGCTATCGCTGCAGGTGCGCGTCGTCCCGCCACTCGACGTTCGATTCGTCCCCATCGCGCAGCAGGCCACGGGACTCGTCGGGCGCATCTCCGCCGGGACCATCGACCAGTTCCTGAGCGGGGCGCGCAAGCTGCTCCCCCCCGCGACCATCAGCGGAGTCCTCGCGCCGACGTTCACCACGAGCGCTCCGGCGCTCGTCCCGTCCGACAGCAACGGATCGTGGCTCCAGATCCTGAGCGAGCTCAATGCGCTCCGCTCCGCCGAAGGCGGAACGAGTGTCTACTTCGGCGTCCTGCAGGCCCCGTACACGTCAGGGATCGCGGGACTGGCTTACATCAGCGGTCGGGCGGCACTCGGCTGGGATGCCTTCCCCAGCGCAACCGTGGTGGTCGCCCACGAGCTGGGGCACTCCCTGAGCCGCTTCCACGCCCCCTGCGGGCTCGCCAGCGGCTTCGACGTGTCCTACCCATATCCGCGTGCCGCCATCGGCGTGTACGGCTACGACGCGGTCGCTGGAGGGCTCATCGCCCCGACGGCGTCGGACATCATGAGCTACTGCGCCCCCGTCTGGATCAGCGACTACACCTTCAGCGGGATGCTCAACTACTGGATCGCCAACGGGGCCTCACCCGTTGTCGCGTCAGCGACGCCGCGCCCCGGGCTCCTGGTATGGGGGAGAATCGAGAATGGACGTCCGGTGCTGGAGCCCGCATACGAGGTGGTCGCGCCACCGTCGCTCCCGCGCCGCCCCGGGCGCGAACGCCTGCAGCTCGTCGGCGAGCGCGGTCAGGTGATCGCCTCGCTCTCCTTCGAGGCGCAGCGCGTCGCTGACGTGGCCGACAGCACCGCCGCGCACTTCGCCTTCGTCGTCCCGCTCGACTCGGCCTCCCGTGCGTCGGTGCGCGCGATCGACCTGCGCGCAGGCGGCAGCAACGTGCGCATGACATCGTCGGCCACGCTCCCTTCCGCTCCGGCGTCGCTCCGCGCAGACCGCACCGGGGGCGACGCCGTGCGACTCGCCTGGTCAGGGCGCACGGCACGAGGCGCCCTGGTCCGCGATCCGGCGACGGGGCGCATCCTCGGCTTCGTTAGGTCCGAGGATGCCACGATTCGCACGCGGACATCACGCCTCGAGGTCGTCGTCTCCGACGGCGTGCGAAGCAACCGTCAGCTGCTCGACGTGCGTCCCGCCGGTTCGCGTCGCCCACGACAATGAGCGACGGCGAGACTGATCGCGCGATGTCTCTCGCAGCGGACCACGACGCGACTTCTCCTGCGCGCGACGGCTCGTTTGGCGACGCGGTCCGTCCCCGACTGCTCGTCCTCGACCTTGGCACCGTCGGGTACGCCGAGGCCCTGGAGCTGCAGCGGTCGGTGGCCAGGCGGCGTATCGCCGGGGAGATCGAGCATGACGTGCTCCTGCTCGTGCAGCATCCGCACGTCATCACCCTCGGCCGCTCGTACAAGGGAAAGACGCTCGTTGCCTCGGAGGAACTCCTGCGCCGGCGTGGCGTAGAGGTCGTGGAAGTCGATCGAGGCGGCGACGTGACCTATCACGGGCCCGGCCAGTTGGTCGGCTACCCGATCTTTGACCTCAAGGGGCACAAGCGCGACCTGCACTGGTACCTGCGACAGGTGGAGGAAGCATTGATCCACGCGCTGGCGTCGCTGCAGATCGCGGCGTCGCGGAGCCCGGGCCTAACGGGCGTATGGGTCTCGGCTGATGCAGAGCCGCCGGCGCAACAGGGCGACGGTTCCGGTATGCCGGCGACTGCTCAAGCGACCCCCGCTCGAAAGATCGCGAGCATCGGTGTGCATGCGCGCGATTGGGTCACGTGGCACGGCTTCGCGCTCAACGTCACCAGCGATCTCTCGTACTTCGACCTGATGGTTCCCTGCGGGATCGACAACGTGCAGATGACGTCCGTGGCGCGCGAACGACCGGATGGGGGGATCGACCTGTCGATCGTGAGCCAGCGCGTCGCCGACGCATTCGCCTCCGTCTTCTTTCACCAATCGGAGCCGGTTACCTTACGTCGCGACCTCAAACTCCTCGAGCCAGCACGCCTGGCCTCGCACGGATGACGCGCGCCGCGCCGCGCCCGCACCACTCCCATTCGACTCCACTTCGATGATCATACGTCGGACTGCATTGGCCGTTCTGCTCGTGGGTGTCGCCGCGTGTGGCGACGCCAAGCTCAGGAAGCTCTCCAAGGAGATCACGAGCGACTCCGCCTTCAAGCTGCTGCGTGACGAAGGGAAGCCGGCCACCGACTCCGCTCCGCACATCTATCGTGAGTCGCGGTACTTCATCGACAGCAAGATGTACCGCGTGGCCTACTACACGAAGACGGACCGCAAGGAAGCCACCGACTCGAGCGAGAAGTTCGAGCCGTTGCTCGACGATGAACTCACGCCACTCGTCTTCGTAAACGACACCTTGAAGGGGTGGGGGTGGCGTCAGTGGGAAGAAGTCGCGACCTCGATCAAGCTCCCGCTACCGCCGCGGCGTTAGGCGACGGCACCAGCGCTGCCCGGGAGCGGACCAGCTCCCCGCGCCGCCTGCGCTCGACGAGTCGCACGACAACACAGACAAAGGAGGGGCCACGCGACAGGCGTGGCCCCTCCTTTTTGTTTCTGGCGCTTCACCCCCACAAGAGCGGGTGATCGCGTCCGAGCAATGCGTGGTGATCAACGCGTGCGGTGCTGCCACCTGACGCGCCGTCGTTCTCTTCGACCGTTGCGCCCGAAAAGCCAATGGGGGCCCGACCCGAAGGCCGGACCCCCAAAGACTTGCGTCGTGCAACCTGCAATCCCGAGGGATTACGGGTTGGTCGTCGTGACCTGCGTGTTCACCGGGGTGACCAGCGCATCGCCATTCGCGTTCACGCCGATGGCGTAAACCGACTGGGCAGCGGTGCCGAAGGCGGTACCAGGCGTCCACGTGAACGTGAACGGATGGCAACGGCCGTAGGCAGAGCCGTCGTCCGTCGTCGACCCGACCGAAGCCGTGCCGATCTGGACGAGGTTACCACCCGAGACCGCGTACAGGTCGACACGCGTGAACGGCGACGCATACGTGGCGGTCGGGCCGCAAGCCTTCATCGTGTAGGTCACGGTCAAGGCGTTGGTCGCCGGCGTGGTGGCACCCGTGGAGACGAGGGTGGCAGCCGCCGGAGCGGTGATCGACCAGCTGCGGGTGAGCAGCGGCGCAGCAGCCGCGGTGTACGAGACGCCCGTCGTGACGGCCGCGCCAGCGATGGCGGTAACCGCAGCAGCGGACGGGTTGTTCGCCTGGTCAAGCGCGATACCGGTCAGCGTGGTCGGCTTGTAAGCGCCGCTCACCGTGATCGGGGCGTTGCCCGTGATGTCCTCAACCTGACGCATGAAGCCGTTCACCGTGATGCCAGCCGGAACGTTGGAGTTCACGAGCGGCGCAACGTTGAAGGTGTTCAGCGTGACGGCCGGATAGGAGATCGGGCCAGCCAAGCCGCCAGCGTAGGCCAGCGTGTAGCTGACCTTCCACAGGTCGAAGTTATCCGAGGCGTTGGCCGTGAACGTAGCCGTGGACCCGGTCAGCGGCGTGTTGAAGAGCGCGCTGGTCAGGTTCGGAACGTTGGCGGCGTCGTCATGCGCAACCACGCGGGTGACGGCGGCCGACTGGTTGCCGGCGGCGTCCTGCGAGACTGCGGTGTAGGTGAAGTAGCCGGTCAGGGCGTTCGCAGCGATCGTGGTGGTCGCGACGAGCGGGAAGGCCGGAGCAACGTTGACCGAAGCCGGCGTGCAAACGCCGCTGGTGTACGTGCCGAGGACGCAGGTGGCAGCGCCGCTCGCGGTGGCGTTACGCAGCGTCACCGTGCCGACGACCGCGGAACCCGAGAGCATGCCGGAGTTGCCAACCGTGCCGGTGTCCTGCACCGTCACCTGGAACTCACCACCAACCGTGGCGGTGTTGATGCGGGCCGACGAGGCCAGACCACCCGAGAAGGCGATGGTCGGAGCGGCGATGTCGACGCCGAACGCGAGGTGCTGAGCAGCGACGGCCGTGTACGACGGGGCCGGCGGAGCCGTGCAGGTCGTGCCAGCGGCCGGGAGAGCCGACTCGTTACCGAGCAGGTCAGCGGCGCTGATGACGGCGCAGTACGAATCATTCGCAAGCGACGGAGCCGGCAGCGTCGTCGTGGTCGCAGCAGCGATCGCGGCGTCAACCGTCGGGCCAGCGCCCGTGCGGAGGAGACGCGAGTAGCCACCGACGCCAGCGTCGGCCGTACCATTGGCGAGCCAATCGTTGTCGGTCGCGCTGGTGTTGAGGCCCGTCAGGCCGACCGTAGCGTTGAGCCAGCCGTTCTGACGAACGTTGGGGTTCGCGACGAAGGTCGGGGCGCCCGGGGCGCGGTTGTCCAGACGGATGCGCGGAGCCGGCGCGGCCGGCTTCGAGTACGGCGCCTGCGAGGCGAACAGCTGGTTGCCAGCGTTGTCCGTCGCGGTGACCGAGGCGTTCTCGCCGTTGCCGGCGCAGGAGTACTCGTAGTTCGAGACGTTGGTCGCGCCAACCGTGCCGGTCTGCGCGAAGGTCACGGTCCAGGCACCCGTGCCGCCCGCGGGGGCGACGAGGGCAGCGGAACGCGTGCCGAAGCCCGACGCGTCGCAACCACCGAACGAAGCGGTGCCCGCGGCGAACGTGCGGCCGGCCGTGTAGATGACCGGGAGAACCGAGACCGTCAGGCTACCACGCTCGAAAGCGAGGCCGCCGGAGCTCGTCGCCGAAGCGCGCGTGCCACCCAGCGTGAGCGTCTCGATGAAGCGGTTGCTGTTGTTGAACTGGAGCGTGATGCTCGGCGTGGCGATCTGCGAGCCACCGGCAACGGTCAAGCGGGCCGACAGCTGGCGCGCGCCGTTGAGGTACTTCGCAACACCGGTCGTCTGGTTGTAGTCATCGGTCTTGATCGAGCCGACGATCTCAGCGATCGCCTCGGCGACGGCCGCAAGGCTCATCTCCGTGCTCTGCTCGATCGAGAAAGCCTGCGAGTAGACGACGGTGCCGTCGAGCAGGATTTCAACCTTCTGGATGACCTGGTCGCCCGGATCAACATTCAGGGTCACGTCGATCTGATCCTGCACGTCGTTGATGTCAACCGGCGTGTTCGTCGTGCCGGTGGTCACCGACTTGATGCTGATCGTCGCCGGAGCCGGAGCGCGGACCGTCAGGGCCAGCGAGCCAGCAACCGTGTTGTCGACCGTCGAGGTCGCGGTGATCGTCGCCGCACCCGGCGCGACCGCCGTGATCTTACCAGTCGCATCAACCGTCGCGACCGCAGCGGCGCTCGACGCCCACGTGACCGTCTTCGCGACGCCCGACGTGGTGGTCACATTCGCCACCGCCTGCAGCGTCTGCGTCGGCGCCAGGATCGCCGAAGTCGGCGACACGACGACCGACTGCACGCCCTTATCCGACGACACCGTGATGGCGGCCGAGCCCGAGACGCCGGCATTCGCCGTCGACGTGGCACGAACCGTCGTCTGACCGGCGGCGACGCCCGTCACTTCACCAGCCGCACTGACCGAGGCGATCGCGGCGTTCGCCGACGACCACGTCACGGCCGTACTGACGCCCGAGCCGTTCACCGCAACGTTGGCCGAGAGAATGACCTTCTCGCCAACCTTGATGGTGGTCTGCGCCGGCGAAACCGTCACAGACGTGACCGTCGCAGCCGGCGGCGGCGTCGGAGCGGTGACCGATACGTCGTCTCCGCAAGCGGCGAGTCCTAAGACTGCGCCGACCGCAAATAACGACCGAGTGAATTTCTGCATTCCTTTTCCCCCTTCTGCAGAGTGAGTTGTGTCCTGCACGGACTGGTACTGCAACTGCCTTCCAAAACTTGCGATTTCCGCCTTGCTCTCGTCTGGCGGGACACCCGCTCGACGCACAAGCGCCGACCGGAGGCGCAATGCGGCCTCCGTCTCAATGACAGGAGACCCCACGTTGCTCCGAGCGGTCACTTCTTGTTGTCAGACATCGAAAAACACGTCCGGATACCACCGGGACGCAGCCAACCAAGCTACCGGCATCAGAATACCGGGTCAAGGCAACCGTGTGTCGCACTACGACACACCATGCCCTCCCCGATAGTCCAATCACCGGCAGCTTCGCCAACGCTCGATTGTCCAACACACGGTCGTCGCCAGTGCCCGTCGCCGCCCCGCCTTCCGGGTGCAGGGTGCTCCAACGAGCGAAGGCTGATGCCGCAGCTCGCAGCACCACCCTCCTCCAGCAAAACGCGGCGCGAATCTATCTCTGACTGCCCTAACCCGCCAGAGGAAGTCCGGAAGCCACGTGCGTCAGTTCCGAGACAAGTTGACGGGAAAAGACGGACATCGCCCCCTCACCGTCACACCCAGCCCCCGTTCCGTCATTACCTCGCCGCACGCCACCCAAACTTTCCCCGAAAGCTCACCCCCTCCAAGCCTCCCTTCCCACTCGCAGTCTCTCCATCTTTGGCCCATGTCCGACCCGCGCGTCTACTCCCGCTCCTCCGACGTCACCCCCGCCGCGCGCAACCTCGCCGCGGAGCTCAACCCGGAGCAGGCGGCAGCCGCAACCTTCGGCGATGGCCCCCTCCTCATCATCGCGGGCGCCGGCACCGGTAAGACCCGCACCCTCGTCTACCGGGTCGCACATCTTATAGAAAGGGGCGTCCCGGCCGAACGCATCCTCCTCCTCACCTTCACGCGCCGCGCCGCTCAGGAAATGATCCAGCGCGCCGAACGCCTGGTGGGGAGCGCCTCGCGACACGTCGCCGGCGGCACCTTCCACGGCACCGGGCATCGCCTGCTGCGCCGATTCGGCGCCGCCGCCGGGATCCCCGCCGACTTCACCATCATGGACCAGGGCGACGCCGAGGATCTGATGCAGATCTCGCGCGCGCAGCTCGGACTCGGCGAAACCAAGAAGCGATTCCCCAAGAAGGAAACGCTGCACTACATCTACTCGCGCCACATCAACACCGAGATCGCCGTCGACGACATCCTGCGCGACGAGTATCCGCAGTTCGTCGACTACAAGGAGGACATCGCACGGGTCTTCGGCGACTACACCGAACGCAAAGCGGGACGCAACCTGGTCGACTACGACGATCTCCTGCTCTTCTGGCAGGCGATGCTCGAGAGCGCGCCGGCACTGGCCGACCGCATCGCGGGGCTCTACGACCACATCCTCGTTGACGAGTACCAGGACACCAACATCCTGCAGGCGCGCGTCCTAAAGGGAATGTGCCGGGGGCACCGCAACATCACGGTGGTGGGCGACGACGCCCAGAGCATCTACTCGTTTCGCGGCGCCTCCTTCCGCAACATCCTCGACTTTCCGCGCGAGTTCCCGGGGACGACGATGGTGACGCTGGAGCAGAACTACCGCTCCTCACAGCCCATCCTCGACGTCACCAACACGCTCATCTCGCGCGCCGACGAGCGCTTCACGAAGAACCTGTGGACCCGCCGCGAAGGCGGCGAGAAGCCGTGGCTCGTCTCGGTGCAGGACGAGTCGCAGCAGACGCGCTTCGTCGTCGAACGCATCCTCGAGCTGCACGAGGAAGGGACGCCGCTGCGCGAGATGGCGGTCCTCTTTCGTGCCGGCTACATGTCGGCCGACCTCGAGATCGAGCTCACCAATCGCAAGATCCCCTTCGAGAAGTGGGGAGGGCTCAAGTTTCTCGAGGCGGCCCACGTGAAGGACGTACTGGCCTTCCTGCGCATCCTCGAGAATCCGCGGGACGAGGTGAGCTGGTATCGCATCCTGTTGCTGCTGCCGGGGATCGGCGAGGCCACCGCGCGCGCGGCGATCACCGCGATGGCCGCGCATGCCTGGGATCCCAAGGCGTTCCAGCGCTGGGCCCCGCCTCCGCGAGCGCGAGCCGCCCACGTGACGTTAGGCGTCCTGCTCGAGCAACTGGGAGGCGCCGACGAAGAGGGACGCGTGGGGCACGACCTGGCGCGCGTGCGCCTGGTGTACGACGACATCCTGCGCGAGCGCTACGATCGCGTGGAGCCGCGCCTGGCCGACCTCGATCAGCTGCAAGTCATTGCCGGCGGCTACCCCTCGCGCGGCGCCTTCCTCTCGGCGCTCGCCCTCGAACCGCCGCAGGCCACGCAGGACCTGGCAGGGGGCACGACCGACGAAGACGATGCCCTGATCCTCAGCACGGTCCACAGCGCCAAGGGGAAGGAGTGGGATGCCGTCTTCCTCATCTGGGCCGTGGACGGCTTCTTCCCGATGGCGCGATCGATGAACGACGACGACGAGCTGGAGGAGGAGCGGCGGCTCATGTACGTGGCGCTCACCCGCGCCCGCAATCATCTCGCCGTCACGTATCCGCTCAACTCCTATGGTTCACGGCGTGGCGCCGACTACTCCATCGATCAGATGTCGCGCTTTCTCGACCGCGGGGTGCGCGAGCAGATGGAGAAGGTCGTGCCGCGGTGGGACGACGCCCCGCCTCCTGAAGCGCCGCTGCCAGCGGGGACGGTCGACCTGCGGGCGCTGATGCGCCAGCGGTTCACGTAAGGCGAATCGGGATGGCGTTAGGCGCGGTCGGTCTCCCGATCGTTCACTCGTTCGTTCATTCGTTCGTTCATTCGTTCGTTCACTCGTTCGTTCACTCGTTCGTTCACTCGTTCGTTCACTCGTTCGACGGCGCCGGTCCGGCCGACGCCCGCGGCGGCGTGACGGCCAGCCAGGCGCGCAGCGCCTCGAACGGATCGCCGCGCCGCTCGCGCACCAGTCGCTGCACAAGCCGCACCGTTTCGGCCACCGAACCACCGGCCCGCTCGTGCACCGCATCGAAGAGCCACAGGTCGGCCGCGTAGACACGCCGCGCCAGGAGCGAGGCGTTGTCGAGTGGAATGCGTTGCAGCCGCGCGCTGTCCACCGTGGGAAGGCGAGGAGTGAGGTCGCGGGCGAGGACGCGCCGCATGCGCGCAAAGACGGAGTCGCGCGCCACGATCTTCGCCGTCGAGTCGCCGGCATGCGCCATGTAGGCCGAATCGACGGCGCTGAGCGTCGCCGCCCAGAACGAGCCGAGCAGCTTTTCGTCCCGCCACTCGTCGTCCAGTCGGCGTGCCGCGCGCGGCTGACTGCGCGACCGGAAGAACTCGATCGCCCCGCGCGCCCCCACGAACGAGGCAAATGACTCGTTGAACGTCACCTCGCCCTTCACGAAGATCGTGTTGTGCGTGAGCTCGTGGATGACGGTGTTGGCCAGGTCGAGCGTGTCGAGGCGAAGCGTGGTGGACAGGAGCGGGTCGTTGAACCAGCCTAACGTGGAGAAGGCCGACGCCGGCCGCAGGTACGTGTCGTAGCCCTGGCGCTGCATGGCGTCGGCGGTGCGCCGAGCCTGCCCGAAGTCGAAGAAGCCCTTGTAGGGGAAGCGCCCGACCACGGGGAACCACCACGTATACGCGGCGAGGGTGTCGCGACGCGCCGCGGACAGGACCAGGACCAGCGTGTCGCGCTCGAGCGCGGAGTAGGTGGTGAACGACTCCCCCCCGGCCAGGCCGATCGTGCGCTGCGCGAAGGTGCGGGCATCGACCACCAGTTGCAGCCGACGGCGTAGCGCCACCTCGTCGGCACCCGGTGCCGTTGCCCGATCGGCGGCGACGCTCCCGCCGTCACCGCCGGCGGCGCCCACCGCTCCCCGAGCGGCGTCGGTCGCCGCGCCTTCGGCCAGGATCGCGCTGATGGAGCGACGCCGCGCGAGGATCTTCCCCTCTTCCCACGCCGCGCGGACGAGGTAGCGTCCCATCTCCGTAGCCGCGAGCCCAACGACGAGAAGCACCACCAGCGCGCCAAGCACCCGCCTGACGAGTCGCCACCATCGGCGGCGCGATCGCGGCGCAGTGGACTGGCGCACCTCGCCAAGCGGCGGCGCGGCGAGCGGTGCGTCGCTGCTCACCTGGTCAGTCACGTGCGGCGGGGCGAGAGGTCCATCGGCGGGATGAAGCGCATAACCGGTGCATTGTCAAGGAGATACGCGATCCTTCTTTGCAGGTACGGGGTTTGGCGTCGTGCATCGTGACCACTAAGTTACCCGCAATGTCTTTCGTCCATCTCCACTGCCATTCGGAGTTCTCGCTCCTCGACGGGGCCAACCGGATCGAGGACCTGATCCGGCGCGCCCAGGAGTTCGAGCAGCCGGCGCTCGCCATCACCGACCACGGCAACCTGCACGCCGCCTGGGAGTTCCAGGAGAAGGCGAAGAAGGCGAAGGTCAAGCCGATCATCGGGATGGAAGCGTACGTCGCGCCGGGCGATCGTCGCCTCAAGGCGCGAGGCGCCCCGGGGCAGAAGCCGTACTACCATCTGGTGCTCCTGGCTCGCGACATCGTGGGCTATCGCAACCTGGTCAAGCTCTCGTCGCTCGCGTACACCGAAGGCTTCTACACGCGCCCGCGTGTCGACCGCGAGCTGCTGGCCAAGTACAACGAGGGGATCATCGTCTCGTCGGCGTGCATGGCCGGCGAGATCGCTGTGCACCTGGAGCGAGGCGACTGGGCCGGCGCAAAGGATGTCGCGGCCTGGTACGCCGAGACGTTCAAGGACCGCTACTATCTCGAGGTGCAGGCGCACGACTCCGGCGGGCAGGCCAAGCTCAACGAGCAGGTCTTGCAGCTGTCGAAGGAGGTCGGCCTCCCGGTCGTCGCCACCAACGACGCGCACTTCCTCAAGGCGAGCGACCACGACGCGCACGACATCCTCTTGTGCATCGGCCTGGGGAAGGACCGGGACGACAAGGACCGGATGAAGTACGACGAGGGGCTCTACTTCAAGAGCGCCCCCGAGATGGCGGCACGCTTCCCGAAGAATCCGGAAGTGCTGGAGAACACGCTCGCGGTCGCCGACGCGTGCGACGTCGTCTTCTCCAAGAAGTACCACGTGCCGTCGTTCCCGCTCCCGGCCAGCGTGCAGACCGAGGCCGAGCTGCTCGTGCAGCTGGCGACGGACGGTGCCAAGGTCCGCTACGGCGACCCGCTCCCGCAGCACGTGCAGGAACGACTCGACTACGAACTCGGCGTCATCACCAAGACGGGGTACTCGGGCTACTTCCTCATCACCTACGACTTCATCAAGGCGGCACGCGATCGCGGGATCCCGGTGGGGCCGGGGCGCGGCTCGGCGGCCGGCTCGATCGTTGCCTACGCGCTGCGCATCACCGACGTCTGCCCGCTCAAGTACGACCTGCTCTTCGAACGCTTCCTGAATCCGGAACGCGTCTCGATGCCCGATATCGACGTCGACTTCTGCTTCGAGCGTCGCGGCGAGGTCATCGAGTACGTGCGCGACAAGTACGGCAAGGACGCAGTAGGGCAGATCGTCACGTTCGGGACGATGAAGTCGCGCGCCGCGGTGAAGGACGTGGGGCGCGTGCTCGGCTTCACGCCGGCCGAGACCGATGCGCTGGCCAAGCTGATTCCCAACCAGCCCAACTTCTCGCTCACCGTAGGCGAGGCGATCGAGAAGGTCCCCGAGGTCAAGAAGTTCTACGAGACCGACGAGCGCTACACGACGCTACTGGACTACGCCGTCGCTCTTGAAGGTTTGTCCCGGCACACGGGCGTGCACGCCGCCGGCGTCGTCATCGCACCGGGACCGCTGGACGACTACGTCCCCATCTGCACGCAGAGTTCGAAGGGGGCGGGCGCGGGGAACGAGGAAACCGTCATCGTCACGCAGTACGACATGACGTGCCTCGAGAAGGCCGGGATGCTCAAGATGGACTTCCTCGGCCTCACGACGCTGACCGTGATCCACGATGCGCTGCAGAACATCGCGGGGCGCGGCAAGCCGGTCCCCGACCTGGACACGATTCCCGACAACGATCCCGAGACGTACCGCATGCTGCGCATGGGGCGCACGGTCGGCGTCTTCCAGTTCGAGTCGCCGCTGGCCACCGACATGCTGCGCAGCATGCGATGCGACCGCTTCGACGACCTCGTGGCCTCCAACGCGCTGATGCGCCCCGGCCCGCTCGACGCCGGGATGCACAAGGTCTACCAGCGGCGCAAGCGCGGTGAGGAGCCGGTGGTCTACGCGCTCCCCGAGCTGGAGCCGATCCTCGAGCCCACCTATGGCGTCATCACCTACCAGGAACAGGTGATGCGAATTGCGCAGGTGTTGGCCGGCATCTCGCTCGCGGAAGCCGACGTGCTGCGCAAGGCGGTAGGGAAGAAGGACGCGGAGCTGATCAAGGCGGAGCTCGGGAAGTTCGTCGAGAAATCGATCGGCCGCGGCTACGACAAGCGCATCATCGAGGACCTCGCCGCCCAGATCGAAACGTTCGGCCGCTACGGCTTCAACAAGTCGCACTCGGTCGCCTACTCGGTCGTCTCGTACCACACCGCCTGGCTCAAGTGCCACTTCCCCGCCGAGTTCATGGCGGCGGTGCTGTCGTCATCGATTGGCGACACCGACAGCGTCGTGAAGTTCATCAACGAGGCGCGCGAGCTCGGAATCGAGGTCCTCGCCCCTGACGTCAACGAGTCGGGCTACAAGTTCACGGTGGTCGGGGACAAGCGCATTCGCTTCGGGCTCGGCGCGGTGCGCAACGTGGGCAGGACGGCGATCGACTCGATCCTCGGGGCGCGCGCAGACGGCCCGTTCACGTCGCTCTTCGACCTGTGCGAGCGCATCGACCTGCGCATGTGCAACAAGCGCGTCTTCGAGGCGCTGATCCACTCCGGCGCGCTCGATTCGTTAGGCGGACACCGCGGGCAGTACCTCAACGTGCTCGACGCGGCGCTGCAGGAAGCCTCGCTCAAGCAGGACGAGAAGGCGACCGGACAGGGGTCGTTGTTCGGCGACCTTGGCGGCGGGAAGCAGGACGCGGGGAGCGGACACCAGCTCACCCTCCCCAACGTCGCGCAGCTCACCGAGTCGGAGCGACTGACGCGGGAAAAGGAGATCCTCGGCTTCTATATCTCGGGGCACCCGCTCGAACCGTATCGGGCCGAATGCGAGCTGTTCACCTCCGCCTCCGTCTCGCAGCTCGGGACCTGGCAGGAAGGGAGCCTGACGCTCGGCGTGGTGGTCACCGCCATCAAGCGGCAGGTGAGCAAGAAGTCCGGGGCTGAGTTCGCCCGGTTGACAGTCGAGGATTTTTCGGGATCTTCGGAGTTGCTGGTCTTTCCGGAAGCGTGGGCCGCCCTTTCTGACCGGGTGAAGACCGACGTGCCGTTGTTGGTGAAGGGGGGGTATTCCAAGCGCGACCAGGGAGCCGACAACCCCACGTTCATCGTGGAGTCGGTGCAGCGATTCGAAGAGCTGCGGGTGGCGGGGCACGTGGCGGTCGAGCTGGAGCTGGGAGACGGAAGGCGGGACGGCGAGGATGGCAGTTCGCTCTCGGCCGACCTGATGAGGGATGTGCGGATCGTCGCGGAATCGCATCCGGGGTCTGCATCGCTCGAAATCCGCTGGATTGACGCCAAAGGGACGCAATCGCGATTGCGATCCCGGTCCATCAAGGTGGCCGCCAACAGTGTCGCGCTCGGAGAGCTGCGCGCACTGCTCGGCCAGGATCGGGTTCGCCTCGTGCGCGTCGGAGGGCAGTGATGGCTAGTACACCCACCATGGAGTTCGAGCGTCCCATCTTCGAACTCGAGAAGCAGATCGACGAACTCAAGCGGATGGCCGACGGGCAGCATATGAGCGTCGACGCCGAGATTCAGCCGCTCGAGAAGAAGCTGACCGACCTGCGGCAGGAGGTCTATCGCAACCTCTCGCCGCTCCAGCGCCTGCAGGTGGCGCGGTCTAGCAAGCGCCCGTTCACGCTCGACTACGTGCGGCTCTGCTTCACCGATTTCGTCGAACTGCACGGCGACCGCGCCTTCCGCGAAGATGCCGCCATCGTTGGCGGATGGGCCCGACTCGACGGAGAGACCGTCATGATCATCGGGCACCAGCGCGGACGCGACACCAAGGAAAATCTCAAGCGCAACTTCGGGATGCCGCATCCCGAGGGGTATCGCAAGGCGCTGCGCCTGATGAAGCTGGCCGAGAAGTTCCACGTCCCCGTCTTCACCTTCATCGACACCCCGGGAGCGTGGGCCGGGCTGGGTGCCGAGGAGCGCGGCCAGGCCGAAGCGATCGCCCGTAACCTGTTCGAGATGAGCAGTCTGGAAACGCCGATCATCGCGACGGTCATCGGCGAAGGGGGGTCTGGCGGCGCGTTGGCGTTAGGTGTGGCCGACCGCGTTCTGATGCTGGAGAATGCCGTCTACTCGGTGATCACGGTGGAAGGGTGCGCCGCGATCCTCTGGAAGGACGGCAAGTCGCCCGAGATGCGCGAGAAGGCGGCCGGCGCCCTCAAGATCACCGCCCAGGACCTGCTCGAACTCGGCGTCATCGACGAGATCATCCCCGAACCACTGGGCGGAGCGCATGCCAACCACGAAGTGGCCGCCGCCTCGCTGCAGGAGACGCTCATCAAGCACTATGAGGAGCTGCGTCGCTACAAGCCGGAGAAGCTGGTCCGGAAGCGGCGGGAGAAGTTCCTGAAGATGGGGAAGTTTTCTGAGTAGACGGGAGACGGGAGACGGGAGACGGGAGACGGGAGTGCGGCGCCCTTGGGGCGCCGCTTTTCGTTGTGAGGGCTGGAGTTGCGCGCGACGGACTCGTCCGAGTGGGCGGCTGTACCGACCCTTGCGGTGTGTTATCGTACTCGTGGGCGGGTGCGAGCTTCGCCGACGCGCGATGCGCGTCGGCACTCCCGTCTC
>CAZLLP010000100.1:0-21544 GCA_964560345.1 uncultured Gemmatimonadaceae bacterium
GCGTAAGGTAGGGGAGTCTCACCGCACGCTGCCCTCACTCGTCTTCTCGTCTTCCCGTCTTCCCGTCTTCTCTCAAGAAATGCTTCGCAGATCCTTCGTCGGCGCCCTCGGGGCCAGCCTCGTGACCCGCAAGCCGGGAATGCTTGATCGCCTCGCGGCGTATCAACCCTCGCGCCCGGCCGATGCGCTGGCCGACGACGAGGATTTCTGGTTCCAGGTGCAACAGGCGTTCACGGTCGATCGCAACAACATCAACCTGAACAACGGTTCGGTAGCGCCGTCGCCGCGCAGCGTGCAGCGCGCGCAGCTCGACTACCTCACGATGACCAACATGAGCCCGTCCCACTACGTGGACGAGATGCTCTATCCGGAGTTCGAGGTGGTGCGCCGGCGGCTGGCCGCGCGCTTCGGGTGCGACGCCGAGGAACTGGCCATCACGCGCAACACCACCGAGGCGCTGGAAGCGGTGCAGCTAGGCATGCCGCTCTCGCGCGGCGACGAGGTGATCACGACGACGCAGGACTACCCGTCGATGCATACCGCGTGGCGCACGCGCGAGCGACGCGACGGGATCGTGCTCAAGGTCTTCTCGTTCCCGGTGCCGTCGACCAACCCGGATGACCTGGTGAAGCGCTTCGAGGCGGCGATCACGCCGCGCACCAAGGTGCTGCACGTGTCGCACGTGTATTTCACCACCGGACAGATTGCGCCCATCCAGCGCATCTGCCGCATGGCACGCGCGCGCGGGATCGAGGTAGTGGTCGATGGCGGTCACGCCTTCGCCCAGTTCCCCTTCACGCGCGACGACCTCGAGTGCGACTACTTCGGCACCTCGCTGCACAAGTGGCTCTCGGCGCCGGTGGGGACCGGGTTCCTCTATGTGCGCCGCTCGAAGATCAAGTCGATCTGGCCGCTTTTTGCCGCCCCGGCCGAGATGGACGACAACATTCGCAAGTTCGAGGCGATCGGGACGTTTCCGGTACACATCCGTAACCCGATCACCGAGGCGCTCGACTTTCATGAGGCGATCGGTCCCGAGCGCAAGGCGGCGCGGCTGCGCTTCCTGCGGCGGCGCTGGACCACGCACGTGGCCCGGCTTCCCAAGGTCAGGCTCCTGACCCCGGACGATGATGCGCAGTCGTGCGCGTTAGGCGCGGTGGCCATCGACGGCCTCACCGGGCCGCAGCTCGTCGACTACCTCATGACGAAGCATCGGATCCACGTGCGCGCGCGGATCGTTCCCAACGAGTTCTCCTGCATTCGCGTAACGCCAAACGTCTACACCACGGTGGCCGAGGTGGATGCATTCGCACGGGCCATTGAACTCGTGGCCACGAAGGGACTCTAGATGAAATCGAAGCTGTTGGCAGGCGCGCTGGTCGTCATGGCCACGCTGGTGGGTGGCTGCGGTGGGAACGGGGAGAAGACAACGCAGTCCGACACTTCGGCGACGAGCGCGGCGGGGGCGTACGGCACCTCCAGCCAGGCGTCGCGCGAACTCGCCGCGCTCATCGACGAGTATCTCGACGGGTGGGCCGCCTTCTATCCGTCGATTGCCGCGGGGAACGGGCTGCACATGCACGACGACCGCCTCGAGGACTTCTCGGCGGCCAACATCGCGCGACAGCTCTCGTGGTTCCGGGAGATGAAGGCGCGCCTGATGCGCATTCACTCCGATAGTCTCACGCCTGACGAGCGCGTGGACCGGCGCATTCTCGACGGCGTCATCGACGGATGGATTCTCGATCTCGACGTCGCGCACAACTGGCAGCGCAACCCGATGATCTACGCCTCGGCCATCACCGACGGCGTGCACAACCTGATGACGATGGAGAGCGCGCCGGCGCAGGTGCGCATGGGGCGCGTGCGCGACAAGCTGCGCGCGGTGCCAGCGCTGCTGCAGGCCGCCAAGGCCAACCTGCGCAATCCCCCGCGCATCCTGGCCGAGCGCGGGCTGGGGATGTTCCGCGGGGCGAGTGCGATGCTGGCGACCGACCTCGCGCTCGCCCTCGATGCGCCGCGCGGCGAAACGTGGAACGCGATGATGGTCGAGGCGCGCCACGCCCGCACCGCGATCGACGCCTTCATCGCCGACTACGAGCGCACGATCCTCCCCAACGCCAACGGGACCATTGCGTTAGGCAGGGACTACGTCGAGGCGCGCTACCGCGCCGAGGAGCTGATCGACGTCCCGGCCGACCGGATGCTGGAAATTGCGCGGCGCGAGCTGGCGCGCGAGCAGGCGCTCTTCACCGAGAAGGCGAAGCTGGTGGATTCGACGCGCGCACCGATGGAGGTGTGGGGCGACGTGTTGCGCGATCACCCCAAACGCGGAGAGCTGGTGGCCGCGACGCGGCGCACGGTCGACGAGTTGCAGCAGTTCGTCACCAGCCACGACCTCGTGCGCCTCCCCAGCGCCGACCAGGTCATCGTCGAGCCGTCCAAGCCGTTCGACATCGGGTTGGCATCGATGCACGCGTCGCCGCCGCTCGAGGCCACGCCGGTCAAGTCCATCTTCTACGTCACCGACGCCAACCCGTCGTGGCCGGCGGAGCGACAGGACAAGTGGCTCGAACGGTTCAACTATCCGTCGTTGGCCATCACGTCGGCGCACGAGGCGATGCCGGGGCATTTCGTGCACGCGATGTTCATGCGCCAGACGCCGGGCAAGGTCCGCCGCATCTGGATCGGCCTCAACCCGTTCCCGCAGCCGTCGAGCGGGCAGGATGGCTGGGCGCACTACGCCGAGCATCTCGTGGTGGAGCAGGGCTTCAAGCAGGACGATCCGCGCTATGCGATGGCGCAGCTGTCGGAGTCGATGACGCGCATCTGCCGGTTGATCGTGAGCCTCAACGTGCACGCCAACGGGTGGACGCTGGAGCAAGGCGCCAGGTTCTTCGAGGACAACGCGCACATCCCGGGGCCGGCGGCCATGCAGGAAGCGTCGCGGGTCTCGTACGACCCCACCAACGGCGGCTACTTCCTGGGCAAGCGCGCGATGCTCACGCTGCGCGAGGACTACCAGGCGCGCCAAGGGGCGGACTTCAACCTGCGCACCTTCCACGAACGCGTCATGAAGAACGGGATCGCGCCGTGGTGGGCGCACCGCCAGCTGCTCCTGCCGGGTGATACGTCGGCGGTGGTGCGCTAGGTCAGCCGGCGTCGCCAGACTGGCGCGCCGCGCTCGGCGCGGTGTAGAATGACCCGCCTCCCCCCGCGGTCCCCGGCCCGCCGTCTCATGCAAGCGGCCGTTCAATCGAGGTCAATCGTCATGCGTCGTTTCGTCCGTCACACGTTCGCCGTGCTTGCCGTCGCCGTTCCCGCGGTCGCCGGCGCGCAGCAGCCGCAGGAAGGGTTCAAGAACCTGCAGGTCCTCCCCAAGGACATGCCGCGCCCCGAACTGCTCAACGTCATGCGTCGCTTCACGCAAACGCTGGGGCTACGGTGCAACGACTGTCACGTGGTGACCAACCCGGGGCAGATGCCGGAGCGACTCGATCCGGCGTCGGACGACAAGGAGCTCAAGAAGATCGCCCGCGGGATGCTGCAGATGACGATGGATATCAACGGCAAGTATCTCTCGCAGACGGGGCGCACCTTCACCGCGCGCACGCGCGTGAGCTGCGAGACGTGTCATCGCGGTGTCTCCAAGCCGCGCACGCTGGCGGCCGAGGTGCTGGGGGCGCTCGAGGCCAAGGACGCGGACAGCGCCATCGTGCGCTACAAGGAGTTGCGTGAGAAGACCTACGGCAAGGCGCAGTTCGACTTCACCGAAGGGTCGCTGCCGGCGCTCGCCGACGAGATGGCGCGCGCGCGTCGCATTGACGATGCGCTCAAGCTCCTCACGCTCAACCTCGACTACTTCCCCAACTCGGGGGTGACGTACTCGCAGATTGCGCTGGGCCAGGCGCAGAAAGGAGATACAGCCTCGGCGCTGGCGACGATCGAGAAGGGGCTGCAGGTGGCGCCGGATCATCCGCAGCTCAAGCGAGCGCAGGCGATGCTGAAGGGGCAGCGGCCATAGAACGCTGCTGAAGGGGCACCGGCGGTAGGCCGATTCGGCGCGTCTTTTTTTGCTGGACGGGGGCGATGATCCGGGGTACGTTCGACCCCAGACATCGCCCCCGCGTGCGTCCAGCGGCAGGGTCTGCGTCGAGTCGGCGCTAGCGGGGTATCACGGTGTCGTCCGCACGCCAGTCTCACCACCCGCCCGAGTTGCCCCGTGACCTCCCGCAGAGAAGCCCTCAAGCGCCTCACGCAGGCGTCCGCCCTTGGTCTTGTCGCCTCGCCGCTCCTCAACGAGCTCGTCGCCCAGTCGTCGCTTGCGGCTGCCGGGTCACCCCTCGTGGGTGACGGCGTGGCACCGTCGGCGGCCATGAAGCGCTGCGGCGTGCAGCTCTACACCATTCGCGGCGAGATGGAGAAGGGGGTCGAGGCGGCGCTCGCCAAGGTCGCGTCGATCGGCTTCAAGGAGGTCGAGTTCGCCGGCTACTTCGGGCGCACCCCGAAGCAGATTGCCGACGCCCTCAAGGCCAACGGGCTCACCGCGCCCTCGGTGCACATCCCGGTGTCGGTGATCCTCAAGGATCCGACCGCCACGCTCGACGCGATGGAGACCATCGGGCACAAGTACGCCATCATGCCCTATCTCGACGCCGCCGAGCGCAAGACGCTCGACCAGTACAAGAAGGTGGCCGACCAGCTCAACGAGGCCGGGGCGCTCACCAAGAAGCGTGGCATCCAGATGGCGTACCACAATCACGACTTCGAGTTCGAGACGGTGGGCGGAGAGATCCCGTACGACCTGCTGCTCGCGCGCTGCGACAAAAACCTCGTGCAGTTCGAGATGGACCTGTTCTGGACCAACAAGGCGAAGCGTGACCCGCTCGCCTACTTCGCCAAGCACCCGGGGCGCTTCCCGTGCGTGCACGTGAAGGACATGAAGGCGGACGGGACGATGACCGAGGTGGGCTCGGGGACCATTCCCTTCTCGCAGTACATCGCCAAGGCGGGGCAGGCGGGGATCAAGCACTACTTCGTGGAGCATGACAACCCGAAGGATGCCTACGCCTCGATCACCGCGTCGTACAAGGCGCTCAGCGCCTTATGAGCCAGAGCCGCCGCGATGCCCTCAAGACCCTTGGCGGCGCGGCGCTCGCGGGAGGCGCACTCGCCGCGGCGGCCTCGCCGCTGGCCGCGATGAGCGCGCCATCCGCTGACGCGCTGCAGCCGCTTGCAGCTGCCGGTCGCCTCAAGCAGAGCGTCTGCCAGTGGTGCTATAGCAGCATGCCGCTCGACGAGTTGTGCGCCGCCGCCAAGCGCATCGGCCTGCTCTCGGTCGAGCTGCTGAGCGAGAAGGACTGGCCGGTGGTCAAGAAGCACGGCCTCACCTGCGCCATGGCCAACGGGCCGAGCACCATCCCCGTCGGCTTCAACCGCCCCAGCGAGCACGATCGGCTGGTGGCCGAGTCGGAGCGACTCCTCCCGCTCGTTGCGGCTGCCGGATTGCCGAACATGATCGTCTTCTCGGGCAACCGGGCCGGGATGGGCGACGGCGAAGGGCTGGCCAACTGCGTGGCGGGGCTCAAGCGCATCACGCCGCTGGCCGAGCGGCTGGGGGTGACGGTGTGCATGGAGCTGCTCAACTCCAAGGTCGACCACAAGGACTACATGTGCGACCGAACGCCGTGGGGGGCCGAACTCGTCAGGCAGGTGGGGAGCCCGCGCTTCAAGCTCCTGTACGACATCTACCACATGCAGATCATGGAAGGCGACGTGATCCGCACCATTCGCGACAACTTCGACGCCATCGGCCACTACCACACGGCGGGAGTCCCCGGGCGCAACGAGATCGACGCGGGGCAGGAACTGCAGTATCCGGCGATCATGCGCGCGATCGCGGACCTGGGGTATACGGGATTCATCGGGCAGGAGTTTATTCCCAAGCGGGATGCGATGCGATCGCTGGAGGAAGGGGTGCGCACGTGCGAGGTGTAGCGCGCGTTCTCCCTGCTTTAGCCATTCTCGCGACAAGCGTGTCCTGCTACGCGTGGCACGTCGAGACCGTCTCCGACCGCCGGAAGGATTCCATCTCACTGGGAGATGAAGTAAAGGTCTCTCTGCGTGACGGCCGGGTCGTCGCCTTGCGCAACGCTGGTTTACAGCAGGACAGCGTCGTGGGCTATGCGATGAAAAGCCCCGAGCGCGTTGCCATTGCGGTGCCCGACGTGAGGCAAGTCCAAGCGTGGCGGTTTTCCGGAAGACGGACGGCGGCGCTGTTCGTCGGGTTCTCTTCCGTCTTCCTGACGGTGTTCGTTATCTCCCAGTTGCAGTACATCGGGGCGGCATTCATGCCCCTGTAGCGCCCGCGGGCGCGGGACTCGGCGCGGTGAGTTGTCCTAGGTCGCGAAGAGCTTGAACCACAGAGATCACAGAGGGCACAGAGAACACGTAGGAGCATCTCCCCGTGTTCTCTGTGCCCTCTATGTTCTCGTCGGTAAAGAAGTTGCCCTTTCTCGTCTTCTCGTCTTCTCGTCTTCTCGTCTTCTCGTCTTCTCGTCTTCCCGTCTTCCCGTCTTCCCAGCCTAAAGCGAAGCCCGCGCCTCGCTCCACTTCCCGCGCGTGAACTCCGGAAACTTCATCGGCGCGCTCCCCTTCGCGATCGACATCTCGCTCAACGGCCCGGGCGCCGACCATGCGGCGGCGTCGTACACGTCGAAGTCCGGCACGAGCCCTTCGCGCAGGCATTGCACCAGGCGGTAGGCCATCACGTAGTCCATCCCGCCGTGCCCGCCGCTGCGCGCCTTCTCGCCTAACTCGCGCCAGAGCGGGTGCTCGTACTTTGCCTTGTAGCCGTCGATCGACGCCCACCGGTGCTCCTCGCCCGCGCCTTCGATGTAGATGCGCGCTGGGTAATCCTCGAAGATCCCGTTGGTCCCCTGGATGGAGTTGATGCGCGAATACGGGCGCGGCGACGAGACGTCGTGCTCCAGGCGAATGGTGCGCCCCTTGGCCGTCTTGATCAGCGAGGTGTTGAGGTCGCCGGTGACGTACTTCTCCTTCCACTTGGGCGAGTCGGCCGGCTCGTGGTCCTTGCGCCACTTGGTGAGCCCCATCTCGGGTGTGGCCATCGACACCATATAGTCGAAGCGGTCGCCGCGGTTGATGCCGAGCATGAAAGCGACCGGCCCCAGCCCGTGCGTCGTGTACAGGTTCGAGTTACGCAATGTGTGATGCCGCCGGCGCCACAACCCTTCGTCCTTGTTCTCGAAGAGGATCTCGCGCAGGTCGTGATTGTACGCCGCCCCCGCGTGCTTGAGCTCCCCGAAGAGACCCGCTTTCACCATCTGGAGCACCAGCAACTCGTTGTACCCGTAGTTGCAGTTTTCCATCATCAGGCAATGGCGGCGCGTGCGCTCCGACGTGTCGACCAGCTTCCAGCAGTCCTCGAGCGTGTAGGCGGCCGGGACTTCGGTCGCCGCGTGCTTCCCCGCATTCATCGCCGCCAGGCACACCGGTACGTGCCATTCCCACGGTGTGGCCGTATAGACGATGTCGATGTCGTCGCGCCTGACGAGTTGTTCGTACGCGTTGGGGCCGCTGGTGAATCGCGCGGGCTCATAGTCGTGCCCGGCCTTCCGCATCTGCTGCACGGCCATCTCGACCTTCTCGGCCACGGTGTCGCACAGTGCGGTGATGCGCACGTTGGGGACGCCCAGCAGTTCGTGCAGCACCGATCGCCCGCGCAGCCCCGTGCCGACGATCGCCACGCGCACCACCGCGTGCTTCTCGAACGGAACCCCCGCCATGCTGGCTGCGGTCGACGGGCGCTCCAGCAGCCGGCTCGGCGCGTCGCCGTCAGCTGCATCGTGCGCGGAAAGCGATCCGGCACCCAGCGCGAGGCCGGCGCCGGCGAGTGCGGCACCCTTGAGGAGGTCGCGGCGAGAAGGATGATCGGGATTCATCTCTGGGACTCGAAGACGGGAAGACGGGAAGACGAGTTCGGTGGCGATCGGGAAGGTTATGGCGCCCGAGGCTCGGGAGAAACCACCTGAGCCCCGCAGTTCCCATCTCGTCTTCTCGTCTTCCCGTCCTCCCGTCTTCCGCCCTTCTAGAATTGCTGCGCCCCCGGACCGGCGGGCGACGAGAAGAAGAACGCCCGCTCGGCGGCCGCCGGAAATTCGGCCTGATAGTGCTCGTTCCAGGACACCATGAAGTCGTGCGCCTCCCCGACCGGGACCAGCGCCCACACACTCCCGCCAAATCCGGCGCCGAACGCCGAGGCGGCGGTTGCCCCCACGTGACGCGCCAGGCGCGCCAGCGCGATGGTCTCGGGGATCTGGTTGCCCAGCCAACGCTCGGCGGCTTCCTGCGAGCGATCGACCACGGGGCCGAGTTCGTGCAGCGCGCCGCGCGCCAGGATCGACGCCGCCTGGGGGATCAGCTCGAAGCTCTCGAGCAGGAACTGCTCGAGGCGGTTGCCTAACGCCTGTGCCGAAAAATCCGGCGTGGCGGCGCGACGGGCGAGCGCGCGGAGCCGCTCGGGCGCGTCGTCGGCGCTGCGGACGGCATCGGCCAGGGTGAGGTCGCTGCGCCCGGTCTCCACGTTCCACGACGTCAGCAGGTGACGCACCAGCCGTGCGGCGCGGTTGTACGCCTCGCGTGCGCCGGCGGTCTTCTCGGCGAGCACGCCGCTGGCGCCGACCACGAAGGTGTGCGTGGGCGGCAGGTCATACTGCGCCTCGCGACGCACAGGCCCAAACGAATATTGCATCACGTGCCCGGCTTCGGCGCACATGATGGCGGTGTGGTCCTGGCTCCCGCCAAATGTCCCCACCCCGGCATCGCCATCCAGCGAACGATACGACTCGCCGTTCTCCACCGTCCCCAGGTAGGACGCCAGCTCCTCGCGCGAGAAGATGGCGCGACGAAACTCCTCCGAGCTGCGCAGGTCGTTGCTCTTGGCCAGCGCCACGAAGACGGCGATCATCAGCGCGCTCGACGAACTCATCCCCGCCGCAATTGGCAGGTCCGAAGCAAAGGCGAGATCGACGCCGAGGCGGGCCGAGGGGAAGTTGCGGGCCAGGCGGCGTGCCACGGTGGCGACGTAGTTGGACCAGTCCCCCGGTTCCGCGTGCGCCGCGGGGTCGAGCGCCGTCTCGCACGCGCTACCGGTCGCCACATCCACGGCCCGAATGCGCGCATCGTCGCGCAGCGCCACGCGCACGGCAAAGCCGCGTTCCACGGTGCACAGGAGCGAGCGTCCGCCCGCATAGTCGGTGTGCTTGCCCAGGACTTCGATGCGCCCCGGGACCCACACGGAGTGGCGCTGATCGGAACTGCCTAACGCATCGAGCGCGGCGTCGCACTGCTCGAGCATCGCCGCCTTCGCCGACGCCTGGTGCGGCGACATCCCGACGCGCAGGAGCTGGTCGCGATTGTGAGACATGGCCGAAAGCTACACCTCGCCCCCAGCAGAGGGAGGACGGGCCCCCGCTGTCGTGGTGCCGCCCCGCGCTGCTACAGCCGGACCTCGACTCCCGATAGCCTCGCCGCCACGGCGGGGATGTCGCGGCGATTGGAGAGATCGAGGACGCCGGCTGCCATGGAGATCACCCGGAAGCGCTCCCCCAGGTCGTGCATCGCGATCCGCACCGCGTCCTGCAGCTCCAGCTCCCCCCGGCTCGACGGCTGCACGCGCGCACACGCCTCGAAGATCACCGGGGCAAACGACCAGAGGTTCATGCTCACCAGCGCGTGCGACGCCATGCGCGCGAACGTCGCCGCGTCCGGCTTTTCCACGATCTCGTCCAGGAAACCGTCGGCGCTGCGCACCACCAGCGCGTACTTGAGGATGCGCTCCTCGGCGATGTTGCTCCGGGCGACCAAGGCCTCGCGCTCGAAGCCGACGAGCCCCGACGCGCCCTCCGCGGCGAGCGCCCGATATGCCTCCACCGGGTAGTAGTTGTCGGAGTTGAGGACGAGGACCGTCCGATCGCCGGCAAAATCGCGGGCAGCGGCAACGGCGTCAGCGGTCCCGCGCGGGTGCGCCTGCACGGCGAAGTGCACGCGTACCCGCTCGAGCGGGAGCGAGCCGTAGTAGTCGCGCACCGCCTGATGTTCGGGACCAATCACCAGGCAGACATCGGTGATTCCCGCGTCGGCCAGCGCGCTGATGACGTAGTCGAGGAAGGGGCGCCCGATCGGGATCATCCCCTTCACGCCAGCATCGGCGACCGCCGCCTGCTCGGCGTCCAGCGCGGCGCCGGCATCCTCCTGTCGCATGCGGGTGCCGAGTCCCCGGGCGAGGATCACGGCGCGAGTGGTGGGGGCGAGAGGTGGCGTCATGCGAGGCGTGTGGCGATCAGCGAGCGGGCGGCGTTGCACCTGTGGCGGTCGCCGGAGCGGCCGGCATCCGCAGCAGGTAGTCATAGATATCGTCCACCTCCTCCGGCGTGAAGCGCACAAACCGGGCGCGGGCGGTGCGCCCCATCAACGGAAGGTCGCGACCGTCGCGCGCACGCCCCTCGCGCAACAGGGCGACGAACTCCGCACGCGCGTATCCGTTGGCCTGCCGGAGCGGCGGCACCTCGGCGTCGGCATCACCCATGAGGTGGTCGCCGTGGCACTCGTTGCAGATGGTGCGGGCGAGATACTCGCCTCGCCAGGCGCGCGTGGTGTCGCTCCGGTCGCCCACGCGCGGCGCGCCATGATCGATCGTCGCCGCATCGGGGCGCATCTCGCCCCTGAGCACGGCGAGCTTGGCCGGCAGGTGCAATTGTGACGCGGGGAGCGCGCTGTCCACGACGGGCGATGCGCGCAGGTGGGCGATGATGCGCCCGACGTCGGTGTCGCTCATCTGATAGAAGCCGGCCGCTGGCATCCCCAGCACCCCGGTGCCGTCGCGCCGGATCCCGTGCCGGATGAGGCGCGCCAGCTCGGCGTCGTTGTAGCTGGCGATGGTCCGGACCACGTTGGGGGCGACCAGCCGCAGCTCCCCCGGTTCGTCGACAAAGACCTTGCCTTGCAGCTGCGGCGCGTGACAACCGTGGCAGCCGTGAAACCAGGCCTGCCGTTCCCCTTCGGCGATGCTCGCCGAGTCGGTCGGGATGGTCAGCGTGTCCAGCGGCACGTCGTAGCGCCGCTGGAGCGTCCAGGTGACGCGCTGCTCCAGCCAGACGTATCCCCCCAGCACGGCGAGGGCGATGAGCCCGATGCCGGCAAAGATCCCTCGAAACAGCACGTGTCTCTCCTTCGACGGATCTCGCGGCGACTACTGGATCAGTCTTCCGAACCGGCCCACAGGCGCGGCATCAAGCGGAACAGGAAGAAGCCCGAGACGAGGAACGCGCCAAGCCACATCATCCCCGTCGTCGTACGACCGTACAGGAAGCTCCCGGTGCCAAAGAGCGCCGAGTAGACGAAGGTGATCCCGAGCATCCACCCAACGAGCGACAGCGTGAGTGAATCGGGGGATCGCGTGTCCCCGCTGGCGGCGCGGATCTCCTTCCACCCCGGGCCAGCGGGGCGCACCAGCTTGTAGAACGAGATCAGCCGCGCCTTGTCGGTCTGCGGCGCGAGGAACGTCACCGTCATCCACACGACGGTCGACGCGACGATGGTGATCACCAGCGAGATCTCGCTCCCCAGCGTCACGCCGTTCTTGCGGGCGATGAAGAAGCCGACCGAGATCACGAACGAGCTGACCATCGCCGCCACTTCGCTCCACGCGTTGATGCGCCACCAGAACCAGCGCAGGATGTAGAGCAACCCCGTCCCGGCGCCGATCGACAGAATCAGGTCGAAGCTCTCCTTGGCCGAGCTGAGCGCGAAGGTGAGGAGGGCAGCGCAGACCATCAGCCCCGCGGTGACGAGGCGTCCGATGAGGACGTAGTGCTTCTCGGTCTCACCCGGGCGCAGGAAGCGGCGGTAGAAGTCGTGCACCAGGTACGACGTCCCCCAGTTGAGGTGCGTCTCGATGGTCGAGCGATAGGCGGCGAGCATCCCGGCCACCATCGCCCCGAGGAAGCCGGCCGGGAGGAACTTGAGCATCGCCGGGTACGCCATGTCGTGCCCGATGAGCTTGGGATCGACGTACGGATACGACGCGGAGATGTCGCTGAGCTGCGGGAAGATGAGCGTGGAGCAGAGCGCCACGATGATCCACGGCCATGGGCGGAGCGCGTAGTGCATCACGTTGAAGAACATCGTCCCGATGACCGCGTCCTTCTCGGTCTTCGACGCCAGCATGCGTTGCGCGATGTAGCTCCCGCCCCCCGGTTCGGCGCCGGGATACCAGACCGACCACCACTGGATGGTGATCGGGATGATCATCACCGAGAGAGCGACGTTCCAGTTGTTGCTGAAGTCGGGGAGGAGGTTGAGGCGTGACGCCGGGACCTTGGCCATGAGGCCGGCCAGCCCTCCAACTTCGGGCTGCTGCAAGGCGAAGTAGGCCACCGCGAAGGTGGACGACATCGTGATGAGGAACTGGATCGAGTCGGTCACCAGCACCCCCCAGAGTCCCGACACCGACGCGAAGAAGATCGTGATGATCGACGCGTAGACCAGCGTCTGCCACATCGGGAGCCCCAACACGATGTTGCCGATCTTGGCCGCGGCGAGGTTCACCGTGGCCATGATGACGCAGTTGAAGAAGAGGCCGAGGTAGAGGGCGCGGAAGCCGCGCACGAAGGTCGCCGCCTTCCCCGAGTAGCGCAGCTCGTAGAACTCCAGGTCGGTCATGACCCGCGAGCGCCGCCACAGCTTGGCGAAGAAGAAGACGGTCATCATCCCCGTCAGCAGGAACGACCACCACAGCCAGTTGTCGGCCACCCCGTTCTCGCGGACCATGTTGGTCACGAGGTTCGGGGTGTCGGTGCTGAAGGTGGTGGCCACCATCGAGATCCCGACCAGCCACCATGGGGCGGCACGCCCCGAGGTGAAGAACTCCTCGGTGCTCGAACCGGCGCGCTTGTAGAAGAAGATCGCCGGGAGGAAGGAGATCACCACCGAGAGGGCGACGATTATCCAGTCGAGGGTAACGAGGCGCATTCTGGAGAGCAGATGACGAGAGGACGGGAAGACGAGAAGACGAGATAATACCTGTCCGGGGCGGGGGAGGATACCTCGAATCGGCGCCACGGCTGGTCGTGAGCTGGCGCACTGGTTGGCCAGTGACACTCGGCTCACATTCGGCGGATGATCTCACGCATTCTCGCGCTCTCCCTCCTCGCCTGCGCGCTCCCGTTGGCGGCGCAACCCGCGTCGCTGCTCCCGGTCCCCTCGTCGGTCCGGGTCGGGACCGGGCGATTGCTGCTCGATAGCACCACCAGCATCTCCGTCACCGGACACCGCGACCCGAGACTCGAGCGCGCCATCGCTCGCGCGCTCGCCCGACTGTCGCGACGCCTCGCCCAACCGATGTCGCGATCGATCGCGCGCACCGCCACCCCGCGCAACATCGCCATCGACGTGGGAGGGGCGGGGATGGCGGTGCAGGGCATCGACGAAAACGAGCGGTACACGCTCACCGTCGGTGCGGATGGTGCCACGCTGCAGGCGGCGACCACGGTTGGCGCGCTGCGCGGACTCGAAACGTTGTTGCAGCTGGTGGAGAGCGACGGGACGTCCTTCTTCATCACCGCCGTCACCATCGCCGACGAACCGCGTTTTGCCTGGCGCGGGCTCCTGGTCGACGTCTCGCGCCACTTTATGCCCATCGAGCAGCTCAAGCGCACGCTCGATGGCATGGCCATCGTCAAGCTCAACGTCTTCCATTGGCACCTGAGCGACGACCAGGGCTTTCGCATCGAGAGCAAGCACTTCCCGCGGTTGCACGAGCTGGGGAGCGACGGGCTGTACTACACGCAGCAGGAGGTGCGCGACCTCGTCGCCTACGCACGCGACCGTGGCATTCGGGTCGTCCCCGAGTTCGACATGCCGGGGCACTCCACGTCGTGGTTTGTCGGCTATCCGCAGTACAGCGCGCAGCAGCCACCGATTGCCATTCGCCGCGAGTGGGGCGGGGCCGATGCGATCTTCGATCCCACCAAAGAGGCGACATACACCTTCATTGCTCGCTTCCTCGACGAGATGGTCCCGCTCTTCCCCGACGCCTATTGGCACATCGGGGGCGATGAGGTGGAAGGCAAGCACTGGGACTCCAATCCCGACATCGTCGCCTGGCGCAAGCGTCGCGGCTTTCGCGACAACCATGCGTTGCAGCTGCACTTCAACACGCGCCTCACGACGCTGCTCACGCGGCACGGCAAGCGCATGGTCGGGTGGGACGAGATCCTCCACCCCGAACTCCCGCCGCGCACCGTGGTGCAGTCGTGGCGCGGCACGCAATACCTGGCCAACAGCGCCAAGCAGGGACTCACCGGCATCCTGTCGGCGCCATGGTATCTCGATCACATCAAGCCGGCCACCGAGTACTACACCGCCGATCCGGTCCCGCTGTATGACGAGCTCACGCCCGCGCAGCAGCGCCTCATCATCGGGGGCGAGGCGTGCATCTGGGCGGAGTTCATCACCGCCGAGACGGCGGACTCGCGAATCTGGCCCAGACTGGGCGCGGTGGCCGAGCGCCTGTGGTCGCCGCGGAGCGTGACCGATGTCGCGGACATGTATCGCCGCCTGGACATCCTCACCGATCGCCTCGAGGGGGTGGGACTTCGCGTGCGCTCGCACCCCGCGCGCATGCTGGCAACGATTGCGCCTGGTCTCGACACCGCCCCGATCGAGTCGCTCTTCACGGCGGTGCAGCCGCCGTCATTCGGACAGTCGGTCAACGGCATTCGTCCCAACCAGTGGCACCCGCTCACCCGGCTGGTCGATGCCGCGCGCCCCGACCCCGACGGACGATGGCTCACGGAACGCCTGGTGCGGCGCGTCGCACGCGACCCTAACGACGCGCCCGCTCGTGACTCGCTCCTGATCCTCTTCGAGCGCTGGAGCCTGCTCCTTCCCAAGGTCGAGGCGCTTGGCACCCAGTCGCCGACGCTCGCCCAGGGCGTTCCGGTGGCGCGCGCCCTCGCGCGCACCGCGGTAATCGGGACGGAGGCCATCGGCTTCATCGCCGCCGGGCGCCGTGCCCCGGCCGAGTGGGCCGCCGCGTCGGCGGAGGAGCTCAAGCGCTACGACACGCCGCCCGGGTTGCTGCGCGTGGCGATCCTGGGCGACGTGCGCAAGCTGCTGGCCATGGCGGCCCCGCCTAACTAGTCCTCGCGCAGCGTCACCACCGGGTCGACCGAGGCGGCGCGCCGCGCCGGGATCCAGCTCGACGCGAGCGCCACGGTGAGCATCGTCAGCGCGACCATCGCCAGCAGGACCGGATCGGCGGGATCGACGCCGTACAGGATGCCGGCGAGGACGCGCCCCAGCGCCAGCGCTCCCGCCAGGCCGAGCACCACGCCAATCGCCGCCAGCTGCACCCCCTGTCCCACGAACATGCGCAGGACGCGTCGTCGGTCGGCCCCCAGGGCCAGGCGCACCCCGATCTCGCGCTGCCGCAGGTTCACCAGGTAGGCCAGTACGCCGTAGAGCCCCAGCGCACCTAACGACAATCCCAGCACGCCAAAGCCGGCCATGAGCACCATGAGCAGGCGCGGGCGGGCCACCGCATCGTGCCGGGCATCGTCGAGCGTGAAAATCGAGCTGATGGCCTGCTGCCGATCGACCGAACGGATCGCCTCCCGCACCAGCGGGACCATCGCCAGCGGTTCTCCCTGCGTGCGCACCACGAGGTTCATGCGCACGCGACCGTTCTGCGGCACGTGCACGTACACGGTGGGGACCGCCGCCTCGGCCATCGAGCGCTGGCGAATGTCACCCACCACGCCGACGATCTCGACCTTTGCCCGGCCGTTCACCAGCAGCGACTTGCCGCGCGCGCTCTCGCCGGGGAACCACTGCCGCTCGAAGGCCTGGTTCACCACCAGCACCAGCGGGGCGTCGCGCCGGTCGGTGGGTTGGAACTCGCGCCCCGCCTTGATCGGCGTCCCTAACGCGTGAAAGATGCCATCGCTCACGTGCAGGAGCGCGGCGGTGGGGCCTTCCTGCCCGGCGGGGACGGTCATGCCGGGGAGCGTGAAGCCGAAGGTTTCCCCAACGCCACGCAGCGGAGCGTCCTTGATGGACGCGGCGGCCACGACCCCAGGGATCGCCCGCACGCGCGAAAGGATCTCTTCGTAGATGGGGACGTAGTCGCTGTGTCGCTCGGTGCTCAACGTGTAGTTGAACACCACGGTGTGATCGCTTCGAAAGCCCGGGTCGACGGCGAGGAGCGTGAGGAAGCTCCGCGTCATGGCGCCGCCGCCCACCACCAGGATCATGGCGAGCGCCACCTCGGCGACCACCAGCGAGTTGCGGAGCCCGAGCCCGCGATCGCCCGCCACGCCGCGGCCGCCGGCCCTAAGGTCGCGCTGCAGGTCGGTGCTGGAGGCGCGCAGCGCCGGGACGAGTCCGAACAGCACCCCGGTCGCCATCGTGACGCCGAAGGCAAAGGCGAGCACCACGCCGTCGATGGAAGCGTCGGCCCCCAGCGGCCACTGCTGCGCGCCAAGGGCCCGCAGCGCGCGAACCCCCGCCACGGCCACCAGCACGCCCGCGCCCCCGCCGAGCGTCGCCAACACCAGGCTCTCGGTCATGAGCTGCCTGACGAGACGCCCGCCCACCGCTCCCAGCGAGAGGCGCACCGCGATCTCGCGCCCGCGCACACTGGCACGGGCGAGCAGGAGCGACGCCACGTTCACGCAGGCAATGAGCAGCACGAAGGCCACCGCGCCCAACAGGACCAGGAGCCCCGTGCGCACCTCGCCGGTCATCGCCTCGCGCAGCGGCTTCACCAGCGTCGCGCTCCACGCCGCATTCTCCGGATACTCGCGCGACAGCCGCGCCGCGATCGCATTCAACTCCGCTTGCACCTGCGCCATCTCCACGCCCGGGCGCGCGCGCGCCACCACGTCCAGGACGCGCACCATGCGCAGTCGCGGAATGGATTGATCGGGGATGGTGGAGTACGGGACAAAGACGTCGACGTCGCGCGCCGGGAAGGCCAGTCCGCGCGGGAGCACTCCCAGCACCTCGTACGGCTCGGCGCCTAACGTCACCGACTGTCCCACGATGGCGCGGTCGCCGGCAAACTCCCGCATCCAGAAGTCGTGCGTCAGCACGACCACGCGATCCCGTCCGCCGCGCACCAACTCGTCCTCGCGCGGGACCCGTCCCAGCTCGGGGCGCACCCCTAACGCGCCATAGAAACCGGCGGTGGTGAAGACCGCCGACAGCCGCTGCGGCTCGCCGCGCCCCACGAGGTCGATACCGCTGCCCCCCGCGGCGTACCAGAAACCCCCGATGTCCTCCAACACGCGGCGCTGCGCGCGGAAGTCGTCAAGATCGACGGCCGACACGCCGGCCTGCGGCATCCCGTCCTTGGGGTTGTGCGACCAGACCTTGTACAGCGTCTCGGGACGCGGGAACGGGAGCGGGCGCAGGAGCACCGCGTTCACGATCGTGAAGATCGCGACGTTGGCGCCGATCCCCAGCGCCAGCGTGATGATGGCGGTGAGCGCGAACCCCGGGGCGCGACGCAGGGTGCGCAGGGCGTAGCTCACGTCCTGGCGCAGGTCTCCCAGATAGTCGCGTCGATGCCGCGCGGCGTTTGTCTGTCGGTCCAGACGCTGGAGGTAGTCTCGCGTCCCCCGCACGTCCCCGAACTCACGCTCCGCCTGGCGCCGCGCCTCCTCGGGCGAGAGCCCCTGCGCCTGCAGCGCGGTGGTACGCGCCTCGAGGTGAAAGGCCAATTCTTCGTCCACTTCGCGGGCGATGTGCCCGGCCGAACGCCACGGAAACGAGATGAAGCGCTTCATGTCGCGGGCTCCAGGACACGGAAGACCGCCTCGGCGTAGCGCCGCCAGGCGGCTTCCTCGTGGGTGAGCTGCCGGCGACCGGCCGGGGTGAGCTTGTAGTAGCGCGCCCGCCGGTTGTTCTCGGAGAGGCCCCACTCCGCCTCGATGAAGCCACCCCCCTCCAGGCGGTGCAGCGCCTTGTAGAGCGGGGCGTCCTCGATGTCGATCGTCCCCTCGGTCCGCTCGCGAATCCAGCGGGAGACGGCGTAGCCGTGCATCGCCCCCCAGGCGAGGGTCCGGAGGATCAGGACGTCGAGCGTCCCCTGCATCAGGTCCATCGGATCGCGCGACATGGCATTTCCCATTACTTGGTAAGGGGAACGTACCATCGTGCTCGGAGCGGTCGCCGCCTCAATTGGGATGAACGGAGAGAAAGCAGGTCTCGGACGTGCACCAGTGGACGTGCAGTCTCAACCCCGAGCACCCGAACCAGCAGCTCCGGACGTTTGCACTTGCTTGACGGCCCCGACCGGCTGGTTTGGACCGGCGTCCTCATTAACTTCTGCCGCCCCGCGCGGTCTCCCCTCAATCTGCCGCGCGCTGACGCCGTCTCGAGTTGGCATTCGCCGCTGGACCGGACGTCACGGTCGAGCGCGCGCGGCGTGAACAAAGGGAACGGGACGCGTCGTGATGCAGGACCGACGTGACCTATCGCCCGCATCCACCCAGTACCGAAGTCCCTTGAACTCCGTGAACGACAACGCTGCCCTGCGCGTAATAAGGGAGATGATTTCCCGTATTTTTATTCCGATTGTTTTCACGGCGGCGCTGAGCCTCACGGCCACCCCCGCTGTGGTCCATGGCCAGCAGGCCGGTTCGATGGGAGGGAGCGCCACCGATACGGTGCGCCTCAGCATCGCCGATGCGGTGACGCGTGCGCTGCGCGAATCCGATGAGTCGCGCCTTGCGGCTGCCCAGGTCGAGATCGCCGACGCGCAGGTCACCTCGGCGCGAGCCGCGGGGCTGCCACAGGCGCGTCTCGCCGGCACCTACTCGCAGGTGTTGAGGAACGCACGTGCCGACGCGGTCAATTCGCTCTTTCGGCAGAACTTCAACTACAACTCCAACATCAACGTCTCCCAGGCGCTCTTTCAGGGGGGGCGAATCTTCGCCGGTGCCCGCGCCGCGGGCGACGTGCGCGGCGCCGCGCGGATGTCGGTCGCCGAGACACAGGCGCAACTGTCGGTCGACGTGCAGCGCGCCTACCTGAATGGTTTGTTGCAGCGAGAACTGGTCGCCATCCAGGCGCGCAACCTCGCCCTCGCTGACGAGCGCATCGCCCTGGTGGAAAAGCTCCTGGCGGCTGGTCGTGCCTCTCGGTACGAGGTCCTGCGGTCACGCGTGGAGCGCGCCAACCTCGAGCCATCGTTGCTGCAGGCGCGCGCCGCGCAGACGCTGGCCGACATCGAGCTCCGGCGCCTGCTGAACATTCCCGAAACGCGAGCCATCTCGCTGACGACGGAGATCGACACCGCGGCGCTTCGCAGCTCGGTGCGCGCCGTGGCCACCGATTCGTCGCGCGACCCGGTGCGTGCCTCCGAGCGCGCGGCGTTGATGACGCTGCAGGCCCGCGGTGAAGGCGTGCGCGTCGCCCGCGCCGACCTCATGCCCACCATCAGCGCCTTCTTTCAGACCGGGTACCTCGCCTTCCCGGCGACGAACGGCTTCCCCACCATCTGGGGCCGGTCGTCGAATGCGTTTTGCGCCCCCGGTTCCAACCCCAACCAGTCGTGCCAGAACAACGGCTGGTTTGCCGATCGCAACTTCGGCTTGAATGTCTCGTGGCCCCTGTTCGACGGGTTACGCGCCAAGGGGAACATCGACCTGGCGCAGGCACAGGAACGGGTCGCCCGTTTGCAGCTGGCGCAGGAGCGCGAGCAGGTGGCGGTGGAACGCGCCCGTGCCCGCGCCGAGTTCACGCGCGCCGAGGCGGCGTACGAGGCACAGCGCCAGAATGTGGGTGAGGCGGACGAGGCGTTCCGCATCGCCACCCTTCGCTTCGAGCGCGGACTGGCGACGCAGCTCGAGGTCTCCGACGCCCAACTCTTGCTCCTGACGGCACGCACCAACGCGGCGCGTGCCACGATCGATTACTACCTGGCGGCAGCCGAACTGGCTCGCGCCCGCGGCGTGGACATCCCGCTCCCGCCCACCCGACCGACGACTCGATAAACGGAATCCCTGTGCGATACTCTTCTCTCGCGGGCGCGTTCGGCGCGTTCGCCCTGTTGACCATCAGCGCCTGCAGCAAGGACGGCCAGGCCGGGACCCCCGGCGCCGGCGCGTCCAAGGGTGCAGCCGGCGGCGCCCCGGGGATGGGAAAGGGCGGCCCCGGCGGCCGCGGTCCCACGGCGATGGTCCTCGGGCCCAGCGACGTGACCGAGGTCAAGACGGTCACCATCGAGTCCAGCATCACCATCAGCGGCGACCTCAAGCCCATCGAGGAAATCGCCGTGCGTTCGCGCGTGGAAGGGGATGTGCTGCAGGTGCTCGCGCGCGAGGGCGATCGCGTGTCGCAGGGACAGCTACTGGCCCGCTTCGAGAACGCGGTGCAGGAAGGCGATCGCGCCTCCGCCACCGCCGACCGCGAGTCGGCCAAGGCCGACGTGTCCAACGCGCAGTGGAACGCCGACCAATCCGAGGAGCTGTTCAAGGCCGGCGCGATCCCCGAGCGTGACCTGCGCGCGGCGCAGCAGACGCTCGCCGCTTCCAAGGCGCGCCTGGCCGCGGCCGAAGCGCGCCTCAAGGCCTCGGCGCAGAACGCCTCCGACACGCGCATCCTGGCGCCGACCACCGGGGTGATTTCCACCCGCACGGTCGAGGCGGGCGAGCACGTGACGCGCGGATCGACGCTCTTCACGGTGGTGCGCTACGACGTCCTGGAGCTGGAGGCGTCGGTGCCGGCGCGCCAGGCCAACGACCTGAAGGTCTCGCAGCCCGTGCGCTTTGCGGCTGCCGGCCGCCAGTTGCAAGGCAAGGTGGCCCGCATCGCGCCCACCATCAACCCGGCCAACCGCTCCATCACGGTCTATATCCAGGTCCCCAACCGCGACGGCGCCCTCAAGGGGAACTCGTTCGCCACCGGGCGCATCATCGGACAGGCGATCCCCGGGGCAATGGCGATTCCCACGGCGGCGGTGCGGCAGGCGGCGCGCGACAACAACCCGTTCGTGTATCGCATCGAAGGCGGAAAGGTGCAGCATGTCGACGTGCAGCTTGGCATCGTCGACGAGACGATCAACATGACGCAGGTGCTGGGCGGGCTCGCGGTCGGCGACCAGATCATCGTCGGCAACGTGGGCGCGCTGGGACGCGGCATGGAAGTGCGCGTGGTGGGACCCAACGAAGGACGGCAGGGACGGACGGCCGATGGCGCGGCGGGCGGGAGCCCGGCGGGCGGCGGAGCACGAGACGGGGCGGGCGCCGCTGGGCGCACCGCAGCCCGCGGCGATACCACCAAGCCACGTTAGGCCCGGGAGCCCCCCATGTTTCCCCCCGACGTTTCCCTCAAGCGTCCCGTCTTCGCCACCCTGATGATGGTGGCGTTGATGGTCTTCGGCATCCTCGCCCTGCGGCGCCTGGGGCGCCACGCGTATCCGGACAACACCTACCCGGAGCTCATCGCCACACCC
>CAZLLP010000101.1:0-21458 GCA_964560345.1 uncultured Gemmatimonadaceae bacterium
GTGAACTCGGGCTGGCGGTCGGCGCGCAGGTCCTCGTCGCGGAAGCAGCGCGCGATCTGGAAGTAGCGGTCGAAGCCGGCCACCATCAGCAACTGCTTGAACAGCTGCGGCGACTGCGGCAACGCGTAGAACTCGCCGCGGTGCACGCGGCTCGGCACCAGGAAGTCGCGCGCCCCCTCGGGCGTGGGCTTGGTGAGGATCGGCGTCTCGATCTCGAGAAAGCCCAGGTCACTCATCACGCGCCGCGACGTTTGCAGCAGGCGGTGCCGCATGATCAGGTTCTGCTGCAGCTCCGGGCGTCGCAGGTCGAGGACGCGATACTTGAGGCGCAGCTCCTCGGCGGCCAGCTTCTCCCCCTTGCCGCGCGCCACCGGGATCTGCGGCGTCACCGCCGGTCCCACCACCCGGGCCGTCGTCGCGCGCAACTCCACCGCGCCGGTCTCCAACTCCGAATTGTGCCCCTCGGGGGGGCGCGCCACCACCTCGCCCTCGATCAGGACGACCGTTTCGGGCGTCAACCGCTCCGCCACCTGCAACGCCTCGGCGGTCGCCGTCCCCGGCGCAAACGAGACCTGCAGCAGCCCAGCCCGGTCGCGCAGGTCGACGAAGACGAGTCCCCCGAGGTTGCGCGTGCGATGCACCCACCCTCCCACGCGCACACGCTGTCCCACGTGCGCCTCGCGCAGTTCGCCGCACAGGTGGGTCCGTAAGGCAGTGGCCAACGGGTTCGAACTCGTCACGACCTGGTCTCCCGGCGCAGCTGCGCCGAACGCGAAAGTGAAGCGCCGAGCGTGGCCCCTGCCACGTCAGCCACCCAGTCGAATGCATCGGCGCTTCGACCGGGAATCCACTGCTGATGCCACTCGTCTGCCGCGGCGAGTCCCGCGATCACGACTGCGGTCCGCACCCACACCGCCACCCGTTCTCCCGTCAGCGCCCGCCCCGCGAGGAAGCCCAACATGCCGTACAGCGCACCATGCACGACCTTGTCGGCACCGGGAATGTCCGGGCCGTGCGGAAGCGCTGATCCGGGAAGCGATGTGAGAACGAGAATGACGGTCCCCCAGATCACGCTCGGCGCCCAGCGCCGAGCATTGCTCATCTCCGGTCCGAGCGACGCGCCACACGATGCGATCCGAGGGCGGAGTCGCAGCGTGGGTTGAACGTGTCGACGGAGGAAATGCGGCGGGAGCGGAGCATGGGTCGGGTCAGGGGCGCCGCCCGAGTGAACCGATGCGGCGACGAGGCGGTATAGAAGCACGACAAGTGATGGCGGAATCTACGTTTCCGCTCGTCCGCGTGGTAGGCGACGAGTTGACCCGACTCCCCCGACCCGATAAGCTCAACCGCATGTCACGCCTTGTTTTGGACGACGCGGAGGGGCGTACCAACCTCCTCGACCTCACCCCCGCGCAGGCGGCCGACGCCTTGGCCGCATTTCTCAAGGCGCGCGGCGAGCCGGCCTACCGCCTCAAGCAGCTCATCCCGGCGCTCTGGCAGGCCCCCGTTCGGTCGTTCCAGGAGGTCACCACCCTCCCGCAGACGCTGCGCGACGCACTGGACGAGGCCTTCATTCTTCCCTCGCTCACCCTGGCCACGCGCCAGTCGTCCAGCGACGGGACCGAGAAGTTCCTCTTTCAGCTGCACGACGGGCAGTCGATCGAGACCGTCGCCATCCCCGACGGCGATCGCATGACGTTCTGCATCTCCTCGCAGGCCGGCTGCGCGCTGCAGTGCGCCTTCTGCGCCACCGGGGTGATGGGCTTCGCGCGCAATCTCGCGGTGCACGAAATCGCCGGCCAGGTGCGCGAACTCGCCCTGCTCGACCCGCCCATTCGTCCGACGAACATCGTCTTCATGGGGATGGGCGAGCCGTTGATGAACTGGGCAGCGGTCGACCCCACGCTGACGGTGCTCAATGATCCCAACGGGCTGGGGATCGGGGCGCGCCACATCACCGTGTCGACGGTTGGCGTGCTGCCGGGAATCATCGCCCTGGGGCAACGACCGGAGCAGTTCCGCCTCGCGATCTCGATTCACGCGCCCAGCGACGCGCTCCGTCGCACGTTGATGCCCATCAACGTGAAGTACCCGCTCGACGACGTGGTGAAGGCCGCGGCCGAGTTCGACCGTCGCGTCACCTTCGAGTACGTGATGCTGGGCGGGGTGAATGACCAGCCGGAACACGCCGACCAGTTGGCCGCGCTGGCGCGACGGTGCGGCGCCTTCGTGAACCTGATTCCGCTGCATCCGGGCGGGGCGGGCGACTTCACGCCCACGACGGCGGCCGGCATTCGCGCCTTTGCCTCGCAGCTTCGCCGGCACAAGGTCGAAGTCGCCATTCGCAAGAGCCGCGGCAAGGACATCGCCGCGGCGTGCGGGCAGCTACGGGTAGAACGCCTCCGGCGGCGTGCGAACGACGCGGCCAATCAGCACGGTGAGATCAACGTAGCGTGAGCTGTCAGGGCGCGACTCGATCGCCGCCCCGCCTAACGCCTTGCTCGCCAGCCTGGCCCACTCGGGATGTCCGGTGCGATCGAGGATGACCGTCGAATCGCGCTGCGGCCCTTCGCCCGCGAACTTGACCACGTCGAATCCGGCATCGCGCAGGTAGAGCGAGACGCGCCGGGCCGCGCCGCGCGTCATCGTCGTGTTGAGCACTTCCACCCGGATGCGCGTCCCCACCGGGACGACGCGCTGCACCGGGGCTCCCTGCGCCGGACGCGCGGGCGTCGGGGCCGCCGGCGTGCGCTGGCGATACCACCACCCGCCAGCCGCACCCGCCAGCAGCAAGGCCACCGCAAGAACAACCGGCCCGCGCTTCATCGCACGCGGTTCCAGAGCGCCGCCGTCTCGGGAAAGATCGTCTTCCCCTCCCGCAGCGTCCACTCGATGCGCGTCCGCACGACCTGCCGAAACACCCCGTCAAAGTCGAGCGGGACGTGCGAGGCGAGAAAGGCGCGATCCACCTGCGAAAACGGGCGACCGGGCTCCAGGTAGTCGGCCATGAACAACGCGCGACCGACGCGCCCCCAGTCGGGGTTGCCGAGCGTGTGCCAGCGAATGGCCTCGAGCAGCTCCACGCGCGATTCCCCTTCGTCCGCCAGGCGGAGCGCCGCGGCCGGGCCGTGCAGCACGCTGTCCGGCAACGCCGGATCCGGTACCGCCAGCCGCAACTGCTCGAGCGGTGCATCGCGCAGCGCATCGTGATAGCGCCCGGCATCGTGCCAGAGCTGTCGCTCGGCCGGCGTCAGGTGCAACGCGTCGCTCCAGCGATCGAGCAGCGCCGTCACGCGGGCGATGTGCGCGCGACGCTTCTCACCGACCTGCGCCCAGGGCGGGAGGATCGGGGCGCTCGGCGCGGCGGCGCGCGGTGTGGAGTCGGCGGTGTGTGACACGACGGCGCAACCTACCGGCGGTGAGAAGCACGGTCAATTTCGCACGCACGCATCCGCATCATCCCTGCGTGAGCCGCGTCAGGCGGCGCGCCAGTTCGGCGAGGTAGGTGGCCAGCTCGCGCAATTCGCGCGTGGCCCCTTCCACCTCGTGCACCGACCGCGCCTGCGACTCCGCGGTCTCCGCGACCTGCGCCGCGCCCTCACGATTACGCCCCGAAATCTCGGCGATGCGCGCAATGCGGTCGCGCACCCCGCCCACCGCGTCTTCCTGCGCGCGCGACACTTCGGCGATACGCTTGGCCCACGTGGCCGCCGAGCGCGACGAGTCGACCACCTGCGCCATCGCGTCGCGTGCCGATTCCGAGAGCCCCTCGACGTCGGCCACCATCGAGCGTCCGCGGTCCATCTGTCGCGTGGCGCGCTCCATCTGCCCCGCCAGCGTCGCGACCAGGACCGAGGCTTCCTCAGACGCTCGCCCGCTTTGCTCGGCGAGCTTGCGGATCTCCTCGGCGACGACGGCAAATCCGCGTCCTTCCTCGCCGGCGCGCGCCGCTTCGATCGCGGCATTGAGCGCGAGCAGGTTGGTTTGCTCGGCGAGATCCTTGATCACACCGATGAACGAGGTGACGCGTCGCGTCTCGTCCCCCAGGTCGCCCATGATCGCGCCGCTCTCGCCCACAAACCCCTTGGCGCTCACCAGGCGCTCGATCGCCGTGCCGATCGTCGCGCGGTGCTCGGTCGCGATATGCACAGCGCGGTCACTGGCGGTCGCCGCTTCGCGCGCGTCGCGTGCGATCGACGAGGTCGTCGTGTGCACGTCGGCCGCCGCATCGTGCCCGCGCGCCGCCTGATCGCTCGCTTCGGCCACCGAGCGCGAGATCTCGGCCGCGAGTCGCGCGACCGTCTCGGCGCCGCTGCGCAGTTGGTGCGCCGACTCGCTCATGGTCTCGACCTGCCGTTCGAGACGCGCGACCGACTCGGCCAGCGGGCGGCGCAAGTCCTGAATGTGAATCGTCGTCGCGAGTTGCGAGGCAAAGCGCTGCACGACGCCGAGCTGCTTGGCGCCGTACGTCCCGCGTTTATGGTGCTCCAACTCCAGCAAGCCAACGGTGCGCTCGCCAAAGCGCAGCGGCACCACGACCGCGCTGCGCACCGACTCGCGCGCCTTGGCCAGTCGAGGATCGGACACCGCATCCACCACGACGACGGGGCGCCCGGTCACCAACGCCTCGTCACGCAGGAGCTTTCCCTCGTCAGCCGGGACGATGGGCGGGTCGATCAGCCCGTCTCGCCCGGTGAAGAGGAGGCGCGGCGCTCCGTCCTGCAGGCGATGGATGCGGAAGTCGCGCCAGTCCACGAGGCGATTGGCCAGGCCGGCAATGCGTTCGAAGGCGTCGGCGAGCGAGGCATCGCTCGCCACCACCAACTCCATCTGGTGGATCTTGTTCAGCTCCTCGGCGGCAATCGCTTCCTCGATGATGCGCTGGAAGAGGAGCGCGCCGAAGCCTAACGCGACCGCCACCACGACCCACCCGGCGAGGCCGACGCTGGCGACGGTCAACACGACCAGCAGCACCGCCGCCGACGAGGCGCCGAAGGCGATGACCTCGTAGCGCAGGATGAGCGATCGCTCGTCCGGCAGGAGCTTGTCCCGAACCACGAGCGAGAAGTACTGAAGCGCGCGCGAGGCGATGAAGTAGGCGAAGACAAAGACCGACATCGCCGGCACGCCCTCGGCCGAGAGCGTGGCCGTCAGCTGCACATTCAGGATGGCCGCCGCCGTCGCATACGCGCCGTACGCCGAGACGAGGGCGAGTGACTCTCGCCCCGCGTTGACCCACGCCCAGGCGAGCGCCTTGCGCTGCAACGCCCAATCGGCGATCAGGACCCCAGCAAAGGTCGCCATGGCAGCCCCACTTGCCCCGAGCACCAGCGCAGCGGACATCGCCGATACGGGCGTCCCGGTGAGCGTCGAATACTTGGTGAGCGAGATCGGCCGGGCGCGCAGGAGGATCGTCGCCACCACGGCGATGGCCAATCCGATCGGATGGGCGGCCCACCGCGGGTCGGTGACCGCGAGCAGCGCGACCGCGGCGGTTCCGGCGACGGCGACGCCGCGCGTGATCAGGTCGACGCGCAGTCGCACGTCAGATCGCGTCGAGTGCCCGGCGCAACTCCACGGTAAGGGCGTGCGCCGCGTCCACCCCCGATTCGGCCGCCTTCACGATCGCGCTCCCCACGACGATGCCATCCGCCAACCGTCCGATCGCCTGCGCCTGTGCCCCCGTCGACACCCCAAAGCCGACGCAGATGGGGAGATCGGTGGCGCCGCGCAGTCGAGCGATGGTCTCCGGCAGGTCGCTCGCCACGTCGGTCTGCATCCCGGTCACCCCTAACCGCGAAATCAGATACACGAAGCCGCTCCCGTGCCGTGCGATCTCGCGCATGCGGTCGGCCGGCGTGGTCGGCGCCACGAGGCGCACGAAGGCGAGCGGGCCGCTCCCCACCCAGGCCTCGCGGGCCGGGTCGGCGCCGACGGGCAGATCCGTCAGCAGCAATCCGTGCACCCCCGACGCCGAGGCGCGCGCCAGGATGTCGGTCCCGGCGGCCATGATCGGGTTGAGGTAGCTGAAGAGCACGACGGGGATCGAGAGCGCGGCCTCGCGCACCATGCCGAGCACCTCATTTAACCCCACCCCATGCTCGAGGGCGATCTGCGAGCTGCGCTGGATCACCGGGCCGTCGGCCATCGGATCGGAGAACGGAACGCCGACCTCGATCACGTCGGCGCCTCCCGCTTCGAGCGCTCGCATGAGCGCGACCGATTGCGCCGGATCGGGGTGCCCCGCCGTCATGTACGTGACGAGGGCACGCCGCCCTTCGCGGGCCAGCGTGTCGAAGCGCAGGGAGAGCGGGTCAGACGAAGTAGTCACCGACATTGATGCCGTAGCGATCCGGATTTTCGGTCTTGATGATCGTGCGCAGGTACGTCACGCCATCGGGCTTCTGCTCGGTGAGGTCGACCAGGTGCCCCGGGAAGAGCACGTTGCCGCGGTCGTCGCTCACGATGCGCACCACCGGGCGCGAGATCGCCACCGGGTTGGGGTTCACCGCGTGCACCACCGCGAGTTCGAAGGTATCGAGCACCACCAGCGTCCCCACCGGGAAGACGCCTAACAAGTTGATGAACCCCTTCACCACCACCGGGTCCATCCCGCGACGCGGATTGTCGCGCATCCCGGCCAGCACGGCGGCCGGCGACAGCGGGACGGTCTGGTACGCGCGTCGCGTCGTCGCGGCATCGAAGCCATCGGCCACCGCCACGATCCGGCTGAAGATGCTCTGCGCGCGCGGGCGAATGGTCTTGGGATACCCCGTCAGGTCCTGCTTCATGTGGTGCTCGTACGCCACCACCATCGCGCGGTACGGCAGTTCCTGCTGCCCGCGCATGTGGAAGAGCGCGAGCACCCCGAGCCATGGGTGCGCCGCCAGCCAGCGCCAGTCGTCGTCCGACAGCCCGTCGGTCTTGTTGAGCACCGAGAGCGGGACGCGCGACTTGCCGATGTCGTGAAAGAGCGCGGCCAGTCCCAGGTCATACAGCTGCAACTTGCTCAACCCGAGGCGGCGGCCGAGGGCCACCGAGAAGATGCAGACGTTGACCGAGTGCGTGAACGTGTACTCGTCGTAGTCGCGGATCGTGGTCAATCCCACCAGCGACGTCTCCTCGTTGAGGATCTGGTCGACGATGGTCTGCACCACGCGCTTGATCTTCTTGATGTTCGGCGACGCCCCCATGCGCACCGAGTTCATCACTTCCTTGGTCACCGCCACCGACTGCGAATAGGTCCGCTTGGCTGCCTCCTTGGCGCGCTGGCGGAAGTCGGTGTCGTCCTCGGTGATGAGCGGGGCGCCAAGTTCGAAGCTGGTGACCCCGGCGGCGGCGAGCTTCTCCGTGAGGTCGAACGCCGTGACGTCATCCCCCGACTTGCTCTGGCTCAGCAGGAGCGACAGGAAGACGAGCCAGTCACGCGATTGCGCCGCCGCCGTCATGCGCACCGATCCCACGCCAACGGCGCGCAGCACCGAGAGGATCTGCGAGAACGACGCGTAGTTGTCGAGGTCCAGGCGCAAGCGCGTCGAGTTCACGAAGATGAACTCGTTCGAGGCGCGCAACTCGACTTCGTGCTCGCGCTCCAGCAACTCCGCCGCCGACTGCGCCAGGTCGGTGAGGGCATTGCGCACCGCCTCGTTCTCGGGCGGATAGAGGCGAATCACCCGCATCGCCCCGTAGATGCTCACGATGAGCTGCCGCCCCGCGCGCCGGATGTACGTGTCACCCGTGAGGTCGCTCAGCGACACCTGCGCGCGCGCCCCGCCCGCCGGCGTGCGACCGCCGCTCCGCACCAGCCCTCCAACGGGGGTATGCCGGGGCGACGTCATGCCGGTCCTCCACGCAGCGCGCGGTTGACCGCGTTGCGCACCAGGATCTCCTTGTCAGAGGCGGCGCGTCGCAACACGTCGATCGCGTTAGGTGTCCCCACGCGCCCCAGCGCCATCGCCGCGCACGCACGCAGCTCGGGATCCTCGCGGCGCCCGAAGAAGCTCTTGGCGTTGAGCAGGCCGTCGAGCAGCGAGATCCCGCCCTCGCCGCACATCGCCCCGAACGCCTCGAACAGCGCCATCTTCTCGGTGAGGTCGGCGTCCGACAGTCGCTTCCCCTTGATGGCCGCTTCCACCTTGGGCAACGCCGGCCGGTGCACGCGCGTCGCGAAGGCGCGCGCGGTGGCCACCCGCACCTCGCGCGAGGCGTCGTCGATGCTGCGCTCGAGCTGCTGCAACGCCCCGGGCGTCCCGATCTCGGCGAGCGCCTGCACCGCCGCCAGCCGCACGTCGTTGTCCTGCTGCGTCATCAGGCGCGCGAGGGCCGGCACGGCGGCCGCGGCGCGCATCGCGCCCGAGCGACGAATGGCCTCCAGCGAGACCTCGCGCTCGGAGGCCCCGATCAGCCGGACCAACTCCCCGGTGTTGGCCGCCGCCAGGCGCTGCGCCGCGGCCTCGAGCTGCGTGCGCACCCGCGGCGTCTGCAGTCGCCCCAACCACGAAAAGATCGTCCCCAGCGCCGAGACGCGAAGCTGGTCGAACAGTTCGTTGAGTTCCGACTGCTCGGCCACGTCGGTGCGCTCATCGAGCGATTGCAGCAGTTGCGACAGCGCGTCCGGCTCGCTCATCCGGTTGGGGAGCGAGAGCAGCGTCTCGCGCTGCTGCGGCGTGAGGTCGCGCGCGCGATTGGCGGCGATGTTCACTTCGCGCAGCAGGTGCGCCACCGTGCGCAACTGCCCGGCAGTGAGCAGGTGCACGAGCAGGTTGTCGAGCACCCCGACGATCTCGTCGCGGATGGCGGGGTCAGCCTGCACCTCGAAGACGTCGAGCAGGATCGCCACCACGTTGCCACGCAGATCCGACGCGTACTCGGCCGCCACGGCATCGCGCAGGTACTCGATCTCGCGCTCGTCGAGGAAGTACAGCGTCGCGTCGAAGTCGTCGAGGTTCACCACCCCCGACGGCATGATCGTCTCCTGCGGCGGCTCCTGGATCGCCAGGGGATCGACCAGGCGTTCCTGCTTGGCGAGATCGGACGCGTCGAGCGGCGCCACCCCTTCCAGCGCCATGTCGACATAGCGGTACCGCACGAAGGCGAACTCCTGCTCCCACAACAGCGTCAGCAGGTCATCCTCGTCGGGCGACGCCTTGCGCACGCGCGTGAGGATGTCGATCAGCGCGACGAGTTCCTGCTGTTCCACGTCGCGCAGCAGCCGCAACTCGCGGATCCCGTCCTTGTACAGCACCCACGGGAGCGCGTCGGTCGTCTTGTCGGGCTCATTGATGACCGTGTGCCCTTCCCACCGCAGCTGCGTGTCGGTGACTTCTATCACCAACTCGTCGGTGTGCGCCCAGATGGGGGCAAACGACGCGCGCGCATTGTCCAGCGCGCGCAGGTACGTCGGGTTGTTGTGCAGGTAGAGCTGGTGGGCGCGCACGGCACGACCAAACATGCGCAGCATCTCCTCCACGAGCGCCACCGGAAACGGGGGCTCGGGGCGATCCTCCGCGCTGTGGTTCGTGGGGGGCGCCGACGGCAGGGTCACAGCGGCAAGATACCCATTTCGCGGACCTGCGCCACGTCCTTGTCCCCGCGTCCGCTCACGCACAGCAGCACGCGCTCGTCAGGCGCCCAGCGCCCGCGCTGCGACGCAATCCACGCCACCGCGTGCGCCGTCTCCAGTGCCGGAATGATCCCTTCCAACCGACTCAGCATCGCGAAGCCCTCCAATGCCTGCGCATCGTCCACCGCCACGTACGTCGCCCGGCCACTGTCCTTTAGGTACGAATGCTCCGGTCCCACCCCCGGGTAGTCCAACCCCGCCGAAATCGAGTGCGCAGGGTGCACCTGCCCGCGCGCATCCTGCAACAGGTAGCTCAGCGACCCATGCAGGACGCCAGGGGTCCCGCACGTGAGCGAGGCCGAATGCCGCCCCGACTCCAATCCCTCGCCGGCCGCCTCAACACCGACGAGTTCCACCCCGGCGTCGTCAACGAATCCGGCAAAGATCCCCATCGCATTCGATCCCCCACCCACGCACGCCACCACGCTCCTGGGCAGCCCGCCCGCACGCGCCAGCATCTGCTCCCGCGCCTCACGGCCGATCACCGACTGAAAGGCGCGCACCATGCGCGGATACGGCGCGGGCCCCACCACCGACCCGATGATGTAGTGCGAATCACGCACGGTCGTGACCCAATCGCGGATCGCCTCAGTGGTCGCGTCCTTGAGCGTGCGCGTCCCGCTCGTGACCGGGATCACCTCCGCCCCCATCAGCCGCATGCGGTAGACGTTGAGCGCCTGACGCCGCATGTCTTCCTCCCCCATGTACACGACGCACCCCATCCCGAAGCGGGCACAGATCGTCGCCGTCGCCACCCCGTGCTGCCCTGCTCCGGTCTCGGCGATGATGCGCGTCTTCCCCATGCGTCGCGCCAGCAGCGCCTGCCCCACCGTGTTGTTGATCTTGTGCGCCCCGGTGTGGTTGAGGTCCTCGCGCTTGAGCCACACCGGTGCTCCCACCAGGGCCGACAGCCGCGGCGCATCGCTCAGCGGCGACGGACGCCCCACGTAGTGCGTGAGCAGGTCCATCCACTCCGTGACGAACGCGGGATCGGCCATGGCCGTGTCGAACGCCGCGTCCAGTTCATCAAGCGCCGGAATCAGCGTCTCGGGGACGTAGCGTCCGCCAAACGCGCCGAAACGATCGCGTTCGGAGATCGGGGTCGTCGGCACAGCAGCGGGCGATGCGACGGGTGCAGCAGGTGTCGAGACGGGTGCGGTCATGCCGAGCGGACTCCCTGTACAGCGTTGGCGAAGGCGCGAAGCCGCGCCGGATCCTTGATCCCTGGGGACGATTCCACCCCCGACGACACGTCCACCACATCGGGCGAAAAGACCGCGATGGCGCGCGCGACGTTCTCGGTGCGAAGTCCCCCAGCAAGGATAATGGATCGCCCTTCGCGCAGGGGCTCCACGACGTCGCGCTCGCGGGCCCAATCGAAGCTGCGCCCGGTGCCACCCAGCATGCCGTCCACCTTCGCGTCGAGCAGGATGCCATCGCCGAGCGCGGCGCCCTCCAGCGAACGCCGATCCACGCCGTCGGTGCCCACGTGGACTACGGTCCAGATCTTCACCGGCATCGCGTCGCGCAGCGCCGATACCAGCCCCGCATCGCCGACGCCGTGCAGCTGCACGACGTCGAGCGCCAGCTGTTGCACCGCCCCCGTGATCGTCGATGCATCGGCGCCGGCAAAGACGCCCACCCGTCGCGGCCGCGACGGCACACGGGAGGGCTCCGCAAACTCCGTCTCGTCCAACGCGCGCATCACGAGCCCCGCCTGCTTCACCGTCAGCTGCCGCGGGCTCGCGGCAAAGATGAAGCCGAGGTACGCCGCGCCTAACGTGGCCGCGAGCTGGGCATCCGTCGCGCGCGTGAGACCGCAGACCTTGAACTCAACGGCCATCCGCCCCTCGCACCACCGACGCCAGCGCCTGCAGTGCAGCTGACGGGTCCTCCGACGCCGACAGCGACGATCCCACCAGCACTGCATGCGCTCCCAGCGCCACCGCGCGCCGCACATCGTCGCTCGTCGTCATCCCGCTCTCGGCCACCCGCACGCGATCGGCCGGGATGGCGGGGAGCACACGCTCGGTCACCCACGGTTCGATGACCAGGGTCTCCAGGTCGCGCGCGTTCACCCCGATGACCTGCGCCGGCGTCGCCAGCGCACGCGCCAGTTCGTCTTCCGACCGAATCTCGACCAGCGGCTCCAGCCCCGCCTCGAACGCCGCATCGACCAGTGCCGGCAGCCGGTCGGGAGACAGTGCGCGCGCGATGAACAGGATGGCCGAGGCCCCCAGCGCCCGCGCCTCCCACACCTGCGCCTCGTCCACGTGGAAGTCCTTCTTGAGCAGCGGGATGGAGACGCGCCCTGCGACGTCCACGAGATCGTCGGTGGCGCCGCCAAACTCCGAAGGCTCAGTGAGGACCGACAACGCGCGCGCCCCCGCGTCGGCGTAGAGCGCGGCGCGATCCCCTGCCCGGATTCCCTCGTTGATCGCCCCCTTCGACGGCGATCGGCGCTTGATCTCGGCGATGACGGCGACCGTCTCACCGGCGCGAAGCGCAGCGGCAAAGGGAACGGCGGGGGCGGCGTCACGCGCACGGGCGCGCAGCTCGGTGAGTGCACGCCGGAGCGGTTCGGCACGCCGTTCGGCAGCCGTTGTGAGACGGCCCAACGGGCCGCCGGGAGGAGACCAGCGGAAATTCTCTTGCACTTCGGGGCTTGTTCGGCTAGTGTTTCTTCGGCAGTTGTTCGGGGACCGTCGCCACGAGCGGGCGCCCCCTCGACGCACCTTCGCTAGGGAGCCAGCCCATGCCGCTGACAAAACGGCAACGTGAGATCCTGACGTACCTGCAGGAGTACGCTGACGATCGGGGCTATGCCCCAAGCTTCGAGGAGATCGCGGCGCACTTCAACTATAACTCGCTGGCCACGGTCCATGAGCACCTGACCAACCTCGAGCGAAAGGGCTACATCAGGCGCAGCTACAACGAGAGTCGGGCCATCGAGATCCTCCCGTCCGACATGTTCGCCCGCGCCATCGATCTTCCGCTCCTCGGGACGGTCGCCGCCGGCATGCCGATCGAGGCATACACGCATAACGAATCGATGGCCGTGCCGCAGGAACTGGTCTCCCGCAACGGGAATCACTACGTCCTCAAGGTGCGCGGCAACTCGATGATCGACGAGCAGATTCGCGACGGCGACTTCGTCATCGTCAACGAACGCCGCAGCGCCGACAACGGCGAGATGGTCATCGCCCTCGTCAACAGCAACAACAACAGCGGCGCGACGTGCAAGAAGTTCTATCGCGAGCGCGACGGTCGCATTCGGCTGCAGCCGGCCAACGAGACGCTCACGCCGATGTACGTCCACGAAAACGACATCGCCATCCAGGGCATCGTGGTCGGCGTCATCCGCCGCTACTAGCACGCGGTCTTCGAAGAAACAAACGGGGCGCTCGATGCACGAGCGCCCCGTTTCGCGTCTCCGGCACAGCGAACCGCTACGCCGCCGATGGTGCGTAAGCCTGTCGCAGTCGCTCGAGCGCCGCCAGTCCAACCCCATCGGATATGCCCTGCCTCGCGACCTCGACCCCCGCCCCGAAGTCATCGACGCGCCCGGCGACCAGGAGCGCGGCCGCGGCATTCAGGACGACAGCGGCAGTCGCAGCGGCATTCCCTGTCCCGCCCAACACCTCGCGAACGATGCGCGCGTTGTCCGCTGGACTTCCGCCGGCCAGATCGTCTGGCGAGAACGGTCCGAGGCCGTAATCGCCCGGCTCCACCGTCCACTCGCGGGTCTCGCCACCGCGCACCTCGAGCACGCGGGTCGGTCCCAACGGCGAGAGCTCATCCATCCCCGGCTCACCGTGCACGATGAGCGCGTGTCGCGTGCCCAGCGCCGCCAGCGCGCCGGCGAGCAGCGGCATGCGCCGCGATTCGGCGACGCCGAGTACCTGACGACCGGCGAGCGCCGGGTTGGCCAGCGGACCCACGATGTTCATGACGGTCGGCACAGCCAGCTCGCGGCGCACCGGTCCGACGTGGCGCATGGCCGGGTGCATACTGGGGGCGAACATGAAGACGATCCCCGCCTCGCGCAGCGCCCGCTCCATCACCGGCGGCGCCGCGTCGAGCGGAACGCCGAGCGCTTCGAGCACATCCGCGCTCCCGCACTGCGAGGTGAACGAGCGATTGCCGTGCTTCGCCACGCGCACACCCAGACCGGCCGCGAGCAGCCCGGCCGCGGTCGAGATGTTGAAGGTGGTGATCGTCCCGCCACCGGTGCCGCACGTGTCGACCAGGTCGTCGGGGCGATCGGCGGCAAGTCGCACCATGGCGTCGCGCAGCGCGGTCGCGGCGCCGGCCACTTCGTCGACCGTCTCGCCTTTCACCCGCAACGCCATGAGCAGCGCCGCCACCTGCGCCGGCGTCGCTTCGCCCCGCATGATCACGCCGAACGCCTCCGCCGCGCCGGAGGCCTCGAGCGATTCCCCAAACGCCAGGCGACGGATCGCCTGCTGCAGCGGATTACTCGCCACCGATCTCCCCCAGCAGCCGCTCCGGGAGTCGGGCGTTGGCCGCGATGAGGGCGATGACCAGCGCCAGCAGCGACACGCGCTCCACGTCTTCCTCGACGAACACCCCGCGCTTGGCGCGATTGGTGAGGTTCACCACGCCGATCAGCTCATCGCAATAGATGAGCGGAAACGAGATGAACGACCCGGTGGTGAGGTACTGGTCGCGCAGCAGCGGATGGCGGTCGGCCTCGGCCGCGTCCTGCACGAGGAGCGGTTCGCGCGACATCGCCACGATCCCGGCGACGCCCTTGCCGTTGGGAATGCGCTGGCCAAGGACGATGTTGGGGGCGAGTCCGCGGGCAGCGGCGAGATAGAGCGTGTCCGGCTCCGGGGCACGCAGCATGAGCGAGCAGCGCTGCGCCTGCATGTCGTCGCCCACCAGCGCGAGCAGCCCGTCCACCAGGCCGCGCGGATCGTCCTTGGTGGTGTTGTCGATGCGCAGCGAACGCTCGATGAGATAGAGCGTACGCGTCTTCTGGCGCAGCGACTCGTTCCGGCGATGCAGCTCGATGTGCGCTTGTTCGAGCTGGGCCACGGCGGCGGTGAGCTGTTGCTCGAGCGACGACGACTTGCGCACCGCACGACGCCCTTCTTCTTGCGCCGCAGCGATGTCGCGCTCGAGATGCAGGAGGCGTTCGGCGTCGGCGGCATTGACCTGCGACACCGCACCACGCGCCTTCCCAAGTTCCGCCTCGAACGCGCCGAGCTTGCGGATGTACTCGCCGTGCACGCGCTGGGTGACGTCTTCGAGCGTGCGCACGGCTTCGTCGCGCGCTTCGCGTTCGCCATAGCGTGCATAGGCCAGCTCGAACAACGCCACCGACGGGGCAAACCGTTCGCTGGTGCGCGTCCCGAACATGCGCCGCTGCTCGTCGAGCCCGAACAGCCCCGCCAGCACGCCGTCCCTCGTTAGGCCCCGCCAGGAGAGGATGCCGCCGTCGGCAAACGGGGTGAGCCCCAGGAGGCGCGCGTATTCCACCGAGCGGTCTCCCAGGTCGACGAACTGGCCGCCGTTGGCGACCATGGCGCGAGCCGCTGGCGGCAGGTGGTCGATGGTGGTGTCGACCGTGGCGCGGACCACCCGTTCGTTCACCGGCCTCATGCGCACGCGGAGCATGTCGCGACGCCCGTCGTACCGAAACACGGAGACGATGGCCGACCGATCGGACTCTGCGAGCGCCTCACCGAGGGCGACGAGGGCCGCATCCAGGTCGGGGGCGACACTCAGCGCGTGCGCGAGCGAAGGTAGGCTTTTGATCGACATGTAGGGGGGGTACGCCGCTCCCTCGATCCGAGGCCGCGCGGAGGAGCAAAGTGATCCCGTAGAACGAGCGAAGTCAATCGGTTGGATCACTCGGCAGAGTGGTCGCGCGTTTGCTTGACTTGGGGGGTGTCGGGGCTAAGTTTCGCCGCGATGTCGGTGCGCACCCTGCAGCTTGTGCTGCACTACGACGGAAGCGCCTTTTCCGGGTGGCAAGTCCAGCCCGCGACGCGAACCGTCCAGGGTGAAGTGGAACGGGTGCTCGCCAGGTTGTGCGGTAGTCGAATCGTGGCCCAGGGGGCCGGTCGTACCGACGCGGGCGTCCACGCGCGCGGGCAGGCGGTCGGCGTACGAGTGCCGGACAAGTGGAGCGCGCCTGCGTTGCGCCGCGCCATGAACGCACTCCTCCCCAACGACGTGTGGGTAGCGGCGGCGCATGAGATGCGCCCCGAATTCCATGCACGGCACAGCGCCATGGCCCGGCGGTACGCGTACTTTGTGGGGACGGATGAGGATGCACATTCACCGTTCCGACGGCGCACCGAATGGGCAATGCGACACCCGCTCGACCGCGGCTTACTCGACGCCGCTGCCAGGGAGATCGTGGGCGATCACTGTTTCCTCGCCTTCGCTGTTCGCGGAACCGCCCCTGACCACGATCATCATCGCTGCATCGTGACCGACGCCTGCTGGAGCGACCGCCCGGGTGGCCTCACGTTTCACATCGAGGCGAATCGCTTTCTGCACCACATGGTACGTTTCCTCGTGGCGACGATCGTCGATATCGCCACGCACAAACGCCCCGCGTCGGATCTCGCCGACCTCCTTGCCGACACGACCAACGACCGCGTCTCGGCTCCCGCTCCATCGCACGCGCTCTTCCTCGAGCGCGTGACCTACCCGAGCGCGCTGTACCTCGACACGCCATGAGCCTTCGCGACACCTTCGCCGCCCTGGCCATCGCCCTCGGCTCCGCCTGTGAGGGCGGCGCCCCCGCATCCACGCCGGCCGCCATCGCCGCTCCCGCGCAGGTCGCCGCCGCCAATCAGCAGATCAGCGCCTCGCGTCGCACCGCCATCACCGATGCCGTCGCCCGCGTCGCCCCCGCCGTCGTCACCGTCCAGACCGAGACGGTCGAGCGCGTCCCCGTCGACGTCTTCGAGCAATTCTTCGGCGGGCGATCGGGACAGCAGGTGCAACCGGGGCTCGGCTCCGGCTTCATCATCCGCCCCGACGGGGTGATCGTCACCAACGCCCACGTCATTGCCGGCGCCAGCCGCATCTCGGTGATGCTGCGCGACGGCGCAACATATGCCGCCACACTCGTGGGGATGGACGAGGCCAACGACCTCGCCGTCATCCGCATCAATGCCAAGGCACTCCCCGTCGCCACGTTAGGCACCTCCGACCAGCTCTTGATCGGCGAGTGGGCCATCGCCATCGGCAATCCGTTCGGCTTCGTGATCGGCAACAGTGAGCCGAGCGTCACCGCCGGCGTCGTCAGCGCCACCGGCCGCAACCTGCTGGGGCGCAGCGAGGGGAACGGCGTTTATGTCGGGATGATCCAGACCGATGCGTCGATCAACCCCGGCAACTCCGGTGGGCCGCTGGTGAACGCCATGGGCGAAGTGATCGGCGTGAACACGTCGATCTACACGCCGAGTGGCGGTTCGATCGGGTTGGGCTTCGCGATCCCGATCAACCGCGCGCGCCGCATCGTCGACGACATCCTCGATCATGGCAGCGTGCGCCGGCCGTGGATCGGCGAGAAGCTGCGCGGCTCCACCAGCGACAATCCGCGCGACATCGTCACCGCAGGGGTCATCGTTCAATCGGTGATTCCGGGCTCGCCAGCTGCACGGGCTGGGCTGCAGCCGGGCGACCAGATCCTGCGCTCGCGCGGTCGCCCGTTGCGCAACGTCTTCGACTGGGAAGCCGAACGCCTCGACCTGCGCGTGGGCGAATCGATCCCGCTGGTGGTGCGCCGTGGCGGACGTGAACTGCAAGTCAATGTCACCGTCGCCGACCTCCCCGAGGTCAGTGCCCCACGCGTGACGGTGCTGCGCGAACTCGAACTCGTGTCGCTCACGCCGTCCATTCGCGCCGAGCGCGGGCTGCGCAGCACCAAGGGCGCGCTCGTCGTGCGCACGACCGATCGCATCCAGAACGAGATCGGGCTGCAGGAGGGCGACCTGATCGTCCAGATCAACCGCACCCCCATCGAGCAGGCCGCCGACGTCTCGCGGGCCATCGATGCCTACGGCGGACGCTCCGGGATCCGCCTGGTCTTCGAGCGCCGCGGCTACTTCTACACTACGGACTTCGTGATCCAGTGAGTTCGCACGCGCAGTACTCCACACCGCTCGCGGAGCGCTACGCATCCCGGGACATGCTCGCGCTCTGGTCGCCGCAGCGGCGCCACGGGCTCTGGCGCCGCCTCTGGCTGGCGCTGGCCGAGGCCGAGCAGTCGTTAGGTGTGCCCATTCCCGATGAGGCGCTCACGCAGATGCGTGCGCACCTCGATGACATCGACTTTGCCGCGGTCGCCGGCTACGAGAAGCGCTTCCGCCACGACGTCATGGCGCACGTGCACGCCTTTGGCGACGTGGCCCCGGCGGCGCGCGGCTTCATCCACTACGGCGCCACGTCGTGCTACGTCACCGACAACGCCGAGTTGATCCTGATGCGCGAGGGGCTGGGCCTCCTGCGCGCCAAGGTCGTTGACGCCATTCGCGAGCTGGCCACGTTCGCCCGCACGTGGCGCGGTGAGCCGACGTTAGGCTACACGCACTTGCAGCCGGCGCAGCTCACCACCGTGGGCAAGCGCGCCGCGCTCTGGATACAGGATCTCGTCCTCGACCTGGCCGACCTCGATCATCGCGTGGCTACCCTCCCCTTCCGCGGTGTGAAGGGGACCACCGGCACGCAGGCGTCGTTCCTCGAGATCTTTGGCGGCGACCACGCCAAGGTGCGCGAACTCGATCGCCGCGTCTGCGCCGCCATGGACTTCCCCGCCTCGATCCCGGTCAGCGGGCAGACCTACACGCGCAAGATTGACGCGCAGGTGTTGGGCGTCGTGGCCGGGATCGCCGCGAGCGCCGCCAAGTTCGCGTCGGACCTGCGCATGCTGCAGGCGTTTGGCGAAATCGAGGAACCGTTCGAGAAGGAGCAGATCGGGTCGTCGGCGATGGCCTATAAGCGCAACCCGATGCGCTGCGAGCGCATCAACTCGCTGGCGCGCTTCGTCGCCTCGCTCGAGCCGAACGCCAACCAGACCCACAGCGTGCAGTACTTCGAGCGCACGCTCGACGACTCGGCCAACCGCCGACTCGTCATCCCCGAGAGCTTCCTCGCCACCGACGCGATCCTCGTGCTGCTGACGAACGTCACCGGCGGACTGGAGGTGCATCCCGCGCGTATCGCCGCCCGCGTGCGCGATGAACTGCCGTTCATGGCCACCGAGGAACTCATCGTGCGCGCCGTGCGCGCCGGGAGCAGCCGGCAGGACGCGCACGAGGTGATTCGCCGTCACAGCATCGCCGCCGCGCGCGCCATGAAGGACGAGGGCGTACCCAACGATATGCTCGACCGCTTGGCGAGCGACGCCGAGTTCGGCGTCCCCCTCGACGACATCCGTGCCGCCCTCGACGCGTCGCGCTTCGTGGGACGCGCACCGCAGCAGGTCGATGACTTCCTGGGCGAAGTCGTCGATCCGCTGCTGGCGGCGAGCGCCGCACCCACCACCCGGGAGGAAGTCCGCGTATGATCGGCGCTGTCATCGCCACCACCACGCTCCCCCTCCCGCCGCACCGGCGCGGCAAGGTGCGGGACGTGTACGAGCTCACCGATGATCGCCTGCTGATCGTCGCCACCGACCGTGTCTCGGCGTTCGACGTGATCATGCGCGAGACGGTGCCGTTCAAGGGCATCGTCCTCACGCAGCTGACGGCGTGGTGGCTCAAGCAGCTCGAGCCGATCGTTCCGCACCACATGCTCAGCACCGACGTCGATCCGATCGTGCATGAGTACCCGGCGCTGGTGCCGCACCGTGAAATCCTGCGCGGCCGCATCATGGTCTCGCGCCGCACCGATGTCTTCCCGATCGAATGCGTGATGCGTGGCTTCCTCGCCGGCTCGGCGTGGAAGGAGTATCAGGAGACCGGGACGCTCGCCGGCGAGAAGCTCCCCGCCGGGCTGCTGGAGAGCGCACGACTCGAACCGGCGATCTTCTCGCCCGCCACAAAGGCCGAAAGTGGGCACGACGAGAACATCACCATCAAGCGCATGGCGTCGATCATCGGCAAGAAGGAAGCGGCCGAACTCGAGCGCCTGTCGCGTGCCGTGTACGACTTCGCGGCCCGAACCGCGGAGGCGCGCGGGATCATCATCGCCGATACCAAGTTCGAGTTCGGTCGCGCGGGCGGGAAGACGATCCTCATCGACGAAGTGCTCACCCCCGACAGCTCGCGTTTCTGGCCCGCCGACCAGTACACGCCGGGACGCGCGCAGCCTAGTTACGACAAGCAGCCGCTGCGCGACTATCTCGACGGCGAGCGAAAGGCGGGGCGCTGGAACGGCGACTCCCCGCCGCCGTATCTCCCCGAGGAAGTCGTCGCCGCCACCAGCGCGCGCTACCTCGACGCCTTCCGCCGCATCACCGGCGCCCCTCTCGACGTGACCAGGCTCAAGTGAACTTTGCCCGCGAAGGGTATCCCTTCATGCTCATCGCGGCGGCGCTGGCCGTCGCCGGCTACGCCGTGGCACTCGGACGCCGCTCGTGGCCGTTCTGGCTGCTCGCGTTCGTGCTCACCATCCTCGCCCTGTGGGTCGCATACTTCTTCCGCGATCCCGAGCGCACCGGTGAGCGCGGGCAGGATCTCGTCATCTCCCCCGCCGATGGACGCGTGGTGATGATCACCGAGGTCGACGAGCCGGCCTTCCTGCACGGCCGCGCGCTGCGCATCTCGATCTTCATGAACGTCTTCAACGTGCATGTGAACCGCTATCCGGTCTCCGGCACCGTGAAGTACGTGCACTACAACCCCGGCAAGTTCCTCAACGCCGCGGTCGAGAAGTCGTCGCTCGAAAACGAGCAGATGTCGGTGGGGCTTGATCACAACGGGACCCGCATTCTCGTGCGCCAGATCGCCGGCCTCATCGCGCGCCGCATCGTGACCTACAGCCGCGAAGGCGAAACCGTGGAACAGGGCGAGCGCCTGGGCATCATCCGCTTCGGCTCGCGCGTCGACGTCTTTCTCCCCACGTCGGCCAAGGCCAACGTGAAGGTGGGTGAGACAACCTTTGCCGGAACGACGTTGCTCGCCACCCTCGGGGGGCGGTAAGCGTGCGACGCCCGCAACCTCGACGCGCAGTAGTGCTGCTTCCGAACGGGTTCACACTCGCGAACCTGTTCTTCGGCGTCTTCGCGATCGTGGCGGCCTCGCGCGGCGACTTCTCGCAGGCCGTGTCGTACATCGTCTTTGGTGGCGTCGCCGATGCGCTCGATGGGCGCGTGGCGCGTGCGACCAACAGCGGGAGTCGATTCGGCGAGGAACTCGACTCCCTCGTCGATGCGATTTCGTTCGGCCTCGCGCCGACGATGATCATCTACTTCGCCGTCTTCAACCAGGCGGGGTGGGACTGGATCTTCTGCTTCATGTTCACGATGTGCGCGGTGATCCGACTCGCGCGCTTCAACGTGGAGCAGGCGGGGCGCAAGAAGACGCACTTCACCGGCCTTCCGTCGCCGGCCGCCGGCGGCACGCTCGCCACCTACTACTGGTTCAGCCAGACCGACCTGTACACGGAGACGACGAAGGCCTTCACGCAGCCAGCGAGCAGTGCGACCGTGTCGGTAGAGGTCAAGCCCGCTCCGTGGATGACGGTTGGCCAGCCGGTCTACATCGTCGGCGGCGGCCGCTACCAAGTCGCAACCGCGTATAACTCATCCACCGGCGTCGTCGTCCTTACGAACGTCGGCGCGGTTGACAACGCGACCGCAGGCGCTTCGGTCGGAGCGTCGGCCTTCGGCGGCAGCGGTTCGTCGATC
>CAZLLP010000102.1:0-21394 GCA_964560345.1 uncultured Gemmatimonadaceae bacterium
AGCGCAAGATCCAGGGGTGGATCATCAAGCCGCCGGGCTTTGACGCGAAGAAGAAGTACCCGCTCATCCTCGAGATCCATGGCGGCCCGTTTGCCAACTACGGCGATCGCTTCGACGAAGAGAAGCAGATCATGGCGGCGAACGGGTTCGTCGTGCTGTACACCAACCCGCGCGGAAGCACGAGCTACGGCGAGGAGTTCGGCAACCTGATTCATCACGCCTATCCGGGTGACGACTTCTTCGACCTCAACTCCGGCGTCGATGCGGTGATCGCCAAGGGGTACGTCGACGAGAAGAACCTCTTTGTCACGGGCGGGAGCGGCGGCGGCGTGCTGACGGCCTGGATGATCGGCCACACCGATCGCTTCCGCGCGGCGCTGGCGTTCTACCCGGTGATCAACTGGGAGTCGTTCTCCCTCACCGCCGACATGGCCCCGCTCTCGGTGAAGAACTGGTTCCCCGGAATGCCGTGGGACCACAAGGACAACTACGACAAGCGCTCGCTGTTGAGCGTCGTGAAGAACGTGAAGACGCCGACGCTGATCATGACGGGCGAGGAGGACTTCCGTACGCCGATGTCGGAGAGCGAGCAATACTACAAGGCGCTCAAGATGAACGGCGTGGAGTCGGTGCTGGTGCGCGTCCCCGGGGAGCCGCACGGCATTCGTCGCTACCCGAGCCACGCCGCTGCCAAGCTCACCACGCTCGCCGGCTGGTTCGAGAAGCATCGCGCACCGGTGCAGTGAGGCGCTCGTGACGCCGATGGATCGACGGGACTTTCTCGCGCTGGGCGCCGCCGGATTGGCCGGCCACGCCCTGCGCGCGCCGTGGGACCGCGTCGCCCGATCGCTTGCCCCTGACGACACGAGGGCCCACGCGTCGGCCGACCGCATGCAGTGGTGGCGCGACGCACGCTTCGGGATGTTTGTCCACCTCGGGCTCTACTCCGGCCCCGGAGGCGAGTGGAACGGGAAGTTCGTCGGGTCGCACGAATGGATGCGCAACAATGCGAAGATCCCGCACGAGGAGTACATCCGCCTGGCCGAGACGTGGAATCCCACCGCGCTCGACGTCGACGTGATCGTGCGTCTGGCCAAGGCGGCCGGCCAGAAGTACGTCGTCGTGACCACCAAGCATCACGAAGGCTTCTCGCTCTGGCCATCGGCGGCGAGCGACTACGATGTGATGGCCACGCCGTACAAGCGCGACATCATGCGGCAGTTCGCCGAGGCCTGCCAGCGTCACGGACTCAAGCTCGGCTGGTACTACTCCATCATGGACTGGTATCACCCCGACTATCTGCCGCGCCGCGACTGGGAGACACGCGATGCGACCGGCGCGGACTTCGCGCGATATGTGCGCTTCATGCACGCGCAACTCCGCGAGCTGCTCACGCAATACGGCGAGGTGAGCGTCCTCTGGTTCGATGGGCAGTGGGAAAAGACGTGGAACCACGCGCTGGCGAAGGAGACCGTCGCGCTGTGTCGCTCGCTCCAGCCCAACGTCATCATCAACAATCGCGTCGACGTGGCGGCGCCCGGCGGCGATGATCGCACGCGGGGCGACGGGAACGTAGGCGACTACAGCACGCCGGAGTTGGAGGTCCCCGCGCGCGGACTCCCCGGACAGGATTGGGAGTCGTGCATGACGATGAACGACAACTGGGGCTACGCCAAGGACGACAACAACTGGAAGACCCCGGCGCGGCTCATCGGCTTGCTGGTGGAGACGGCGAGCAAAGGCGGGAACCTCCTCCTCAACATCGGCCCCATGGGCGACGGCCGAGTGCCGCAGCCCAGCGTCGATGGACTGGCGGCGATGGGGAAGTGGATGGCCGACAACGGTGACGCGATCCATGGCAGCACTGCATCGTTGGTCGATTCGCCGGCGTGTCGCACCACCACCCAGGGGCGCTACATCAACGTCTTCGTCGAGCGGTGGCAGCCGGGAGAACTGGTGCTCCCGGGGCTCTACCAGACCCCGCGCCGGGCCTGGCTCCTCGCCGATCAGGGGGTCGCGATTGCCACGGCCGAGAGCGACGATGGCATCGTGCTCACCCTCCCGGAGCGCGCCCCCGATCCCATCTGCTCCGTCATCCGCATCGACTTCGGACGCAGCGTACAGCCGTCGTAGCGACACGCGGAGTCGTCCACGTACCGACGCACGAACGGCGATTGGACGCCGCACGCCGCCGCTCGCACTGCGCGCTACTTCCAGGTGATGATCACCCGTTCCGCGATGCGCCCCAGCGTCCCTTCCAACTCGAAGAAGTCGCCGGTGTTCTGGTTCGTGAAGACGCTCACGATCGACGGACCGCCGGGATAGAAGATGATCCCCACGTCGTTGCCCGCGATCGGCGGCCAATCGCCGGTCTTGTGCGCCACCGAGGCGCGATACTGGATGCGCTGCGGCAGGCGTGACGCGTAGAACTGCCGGCGCAGCATCCCGAGCATGACCTCGCTCGACAGCTTGGACGCGTACTTCGCGTTGAGGATCCCTTCGAGCATCGTCGCCATCTCGCGCGCCGTGGTGCGCCCGAGCCAGCGCGTGGAATCCCCTTCCAGCGCGAAGCTCCGCTTGGACGACTCGGCGTCACCGGGGAAGCCGCGCTCGTAGACTTCGCGGTCGGACATCGACGCGTTCTTGGCGTCGGCGCGAATCCAGACCTCGCGAAAGAGGTCGCCGGTGGTGCGGTTGAGTCGCGTCTCGCGAAAGCCCAGTTCGGCCAGCATCGCGTTGACCCGAGCCAGCCCCACGGTGCGGATCATGATATCCGTCGCCGTGTTGTCGCTGGTGATGATCATCTGTTCGATGAGGTCGCGATACGTGGGGCTCAAGCCCACGTCAAACGTCTGTAGCAGCCCGCTCCCGCGGCGCAGGTCCTCGAGTCGAATGGTGTAGCGCTCCGCGAGCTTGAGCTTTCCCGCCTCGGCGTCGCGAAAGGCGAGGATCATCACCGGGATCTTGATCACGCTCAGCGTGTTCATCGGAACGTCGGCGCGCAGTTCGACCGACTTGCCCGAGGGGAGATGCTTGGCGAAGATCGAACTCTTCGCCTGCAGCCCGTTGAGTTCGCGCGTGACGTACGCTTGCAGGTCACCGCCCTGGGCACCGGCAGATGCAATGGGTGCCAGACCCGAGAGCGCGACAGTGATGGCGGCGAAGAGCGTGGGGCGAGCGAGCATCATGCGTGAGATGAGAAGTGTGAGCACAGCACCTGCGCGAGCATCCAGAATGGCGACGTCAGCTTCCCATCGCCCGCCGCTTGAGCGCGACCTTGTCCACCTTGCCGATGGGGAGCAACGGGAGTTCGTCGCACAGGACGAATGCCTTGGGAAGCTTGTAGTTGGCGAGCCGCTCGCGGCAATACTGCTCGAGCGCACTTGCCGTCATTTCGGGGCGGGCCACGACATAGGCGACGCCGACCTCATCCCAGAGCGGGTCGGGGCGACTGACCACCGCCGCCATGATCACGTCGGGGTGCGAGTGGATCACGTCCTCGATTTCCCGTGGATACACGTTGTATCCGCCGGACTTGTACATCTCCTTGAGCCGCCCCACCAGGCGATAGCGCCCGTCGGCGCGCTGCTCGGCCACGTCGCCGGTGCGAAACCAGCCATCGGCGGTGAACGCCTCGGCCGTCGCCTCGGGGCGGCGCCAGTAGCCCAGCAGGTTGTAGATCGACCGCACCTGCACCTCGCCCGGGGCGCCAGGGGCAACGACGCTGCCGTCGGCTCCCACGAGGCGAATCTCCACCCCTTCGAACGCGTGTCCCACGGTGTTGGCCAGGACGTCGAGGTCGTCGGTGGGATGCACGATGGTGATGGCGCTGGTCGTCTCCGTCATCCCGTAGTTGGTCGCCAGCCGAGGACAGATCGCGCGCAGGCGTTCGATGACGTCCACCGGCATGGCGGCCCCTTCCCAGATGATCAGCTCGATGCCCGAGAGGTCGTAGGACGCGAAGTTCGGGAGGGCGAGCTGCATCTGGAACACGGTCGGGACCGAGCCCAGGCAGTTCACGCGCTCGCGCACGGTCAGCTCCAGTGCGCCCTCGGGGGTGAACTGCTCCATGAAGACCAGGCATCCGCCAGCCGCAAGCGTCGGGACCGATACGTCGATCACGCAGCCGACATGGTTGATCGGGAGGTAGTTGAGGAAGCGCTGGCGCTCGAGCGGCCACGCCCGGTTCTGCCCGAGCGCAAAGGCGACGATCCCTTCATGATGCAGGAGTGCCCCCTTGGGGCGTCCGGTCGACCCTGAGGTATAGACGAGCAGGCACGCCTCGCGCCCGCCGCACCGGGCGCGCGCCGTGGCCAATGACTCGTCAGGCACAGCGCTCCCGCTGGCGGCAAACGACGACATCGATTCGCGCCCAGCGCCGGGAGACCACTCGTCCAGGCTGATGACGCGCGCGATCGACGGCGCGGCGTCGCGCATGGCGGCAATCTCGTCGTCGTAGCGGCGCTCGCCGAGTGCAGTGCGCGCGAAGAGCAGCGAGGGCTCGGCGTCGTTCACCAGGTACTTCAGCTCCTCCGTGCGATAGCGCGGATTGAGCCCAAGCCAGATGGCGCCGATCGAGACGGACGCGAGGAAGGTGACCCAGAAGTCGATGTTGGGAGGGGAGAGCGTGGCCACGCGATCGCCCTTGCCAATGCCCGCGGCGAGCAGGGCGCGTGCGGTAGCCTCCACCCGCGCATGGAGCGCCGCATACGTCAGGCGGTCGTCGCCACACACCGCCGCTTCGGCGTTAGGCGTTCGTTCGGCGAACCACGCCACGAAGTCGCTGACGCGGGGAAACCGCGGGGGCGACGCCGTGAGCATCTGCGCGCCCGCGCTCATCCCTGCTCGGGGGGGACCCAGACCGTGAGCCACTCGGCGATGAGCGCCGGTCGTTCGCTCCCTTCGATGTCGACCGTCACCAGCCACTTGAGGATGCTGCGGTTCTTGGCGTCGGGGCGTACATCGCCGACACGAAATGTTCCGCGGATGCGCGATCCCACCGGCACCGGCGAGACGAGCCGCAGCCGGTCGAAGCCGTAGTTGAGGTAGTAGCCGTGTGCGGGATCGTGCCGCTGCGGGTCGGTGCCGAGCACGTCGTGCACGAAGTGCGTGAGCAGCGAGACGGTGAGGAAGCCGAAGGCGATCGTTCCGCCGAACGGCCCCTGCGCCGCCCATGCTGGATCGACGTGCATGGGGTCGAGATCGCGCGTGGCCTCGCCAAAGGAGCTGATCATCTCCTGCGTGACGGTAAGCCACCGCGAGCTGCCGAGTTCGCGGCCGGGCGTGAAGTCAGGGATGTGCACGGGAGAAGTATCGGACATGGGGCTCGTCGCCGGGCGGCGGGATGGAGGCGGTGCGGTCCTGAGGGGTGATCGTCGTGAGCGCACAAACGTGCAGGGATCGCACGCGCACGGCAACGCGTCAGCGCGATCGGCCGTCATCAGGGACGCACGCTCCTCGCCCCGACCTCGCCCCGACGTCGCCCTTACGGAGCACGACGTCGCGCGTAGGTTGAGCGAGTCTGTTGCGCTCGTGCACCGCACCGACCGCACCGAGCGTCTCCCAGCCTCCGAGGCGAGCATCCCCGTGGACCGCCGCACATTTCTGCAGGCCACCTCCGTCCCGCTTGGCGCCAGCGCGCTCTCGTCACTCATCCCCAGCGCGTTGGAAGGAGCGCCGATGATCGAGACCGGGCAGCGTCCCGCGGTGGTGGTCGTCGGTGCGGGGATCTTCGGTGTCTGGACGGCGTTGCACCTGCTGGAGCAGGGGCACAAGGTGACGCTGCTCGATGCCTATGGTCCAGGGAATTCGCGCGCGACTTCCGGCGACGAAACGCGGCAGCTGCGCGTGGGCTATGGCGATCGCGAGCTGTACGCGAAGATGGCGCAACGGGCCTTCGCCGCCTGGCGCGCGCGTGAGGCAGAGTTTGGCGTCTCGTTGATGGTGGAGACCGGGCGGCTGGAGCTCGCACCGGAGTGGACGCCGTCGTTGCGCGCCACGCACGCGATGCTCGGTCGGCTTGGCGTCCCCATCGAGGCGCTCACGAGCGACGAGATGCGGCGCCGCTGGCCGCAGATCAACGTCGACGGCATGTCGGTGGGATTGCTCGAGCCGACGGCGGCAGTGCTGCGCGCGAAGCAATCGATCATCGCGGCTGGCAATGCCTTCGTGCGCAAGGGCGGCACGCTGCTCGTGCAGCGCGCCAAACCGGGGCGTGCCGATGGGCGACGCCTGGTCGATATCGAGACGGCCGGCGGCGAGCGGATCGCCGCCGATCGCTTCGTCTTTGCGTGCGGGCCGTGGCTCCCCAAGCTCTTTCCGCAACTGCTTGGCCCGCGCATCAAGGTGCCGGGGCGTGAGGTCTTCTACTTCGGAACGCCGGCTGGCGACACGCGTTTCTCGGTGCCTCACATGCCCAACTTCTCCGAGGACGGCTATTACGGCTTTCCCTCGCTGGATGGGCGCGGCGTGAAGGTCTGCCCCACGACGGGGCCGGTGACCTTTGATCCCGATACCGACGAGCGCATCGTCACGCCGCATGAGGTGCGACGCGCGCGTGCGTATCTCGCCAGGCGCTTCCCCGCGCTCAAGGACCAGCCCATCACCGAGACGCGCATGTGCCAGTTGGAGAATACGGCCGACGAGCACTTCATCATCGATTGGCACCCGTCGTGGGAGAACGCGCTGATTGCCGGTGGCGGCTCCGGGCACGCGTTCAAGCATGGCCCCGTGCTCGGCGAGTACGTGGCGCAGCGCGCCGTTGGTGGAAAGACCGATCCGGCCTTCGACCAGATGGTGCGGCTGGCGCCGTAGCGACGCGCACGCGTAATTGCTTTCGGCGCCACACCCCTGTGGCGCGCCGTCGCGTCGCGACTCCCCCTCGCCGCCACCGCCGTCGTGCAGACCGATCCATCCACCATTCGTTCGTATCGGCTCCCCTGGATCGTTGTCGCGGCCTGCGCGGTAGGGTTGGTGTTGCTCGGCATCGCCTTCGGTCGCGTGCGGGACTTTCAGGACACCCCTCCGCGGCTGTCTGGTGACCTGTGGCGTGCCGGGACCAAGGAAGCGCCGTTGCTGGTGTACGTCACCTTGGAAGAACGCGCGCGCGCCCGGTCGATAGCCGGTCGCTCGCGATCCTTCTACTTCGATCGGTACTCGCGATTCGAGCTGGTGGTGCGGCGCGTGCCATCGGGGGAGATCGTGCAGGTGCAACGGCTCGGCGATCTCAAGGACTTTCAGGAGGACGAGGCGCCCGCGATTCTGGGGGTGGCGGGCGACCTGCTGTGGGTCTGGCGCGATTCGCTGGAAGGGTATCACCTGCCAAACCTTGCGCTGCAGGTGACGCCGTCGACGCTCGTCCCCACCGCGCTGGCCACGCGCGAGATGCTCCCCGTCGAGGCCAAGGGATATCGCATGGCCGGGAACCTGGGGGCGCTCGTCGCACGCGGGCGTGACGCGCGACTCTATCGCATCGACGGCGCTCCGCCGTCGATCGCCACCCTCGCGCCATCGGCGCTCCCGCCCACCAACAACTCCACGCGCGTCGAGGATCGATTCGACTATCTCATCGCGCCACAGCGCTCATGGAACACGACGTCGCCAAGCACGGTGATGCAGAAGTCGTTTCTCACCCGCACCGGTCTCTGGTACTCGCTGCTCTCCGAATCGGAACGCGAAGGATTGTCACGCTGGCCGAGTGGCGAAGATCGCCCGTATGGCAACGTCGCGCGCACGCTGCATCGCGCTCCCTACACGCTCGATGGTCGCGGCGCGCCGGAGATTCGTCCCGAGGCCGTGCAGCCGGTGGGGACGGAACGGCTCATCCAGTCGGGGTTCGTCGTGCGTTCTGCCGGCGCGGTGTGGGACGTCGCCGACCCCAGTTCCTCACTGGTGCTGGCCAAGTCGCGACTTGGGGAGGAGGAACCGTGGGAGCTCCTGCGCCTGACGAGAGATGGGCGCGTCCTCTGGCGGACCTCTATCGGGATGAACACCGCGTGGGCGGTGCTCGACCTCGCCTCGCAACTTGCCTTCTACGGTCCGATGCCTGAGCGCAAGCCGGGCGACCGGCGCGAGCAGATCGTCTGGATCGACGAACAGACGGGAGCACGTCGTGCACTGGTGCTGGGGACGGGCGAAGTCATCGCAGGGACGGCGGCGACCCCATAGCGCGCGTCGAAACGGGGTGCGTGCGCGGCGACGTGGTGCGCGGCTACACGGCCGCGTTGCAGCTGTCGATCTAGCGCCGCGCCGGCGGGGCGGTCGCGACAATCGACAGCCCCGCCGAGAGCACCAGGCTCCCGGCCAGCACGTAGAGTCCCACCGTCGCCTCGCCCGTGGCATCGGTAATCGCGCCGATCATGTACGGACTCACGAAGCCCGACAGATTGCCGACCGAGTTGATCGCCGCGATCCCCGCCGCGGCCGAGACGCCGCGCAACAGCGTGGTGGGGATGGTCCAGAAGAGTGGCGGAAGCGAGAGGATCCCAGCCGCCGCCACGCTGAAGGCGATCATCCCTGCCACCGGTTCCGTGCGAAACCACGCGGCGCCTAACAATCCAACCGCTCCCACCAAGGCGCTCCCCACCAGGTGCCACCGTCGCTCGCCGCGCCGGTCGGAACTCTGCCCGGCCAGCACCATGGCCACCGTCGCCACAGCGTACGGGATCGCGCTCAGCGCCCCCACCTTCCACGGTTCGGCCACGCCTAACGTGCGAATGAGTTGCGGCATCCAGAAGGCCAATCCGTACAGGCCGAGGATGGAGCAGAAGTAAAGCGCGGCGAGGAGGATCACGCGCCCATCGCGCAGCGTGGCGAAGACGCTGACATGCTCCTCACCCGGCGGGTCGGCGCGCAGATGCGCGTGCAGCACGGCCTTCTCGTCGTCAGGCAGCCAGCGCGCCCCGGCGATCGAATCGTCGAGGTAGAAGTACGTCGCCACCCCCAGCAGCACGGCGGGAATGCCTTCCAGCAGATAGAGCCATTGCCACCCCGCCCAGCCGTTCTTGCCCGCCATCTCGCTCAGGATCCAACCCGACACCGGGCCGCCGATCACGCCGGAGACCGCCACGGCGGTCATGAAGAGCGCGATGATGCGGGCGCGCCGCGGCGCCGGGTACCACTGCGTGAGGTACAGGACGATCCCGGGGAAGAACCCCGCTTCGGCGACGCCAAGCAGGAAGCGCAGCGCGTAAAACGCCGACGCACTGGTCACCCACATCGTCGCCGCCGACAGCAGTCCCCAGGTGACCATGATGCGAGCAATCCAGACGCGCGCCCCGGTGCGATGCAGGATCAGGTTGCTCGGTACTTCGAACAGGAAGTAGCCGATGAAGAAGATCCCGGCGCCAATACCGTACGCCGTCTCGCTCATCCTGAGGTCGGCCAGCATCTGCAACTTCGCAAAGCCGACGTTGACGCGATCGAGATACGCGGCGACGTAGCAGGCAAAGAGGAAGGGGATCAGGCGCCACGTGACGCGTCGGTACGCTCGGCGTTCGATCACGCGGTCATGGGGAGACGAGGAGACGGCGGGAGGGCGCGATGGTGCGGCGCAGGATCGTAGCACGCCGGTGCGGATCGGCAAGGTGCGGGGCGCATCGTGTCCCTCGTAAGGCACGGCGATCGCGCACACTTCTTCCCCATCGGGGACGCGACCGGTAGCGTATCGCCGTCCCGATTCGTCCCTTCTTTCGATCGCGTGTCATGCTCGCTCGCCCGTCGTCCCGCGTCGCTCTCGGTCATGCTGTCGCAGCCATCGCCGCTCTCGTCTCCGTCGCCTGCAACAGTGAACGCCGCGAGGGTGCGGTAGCTGCAACTGCCGCGGGCAACGTCACCCCCGATCGTTGGCGCCAGGCCGACGCCGAGCCAGGCCAGTGGATGGGGCTCGGGCGCACGTTCAAGGGGGAGCGTTTCTCGCCGCTCACGAGCATCAGCGACACCAACGCGTCTCGGCTGGGATTCGCCTGGGAATACTCGGCACGCACGCGACGCGGGCGGGTGGAGCACGGGCAGGAAGCAACCCCGATCGTCGTCGACGGTGTGTTGTACGCTTCCGGACCATGGGGGACGGTCTACGCGGTCGATGCGAAGACCGGCGCTGAGAAGTGGCGCTACGATCCCGAGGTGGACGGGAGCTACAACCGGCGTGCCTGTTGTGACGTCGTGAGCCGTGGACTGCAGGTGTGGCGCGGCCGCGTGTACGTGGCGACGATCGACGGCTATCTCGTCGCGCTCGATGCGTCGACCGGGAAGCAGCTCTGGCGCAGCGACACCTTCATCGATCGCGACACGCGCTTCTACACCATCACGGGTGCGCCGCAGGTGGCGGGTGACGTCGTCGTCATCGGCAACAGCGGCGGCGAGTTTGGAGTGCGCGGGTATGTCACCGCCTACGATCTCCAGAGCGGAGCGCAGAAGTGGCGCTTCTTCACGGTGCCCGGTGATCCCGCCAAGGGGGCGCCCGAAGACAAGGCGATGGAGGCGGCGCTCAAGACCTGGGGCCCCAAGACCGATTGGGCGTCGGGGCTCGGCGGGACGGTGTGGGGCGAGATGTCATACGATCCCGAACTCAACCTGCTGTATGTGGGGACGGGGAACAGCACACCGTACGCCGGCTGGCATCGCGATCCGTCGCGCGGCGACAACCTCTATCTCGTGTCGATCCTCGCCATCAATCCGACCAACGGCGAGTTGAAGTGGCACTATCAGCAGGTGCCGTGGGAGTTGTGGGACTACACAGCGTCTGCCAACATGATCCTCGCGGACCTCACCATCGCGGGGCGGCCACGCAAAGTGCTGATGCAGGCGCCCAAGAACGGTGTGTACTACGTGCTCGATCGCGAGACGGGGGAATTCATCTCCGGCAAGCCGTTCGTCTTCGCCAATTGGCTCACCGGCTTCGACTCCACGGGGCGACCGCGCATCAATCCCGCGGCCATCTACGAGAAAGGGCCGGCGCTCGTCTTCCCGACGCAGGCCGGGGGGCACAACTGGCAGCCGATGGCCTACAGCCCGAAAACAGGACTGGTCTACATCCCGGCGCGCGAGCAGGGGATGCTGATGTTTGGCGAGGCGCGCTACCAGTGGACCAAGGGGAAGGCCAACATGGCCGCTGGGGCGATGCTGGGCTTTACCCTCGACCAGGTGGGGCCCGCCGAGCGCAAGTTCGTGGAGGATGCGCGCCGGAAGGATCCCAAGCTCCCGCTGCCGGCCACACAGGAAGTCCTGATCGCGTGGGACCCGATCGCCCAGCAGGAAAAGTGGCGCATCCCCATCGGCGACAAGGACTGGGCCGGCGGCGGCGTGCTCACCACCGCAGGCAACCTGGTGATCCAGGGGAAGTCGGACGGGCACCTCGTGGTGTATCGCGCCGACACCGGCGACAAACTCCACGACATCGAGGTGGGAACGGGGATCATGGCCGCGCCCATCTCGTACGAAGTGGATGGTGAACAGTACGTGGCGGTGCTGGCCGGCTTTGGTGGCGCACTCGCTCCGGCGTATCCGCCCGGCTCCGCGTCGTACACCTACCAGAACTACGGACGCATCCTCGCGTTCAAGCTCGGTGGCGCTCCCACGCCGCTCCCGCCCAAGCGCCAGGTGCAAAGCACGCCGGAACCGCCCACGCTTGCTTTCTATTCGGACTCGCTCGCGGCGCGAGGTGGGACGCTCTTTGGAACGTCGTGCGCCTTCTGCCACCTAGCGCGCGGCGAGGGACAGCTCGGGGCCTATCCCGACCTGCATCGCTTAACGCCTGCGGTCCACGCTGCGTTCGATTCGATTGTCACGGGCGGGAAGCTGCAAGCCAGCGGAATGTCGAGCTTTGCCGACGTCTTCACGCCGGGTGACGTGCAGGCGATTCACGCCTACGTCCTGCGCGAGCAGCGAAAGTTGTGGGACGAGGAACGCGCAAAGGGTCGGGCGCAGCCCGCCGCGAAACCAGACAAGCCGGTCGGCACTGGGCGGCCACGCTAACTCACGGGAGTCATTGCACGATGTCACGCTCAGTCGCCGTTCTTCTTGTCGCCGCGAGCGTCGCGGTCGCGAACGCAGGCCACGCGCAGTCGTCGCGTGTGGCGCGCGACCCTTCGCCTGCCCGGATCGACTCGCTCTTTGCGCGGTATGACCACACCAACACCCCGGGGTGCGCGCTTGGCGTGTATCGCGACGATCGCCTGGTGTACGGGCGCGGCTACGGCATGGCCGACCTCAATCAGGGGATCCCGATCGGGACGAACACGGTCTTCTACATCGCCTCGACGTCGAAGCAGTTCACCGCGGCTAGCATTGCACTGCTCCTGGAGTCGGGGGCGCTCGCGCTGTCCGATCCGGTGCGCAAGTGGGTTCCCGAACTGCCGGCGTACACGCAGCCGATCACCGTCGAGCACCTGGTGCACCACACCAGCGGGATCCGCGACTACCTGGGGCTGTGGGCGATGTCGGGGCGCAGCATTGCCGACGAGATCCCGCAGGAAATGGCGCTGGAGATGATCGCCCGGCAGCGCGCGCTCGACTTCGAGCCGGGGACGCGCTACTCGTACTCCAACTCGGGCTATTTGTTGCTGGCGGAGATCGTGAAGCGCGCGAGCGGGAAGTCGCTGCACGACTTCACGGGCGAGCACATCTTTACCCCGCTGGGGATGACCAGTACGCAGTTCCACGACGACAACACGCGCATCGTGGCGCGGCGCGCCGAGGGGTACCAGCCGACGGCGACCGGCTTCCAGATCGTGCGCACCAGCTTTGCCCTCGTGGGCGATGGCGGTTTGCTCACCACGGTCGAGGACCTGCAGAAGTGGGATAGCAACTTCTACCAGAACCGCCTGGGGAAAGGGGACCCGTCGCTGGTGCGGCAGTTGGTGACGCCGTCGGCGTTGCCGCTGGCGGGGGGGCGTCCGCAGCGCTACGCCTTTGGCCTCATGCCGGGGAGATACCGCGGTCTGGAGATCGTGGAGCACGGCGGCGCGTTCATCGGATTCCGGGCGCAGCTTCTCCGCTTTCCCACCGAGCACCTCTCGGTGGCGCTGTTGTGCAACGACTACACGGCACAGCCCGAGGCGATGGCCCGCAAGGTGGCCGATCTCTATCTGGCGGATCGACTGGCGCCGGCGGTCGCGAGTGCCGCAAACACGCCAGCCACCAACGCCCCCGCCTCGCCGGCGATGGATCGCTGGGCGGGACGGTACGAGGTGCTGCCCGGCATCGTGGCCACCGTCGCACGTGACAGTGCCGGGATGGCGGTGCGTTTCATGGGGCAGCGCATGCCGTTGATTCCGCTCTCCGACTCCGTCTTCCGCTCCGGCGAAGCCACCGACTCGGTCATCTTTTCGTCGTCGTCAGCGGGGGCCGCCATGCGGGTGACCGCGTTCGACATGGCCGCGCCGACGTTGCGGCTGCCGGCGGCGCCGAAGCTTACCGCGGCGACCGGAGCTCCCTATGCGGGGCGATATGCCAGCGCGGAACTCGACACGTGGGCCACCGTGCGGATGGACGGTGAGACGCTGCGTGCCCGGATGCGCTATGGCGCGTGGCTCACCCTCGAACCAGTCGCGCCCGACGTCTTTTCCGTTGTGGAGATGGGCGCGCGCCTGGCCTTCACTCGCGATCGCCGAGGTAACATCGCAGGATTTTCGATGAGCGCCGCGCGTACGAACAACCTCGCCTTCACGCGGGAACGGTAGCCGTCGTCGCGAGCGCGGACGTTGGCTTTTCTTCATCGAACCAACTCAAAAAAACACGGGGTGTTGCACGCTCACCACTTCTGGCGTTCCGCTCGCTATCCGTCACAGTTTAGGGTCAACCAAGCCGAACCCTGAACTTGCAGGAGCGTCGTCGTGCTCCCAATCGTTGGTCCCATCGTCGCCGATCATCCGGCACCGCGACCGGTGCACGTCATTCTCGACGGGCGTTATGGGCGACTGCGCCCGCTCGAACCGTCGCGCGATACCGAACGCCTCTACGCACTCTCCCACGCTGGCGGTCGCGACGCGCTGTGGGCCTACCTGTTCACCGGGCCGTACGCCGACCCGCAAGACTTCGAGGCCCACGTGACGACCATCGCCACGAGTACGACCGATCCGGTGTACTGGGCCATCGCCGATCGGAATGACGATGCCGTCGGGTGGCTCTCGCTCATGCGCATCGACACGCGCCATCGCGTGATCGAGGTGGGATCGATCCTCTACACACCGGCCATGCAGCGCACGCCGCTGGCCACCGAGGCGCAGTTCCTGTTGGCGCGTCACGTCTTCGAGGACCTGGGCTACCGGCGATTTGAGTGGAAATGCAACGATCTCAACGTTCCCTCCAAGCGTGCCGCCGTGCGATTCGGCTTTAGGTATGAAGGGCTTTTTCGCCAGCACATGATCGTGAAGGGGCGTAACCGCGATACCGCCTGGTTCGCGATGCTCGACCATGAGTGGCCGGCGCGCAAAGCGGAGTACGAGCGGTGGCTGGCCCCCAGCAACTTTGATGGCGACGGCCGGCAGCGCACGCGATTACGCGACACCACTCCTCTCTCCTCCCTGGCATGAATCGCTTCCTCTTCGTCCCTGCGCTGTATGTGGCATTCGTCGCCGGCTCACGCCTGCGTGCCGATCCCGTCGCCCCCAGGGCCGCCACTGAACTCACCGCCGCGCACTCGCCAAACGCGCAGGCGGGACGGGTCTTCGAGATCCGCACCTACACCACACGCCCCGGCCGCCTCGACGCGCTCAACGCCCGTTTCCGCAATCACACCATGCGGATCTTCGAGAAGCACGGGATGACCAACATTGGCTACTGGATCCCGCAGGACGCACCGCGCAAGGACAACACGCTGATCTACATCATCGCCCACGCGAGCCGCGCGCAGGCCGACAAGAACTGGGAGGCCTTCGGCAACGACCCCGCGTGGGCGCGCGTGGAAGCCGATTCGGAGAAGGACGGCAAGATCATCGAGAAGATCGAGAGCGTGTACGTCAACGCCACCGACTACTCGCCGATCAAGTAGCGGGCGCGACGCCCGTATCCGTACACGCAACGAGGGGGCCGCGGAGGCCCCCTCGTCGTGTGTCCATGCCTAACGCCGGCGTCCTGCCACGGCCTACATCGACGTGAAGCGTCCCAGGTACTTCCGCACGCGCTCGAGCGCATCCCGCAGCTCGACCGCGAGGTCCTTGCCCAGCTTCTGCTGTGCCTGTGTTGGCGGCTGGTTCCCCTGGTCGAGCTTCTGCAGCAGTTGGGCAATGCGCTCGCTGATGCGCGGACCGTCGCTCCACTGCGGTGCGGTCGCCGGCTTCACGAGCAGGTCGAGCAACGAATCCACCTGCGCGAGTTCACCCGCAATCTGCCGAGCGGCTGCCGCCCCCTCGCCGTTGGGAATGGCCACGGCGGCGCGGCGCCTGGCCTCCAGCTCCCCGCGGCGCCCGTCGAGCGCGCGCAGTGTGTCGTTGGCCAGCGAGAGCAGGTCACGCAGTTCGACGGCCACGATGAACTGGCCGCGCAGCGCCTCCGGCGTGGTCTTCGACGTGGGGTCGACACGCACCGTGAGTGGCTGTTCCAGCTTCTGGTCGCCCACCGTCAGGCGCACGGTGTAGCGGCCGGGGAGGGCGCGCGGGCCTCCGGCGGCGCCAAAGAGGCGGCGCATGATCGCCTCGCCTTCACCCTCCGGCCCACTCGGCGCGGCGCGCGGGCGCGCCGGCTCGTAGGACAGGTCCCACGCCGTCGTGTTGATCCCCGCCTCGCGCGGAATGCGGGCGAGCGTGCGCACCACCTTCCCCTCACCGTCCAGGATCTCGGCCTTGACCGTCGTTGCGGCTGCCGGGCGTTCCTTCAGGTGGTAGCGGATGATGGCCCCGTACGCGGGGTTGGGCCCCATGAAGAGGGCGTTGCCGAGTGAGCCCTTCCCCTGCTTGGTGGCAAAGCGCGTCGCCGTGCGCATCGCAAAGAGGTGCGCCGGCTTGGCCGCCGCGGCGGCCAGTTCCTGGATGGCCGAGGCGTCGTCGAGAATCCAGATGCCGCGCGCGTGCGTGGCGACGATCAGGTCGTTCTCGCGCCCGTGCACCAGCACCTCGTGCACCGGCACCGCGGGAAGGTTGCCGCCTAACCGGAACCAGTCGTTCCCCCCTGTCACGCTCACGAACAGTCCGGTCTCGGTCCCGGCGTACAACACCTGCGCGTTCTTCGGGTCCTCGCGCAACACCTGCAGGTACGCCCCCTCGGGGAGGTTGCCGGCGATGCTCGTCCAGGTGGCGCCGCAGTCGGTGGTGCGGAAGGCGTACGCCTTCAGGTCGTCCATGAACTTGCGCTCGAACGTCGCGTACGCCGTGCAGGGCGCGGTGCGGCTCGCCTCCACGTGGCTCACCACCGCCTCCGGTCCCACCCCCGGGAAGTTGCGGTCCACGCGCGTCCACGTGGCGCCGTCGTCGCGCGTCACGTGCAGGTTGCCGTCGTCGACGCCCACCCAGATGATCCCCTCCTGCGCGGGCGACTCGGCGATCGAGTAGATCGTGTTGTAGTACTCGGCGGTCGTCGCTTCGGGCATCGCCGGGCCGCCGGCCCAGCCGTGGCGCGTGGTGTCGTTCTTCGAGAGATCGGGGGAGATCGCCTGCCAGGTGGCGCCGAAGTCCCTGGAGCGAAAGAGGACCTGCGCGCCGAAGTAGACCACCTTGCCGTCGTGCGGCGAGGCGACGATGGGGGCGTTCCAGTTGAAGCGGTACTGCAGCGCGTTGACCGGGGCGCCGTCGTTGCGGCGCGGCTGCGGCGAAATGTCCTCCTGCTCGCGCGTGCGCATCTGCGTGCGCCAGATCATCCCCCCCTGCGAGTCGGTGATGATGAAGTCCGGGTCGTCGGGGTGCGACGTCTGGTAGTAGCCGTCACCATACGAGACCAGCTGCCAGTCGTCGACCAGGATGCCTAACGGGTCGCGGGTGCGGCTGGGGCCCACCCAGTTGCCGTTGTCCTGCAGCCCGCCCCCCAGGTGGTAGAACGGCTCGCGATTGTCGGCGTGCAACTGGTAGAACTGCGCCAGCGGGAAGACGTTCGGGAAGCGCCACGTCGCGCCGTGGTCGCGTGACTCGGCGATGCCGCCATCGTTCACGTCCCAGATTCGCGTGGGCTCGGCGGGGTCGATCCAGAGACCATGGTGGTCGCCATGCACCGTCTGGCCGATGGGGCGGAAGGTGCGCGCCCCGTCGATGGAGACCATGAGGTTGCAGGCGATCGAGTAGACGCGCTCCGGGTTCTGCGGGTCGACGCGCAGGTCGGAGTAGTAGAAGCCGCGGCAGATCGTGCGCGAGTCGTCGCTCGTCTTGCGCCACGTCTCGCCGAAATCGTCGCTGCGATAGACGAACCCTTCCTTCGACTCGGTGATGGCGTAGACGGTGTTGGGCGAGGACGGAGCGACCTTGATCCCCACGCGCCCCAGGAGCTTCGGGAGCCCGCCGCCCAGCTTGCGCCACGTCTGGCCGCCGTCGACCGACTTGTAGATCCCCCCCTGCTCGGAGCCCGAGGTGAACGTCCACTGCTTGCGATCGAAGAGCCACATCGCCGCATAGACGATGTTGGGGTTCTTCGGGTCGACGTCGAGGTCGGCGCAGCCGTGCTTGTCGTCGACGTAGAGCGTCTTGCTCCACGTGGTGCCGCCGTCGCGCGAGACGAAGACGCCGCGCTCCGCGTTAGGCCCGGCCATGTGTCCCACGGCGCAGGTGTAGACCGTGCGCGTGTCGGCGGGGTTCACCATCACGCGGGCGATATGGCGCGTGTCGCCCAGACCGATGAAGCGCCACGAGCGCCCGCCATCGGTCGACTTGTACATCCCGCGCCCGAACGAGACCGAGTTGCGGACGTTGGCCTCGCCCGTACCGACGTAGATGACGTCGGGGTTGCCGGGCTCGAGGGCCAAATCGCCGATGGAGAGCGTGCGCTCCTTGTCGAAGAGCGCGCTCCAGGTCGTCCCGCCGTTGGTCGTCTTCCACAGGCCGCCGGCGGCGGTCCCCACGTAGACGATGTTGGAATTGCCCGGGACGCCTTCGATGTCGGTCGATCGCCCCATCATGTTCGCGGGGCCGATTGATCGGAACGTGAGGCGCGCCAGCGCCGTGGTGTCGACGGCCGAGCGCGCCGCTGGGGGCGTGGTGCGAGGCTGGGCGGCGAGCGCGGCCGGGAGCGAGAGTGTCGCGAGAGCGAGTGCGCGCGTGAGCGGCGCGAAGCGCCGAGTATGTGGCGCGCAGCGGAACGGAACAGGCATGGCGAGGCGTCGGTGCGGGGATGAGTCGTAACGCGCCGACGTTGCCCCTCTCGACTGCTGATCGCAAGTGCGTCACGCGAGGTGCCGGCGCGTGTCGCGCGCGTTATCCTCCTCGCACCCCTCACACGGTGAGAGAAGTCGAATGCATGCCTCGGAGCTCAAGGATTTCGCTGCGCGATACACCGACGCATGGTGCAGCCAGGACGCGGCGAGCGTCGCCGCCTTCTACGCCCCGGACGGCATGCTGACGATCAACGGCGGCTCGCCAAACGTCGGGCGCGTGGCCATCACCGCGTCTGCCGAGGGGTTCATGGTCGCCTTCCCCGATCTCGTGGTTGAGATGGACGGGCTGGACGTCGATGGCGACCGAGTGATCTACCGCTGGACGCTACACGGCACCAACACCGGCCCAGGCGGGACCGGTCGCCACGTGCGCATCAAGGGGTCGGAGACGTGGACCATGGGCCCGGACGGCCTCGTGGCGACGTCCATCGGCGCATACGACGCGGTCGACTACGAGCGACAGCTGCACGGCGCGCCGGCCGGCGCCTGACGAGTCGTCGCCCCCCGCGGTGGGAGGGGGGCCGTTTCAAGGGGTCCATTTCAAGGGGTCTTTCAAGGGGTCTTTCAAGGGGTCAGAGTCCTTGAAACGTTTCAAGGACTCTGACCCCTTGAAAGTGCTCGAGAGGTTTTCAAGGACTCTGACCCCTTGAACCCCCCCCTCCTTGAAAAAGAAGCCGCCGTGACGTCCCCTACTGGATCGCCTTGCTCGGAGGCGCCGGGTTCTTCCCCCCGTCGGCGATGAACTGCTTCATCCGCTGCTCCAGCACGGGAAGCGGGACCGAGCCTAACGCGAGGATCGCGTCGTGGAACAGGCGCTGGTCGAACTTGTCCCCCAGTGCCGCCTCGGCCTCGCGGCGGTGCCGGCGGATCTGCATCTCGCCCAGCTTGTAGGCCAGCACCTGCCCCGGCCACGAGATGTAGCGGTCGATCTCGGTGGTGATCTCGTGCTCCGACAGCGCGGCGTTGTCCTTGAGGAAGTCGATCGCCTGCTGGCGGGACCACCCAAACTTGTGGATGCCGGTGTCGATCACCAGGCGGCAGGCGCGCCACATCTCGTACGTCAGGCGCCCGAAGTCCTCGTATGGCGTCTCGTAGATCCCCATCACGGTGCCGAGCCACTCGGTGTACAGCCCCCAACCTTCGCCGTAGCCGCTGAAGTAGGTCTGGTTGCGGAATTCGGGGCGCGGCGGCCCTTCCAGCGCCAGCGCCGCCTGGAACGAATGCCCCGGCGTGCACTCGTGCAGGGTGAGGGCAGCCAGCGTGTACAGGGTGCGCGACGGAAGGTTGTAGGTGTTCATCATGCACGCGTCCAACCCGCCACGCCCGCCGGTGTAGATCGGGGCGATGGCGTCGGGGACCTTGATGATCCCGTGGCGATAGCGCGGGAGGTAGCCGATAGTCTCACGCAACTTGTAGTCGGCCTTCTTGGACACGTAGGCCGAGTACGAGAGCAATTCGCGCGGAGTCTTGGCGTAGAATTGCGGGTCGGTGCGCAGGAAGTGGAAGAACTCGGCCATCGTTCCATTGAAGCCGGCCTTCGCCTTCACCGTCTCCATCTCGGCGCGAATGCGCGCCACTTCGGCCTTCCCCTGCTCGTGGATCTGCTCGGCGGTGAGCGGGAGGGTGGTGAACTTCTCGATCTGCGACTGGTAGAACGCCTCGCCGTTAGGCATGCGCACCGCGGCCAGCGTCGTGCGCGCCTTGGCCAGGTACTCCTGTCGCATGAAGGTGAGGAGCTTGTCGTAGGCCGGGGCGATGACGTCGCGAATGACCGTCGCCCCTTCGCGGCGCAGCGCCTCGCGCTCGCCCTCGGCGATCGTCGTCGGCATCTGCGCAAACGGCGCGTACAGCGGATTGGTCGAGTCGCCGGCGGTGTAGGGGACGATCGTCTGGTCGCGCCCCTCGACGCTCACGCGCGGAATGGTGAAGCCGCGCGCGAGGCCAGCCCGCATGTTGGTGACCTGGTCGTCGAAGTAGCGCGGGACGTCACGCAGCCGGGCGATGAAACGCTGATAGTCCTCGGCGCGCGCGAAGCCCTGGCGCGGGGTGAACTCGGTCCAGAAGAACGAGTCGCTGTTGAACGGCGCCTCGTACGTCTTGAATCGCACGTCGTTGGCGAGCGCCAGCACCGAGGTGTGAAAGACCTGCGCGTTGACCTGCTCCTCGGGCGAGAGTTGCGCGAAGGGGATGGAGTCGTACTGCGCGAGCGCACGCGTCCAGTACGCAAGGCGCTCCTGCTGCGCCTGTGCATCGACGCGCGGAAAACGATCGCTGCCGCGGCCAAACTGGCTCTGGCGCCATTCCCACTCCGCCGTGTATAGCGCGCGCAGGCGGGCGTCGGCTGAGCCGCGTGCTTCCTGCGCGCTTGAGACGATGGGAGTGAAGACGAACGTCGCGACGGCGATGGAGCGGACAAAAACCGCGCTCGTCAGACTCGACATAGCAAGAACTCCAGGGAGTGGATACAAGCCTCTACAGCAGGTGATGCGACCTCGCACGCCCCTCGTCGAGCCGCGCGCCCCCAAACTCCCGTCTCCCGTCTCCCGTCTCCCGTCCCCACTTCCTACTTCCGGAAAAACCGCACGTACTTCACCACCAGCCCGCCATTTTGCGGCTTCATGATGGCAAAGCTGCGCTCCATGAGCGTGGGCCACACGGAGTTCCAGACGACAAACAAGTCGGAGCCGGGCGACTGCGTCCAGCGCATGCGCGCGTTGAGCGCGGTGCGATCCGAGCGATCGTCGGCTTGGGCAAAGGCGGTGAAAGTGAGGCGCGGCGAGACGGCATAGTCACCACGGAAACGCATCGTGTTGGTGATGAAGGCGCCGGCCGGAAGTTCGATGTCGTTGCGCTCGTACTCCATCGAGAACTCGAGATGCGGCTGACGGCGCAGCTTGCCCACAAAGGCGAGGTCGTGCCGGTTGCCGTCGTAGAATGCCCCGGTCGATGCGGTCGCTTCCACCGCCCAAGTGCGCACGTTGGAACCGGTGTACTTGGCCTCGACGCGATTCCACCAGTAGCCACCGGCTGGCACCGCGACACCGGGAATGATCCCGAACGGGACGTCGGGCGCGTCAAACTTCCGAATGGTGTAGATCTCGGTGG
>CAZLLP010000103.1:0-20783 GCA_964560345.1 uncultured Gemmatimonadaceae bacterium
GCGAGTTCGCCACCCTGCGCGACCCGCAAGGGAACGTGATCACCACGACGTTCACCTGGGTCTCCGAAACGCCGGCCGTCGCGACGGTCGATGCCAACGGCGTCGTGCACGCCGTCTCGGCCGGGACCTTCACGGTGCGCGCGACTGCAGCTGACGGCACCACCGCCACCTACTCCCTCGGCACGCAGGTCGCCACCGCGGGCGGGACCGCGCAGTACGGCAACAATGTCGAATTCGGCGTCCCGGCCGACGGCGACGCCAGCGACGACATCCTCGTGGCGCGCGCCGAGTACACGACGTCGTTCAATCCGCTGCGTGGCATCCCCAACTGGGTGAGCTACAACCTCGAGGCGACGCACATCGGAAGCCAGGATCGCTGCGATTGCTTCACCTACGACCCGGCGCTCCCCGCCGCGCTGCCGCGCTACACCACCGCGGATTACACCGGCGCCGGAACGTTTGCCGGCTACGGGATCGATCGCGGTCACCTCGCGCGTTCGTTCGATCGCTCCACCGGACTGCTCGACAACGCCAGCACCTTCTACTTCTCGAACATCATCCCGCAGGCCGCCGACAACAACCAGGGGCCGTGGGCGCAGCTCGAGAACTTCCTGGGCGACGAAGCCCGCATCAACAACAAGGAAGTCTTCATCATCGCCGGCGCCTCTGGGAGCAAGGGGACGGTGAAGGGCGAGGGGAAGATCACAATCCCCGCCGTGACGTGGAAAGTCGCGGTCTCCGTGCCGCGCAACACCGGCTTGCAGCAGATCGATGACCTCTCCGACCTGACCGTGCTCGCCGTCGTCATGCCCAACGACGCCGGGATTCGCAACGTCCCCTGGCAGACGTACGAAACGACGGTCGACGCCATCGAGGCGCTGAGCGGCTACAACCTGCTGGCGCTCCTCCCCGACCAGATCGAGATCGCCGTCGAGAGCAGGACGAAGCCGCCGGTGGCCGCCGTCGACGGCCCCTACAGCTCGGCAGAAGGAAGCAGCGTCTCGATGAGCGGCGCCGCCTCCACCGACCCGGATGGTGATGCGCTCACTTACACCTGGAGCTTCGGCGACGGGACGTTCGCGAGTGGCGCCACCACGTCCCACACGTATGCGCAGGACGGGGCATACACCGTGCACCTCATCGTCAGCGACACCCGCGGACTGGTGGACACGGTCACGACGACTGCGAACGTGAGCAACGTCCCCCCGACCATCAGCGGCTTCGCGGGGGCGTCGCTCCTGCCGGGCGAGACGTACAGCGCGACCGGTTCATTTACCGATCCGGGGAGCCAGGACGTGTGGCTGGCGAGCGTCAATTACGGCGATGGATCGGGGACGCAGGCCCTCACGCTGGCGGGGAAGGGGTTCTCGCTCTCGCACCGCTACACCACCGCGGGGAGCTACGTGGTAACGGTGAGCGTGAGCGACGACGGCGGCGGCGCGACGACGCAGCAGGCAGTGGTGACGGTGCTGACACCGTCGGCCGCGGTCACCCAGGCGATCGCCGCCCTGCAACAGCTCGAGTCGGCGGGGGCCATCAGTCATGGCAACGCCACCTCGCTCATCGCCAAGCTCGACGCCTCGCTCCCGCTCATCGATCGCGACAAGGAGAAGCCGTCGCTGGCCATCCTTGGCGGTTTCATGCAGGAGCTCGATGCGCTCGAGGCGACAGGGCAGATCAGCGCTCCCGATGCGGCAGCGCTTCGCACGCTCGTGCAGCGGGTGATCGTGTCGATCCAGACGCCGTGACCTTTCGATAGCGCGCACGATCCGGATCCCCCTGCGGCCGCGCGGTCGCAGGGGGATCTGCGTTTCACCCCCCTCGCGCCGGGACCGACCGTCGCAAATGGCGCAAGCGATGCCCTCCGTATCGCCCTTGCGTCGTCCTCGTGCCTCCCCGAGCATTCCCGGGCCGCATGCACGGTTGCCCGGAAGGCCGGTGCCACCGTCGATGCCGTCGCGCTCGCACGCCGCGGGACGCACTGGATTCCATCAGACCTGCCGATGTCCGCCACTCGCACCCTGACCGCCGTCGCCCTCGCGACGGCGGGGCTCTCCTTCGTCCTGTCCCCTGCGCGCGCGTCGGCCCAGCGCACCAGTCGCGCCCCGGCCACGACCGCCAGCAGCACGACGCCGCCGTACAATCCGCGCCTCTACTCCGACCCCACGGCCACCAACAAGGCCTTCAAGTCGCTCCGCTGGCGCCTCATCGGCCCCTTCCGCGGCGGTCGCGTGGACGCGGTGGCCGGCGATCCCACCAAGCCGCTGGTCTACTACATGGGGGCGGTCAACGGCGGCGTGTGGAAGACGGCCAACGCCGGCATGTCGTGGGACAACATCACCGACGGCAAGACCGACATTTCCTCGGTGGGCGCGGTGACGGTGGCGCCGTCGGATCCGAACGTGATCTACGTGGGGACCGGTGAGTCGCAGCTCCGCGAGGACCTGACCTACGGCACCGGCGTCTATCGCTCCACCGACGCCGGCGAGACCTGGCAGCACCTCGGGCTGGTGGAGACGCACCAGGTGACGGCGATCCGCGTGCACCCCAACAACCCCGACGTCGCCTACGTGGCGGCCATCGGGCACGCGTTCGGGCCTAACGCGGAGCGTGGAGTCTTCCGGACGCTGGACGGCGGCAAGTCGTGGAAGAAGATCCTCTTCCTCGACGACTCCACCGGCGCCACCGACCTGTCGATGGATCCCACCAATCCGCGCATCCTCTTCGCGTCGATGTGGAAGTTCCAGCGCTCGCCGTGGGGGATGGACGCGGGTGGCGGCAAGAGCGGGCTGTGGAAGTCGACCGATGGCGGCGACACCTGGACCGACCTCTCCACCAACCCCGGGATGCCCAAGGCGCCGTTAGGCAAGATCGGCGTCGCGGTCTCGCCGGCCAACCCGCGCCGCATCTTCGCCTCGATCGAGGCCCGGGACACGTTAGGCGGAATCTTCCGCTCCGACGACGGCGGCGCCACCTGGAGCCGCACCAACGGCGAGCAGAAGTTCCAGGTGCGCCCGTGGTACTACTCGGCGGTCACCGCCGACCCGACCAACGAGAACACCGTCTACGTGATGAACCTGCAGGTGTGGCGCTCCATCGACGGCGGCAAGACCTTCTCGCGCGTACGCGTTCCGCACGGCGACACGCACATCATGTGGGTCGACCCCAAGGATCCCAATCGCCTGATCAACGGCAACGATGGCGGGGCGACGGTGTCGCAGGATGGGGGCAAGAGCTGGTCGTCGATCATGAACCAGCCCACGTCGCAGTTCTATCACGTCATCACCGACACGCAGTGGCCGTACCGCCTGTACGGCGCGCAGCAGGACAACTCGACCGTCTCCATCGCCTCGCGCTCCGACAACGGCGCCATCGGGGAGCGTGACTGGTGGCCGGTAGCCGGCTGCGAGAACGCGCACATCGCCGTCGACCCGCGCGACCCCAACATCACCTACGGCGGCTGCTACACCGGGATGCTGATGCGGCACGACAAGCGCACGCAGCAAACCCGCGACATCGCCGTCTGGCTCAACAACTACGACGGCATCGCGGTCAAGGACGTCCCCAACCGCTTCCAGTGGACCTTCCCGGTCCTGCTCTCGCCTAACGACCCCACCATCCTCTATGCCACGTCGCAGCACGTCTGGCGCTCGACCAACGAGGGGAATAGCTGGGAGAAGATCTCCCCCGACCTGACGTATGCCGACCCGGCCACGTTAGGCCCCTCGGGGGGGCCGGTGCACAAGGACATGACGGGGACGGAGTGGTACGCGACGATCTATGCGTTCGCCGAGTCGCCCCGCGCCAAGGGGTTGCTGTGGGCGGGATCGGACGACGGACGCGTGCACGTCACGCGGGACGGCGGCGCGTCGTGGACCGAGGTGACCCCGAAGGCGATGGTGAAGCACACGCGCATCACCGGCATCGAGCCGTCGCCGCACGACCCGGCCGTCGCCTACATGTCGGCCACGCGCTACCAGCTCGACGACTTCCGTCCGTACTTCTACAAGACGACCGATTACGGTGCCACCTGGACGCGGATCGACGCCGGGATCCCGATGGGGGCCTATGCGCGCTCCATCCGTGAAGATCCCATCCGGCGCGGACTCCTCTTTGCTGCCACCGAGACAGGGGTCTACGTCTCGTTCAACGACGGCGCCGCCTGGGAGACGTTGCAGCTCAATCTTCCGCGCGCCAGCGTGCGCGACCTGCGCGTGCACGAAAACGACCTGGTCGTCGCCACGCACGGACGCTCCTTCTGGTCGCTCGACGACATCGCGGTGCTCCGCCAGCTGCACGACTCGGTGACCACCAAGCCACTGCACCTCTTCCAGCCCTCCACCGCCTGGCGCTTTGCCGGTGGACGCGGCGGGCGGGGCGGGAACGCGGGCGAGAACCCGTACGACGGCGTCCTGGTCGATTACTGGGTCGGCAAGGCGACCAATGACAAGCTCACGATCGAGTTCGTGGATGGACGCGGGACGATCATGCGCTCGTTCAGCAGCAGCACCAAGCGTGACAGCACCGCCAAGCCCCCGGTCGATTCGCTCGCCTACTTCGCCGCCGACTCGATCGTCTCCACCCGCGTGGGGAGCAACCGCTTCTTCTGGAACCTGCGCTATCCGAATGCAAAGGAGATCAAGACGGTGGTCAACGACATGGGGACGCTGGCGGGTCCCACGGTCGTCCCCGGCGACTATCGCGTGCGCCTGATTGCCGGGAAGGACACGCTGGTGCGCCCCTTCACGGTCAAGCTCGACCCGCGCATCCAGGCCACCACCGCTGACCTGCAGAGGACCTTTGACCTCGGGATGAAGGTGCGCGGACGCATCGGCGACATCGTTGATGCCTTTGCCCGCATCGAGGACCTGCAGGGGCAGATCGACGTGCGCGTCCAGCAGTCGGCCGAACAGACCTATGCGCAGCGCGTGAAGGATGCCGCCAAGCCGGTGCGCGAGCAGCTCGAGGTGGTGCGCACCGAGCTGGTCGACTGGTACAACCATGACGACCAGGCCACGCTGCACTTCCCGATCAAGCTGTACAACATGATGCTGTCGCTCAACTCGCAGGTGCTGGGGCAGGACGCCGCGCCCACCAGGCAGCACGGCGAGATCCTCAACGACCTCGGGGGCAAGGTGGATGTGCAGCTGCAACGGCTGCAGCAGCTCGAGGCCAACGAGATCAAGAAGCTCAACGCCCTGCTGCAGGAGCTGGGGCTCCCCCCGGTCTTCGTGCCGCCGACGACGGTCAAGACCATCTCCTGATGGCCACACTCCTCTTCATCGTCTTTCTCGACCTCGTGGGATTCGGGATGATCGTCCCGGTGCTCCCGTTCTACGCGGAGCACCTGGGGATCTCCCCGTCGCTGGTGATCTTCCTGTTCGGCATCTACTCGCTCGGCCAGCTCTTTGGCGCCCCGCTCTGGGGCGCCTTGAGCGACCGGACCGGGCGCCGGCCGATCCTCCTGGCCACGCTGGCGGCCAACGCCATAGCCAACCTTGCGCTCGCCTTCGCCGGCGATCCGTGGACGCTGGCCGCCTCGCGCCTGGTCTCCGGTCTCGCGGCCGGCAACATCTCGATTGCCTACGCCTACGTAGCCGATGTCACCCCGGACGCCGAGCGCCCCAAGACGCTGGGGATGCTCGGCGCCGCCTTCGGCCTGGGCTTCATCCTCGGTCCGGCGTTAGGCGGGATGCTCGGAGGCGACAACCCGGCCACGGCCAACATCTCCCGGGTGGCACTGTCCGCCGCCGCGATGTCGGCGCTCGCCTTCTTCGCCACGCTCGCTCGCCTCAAGGAAAGCCACGGCCCCGGGCACCGCGCCATCGCCAAGGCGCAGCCGCGCGGGATGCAGTGGGGGCTCCTCTCGCGCCCCGCGTTGCGGCAGCTGCTGGCCATGACGCTCATCGTCGTCGGTGCCGTGTCGATGCTGCAGGGGACGTTCTCCCTCTGGTCGGCCGAGGCGCTCGGCGTGAGTCCGCGCAACCTGGGCTTTGTCTTCGCGCTCATCGGCGTGCTCGCGGTGACGGTGCAAGGAGGGCTCATCGGCCGGCTCACCGCACGCTTCGGCCCCGAGCGTCTCACGCGGGCCGGGACGCTCCTGGTGGCGGTGTCACTGGTCTTCATCCCGTTCTCGCCTAACGTCTGGGTCGCGCTGATCCCGATGGGACTGTATGGCATCGGCAGCGCGCTCTTTTCGCCCAGCGTGAGCAACCTGGTGACGCGCACCGCCGGCCCCAGCGAGCGCGGTGCGGTCCTCGGGCTCTTCCAGGGGGTCTCGTCGCTCGGCCGCGTGGTGGGTCCGGTGGCCGCCAGCGCCCTCACCGCCATCGGCGGGCTCCGCGTTCCCTTCTGGGTGGCAGCGGCTGTCACGTTAGGCGGGGCCATGATGGTGCACGCCCCCGTCCCAACGGTCCCGCCGGCGGCGGAGTGAGCGTGGCGCGGCGTTTCGCGCCGCGCCCTCCTACAGCTCGCCGATGTCCTCGCGCTCCTCGAGGACGCGCTCGAACAGCGGGAGCAGCCCGGGATCGAAGTGTGTCCCGGCATCGTCGCGGATGATCTGCATCGCCGTCCTGTGCGGAAGCCCCGGCTTGTAGCTGCGCGCCGTGGTGAGCGCGTCGTAGACATCGGCCAACCCGAGGATGCGTGCCACCATCGGGATCGCCTCGCCGGCCAGCCCGTGCGGATACCCGGTACCATCCCACTTCTCGTGGTGCGACAGGATGATCGGGACCACATCCTCGGGAAAGTCGATTCCCTTGAGCAGTTCGACGCCGGCTTCGGGGTGCGACCGCATCAGCGCCCACTCTTCCGCCGTTAGGCGCCCGGGCTTATTGAGGATATCGGCCGGGATGTCGATCTTTCCCACGTCGTGCAACAGGGCGCCGACGCGGAACCAGAACATGCGGCGCTCGTCGAACCCCGCGCGACGCGCCAGCGCGCACGCCAGGTCGGCGACGCGCATGCAGTGCCCCTGCGTGTACGCATCCTTCGATTCGATCGATTCGCCCCACTCCCGCACCACGTCGAGAAAGCCGACCTCGAGTCGATTCTGCCGGCGATCGAGATCGGCCAGGTCGCGCCGCGCCCGCAACTGTCCAAAGAGCTGGTGCGATCGGTTGAGCGCCTGCACGGTCTCGCGGTACCGCCCCAGGCGCGAGAGCAGCTCCGCATGTTCGCGCGAGAGCTCGGCTTGCAGCAGGACGTCCTGCCGCATCGAGGCCAGCGCCGCGCCTAACGAAAACTCCTGCTCGGCGGTCGCATCCTCGCCGCGCTCGCGGGCAATCACCCCCAGGTGCTTGCGCAGCTCGGCCTCGGCGCGCGCGTCGGCCATCTCCCGCACCATGGGCAGCGCGCGTCTGCACACGGCTTCGGCCTCGTCAATCTTCCCCTGGGCCAGCGCCAGTTCGGCCAGGTTCCCCATCAGGACGATCTGCACCGAGCGATCCCCTTCGCGTTCCGCGAGTCGCGACGCCTCGCCGTAGGCGGCGGCGGCCGCCGCCCACTCCCCGATGTCGGTGTGCAGCATGCCGAGATTGTTGAGGGCGCCACACACCTCGCGCGTCATGCCAAGACGCTCGTACGCGGCGATGCACTCGCGGTAGTGCGAGAGCGCGCGCGTGATGTCGCCGCGCACGTTGGCGATGATCCCGCGGTTCTGCGCCGTCATGGCCGTCAGCCGTACGTCGTGCGCGCGGGCCCCGCAGGCATGCGCCTGGATGTAGAGGCGATCGGCGGTATCGAGGTCGCCACGCTGCCAGAGGATCACCGCGCGAATGTTGAGCGCGCGCCCGAGCGCCGAGTCGAGTCCGCTGGCCGAGGCGACCTGCTGGGCCACTTCGAGGCAGTCGAGCGCTGCATCCGAGTCGCCGTCGAGCTGCCAGGTGCGGGCAATGCCGCACAACGCGTCGGCGACCAGCGCCGGCTCGAGCCCCTTCTCCCGCCCGCGCAGGGCGAGCTCGTACAGCGACCGCGCCAGGGCACGACGCCCCGCCCGCTCTTCCTGTTCGGCGCGCGCCAGAGTCTCCCGCGCTTCAGCGCACGCGGGCGGAGCGGCTTCGAGGGCGCCGGGAATCTGGTGCGAGTCGGTCGTCATGCGGGCTCCCGTAGGACGAATGGGAGACACGTGTGGTTTCCGCGGCCGCGTTCGGTAGCCCGCGACCCGTTCGCTCTGTGATGTTGCCGACGTCGCACCCTGTGCCGACGCCGAATGTCTGGCCGTGGGCCTGGCCCGGCGGTCCGATGCGCCGCGCGACCTGCTGGAAGCGCGGATCGCGGATGGGTCCCCCTGGGCGTGCCTGACGAGCGCCGTTAGGCCACGTCGACCTTCACGAAGCCACCGAGTCGCGTGAGGGTCGTGAGGGTGATGTTCTGCACCGACCCTTCGAAGCACTGCGACCATCCCTTGGCCAGCGCCTTCCACGTGCTGCTGTTGAGGTGCGCCTCGAGCGCCGCCTCGTCGCGGTACGATTCGTAGAAGAGCAGCGTGCGCGTGGGGCGGTTCTTCTTGTCCAGTACCCGGTGGACGAGGTAGAAGAGCGTCCCCGGCTGCTCGAGTTCCGCCTGCTTGCGCACCGCATTCACGCGCTTGAGCGCCAGGGCCGTCTTGCCCGGCTTCATGGTGAACTGCGCGACCGATGTGAGCATGCGTTCTCGATGGAGAGCGGGTGGAACGGAGTGGACAGCCACGCCCGCAACCCTACGCGAGAGGAGGCGACGCGTCAAACCTCGCGTCGCCTCCTCTCGTCTTCCCGTCTTTCCGTCTTCCCGTCGTCCGCTCCCTACCAGGCGACGATATAGCCCGAGAAGTGGTCGATGTTCCAGCGGAACGAAACGAGCTGCGTGTCGACGGCCCCGGGAATGAACTCGGAGACGAGGGCGCTCGCGCCCGTGGCGTCGACGAGGTTGCGATTGGGGAAGTAGCCAGCCTGCAGGACCGCACCGCCGGGCGGCAGCTGCGTGCCGAGCAACGATTGCTGGGCGATCAACGATTGGGCGAAGACGGTGCCGTGCGGCTGGAACTCGTAGGCGACGGCCTTGCCCTTGAGCGCCGTGATGCTGAAACGCGTGCTGCGGCTCACGGCCCCGGCGGGGACGGTGAGCGTCAGCCCGGCGGCGGGGAGCGTGATGGTGCCGCCCTCGCTGCCGATCGTGCGAGCGACGGTGAGATCGTGCTTCAGTGCGACCACGCGATTGAGCGGCGTGGTGGCCATGAGCACGCTGACGTCGGACGCATACGGCGCAGTCGGCGTGAGCGGCGTGCTGGTGGCCGTGGGGTCGCCGGCGCAAGCAGCGAGCAACGCAACCGCCACCAATTGGATCGTGCGAACCAGATTCTTGTAGATCATGTCCGTATCCCGCTTGCGAGGGTTTGGCGAGGATCACCCCTCTTGGGTGTCCCGTCGTGCCGGCCTCCCTGCCCCTCCCACTGGCGAGTGGGGCACGCCGCACACCCGGCCATTGCCGGGGCGGCCAAGCGTAGTTGGTCAGGGGGTGAGCGGCGCACCGCGCCTGCGTCACGGACTTCCCTCGCCGTTTGGTTCGGCGGCTGACCCTTGTGATCTACGCTGCAATTTGTGCGACGTCTCCATCGCCACAACGCATAACGAGACGAGTCAGGCGCCCCGCGCGTCACACGATCTGCCCTATGGCTTGCCTCGGACTCGGGTCCGAGTCGATGCCGCACGTCGTGCTGGTGACGCCACGCACCAAGGAGCAAGCACCGCGTCGAGATCGGTGGCGAGCCAGGCCGTTGCCGTGCCGCGTCGCACGATCGCCCACCGGATCAACGACCCATTGGTCACCGTCAGGCACATGCGAGCGAGCGCGGGCGCGTCACCGTCACGCAGCTCGCCCTCCTGCATGGCTCGAGCAAAGAGCGCCGAGAGCTGCCGCTCCTGCGCGAGGGCGTGCGCCCGCGCCAGCCGATGAAAGTCCGGGTCGGTGAGGTCCATCTGCAGGAAGGCCAGGTGATGCGCCATCTCCTGCGGTGTGGTGGCCATGCCGGCCATCGCCACGAGCAGCCGACGGGCTGCGGCGAGTGGCGAAGCGGTCGCGCGGAGCGCGTGCGCGACCGCGTGCTCAAGGTCCTCAACGGCACTTTCCGCCAGACGCAACAGTAGCGCGCGCTTCGAACCAAACCGCTGCACGAGCGTCGGCGCGCTGAGCCCGCACGACTCGGCCACTAGCGCCAGCGTGAGGCGCGACGGCCCGACCTCGCTGATGACGCGGGCGGCAGCGGCGAGGATGTCGGAGTCGGGGACGGTGCGGGGGCGAGCCATTTCTTCTGGAGAACGGGAAGACGGGAAGACGAGAAGACGAGAGGGGTGGGTTGCGGGGGGTGGGGGGTGAGGGGGTATTTATAAATGGTCGTTCACTAACGGGCAATCGGGGAGTCGCGCGCGCAGGGCGCGAGGGCGAGAACTCGATCATTGCGGGCGCATGGAGGATCTGGCGATGGCGAAGACGGCGAGGCGCACCACCAGCAAGCGTACGGGCGACAGACGCGCAACGAAGGCAAAGCCGCTGGCAGGACGCGTGGCGATGGTCGCGGGGGCTACGCGCGGCGCGGGGCGCGGGATTGCGGTGGCGTTAGGCGAGGCGGGGGCGACGGTGTATTGCAGTGGACGCAGCACGCGCGCGCAGGCGTCGCCGCTGGGACGGCCGGAAACGATCGACGAGACGGCGGAACTGGTCACCGCCGCCGGCGGCATCGGGATCGCCGTCCGTACCGATCACACGGTGCGCGACGAGGTCGAGGCGCTCATGACGCGCGTGCGTCGCGAGCAGGGAGGACTCGACCTGCTGGTGAACGACGTCTGGGGAGGCGACAGCGCCGGCGATGCCGTGTGGAAGCCGTTGGCTGAGGCGGACCTCGAGGCGGGGTGGACGCTCATGCGACAGGCGGTCTTCTCGCACCTGCTCACGGCGCAGTTGGCGATCCCGCTCCTGCGGGGACGCACGCGCCCGCTGATTGTCGAAGTGACCGACGGCGACACGCTCAGCTATCGCGGCGCGCTCTACTATGACCTGATCAAGACGACAGTCATGCGGCTCGCCTTCACGATGAGCATGGAGCTGCGCCCCGATCGCATCTCGGCGATCGCCATCACACCGGGCTTCCTCCGCTCCGAACAGATGCTGGAGCACTTTGGCGTCACGGAGGCCACGTGGCGCGACGGCGCAAAGAAGGATCCGCACTTCCTCGCCTCCGAAACCCCCGCGCTCGTGGGGCGCGCCGTGGCGGCACTCGCCGCCGACCGAGGGATCCTGAAGAAGAGCGGCGAGACGTTCAGCTCGTGGGAGGTGGCGCGCGACTACAAACTCGTCGACGTGGATGGCCGCCGCCCCGACTGGCTCGCACATTTCCAGCGAAAGATCCCCGCCCGTCACGTCGCCCGCACCTGGATGCAACGCGGACTGGACTGGCAAGAATCGATCAAACGCCGCACCACCCGTTTCCTGATACGGAAGTAGGCGAGCACGTTCTCGTCTTCCCGTCTTCCCGTCTTCCCAAGAGGGAATGCGCTACGTCGCCCTCCTCCGCGCCATCAACGTCGGCGGCCACACCGTCAAGATGGACCAGCTCAAGGCGATATTCGCCGAGCTGGGATTCACCGACGTGGAGACGGTCATCGCCAGCGGCAACGTGATCTTCTCCACGCGCGCGGGAAAACCGGAAGCGCTCGAGGCGAAGATCGAGACCGCGCTCGAGCGCGCGCTGGGATACGAAGTCACCACCTTTCTCCGCCAGCGCGATGCGCTGCAGTCGGTGGTGGCCTTCGATCCCTTCCCGCTCATGGCGCCGGCCGAGGACGATCATGTGCTGTCGGTCGCCTTCCTCAAGGAGGCACCGGCTCGAGAGGCAGAACGAACGCTGCTGGCGCTCCGCAACGACGTCGATGATTTCGTGATCCGGGGACGCGAGGTGTACTGGCTGAGGCGCACACGACGGTTGGAGTCACAAGTGGCAGGCCCGCGCTTCGAAAAGGCGTTGCGTCTTCCCGCGACCGCGCGCAACATCACCACCGTTCGCAAGCTGGCACTCAAGGCCTGAGCAATCCGCCGTCCGCCCCATCCATCCTCACCTCACCATGGATTGCCTTCGCGCTCCTTCGCTTCGACGTGTCACCCTGCTGCTCTCGGCGCTGACGCTGGCTGCCTGTGCGTCTCGCCACACCGGTGCGCCGCTGCCACGCGGCGCCGAGGCGATGTCGCTTTTGGGACAGCCGCTCTTTGCCCCGCCGATGCCCACCGCGCCGGTCGCGAGCGCCGATTCCGCGCTCGCGGCCGCGCCCGACGACCCCGATCGCCTGCTGGCCGCCGCCACCGCGCGCGCCACCGCGTGGCGCTTTCGCGAGGCGATCGCGATGTACGGACGCGGCGCCGAGCGCTGGCCTAACGACGCGCGCTTCCTGCGGTTCCGCGGCCATCGGTACATCACGGTGCGACAGTTCGACGATGCCGCGCGCGACCTCGATCGCGCCGCCGCGCTCGACTCCACCAACTTCGACATCGTGTATCACCAGGGGCTCGCGCACTTCCTCCTGGGGCACTACGATCGCGCCGCCGCCGCGTACCTCAAGTGCCTCGGTTTTGCCGACAACGCCGCGCTGCGCGCGCGTGAGGCGTCGGGGGCGTTTCGCTCCGGTTACCGCAGTTGCATGCGCATGGCGACCAACGACGACGACCGCGTCTCGATGACCGACTGGACGTGGCGCGCTCTCGTGCGTGCGGGGCGACGCGCGGAGGCCGATCGGCTGCTCGCGCCCGTGCGCGAGGGGATGACCATCAACACCAACCGCTCGTACTACGAGAACCTCCTGATGTACAAGGGAGTGCGCACCCCCGAGCAGGTGCTGCAGGCAGCCAGCGCCGACTCGGTACGCTTCTCCACCAGCGGCTACTCCGTTGGCTACTTCCTCCTTGTGCGGGGCGACACGGCACGCGCCTTCGAGATGTTCCAGCGCGTGGTGGAGGGGCCGCACTGGTCGGGCTTTGGCGTGATTGGTGCCGAGGTCGAGCTGGCGCGGCGGGGGCGTCGTTAAGGCGGCCGCCCCCTCATGCAGCCGTTCGAACCCATCATCTTCGCGATCGCGGTCGCCGCACTCGTCATCGCGCTCACCGCGCTGGCGAGGCGGCTCCCGGTCCCTACGCCGATTCTGCAGGTCATCGCGGGGCTGGCGATCGGCTTCGTCCCCGGGATGCAGATTCCGGAGCTGGAGCCGGACCTCGTCTTCTTCGTCTTCCTCCCGCCGATCCTGTGGGCCGCGGCTTTCTTCACGTCGCTGCGGGAATTCAAGGCGAACCTGCGCCCCATCGGGCTGCTGGCGGTGGGATTGGTGCTGGCGACATCGGCGGCAGTGGCGGTCGCGATCCACGCCCTCCTTCCGGGGATGCCGTGGGCCGTGGCCATCGCCGTAGGGGCCATCATCTCGCCCCCCGACGCGGTGGCGGCCGCGGCCATCGTCTCGCGCCTCCCGGTCCCGCGTCGTGTCGTCGTGATCCTCGAGGGCGAGAGCCTCGTGAACGATGCGTCGGCGCTGGTGCTCTATCGCACCGCCGTCGCCGCGGCGGTCACGGGCTCCTTCAGCATGGGCGAGTCGGTGGTGCGCTTCTTCATCGACGCCGGCGTGGGCTCGCTCATCGGCCTTGCCGTGGGCTGGTTGATCATTCGTGCGGCACGGTGGACGAAAGACTCGCTGGCCGAGACGCTGCTCACGCTCGCAGGGCCCTACGTGGCGTGGGTCGCCGCCGAGGAGTTGCACGTGTCGGCGGTGCTCGCCTGCGTGGCCGGCGGGCTGTACGTGCGACAGCACCTCTCGACGTCGGTCTCCCCGATGTCGCGCGTGCAGGCACGCGCGGTGTGGGACCTGATCGTCTTCCTCTTCAACGCCCTCATCTTCCTCATCCTCGGGGCGCAGGTGGGCGCGCTGGTCGAGCAGGTGCCGAATGGTACCCTAGGCACGGTACTCATGGCCGGCGGTGTGGTGAGCCTGGTGGCGATCGCTGTCCGACTCGTCTGGGTTCCGGTGGCGACGTACCTGCCGCGGCGCCTGAGCGCCGAAGTGCGGCGGCGCGACCCGGCGCCCGCGTTCAAGCCGGTCTTCCTGGTCTCGTGGACGGCCATGCGCGGCATCGTGTCGCTGGCGGCGGCGCTCGCGCTCCCGCGTGTGCTCTCCGACACCTCGCCCTTCCCCTACCGCGCCGAGATCATCCTCGTCACGATGTGTGTCATCGTGATCACGCTGGTGCTGCAGGGGCTCACGCTGGCGCCGATCATCCGCGCCTTCAACTTCGCCCCCGAGCAGACGCATCACGAAGAGGAACGACTCGCGCGGCGTGAGGCGCTGCGTCGCGGCGCCGAGGCGCTGGAAGACCTCTCGCGCGAGGAATGGGCCGATCCGCGCGACGTGGAGTGGATGCGCAACGAACTGCGCGACCGCCTGCGCTTGCACGAGCATCACGGCGGCGGCCCCGAGGTGCGACGTCGGTTGCGACTGGGGGTCATGCGCGCCGAGCGCCGCATGCTCGTGCGCCTGCGCAACGAGGGGGCCATCTCCGACGAGGTGCTGCGCGAACTCGAGCAGGAGCTCGACTTCGAGGCCATTCGCGTAGGCGCCGGCGAGCTGCGCTGAGCGTTAGGCGGCGCTCAGCGCTCCGGCGTGGCGAGTTCCATCGGGGCGGGCACGCTCGTCGAGCCTTCGGGGAGGCGGTCGGTGCGGTCGAGTCGGTCCACGTCGATGGCGATGACACCGTCGCCCGCACTGGCAAAGATGTCGGCGAACTTCACGTCCCAGCGCACTTCGTCCCACATGTACGACGAGCGGGTGGTGACGCGCGTGGAGAACGTCTCCTCGTGTGCGTTGACCAGGATGAGGATCTCGGCCTCGGCTTTGTGGAAGTCGTCGGGGGTCATGCCGCGCAGCGGGCTCTTCTCGGTGATGGGGTGCACCACCGTCCAGTGCAGCGTGAAGAACTCCACCGACTTGCGCTCGAGCTCCAACTGGTGAAAGCGGCGCTCGCGCTTGCCGTCGACATCCTGGAACAGCGCGAGGCTCACCCGCACCTGCACGTCGGACAACTCGCTCGGCTGCACGTTGACGATGCGGAACATGAGCCCGCGCCCGCCGCGATACGGTGCAATGACGGCCGATTCGCTGAACCGCAGCCGCATGCGCGGTCTCGTCAGGCGGGCAATGACGAGCCCCGCGACCCCCACCATGATGAACGGTCCGGTCAGCGACTCGAAAACGACCAGCCAGTGCGCCGTGGTCCCGACCGCATACATGGGGGCCGTGCCGGTGGTCGTGAAGACGCCGACGCTGAACGAGAAGTTGCGCAGGAAGGGATCGGAGAGCCCCAACAGGTCCTGGCCGCGCATGGCATTGCTCCCCAGGGCGCCATACGCGAGGGCAAAGACGCCGTTGACCAGCAGGAGCGCGCCCATGGCCCAACCGAGGAATGCTGGCCAGGAGGCGTTGAGCGCCCGCTGATAGGCGTGCTCGAGCCGTTGCGGTCCGAGTCCGTACTTTCGTGAGTTGGGCGTGCCATCGCGGCCGAGGAAACGGCCGCGCACCTGCTGGGACACGACGCGCCCGAAGCCGAGATCTTCTCGATCGGCGGCGCTCGGTGCGGTCGCGGACGGATCCTGGACTGGCGGACTGGCGGTCACGCGAAGAGAGGTCGAGGGGAGCGTGATCGCGGAGCTGACGGAGCCTCCGACGGCGTGTGATGGAAGGTGCGTGGCGCGACGGGCGATCGGCAACCGGTCAGTTGGGGGAGGAAGCCGCTCGCGTGGTCGTCAACGCAGCATCCGGCGCACGTCGTCGCGCAGTTCTCCCGTCATCTGCCACTCCACCAGCGAGGCCGGGACGAGCCCGACCGCATCGAAGGCGGCCATGTGCTCGCGCATGGAGAAGCGGTCGCCCAACTGCTGGCGCCGGCGCATCAGCAATCGGTCGAGCATCAGTTTGCCGATCACGTAGCTGGTCCCGTACCCCGGCTGCTGCAGGTAGAGGTGCTGCTCGAAGCGCACGAGGTTCCCCTTGATCGACAGCCAGCCGCGCGGGACGTTGGCCACCGTGAACTCGGCCGCCTGCTCGAGCGTGGCCTGGTTGGCATGCATGCGCAGGTCGCCTAACGCGCGGGCGGCGCGCTGGGCGAGCAGGATGTAGATCAGCTCGCGTGAACGAGGGCGCGCATCGAACATCCCGGCCTGCAGCATCTGCTCTTCCCACCCGGTGGCGTGCCCCTCGGTGCGGCTGATGAAGATATTGTACAGGAGCGGGCCGCGCCGAATGAGGTCGGCATGCGGCTCGTGCTTCATGAAGCCCAGGTCGAACCAGTGGTAGCCGTGCGTGCGCATCACCACCGGGTCGCGATAGTCCACCTGGTGAAAGAACTCGAGCGGCCCCGACGAAAAGCGACCGAGCCGTTCGCGCAGCGCCTGCTCCATCCACGGCTTGACCGTGTAGAGGTCGTGCTCGCGCAGGTAGGCGAGGTACTCGGGGACGGCGGCGCCAAAGCGGCGATCGAAGTCGGCGGCGGTGGCGATGGGATCCTGCTTTGGCAGGGTGGCGTTGCGAATCTCCTCGAGCGCCAGGAACGCATGCGCGCGCGCCAGCTCGCGCTGCATCAGCAGGACCTCGTCGTTCCAGGTGTAGGGGACGAGCATGACGTTCTTGAGGTACCAATCGTAGTTGGCCACCCCGATCCCCGATGCCCCGGTTTTGCGCGCGGCGCGCGACTCCAGCCACGTGACAAACGAGTCGGTGGCGGCGCGCGCAGCCAGCGCGCTCGCCTTGAGCGACGCCGGCGCACTCGTCAGGCGCTCGGCAAAGCGGGCGAGTTCACCCGACTGGTCGCGGATGGCGCCGATGCCGTAGCTCCAGATGTCGCGCTGATCGCCCACGAGATTGGTGCGCGCCTGCGCCAGCAGCGCCGGCACGACGCGCATCCCGGCCTCGATGGTCGCCGCGTCTCCCGCCGAGAGCGGATACGCGTAGCTCCACAGCTCGATGGAGCCATAGGCGAAGGGACCTTCTCGCGCCGGCTGGTCGCTCTGCTCGCTGAAGATGGTGACGTAGTAGGCGGGGTTGTTGGCCCACGGCTTGAGCACGCGATGGTCGAAATCGAGCCCGTTCATTTCCGCGCGCACGACGTGATAGTCGACCTGCTGCGCGACCCCCCAGCCGGTGGTGTCAAAGGCGGCGAGTCGCCGCTTCATCGCGGCGAGCGCGCGATACTGCGCCGTCATCGCCGGGGCAGTGTAATCGGGGACTCCGTCGACGAGCTTGGGGCGCTGGAACTGGCGCCACTCGGTGAAGAAGCGCACGAGGTCGTCGTGCGACCGCAGGCGTTGCGGCTGCGCGGGTGGCGTCGCCTGTGCCGACGCGACCGACGAGACCAGCAGGAGCGCCGCGAGCGTGCGCAGGACGAGTGGCGAATGACGCATGTGGACCGAAGCAGAGGTGGAGAACGCCCGGCAACAGTGGTCCCCCCCGCCACTCCCCGTCAAGCGCACCTCAGCGTCGCCGCCAATTGCGAAGGCGCCCAGCGCCACTCCCGCAGCACCGAGCGCCCCCGAACTCGTCTTCTCGTCTTCTCGTCTTCCCGTCTTCCCGTCTTCCCCGGAGGCGTCAGTCCCCCGCCGCCCCCGCCTCCGCGCCTAACGGCAACGGCACCTTGAGCTCCTTGCGGCCCAGTACCTTGGCCGTCAGGTCGTCCAGCAGCGTGTACACCACCGGGACGATGAAGAGCGTGAGGAGCGTCGAGGTAATGAGCCCGCCAATCACCGCGTGGGCCATCGGGGCGCGCTGCTCGGCCCCTTCGCCAATGGCCAGCGCCAGCGGGAGCATGCCGAAGATCATCGCCGCCGTCGTCATGATGATCGGACGCACGCGGATGCGCGCCGAGTTGAGGATCGCCGTGCGGCGGTCCTTCCCGGCCTCGCGTTCCTTGTTCACGAAGTCGATGAGCAGGATCCCGTTCTTGGTCACCAGCCCCATGAGCATGATGATCCCGATCATCGACATCACGTTGAGCGACCCCTTGGTGACCAGGAGGCCGAGCGCGACGCCCAGGAACGACAGCGGGAGCGCGAGCATGATGGACAGCGGCTGGATGAACGAGCCGAAGATCGAGGCGATGATGAGGTAGATGAAGACCACCGCCAGGAGCAACGCCTCGAGCACGAAGCCCTTGGTCTCGGTGAGGTTCTGCACGTCACCGCCAAAGATGGTGCGATAGCCGGTCGGGAGCCCGATGGTCTCGAGCGCCTTCTTGGCGTCGTCGGCCACCGTCCCCATGCTGAAGCCGGGGAGCACACCCGCCGAGATGGAGACGCGGCGTTCGAGGTAGCCGCGCTCGATCTGCTGCGGCCCCACACCCGGACGGATCTCGGCCACCTGCGAGAGCGGGATCGTCACCGGCATCCCGGTGCGCGTGTCGATGTTGGTGCTCAGCACCGGAATGCTGGCCACGTCCTCGACCGAGACGCGCGACGAGTCCGGATAGACCACCATCACGTCGTGCGAGTAGCCGTTGGGATCTTCCCAGCGGGTGGCGCGCTGCCCCTGGAAGAGCGGCTGCAACGTGCCACCGATGGTCTGCATGGCGAGCCCCGCCGCCCACGCCTGCTGGCGGTCGACGCGCACGTCGAGCTGCGGGATCTCGCCTTCATCCGACGACGACGGCTCGGCCACCCCAGGCACCGCACGCACCGTCTGCAGCACCTGCTCGGCGGCCAGCTTCAGACGTGTAGGCTCCGGCCCTTGCACGTAGATCTGGATCGGCTGGCGATAGCCGCCGAAGATCGACGACGAGCCGGTGATCTGCGGCCGGACGCCAGGGACCTGCGCCAGCTTCACGCGCAGCTCGTTCTGGATCTGGAACATCGTCTTGGTGCGCTCGTGCTTGGGCTTGAGCCGCACGAAGATCTGTCCGCCGTTGGAGCCGCGCGACATGCCGCCGCCGCCACCGGCCTGCAACGTGAGGAAGGCGACCTCGGGCTGCTGGCGCAGGAAGGCCACCACCTCGCTCCCCTTCTGTACCGTGTACTCGATGCGCGATCCCGGCGGGACGCGATACGAGACGTTGAACTCGCCGGCGTCGTACTCGGGGAGCCAGGTGAAGCCGAGGATCGGGAAGAGCATGAAGGCGGCCGCGATCGACGCGACGGCCAGCCCCACCATGCTCGCGCGATGATCGAGCGCCCACGCCAGTCCGTTGCGGTACTTCTCCGACATCCGCTCGAACCAGTCATCGAAGGCGAAGGCCACCTTTCGCAGCGGGTTGCGCGTCTTCTTGCGCGTCTCGCTGTGGCCGCCGTGCTCGACTTCCGGGTCAGGCCAAATGCTCGACAGCATCGGGTCGAGCGTGAACGACACGAACAGCGACACCAGCACCGCGAAGGCGACGGTGACACCAAACTGGAAGAAGATCATCCCGATCTGCCCGCCCATGAAGGCGACGGGGACGAACACCGCGACCACCGCCAACGTGGTGGAGAGCACCGCCAGCCCGATCTCGTCGGTCCCTTCCTTGGCGGCGCGGAAGTGGTCTTTCCCCATCTCCAGGTGGCGCACGATGTTCTCGCGCACCACGATCGCATCGTCGATGAGCAGCCCGATCGCCAGCGACAAGGCGAGCAGCGTCATCGTGTTCAGCGTGAAGTTGAAGACCCACATCACGAAGAACGCCGAGATGATCGACACCGGGAGCGTGAGCCCGGTGATGACGGTGGAGCGCCAGGAGTTGAGGAAGAGGTAGATGATCGCGATGGTGAGCACCGCGCCCAGGATGATCGACAACTCCACGTCGGCCAGCGACTCGCGGATCTTGATCGAGTCGTCGCGGATGAGCGTGAGCTGGATGTCGTCAGGCAGCGACTTCTGCAGATCTTCGACGACCTTCTTCACCCCGTCCGACACGGCGACGGTGTTGGAGCCGGTGATCTTGAGGACTTCGAGCGAGACCGACGGGACGAGCGTTTCCTTGTCGTTGATGAACGAGGCCGACCGGCGATCGGCGAAGCCATCGACCACGGTGGCCACATCACGCACGCGAATCGGCGTGCCGTTGCGCACGGTGACGACGACGTCGTTGAACGCCATCGGATCGCGGATCTTCCCCGTGACGCGCACGAGGCGTTCCGACTCACCACGGAAGACGCGACCGGCCGGCGTCTCCTGGTTCTCGCGCGAGAGCGCCTGCGACACCTGCGACGGCGAGATGCCATAGGCCACCAGCGCCTCGGCGTTGAGCTGCACGCGAATCTGGCGCGTGGAGCCGCCGTTCACGTTCACGCCGCCCACGCCCGGGACGCTTTCGAAACGCGGCTTGATGGTCTGCTCGGCCAGGTCGGTGAGCTCGCGGATCGGGCGTTCGTCCGAGCGCATCGACACCGACATGATCGGGCGATCGTTCGGGTCGAAGCGCATGATGACCGGGTCATCGACGTCCGGCGGCAGCTGCCGGCGGATGCGGGCAATCTTGGCGACGACTTCCTGCTGCGCCTCGACGGGGTTCATGCCGAGTTGCAGCATGAGGCGCACGCTGGAGTTCCCCTCCGACGACGTGGAGGTGATCTCGCGAATGCCGCTGACGGTGTTGAGCGCTTCCTCGATGGGACGCGACACGTCGCGCTCCATCACCTCGGGGCTCGCCCCGGGATACGAGGTGTTGGCGATGACGATCGGGTACGTGATGTCCGGATACTCGTCGACCGCCAGGCGCTGCAGGGCGACGATGCCGAAGACCATCAACGCCACCATCATCATGGT
>CAZLLP010000104.1:0-5435 GCA_964560345.1 uncultured Gemmatimonadaceae bacterium
GCCGAGGTGTTTCGCGTACCAGGCACGCAGGGCCACGGGGTCCTTCGCCTTGAAGAAGATGCCGCCGATTCCAGTCACGCGTCGCATGTGTCGTTAGGTTTGGGGTAGGCGCGAAGCGAAGCGTTCATCCATCCTCGCGCAGCAGGATCGTCGTGGGCACACGCGATGCCCGACGCGCCGGTAGGTAGAGCGCGACACCAGCCGCTGCGGCGACCAGCCCGGTGGCTCCCAGGAGCGCGACAGGGTCGAGAGGACTCAGGCCGAACAGGAGCGCGCGCAGCAGATACGCTGCCCAGGTGGCGAGCAGCACGCCGACAGACAGCCCCACCGCGATGGGCCGCGTACCGCTCTGCATCACCAGCCGCTGCACCTCACGAGGGCTCGCGCCGATGGCCATGCGCACCCCCAACTCGCGTCGGCGGATGCTGACCACGTAGCTGATCACCCCGTAGGCGCCGATGACGGCGAGAAGCGCCGCGAGCGCGCCAAACGCGCCCATGAGCGTCGCACCCAGGCGTAGCGGGCGAAGGGCGTCGGCCAGTTCATCCTCGTACCGTCGTGCCTCCACGAACACGCCCTTCTCGATCTCGAGGCCGATTCGCTGAATGGTCGCCGATAGCGGTCCGGCAGCCGCAAGCGGTACCCGAAGGATGAGTCGCACACCGTCGTAGTGCTCGGGATCGACGGGAACATAGAAGAAGGGGCCGTCGATGCGCGACAGATCGGCGTTGCGCACGTCCTCCGCGACACCCACCACTTGCCGTTTTCCATCTGACTCGAAGTGAAGCCCTATGGGGTCGCGTCCCGGCCAAAGCCGCTCGGCCATCGCCGCGCTGATCACGGCTGGTGTCACGGCCGGAGCGCCGGCCCGCTGGGCGTCGGCCTGCGTGAATGCCCTCCCGCGCAGGATGCGCACATCCATCGCGTCGAAGTAGTTCGTCGACACGGCATTGAAGCCCGCGACCAGGGCCCGGTCGGCTTGAGGTCCCACGGCAGTGCCGTCCGCGCCCGTCACGGTCGCCGTCCAGCGACCGAGCAGGGGGATCCACGCAGACCACGCGACCGAGCGCACTCCCGGCAACACCGCCACGCGCTCGGCCAGGCGTTCGTAGAACTGTCGCGTTGACGCCGTCCCGCGACTGGGTGGGACACTGACACTCAATGTCATCACCCCTTTCGTGACGAATCCGGGATCGGTGGCGCGCGCGTGCTGGACCCCTCGTTGAAAGAGCCCGGCCACGACGAGCAGCAGTACGGACCCCGCGATTTGTATGGACACGATGCCGCGCCGCAACCGAGACGTTCGTCCCCGAGCACCGCCGGGTTCCCCAGCGCCGCGGAGCGTCGCGGTGACATCCACGTTCGCGGCGCGGCGCGCGGGAACGAGGCCGGAAGCCAGAGCAGTCAGCAGGGATCCCCCGAGCGCGATCGCCAGGACCCCCGCGTTAGGCGTGGCCACGAGATTCACGGTGGAGCCGGGGAGCGCCGCGAGCACGAGCGGAGGCAACCACCACGCCAGCCCGAGCCCCAGCACACCGCCCGCCAACGCCAGCACCACGATTTCCGACATGAGATGCGTCAGGAGCTGCGCACGGCTCGCGCCCACGGCCAGGCGAATGGATGCCTCGCGCTGCCGTGAGGTCGCCCTGGCAAGGAGAAGGTTCATCGCGTTGGCGCACGCCATCAGGAGAACGATCGCCGCGGTGACGCCCACGCCAATGCCAACAACGGCGGAGGCCGCACGTTCCTCCGGCGTGTTGAGGAACGCACCAGGGACCGCCATCGCCGTCGTGACGCGTCCGGGGAATGCGCGGTCAGCAATGCGCGCAGTCGCCGCCAGCTCGGTTCGCACCTGCACAATCGACGCCCGGTCCGCGAGCCGGCCAATCGCGGTGAGCCAGCTGATGTTCTCGTTCGACAGGATATCGCGTCGCGACTCGAGCAGGGGCCGCATGCTGAGCGGCACCCACACGTCGGAGCCGACGAGCTCCGTTCCGTTGAACCCCTGCTCCGCCACGCCGATCACAGTCACCGCATGATCGTTCAGGCGAAGCGTCGCCCCGATCACCTCCGACCGGCCACCGAAGCGTCGACGCCAGTATGCATCACCGACCACGACGACCGCGCCGGCGCCGGGAGCTGCACACTCGTCAGGCGACGGCGGGCGACCAATCGCCATGCGCACTTCGAGAACGGCGAAGTAGTCGCACGTGACGAACATCCCGGCAACGGGCACCGGCTGCGACGCGCCCTCCAGGAAGGTCGCGTCGTCGTAGGCGGCGAGCCCCCGCAGCGAGGGCGTACCAGCGCGATAGCGCTCGTATTCGGGATACGAGAGCAGGTACGCCGATCCTTGCACCTCGCGGGAGTAGTCGCCGCCGAGCGTCTGGTACACATTGAGCACGCGGTCGGGGTCCCGGACAGGGAGCGGGCGAAGCACGGCCGCGCTGTAGAGCGAGAACACCGCCGTGTTCAGACCGATGCCGCAGGCAAACGTCGCCAGGACCATGAGCGCGAATCCCGGATTGCGCCGCAGCGTCCGGAGGGTGTGTCGAAGGTTCATGGCTGTCGCGCAGAAAAGCGCGCACTCAGCGCGGCCCACTCGGTGAGCGGCACGTGTTGCGCCCCGATCTTGAGGGGGTCGAGTCCGAGCGCCCGGATCGTTTCCGCGACATCCCGCGCGTAGGGCGATATGGCGGTCGGCTGCACATAGTCCCCGGCCCAGAAGAACCGACCCTGCGGGAGCCAGGCACCGATCGCGTTCTCGCCGGACGAATTCCGAAGGGGATAGAGGACTATCTCCCCGCCCGCGAGTCGGAGTGAGTCACCTACCGATCGAAAGCGAAGTTGGCGGATCGTCTGTCGTGCCGACTCGAGCGCATCGGGATTGAGCGTCCAGCGGCGCGCGTGCACCCGTCGCAGCAGGTCCAACGATTGCGCATGGGACACGATGGTCGCGCCACGTGCGATCCAGAAGCGAACGCCGCTCACGTGCGGCCACGCCACGTCGGAGACCACCAGCACCACGGGGTGTCGACCGGGGAAGAGCTGCGCAATGATCGACGAGTCCCTGCGCGCCCGTCCTTCGCCTGTGGTTGCGTCAAACAGAAAGACCGTATCGCGACGCAGCGCCACCGCGTGGCTGAACGTCGAGGACTTCAGAATCCAGGTGTTCTCATCCACGCGAATCGTGTCGACGACGCCCCCGTCCGCCGACGCTAATCCAGGCGGCATGGGAAAGGGTCGCGCGTTCGACACCTCGGGGACAGGGGCCGAATCGCGTGGAACAAGTGAGGCGCGCGAGACGCTGGCCCGCTCGTACACCGCCCCGTCCAACACGCGGAAGGATGCGAGCGGATACAGACCTCCGCCGGTCACCCCCCACCACGTGGTCCACAGGTACTCCGCGTGAACCTGCCCCCACAGATAGTGCGGTTCGATCCGGTCAAGCTTGATGGGCACGGCATCGCTCTCGGAGAGATACAGTCGTTCGTTTCCGCGACGCAGGACGACCCGCCAGGCATCCCGGTAGGTGCATCGCTCCGCCACCTCGACCGCCGAAGAGTCTGCGCCCCATTCGCGAACCACGATCCAGGGGTTGAACAACGCCCCGCTTCGCTGCGACGCGAGCATGGCCGGCGCGCTCATGACGACGGTGTCTCGCACCAGGAAGAGCCTCGTCAGGTCGTACAGCTGCGTCGGCCGCACGCTTGGCTCGGTGCCGCGTTCAGCCGGGATCGACCCCTCCAGCCCCGATCGAGCGTCGTACCTCCGGATGGTCTGGACCACGTTAGGGATAAACGGGCCGTAGGGGCGATCGCTCTGTTCCCATAGGGGGGTGTCGTGGGCAGCGCGGTACTGGAGTACCTGCGTCGCCGCATGCTGAGGAAGGATTCGCTCGGCCGCACGCGCGAGCCACGGACCTGCCTGTGCATATGCACGCGGCGCCGGCTCGCAACGCTCTGGCGGCTGGGACGGGAGCAACTGCGCGCCGATGGGCGTCGTGGCAGCGGAGATCAGGGCCAGCACTACGGCGGTCGAGCGGCCTCTCGTTCTTCTACTGGCGGTACGGCGCGCGAACATTGACATGAGCGTGGTGTCGGGAAAGGAGGGGGACACGACGTGACATATGGGCATCCCATACGGCATGGGCGACGAATGGTTTCACCCACCGCCCGGAGTCGCCACCGCCAGGGGGCGCACCCTGTCGAGCAGGATCCTCAGGAACTCGTCGCTGCGAGCAAGGATCGTGTTGTGTCCCACTCCCTTGACGACCACGAGCTGCTTGTCGGTCGCATGGATCGACTGGAACCACTCCACCGCGAGCGCCGTCGGATCGATGCGGTCATCTTCGCCCTCGATCAGGATCACGGGGATGTCGAAGTTCGATCCGAGCTCCCTCAGATCGAGCGTCATCATTTCGTGAAGCAACCTGGCGGCGGAGTACCTCAGGCCACCCCCCCATGACCGCAGGTCCCTGATGCCGTACTCCGGCGCGGTCGATACGACCTTGAACAGTCGGCTTTCAAATGCCGGCGCGAGTGGATCGCTCGAGGAGATCAGCCGTTGCTTCTCGAACCAGCGCGCGCTCGCCGTATACGGCGGTGGCCCGACCTTCTCGACCTCGGCAAGAAGCTTCATATCGTTTGTCTCGCGGGCACGGTCCGCCAGCATCTCATACGACCGCTGTTCGTTGCGTGCCATGTCGACGATCTGGTCGGTTCCGACGTAGGCGAAGAAGAGGTCCGGCTGTTTCCTGGCCATGAGGACCCCAACGACCGACCCCACGGAATGTCCTACCAGGATGATCCTCTGCTTGTGAAGCCGCTGCCGCAGCCACTGCGCGAGCTCCAACCCGTCGTCGGCCATTCGGTCGAAGGTGAGCTGCTCGCCGTCGGTCGTGCCGTTCGCTCCGAATGTCTTGCCTACTCCTCGACGGTCCCACTGAACCACGGTGAACTGTCGCTCCCATCGGCGAAAGAATGGGGTCAGTGGCACATACGAAAAGCCGGGCCCCCCGTGCAGCACGAGAATCACCGGGTTGTCGATGTCCTCTCCACGGATCTGCACCCACTGCCGCACACCGCCCAGCCGAACGAACTGCGCTTCGGCAACGCCGCGTGGTGACCGTATCGCGAGCACTTTCGCGTTTCGATGCTGTGCGAGTCTCCGCGTACCCAGTACCACCAGGACCCCGACGACCAAGGTGACAAGCGACCAGGCGATGATTTTCTTCATGGACGTCAGGCGACGGTACGAGGATGCGGACGATCGCCAGGCGAGGCGCCGTCACGAAATATACAACGATGTATTTTTTACGGAGTTTCACGTGCGCAGGAAAAAGCCCGCAGGGAACCGCTCGACGCGACAGAACCCCCCGGCGCCCGGGCGGCCGCCCCGGCAAACGCGCCGTCCCGCCCGGCGGAAACCTCGCC
>CAZLLP010000104.1:5445-20517 GCA_964560345.1 uncultured Gemmatimonadaceae bacterium
GCTACAGGCGGTTGGGCACTCGGCAGAAGCTGATCGACGCGGCCGCCGAGATCATCGGCACACGAGGTTTGGACCGGACCTCGCTGGAGGAGGTTGCCGCAAGAGCCGGCATGACCCGCGGCGCCGTCTACGGCAACTTTCGCAACAAGGAGGAGTTGTTCCTCGCCGTCGCTGCCACGCGTTGGAAGCCCGTGGCGCATCCCCCGTTCGCGCCCGGCCAATCGCTCAAGGAACACCTTCGGCAGTACGGTGAGGCTGTCGCAGACGCCGCAGAATCCCGCCGCTCCGAAGCGGTCGGCGCCACGTCGTTTGTGCAGTACGTCCTCACGCACCCGAACCTGCGGAAACTCGTCGAACAGACAAACGCACAGAACTACGCCTCCGCGGCGGCCGAGCTGGCGACGGCCATCCCGCGCAAGGAGTTGCCGATGACGCCCGAAGCGTTCGTCCGCGTGGCACACGCGCTCACCGAAGGCCTGGTAATACTGCACGCGTTGACGCCGGCGCTCATTACGCGCCAGGTCATCATTGCTGCATTTGAGGCGTTAGGGTGAATCTCCGGCTCAGCGGATTGTGCACACTATAGCGTGCCTCACGCCCCCGCGCGGACGATGGGGCAGCCGCACCACGATTGTTGCATCACGCCGTCCGCACAGCAGAAGATATGGCTGCTAGCCAGGCCTTCGACCGCCGTGTCGTGAGCGAGAGCTTCGAGGTCTTCGGGTCGAGAAAGCGCGCCAGTTCATACCACTCCGGCCCGGGGCAGCCGAGTGCAATCCACGTCACGAGGAAGTCATCCAGGCTGTCCGCCAGCACGACGAAATCGAAGTCGCCCCCCTCGTGATTGAGGTAGACGATCTCGTTCTCTGGATCCTCAGGCTCGGCGATAACGATCTGATCTCCGTTCCCTGTCCCTACCAACGGAAAGAGACGCTCGTACACGTCGACGCTCAGCTCGGGCGGCCAATCATGGGCAGCGGGATCCTCGAACGCCGCACGCCAGCCCGACCAGTTCAGCAGGCACGCCGGTAGGTCCGCCAGCGACAAGTCGATGGATCCGCCAAGGCTCTCGCCGAGCACGCGGGGCAATTGCCCGACATTGTCAATGGTCCAGAACATCCGCAGGCTCGCGGATTGCTCGAGGAACAGTCGACGCAGTCCGCCAGGAAGCACACGCGCGACCCGTCGTTCGACGGCCTGAACCTGAGCCTCGGCTGCCCGTGGGCCCACCTCGAAAACAGCAACGTCGCCGCCCAGCGCCCGAACGGCTGCCTCGATCCTGGCCAGAGTCGTTGGCGCATCAATCACGCGAGAGTCCATGCTCGACGTGTTCTCATCGTCCGTCGTCCGACACGCGAGCCTGTGCCACCTCGGTGAGTATGACATCGAGAGTTCCGAGCGGCAGGGTGACCCCCACGTCCCATGTCTCGTCGTCCGGACCCACCAGGATCGACAGTGTCCCCGCAGCGTCATCGACGGACCACCAGGCGGGCGCGCCCGCAACCTCGCCGATTCGCAGCGATGCAAGAAGCCACGTCGCCGTCGAGACGGCCTCGAGCCGCGCGACGTCCGCGTATGACATCCACACGTTGAGCTCGACCTGTGGAGTCCCGATCTTGAGGTGCACAGACGGCGCTCCGTTGGAGGAGGTGGCCTCCGCCGAGACCGCGGGCAGTGGTGCTTCGCTCATGGGTGGCTCGTGCTCTTCATCGTATCGTGAGCCGCAGCCGTGCCAGAAATCCGTCCTTCACGACTGATACGCGGCCGACGTTGCAGTCGAATGCCCACGCGTCGGTCGACGTTGTCTGTCGATCAACATGGCCCCTTCGCAGGGTCCACAGTCCGCGAGCCGCGAGGATGACGGACAAGGTTCCGGTCACGCCCAGCGCGATCAGCGTCCAGATGAACAGCAAGCCGCCACTCGACTTGGCGATGGCGCCGCCGACGCCGGCACCCTTCAAGTGGATGACCGGCATGGCCGCCCCGAACAGTGACCCCAGGAGGATCAGGACTAACCCCGATCGCCGTTCCACCAGCACGAGCGTGCCGAGCAACCAGACGACGAGGATGGCGACACCAATGAGGTTCTCGAGTCCTCCCGACGACATCCCGCGGACGACGTCGTCCGCCTGGTGAAGCGAAAACAGGAGGATCGCGCTCGACGACGTCATCATCAACGTGACCTTGTGTTTCACGTCGCATTCTCCGTGTGCCGCGCGTCCGTCCTGCGCTCCGCGATCACCTCGAGCACCATCGGCGTAACCATGAGCGTCTCCGGAGCCGCGGCCGCAGCGGCAAACTCGCGCTCGACCATCACCGCCCACGCCGCGTCGATGCGCCCCAACTCGACGAGTCGCTTCAGGTTGAGGGTCATGAAACTCGCTGGCCAATGCCACGCGTGGTCGCGGGGGGTGACGCAGAAGACCTTCGGATCGGCGCTTCGCACGGTGAAACCGGCGTCCGTCAATAGACGTGGCAGCTGCAAAGCCACGTCTGGCTCGCCTCCCGACGCGCGCCAGCTCTCCATGACGTGGTGCACGAATTCTTCCACCGCCTCACGTCTTGGCGCGAGACGCCACGTGGCATAGTCCACGTACTCGTGGAAGACCGCGACACCGCCCGGCCTGACGGCCGCGGCGATCTTCGTCACGAGCGTCGTCGGGGATGAAACGAACGAGGCCACCCACCGACACCACGCGACATCCATTCCCTCCGTAGGGAGCGCGTCGGTCATGAGGTCCGACTCGTGCACGTGGACGTGATCGTACCGGCGCGCGTCGCACACGGCACGCGCCGCGTGCACGAAACGAGCAGAACGCTCGACGGCGACCACCTGCCCGGTAGGGCCTACGATCTCCGCTAGATCGAACGTGGCATATCCCGGCCCCGCTCCCACATCGAGCACGCGTGAACCAACCGTGACACCGGCGCGATTCCAGCAGTCGAGCACCGTCGGACGCCAGACGCGATGCTGGAGGCCCAGTCGCTGGATCTCTTCATCGTGCGTACCGAGTACATAGTCGCGTTCGGAGAACTGGGTCATGTCGAATGCTTCGGGCTGTATGGTCGGTCGGGTGCACGCACTACTTATGCCTACGAACCGTCGTCCCTATTGGTTTCCCATATGATTGAAGGTATTATCGTCGCAGGCCGCGCGACAGGGCATAGAGACGCTCACCGGGCGACTGCCCCCTGGTCCTTCATTGAATACCATGCTCGCCATCTCGCATGTCACGCTGACCTATCCCGGCGGCGTTCAGGCGCTCAACGATGTATCGCTCGATCTGCGCCCCGGACTGTTTGGTCTTCTGGGGCCAAACGGCGCCGGCAAATCGTCGCTCATGCGGGTCCTTGCGACGCTACAAACGCCGGACAGCGGACGCATCACCTTCGACGGCCACGATATCGTCGCCGAGCCGATGACGTTGCGTCGGACGCTTGGGTACCTCCCGCAGGAATTCGGCGCGTATCCCGGCGTCTCGGCCCGTGCGCTGCTCACCCACTTGGCGGTGCTCAAGGGCATCACGGCCAGCCCGGCGCGGCGCGAACACGTGGATGCGCTGCTTCACAAGGTCAACCTGTGGGAGCACCGCGATCGGCCGGTGCACTCGTTCTCAGGAGGAATGCGCCAGCGCTTCGGAATCGCCCAGGCGCTGATCGGGGAACCGCGCCTCATCATCGTGGATGAACCGACGGCAGGGCTCGACCCCGAGGAACGCAATCGCTTCCTCAACCTCCTGAGCGAGATTGGCGAGCACGTCGTCGTGATTCTCTCCACGCACCTGGTGGAAGACGTGAGGCAACTCTGTCCGGCGATGGCGATCATTCGGCGCGGGCAGGTCGTGCTCACCGGCGCGCCCGCGGCGCTCGTGCGCGAGATGGAGGGACGCGTCTGGCAGCGTCACGTGGCGCGCGGCGAGCGCGTGAGTACCGATGCAGATCATCTCGTGCTCTCCACGCAACTCGCCGGCGGCGTTCGATCCATACGCGTGCTCGCGCACGCCCCACCATCCCACGAATACGTCCCGGTCGCGCCGATTCTCGAAGACGTGTACTTCGCGGCGCTCGCTGGAGAGGTGGTGCGGTGAACGTCGCCGCGTTCGCTCGCGTCTGCCGCCTGGAGTGGACCATGCAGGTGCGGCAGCCCGCATTTGTCGTGGCAACGCTGGTCTTTTCCGCCATGTCGGCGCAGCTCGTCAGCTCCGGGTATGGACCACCCGACACCGCGATCACGGCACCCTACATCGTCGTGCTGTCGTTAGGCCTCCTGACCCTGCCGGCCATCTTCTACCTCACGATCGTCGCCTCTGCCGCCGCACTTCGCGATCGGGAGAGCGGCATGACCGAGCTGGTCGACTCGACGCCGACAACGCGCCGGCTGCTGTACGGCGCCAAGTTCACCGGCGCAGTGCTCGCGGCGTTCACCGTGCTGCTGATCGCGAGCGGCGTACTGGCCTGGGCGCCGCACCTGTTGCACGTCGCACCGAGCCGGGTGGGGCAGCTCCACCCATTCACGTACGTATGGGCCTTCGTCGTGCTCATGGTGCCGAACGTCCTGTTCGCCGCATCGCTGGTCTTCTCGGTTGGCGTGAGGACGGGGAGCAGCGTGGCCAGTTGGGTGACCGGAGTCGCGCTGGTCGCGCTGTATTTCGTCTCGGCGCTCCTGATCGACTCGCCCCTGCTCGCCGGAGCGGCTCCCGTCACCCCTGCCGCGCTGGCCCGAGCGGCGCTACTCGACCCGCTCGGCCTCTCGGCGTTCTTCGAGCAGACGCGCTACTGGAACGCCAGTGAGCGAGGCGTCCGGACCGTGGCGTTGTCAGGCCACCTCTTGCTCAACCGCGTGGTGTGGCTGACGGTATCGGCCGCGGCCCTGTTCATCGCCCTCAGGCCCGCGCGGCGGGTCGATCATGGCCTCAACAGCCGCACCACGACGCCACGCCGACGTGCGCTGTCGATCTCCCAGCGCTGGCTCGCCGCCCTTCTCGCCGTGTGGGCGCTCGTGGTACTGATGACCTTGCACGGGGAAGCCGGCCAAGCCGAGTACTTCACGACGCTGCTCCCCGCGACGGGACTTCTGGTGGAAGCGGTGCAGCTCCCCATCAGCTTGTTCGGCACCTTGATCATCGCGCTCTTCGCCGGCGAAGTCGTCTGGCGCGAGCGTATGTGGCGCCTCGCCGATGTGGTCGATGCCACGCCAGCGGCCAATGCGAGGTTCTGGTGGCACGCGTTTCGGTCGCTGCTCGCCATCATCGGGGCCCTGCTCGGCTCGACCATCGTACTCGGCGTCTCATACCAGCTCGCTCGAGCGTACGTCAACCTCGAACCGACCGTCTGGTTGTCGCTCCTGGTCGTGAGCGGGCTCCCGTTGCTGCAGCTGGCGGCGCTAGCCTTGCTCCTGCAGGCCGTCAGTCCGAATCGCTGGGTGGGCATGCTCCTGACACTGGTCGCGGGGGTCGTGCAGGTGCGTGGAGATTCGTTCGGGGCGCTGGAACACCCCCTCATGCGGTACGGCGCTGCCCCCGCCCTCCAATGGTCCGACATGCGCGGCTTCGGGGCGGAGCTCGGCGTGTGGGGCTGGTTCATGCTGTGCTGGAGCCTCGCCGCCGTCGTGCTGGGCATGGTGTCGATAGGACTGTGGCCGCGGGGACGCTTCGCGCTCCGCGCGAGGGGCAGGCGGCTCACGTCGTCGCTCGGACAAACAGGCATCGCGATCGGCGCCGCGGCGCTGCTGCTGTGCGTAGCGGTGGGCGTCGTCATCGCGCGACGATCGCACGCCACCTGGGAGTCCTCCGATGCACTCGTTCGCTGGCGCGTGGACTACGAGAAGACCTGGCGTCGCACGGCGGACGAACCCACGCCGTCCTTCGTGGCAATCACCGGCACGCTCGATCTCGAGCCGGCGGCACTGGCGTATACGCTGCGTGCGCGTGCGATCCTTCGTAACCTGTCGAGCGCGCCCATCGACACGGTACGCGTCGTCGTTAGGCGTGATCAGCGCATCCTCGACCTCTCCCTCGACGGCGCCCGCCAGGTGGCGAGTGACGAGCGCTTCGGTGTGCACACCTTTGCCCTGGACCGTGCGATGGCGCCTGGCGACAGCGCGACCCTTCGCTTCGCACTCGCGCATTCCGAGGCGGGGCTGCGCGCCGGTGGGTTCGAGCATCTCGTCTCGCGCAACGGGAGTGTGATGCTGAGCCCCATGCTGCTTCCTTCCCTCGGCTACCGAGCCGGCTACGAGTTGACCTCGCCTTCGCGCCGCGAGCAGGAGGGGCTTCCACCGGCCACGGCCGCCGTCGCGCTCGACACCACGGGCTCGACGCCAATCACGCGTCGCCCGACCTGGTATCGACTGGAACTGACGGTGTCGACGGCTGCCAATCAGCAGGTCGTGGCAACGGGGCGGGTCGTGCGGGAGTGGGTGACCGACGGGCGCCGGTACGTGCACGTGAACACCGATACGCCGATCCCCGGGCGCTTCGGCGTCGCGAGTGCGCACTACGCGATCCGAACAGCGGTGACGGACGGCATTCCCGTCTCGGTGTACTATCACCCGTCGCATGCCGCCAATGTCGCGCACATGCTCGACGCGGCGCAGCGATCGCTCGCCCTCTTCCAGCGCGCGTGGGGTCCCTACCCCTTTCCAACGCTGCGTCTGGTCGAGGTGCCCGCCGGCTTTTCCGCGGCGGCCTTCGCCGTGCCAGGGGTCATCTTCTTCACCGAAGATCGCGGCTTTCTTACCGACGCGCGTGATTCGACGCGCTTTGACCTTGTGACCCGTCGCGTGGCCCACGAAGTGGCGCACATGTGGTGGGGCAATCACGTGGCGCCCGCGGAGGTCGAAGGCGCCACCATGATTGTGGAAACGCTGGCCAAGCACGGGGAACAGCTCGTGCTTCGCGAGCGGTGGGGCGACGGAATGCTCGAGACGCTCCTCAGCGTCGACGCGGAACGATATAGGAGTGGTGCAGCGGAGAGCGGCAAGGCGGAGCCCGGCCTGTGGCGTGTGGTCGATCAGGAGTTTCTCTACTACGGCAAGGGAGCGCTGGTCATGCGGGCCCTGCGCGACTCCTTGGGAGCGGCAACGCTCGACCAAGCGCTGCGGCGGTTCGCAGAGGAACACGGGGGGCCCTCCGCGGTCGCACCAACGACGGTCGACTTGCTGCGGGTACTATCGCGAGCAGTGGACGCGAGTCACGGCCCGTTCGTCGAACGGCTCTTTCGAGCACCAGGCCCCATCTGACTCGAGGGCAGCTGGACGGTGCCACGCAGTAGGCTGCGAGCGGCGACCTCCGCGCGAGCGATTCACGTTCCTGCTCGACCCACCGTCGTGCCGAGCGCCCGCTCGAGCTCCTCGCACAGCACCGCAACATCCGCCGGCGTTGTCTCATCGTTCGTGATGCACGCCCGCAGCACCGGGCCCTCGGGCAACGTGGCCGCTGACAGCCATGCCCGCCCGCCCGCCGCAACGGCGCGCGCAACCTCCGGCAATGCGTCACCGCGCACGAGCGACGGATGCGTGAAACACACCACGGGAAGCGGCGAGCGATTCACGATGACCCATCCCCCGCTCGTCAGGCGCTGCCGGAGATATTCCGCCGCATCCAGCTGTCGATCGATGCGTGCCGCGACGCCGTTGCGTCCGATCGTGGCGAGCGTGAGGAACACCTTGAGCCCGATGAATCGCCGGGACCATTGCAGCGAACGCAGGTAGAGGTCTTCGCCCTCGGCTGACTCCTCCGGTACATATGCGGCCTCCACGTCGAACAGGGTCCGCAGCACCCCGGCTCGCCGGCAGAAGAACATCCCGGCGCCCATGGGAACCGAGAGCCATTTGTGTGCATCCCAGGTCAGCGAGTCTGCCCGTTTGATTCCGTGGAGGTATGGTCGCAGGTGCTCCGAGAAGGCCACTGCTCCCCCCCACGCGGCGTCGACATGAAACCACGCCCCGCTGTCACGCGCCACGCGGGCGATCGCCGCGAGGTCGTCGATCGCACCAGCGGTGGTCGTGCCGACGGTCCCTACGATCATGATGGGCGTGCGACCAGCTGCAACATCGTCCCGCACGGTCGCACGCAGGGCGACGACGTCCATCTGGTGCGCCGCAGTGCAGGGAATCACACGGAGCACGCGAGTGCCAAGCCCTGCAATCCGCACCGCCTTGTGCATCGAGTGGTGGGCCTGCGAGGAGATGTACACGGCGCCGCGAGCGCTCCCCTCCCCCACCCCGTCGGCAACCGCCGCGGGAAATGCCGTCACGATGGCGGCAAGCAGCGCGGTGAGGTTGGCTTCGCTTCCACCGGAGGTGAAGTGTGCCGCATCGCCGTCGAATCCGATCACCTGCGCGAGAAAGCGGAGCGTGTGGCGCTCGATCTCGTTGGCGGCTGGCGCATGCCACCACGCGCCGAGCTGCGGGTTGTATAGCGCGGCCAGCGCATCGCCCCAAACGCCGGCGTCGTGGACCCCTGGCACGAAGAGCCCGAAGTAGCGGGGATGCGACGCGTGCAACGTCCAGCTCTGCAGCATGTCGACCACGTCGCGCATCGCGACCACAAGCGGCACGTGCCGGGCAAAAGTGTAGTGCTCGAGCCGTTGGCGGATCTCCGCGCTCGTGACATCAGGCGCAACACGCAGGGTGCGCGCGTGCTCACCGAACGTTCGGAGTGCATCCGTGATGATGGTCGCAGGGTGCATTCGAGAGCCCTCGCCGATGCTCGACGGTCGCTACGTGTCCTGCGCGATCGCGGGCGGCGGCTTCGCCCCCCAGATCACGAGCCAGGCGATGATGGGTGGTTCCCCGAAGTAGAGCGGAAACGAGAGTTGGCGCACGATCGACGCATACTGCGGCATCACCAAGGTGGCAAATGCCGTGGCCAGGTATGCAGTCCCAGCGATCATCAACAGGACGCCCAGCACCCGAGGAATGAAGCCGCATGGAATCACCAGCATCCCGAAGGGAAAGAGCCAGAGCCCCCAGAAGACCGACGCCACCGTGAGGCCAGCACTGTGGAGACGCAGGAACAGGTAGGCGAGTGCATCGCGGTCGGCCCGTGAGAACACCGACAGGAACGCGGCATCCCCCACGAGCGTCAGGGCCGCGACATGATTCAGCACATTGACGAACACGATCGGTACCGAGAGTAATGCGCCCAGCACCACCAGCAGGCGTGCACGCTGCGGATTGACGGCCTTGAACAGCGCATAGAGCGCCAGCACCACGAAGACGGCGATGATCTGGCCCACCAGCTCACTGGCAATGCCGAGTCGAAGCAGCCATTCCGACGCCCGGATCCTGTCTGCCGTCGCGGCGGCATCGTCCGAGACGATCAGCTTGCCCGGGATATACAGGAAGCCGAATGGAGCGGTGAACAGGCTGGTGAGATACAGAAGCCCGGCGATACGCGCCTGACGCACCAGGGGTGTCATGCGTGTGGTGTCGTTAGGCCTGCCGGTGCCGCGACCCCTTTCACCATCAACCAGATGGCCAGCGGCACTTCGAACAGCAGCATGGGCAACCACACGTACTGCGTGACGGGGCCGCGCAGCAGCCCCGCCAGTTGCAGCGGGAGGCACACGACCAGCAGGATGGAAGCGACCACTCCCAGCCATGCCAGCGTGGTCGGGACCATCCGCCCGCGGAGCAGGAGCCAGGAGAAGCACGTACTACCAACCGCAAAGAGCGTGGCGCTCGCGCCGAACGACCCTTCCATCCTGAGGAAGTAGGCCGCAAGCGCCGATGTCCCCCCAGTATCGAGTGCCGCGGCGTCGGTGGCGGTCGCGAGCCAGAGCAACCCGAGCGTTCGCGAGAAGTCCATGCCGCAAATGCCTTCGGCGACGCGCGACACGAGCCCCATCATCGCCACCTCACCATCCTGTTCCTTGGTGATCGCGAACAGCGTCACGCCCAGTACCAGGGCGCACAGGTTCCCGACCAGCGTGAGCAGAACGGTGAGCCGCACGTCCAACGCATGCGCCGCAATGCTGGCCACCTGCGCGGCGACTCCCTCCCCGCTTGTCGCCCCCGTCCACAGGCGCAGCCCTGTCAATCCCGCAGCGATATACACGAGGAATGCAGCGCCAGCGATCCTCGCACTGGTGGCTCTCAGCGCCATATGGACTCCCGCGCGGCGCTCGCCTGTTCCCTCCACTTGGTCTCGTTGACGCTGAACGCCAGGAGCCAGCCGATGTTTGCCACCGACCCGACAAGACCCGCCAACAGGATGAACGGGAGCACACGGGTGGCGAACGGCTCGTAGAGATACGTCATCCAGGCCACGCCACCGATAGCCGACAACACGCCTAACGCGCGCGGCAGGAAGGTCGACCTGAACACGAGGTATCCCTTGAGCACCGCGTACAGTCCAAAGAAGACCATGGCCACTGTCTCGGCCTGGTAGTTCACCCTGAGCAGGAGCAGCGCCAGCGCATGCAGCTGCTCCGCGCTGAATACGCTGAAGGACGCCCCTCCGCCAAGGACGATCAGCGGCGACAGGAAGAAGAGCCGACTGACGATCTTGATGGTGCAGCCCACCAGTCCAAAGAAGGCCGCCAGCATCGAGGCGCTGCGGCTCACTGGCTTGAGCAGGTCGTAAAACAGCGCCGTCATCGTGATCTGGCAGGCGAGTTCGATGAGGTAGACGGCATACCCCAGGCGAAACAGGGACTCGTGCGCCAGTATGTTGCTTGCCGTGGCGGCCGCGTCGCCGTACCTGACTAACGCATCGCTCACCACCCGCTGTGAGAAGACCCCCAGCAGGATGGTCACCAGGTAGAAGGCAGCGGCAAGCCGCGCCTTGAGCCGCGGTGACATCTCGCGCAGTTGCGATATTGAAGGCAGGGCGCTCATGAACGTTGCTCCCGCGTGCAGGTGATCTCATACCGAATGACCGCGCGTCCTCGATCCCGAGCGGCGCGCCGTTGTCCGGTTTCTGTCCTATGGGTTTCCCATACGGTTGAGCCGTTGGATGGTTTCACTGATCGTCCGACGTGCTACATCAGCTCGAGACCGAGCGATTGCAGATGACCACGGAGCTCAAGCAGCATCTGCTCGGCGATGCGCCCCTCGGCCAGCCGAGTCGGCTCGCTCAACGAACCCCAGTCGTCGCGCTGCTCCGCGTCCGACGGTCGCCGGCGCAGCAACACGACGAACAGCTCGGCCGTGGGTCGGGAGAAATGCGCATCCCACCGACCCTCGCTCATGGAGTAGGGGGTGTTCGGTCGGGTGATGTACGCTGCGAGTTCCCGCATCACCTTCGCGTCGGCTCGCAGGAGCGGCACCAGGCCAACGCTTGTGCAGGCGCCGAGGTCTCCCGATCGGGCGAGCACGTCACCGTTGAGGGTCGCGATCAAACCGCCGACGAGTTGGAATCGCCTGACGAGGTGCTCCAGCAGTGACGGCAGGTCGACGACGTGAGTGGCGACGTCCTGCACGTCCCAGTGCGGCGAGACGTCGAGGCGCGCCGATCGCTCGTCGTCGGATTCGAATGGCTCGTCCCAGCTCGCCCGACCTTTGTGCAACTCCCAGTTCCTGAATCCGGCGACCAGCGTCCCGTCGGCGTTGACGCGCACGTCGCCGCTCGCACTGGCTCCAGCAAACGCCGGAGTGCGTTCGTCCGTGGGAAACAGTGCCTGCAGCTCGAAAAGCACTCGCGTCGGCACATAGGTCTCGTGGAATCGCACGCGCGCTTCGCCCGCCTGGACTTCCCCTTTGCCTCCGGTGACGCAGTGGCCGAAGGCGCGTACCGTCCTTCGATCCCGCACCAACATCAACTGCGCTGACATCGGGTGTCCGAGTTCCTTTGCGACGCGTGTCAGCAGGTCAGGAAGTGCCTGCTCTGCGACGGTCAGCACGAACTCGTCCGCCGGGACAATGTCCGGTCGATCCACAATTCACCGTCTCAGCGATGGTGGCAGAATCCGCGCAACGGAGGCACGGACGGGAACTCGATCACTCTCGATAGCCGGCATCGCGCGAGGCGCGCCGGTAGCGCGCATACAAGTCCGCCGGTTGCCGTGCGTCTTGGACGATGCGGCTCCATCTGGTGGAGAACAGCCAGTCGTCGAGATAGCTGGTGAGGTCAATCGGACTGAGCTCGTTGACGACCCGGACGAATGCGGCGGTGCTGCCACCTCCTTCCGCGTATCGCCGGTAGTACTCGCCGATGATGCGGCAGAACGTCTCGTGTCCGACGAGTCGATAGAGTCCGTAGAACGTCAGAGCGCCAACCCAGTACGAGAATCCCGTCATCTCTCGCGCCCCGTAGTCGCTGGGCGCGACGGTGCGCAGCGCCGAATCCGTGGTGACGCGACCAGCGAGCCACCGCGCGACGCGCATGGCGCTGGAGTCGGTCGTGGCCGTCCCCGCGAGACTGTCGCCGGTCACGTCCTCGAGGAACGTCGCCAGCCCTTCGTCCCACCGCGGCGACGGCGTGTCGGCGCTTGGCACATTCCACAGGTGGGAGATCTCATGATACAGCTCGGAGGTGCGCCGTGGGTCGCGGAATGCGGCGGCGGATTGGAGGATGCTCGTGGCGTCAGCCTGCGATCCCCAGCCGTCGGGAATCTCGATCACCGCGAAGGGTGACGGACCGTGGAGCGGCCCAAACCATCGGGTGTATGTCGTCAACGTGCGCGCCATCGCATCGAGGATGCGCCGGGCGCCTGTCGAGTCCTCGGGGAGGTGAAAGACGGTGAGGTCGCCCCTCGCAAGTGTGGTGAATCGCGCGACCGCGAAGTCCATGCGCCACGAGGGCTTGATGCTCCGATAGTTGTAGGACACCGTCGCTCCATCCAGGTCACGCTTCACCAGCGCACCACCATTCGCCACGCCGTGCGAGGAGGGCACCGTGATGCGAGCCCTGTAGGTGTATTCCGGAAGTCCGGCGCGACGGTTCAGCGCTTGGGATGGGTAGCCTGGTTGTGGATACGCGTACGTGTCTTCACGGAGCATCGTGTATGTGGTGTCGATGCGATCCTGCACGTACAGCATCCCCGTTTCGGCGTAGCCCAGCACGTGACCGTCGTACTGCAGTTCGAGCGTGATTTCCTGTCCCGGGGCGAGGGCGGGAGCGAGCGGGATGAGAATCTGGTTCGCTTGCAGCTTCGAGAAATCCCCGAACGTCACCACGCGCTGGCTGAAGTCTCTGCGCACACCTGCTGCGTCGCGCACGCCACGAACGTCCAGGAGTCGATAGAGCAGCAGCGAGGCGGTCGAGACGGGCTGGGTGTTGTCGTTTCGCAGTCGAAGGCGCACCGTCGCGTCCATTCGCTGGCGTTCGAGATCGAGGCGGACGTCGAGGTCGTAGTGCGTCGGGCGCAGCAACAGGGAGTCCTGGGCCTGGAGCGCGACGACGGGCGTCCAGGCGAGCAGCGCGAGACACGGAAGCAGCGTGACAGGCCGCATCGATATGCAGTCCTATTGGTACCCCATATGACGCAATATGTCGGAGGGATGGGCGAGGCGCCAGAGCGTCAGGGGGGCAATGCGCTACGACACGGCGAGGGTCCGCGCGTCATCGGTGAACGTCGTCGACTGCGGGAACGTCCACCCCAAGACAAACTCGCGCGCTTTCAGATCCTTCAGCGACGGCACCGGCACGCGCCAAGGAGAAACGTCAGGGACGGGCGTCGTCGCGAACGACGGCCGCGGCATCAGCTGCAGCACTTCGTTCAGGAGCTACGCGTCGCAGTCCGCTGAAGTCTTCGTACCGATGAACAAGACGCGCGCGATAGGCGCGAGTTGCGGCCGAAGGTTGTCCGAGGCCGCCGGCGAGGCAGACACGAGGGGTACGACAGACCTGCGACGGCCGTCGAACACGTCGGCCGGACGTCAACGTCTGGCGGATGCGCCTGCGCATCCAGCATCAGCGAATTCATCTCGGGTGTCCGCTGATGAACGGCGCGCATGCACGCATGAATCGAAAGCTGATGCGCGGGGCCATTCGGCCGCTCCGCGCGTCGCCCGCGTCGCGCTACCAGCCGTCGCCGCGCCCCTTTCCAGCCCGGTTGCCGCCTCAGGAGTACCCCGGGCACGTCCTCGTCAAGAAGACCACCCTGTGTGGCATGTTTCGCTTCGGCCCCACACTGCTCCATGTCGTCAACGCGCTCGCGCCTCACCGCGTCGGCATCGAAGAAACGGACGACGGCAATTGGTCCCTCATTTTCAACACGGTCCTGCTCGCGAAGTTCTACGAGCGAGACCTCGTCCTCCACGACTGACCTCGCACGCGTTCTCACCCCTCGGCCGTGTCACCGATGTTCCCGGTTTACTCTGTTACCGATGTTCCCGGTTGCTCAGATACGCGCACACGACTGCGTGGCAACACAACGAACAACACGAGCAACATCCCAGCGACAAGGAGCGCAAAGTCTGCACGAATCTCGAAGACGAACGCGGCAGATCCTCCGATCGCTGCCCATAGCACCGGGATGAGTGCCAACCAGCGAACCGCGGGAGGCGTTGCGCAAAGGAGGAAGCCCACCGTCAGGATCGTCGTCGGACATGGCACACCGAAGAGGGGCATTCGCGGAAATCTCAGGCCGAAAACCAGGCCAAGCACCGGATACGCCAAGGAGTACATGATGAGCGCGCCGCCGACGCCTGCCCAACCGGACGCTGCGAGCATAAACCGCAAGGCCGCTGGCCGCGTGCCGTACCAGGCGAAGCCGGCCGCTTGCACCACAAAGAGCACGCCGAACAGGAGGGCAGCTGGATTGATCGTTCGGAAGTGGACAAGATGATAGGCGATTCCAGACCACGCCCAATGCACGGCTAGCAGTGCGGCGATCCAGCGACTAGCCGCTGCGCCACGTCGGTAGAACATCACAATCACACCGATGGTCGCCAGCCAGAGAATCAAGGCGGCTGGCCAGAGTGCGGTATTGTATGCACCGAATACATCGAGAAACTGGTCGTGCGTGAACGGCAGCTGCATCGCACGTTTCTAGTTTGAGACAGCCTAACTGACTGGGTTGAGCTGCGAGCGCGTTCCAACCAATGCGGCGAAGCCGCGTCCTCAGAGCGCTCGGGATCTTGCTCCACTTTCGTTGACACTTGCTAGGGAGTTACGCCGCGCC
>CAZLLP010000105.1:0-20230 GCA_964560345.1 uncultured Gemmatimonadaceae bacterium
AAGGCGGGAAAGACGATGCTGTCGATCACCGGTCTGGCGCTGGCCGGCGGTCTCGTGATCGCCACGCAAGGGATGTTCGACGCGGTGGAGTACATCAAGGTCCTGCAGTTCCATGTCGTGGAGCGCGGCGACCTCACCGTCACCTTCCGCGATCCGCAGCGGGCACAATCGGTGCGCGACATCGCGCGCGAAGTCGGTGTACAGGAAGCCGAAGGGTTCCGAGTGGTGCCCGTCCGCTTGCGGCATCACGCGGCCACCTACCGCACCGCCGTCTTCGTGTATCAGCCCAACTCGGCGCTGCGGCGCGTGGTGGAAATCGACCGGACCGTGCGGCGTGTACCGCCCGACGGGATCTTCCTCTCCGAAACTCTCGCCCAGCAGATTGGCGCGAAGCGAGGCGATCGCGTACAGGTCGAGTTTCTCGAGGGAACGCGGCGGGTCGTGGAGGTGATCGTCTCGGGGACCAATCGCGACATGTTAGGCACGGCGGCGTACATGGCCCCTGACGCGATGCAGCGCCTGGAAGGGGGAGTTCCCGTGTACTCTGGGGCCGTCCTGCGCGCCGACTCGCGTCGCATCGATTCGCTCTATGCGCGCTTGAAGGCGATGCCCGCGGTCAGCGGCGTGTCCGTTCGCAGCGCGATGCTCGGGAGCTTCGAGCGCACGATCGCCGAGAGTTTCTCGATCTCGTTGGCGTTCACGCTCGGCTTTGCCTGTGTCATTGCCGCGGGGATCGTCTACAACGGCGCGCGCGTCGCGCTGTCGGAGCGTGGCCGCGAACTGGCGAGCTTGCGCATCCTCGGCTTCACGCGTGGTGAAGTGGCGGGGATGCTGCTGGGCGAGCAGGCGGCGCTCACGATCGCGTCGTTCCCTCCGGCGTTCGCCGTCGCGTACGGCTTCACGTGGCTCATCGCGGAGCGTTTCGAGTCGGCCCTGTTTCGCATTCCGGTGGTGGCCCGTCCTTCGACCTACCTGTTTGGCGTGGCGACGGTCTCCATCGCCGCGGTCCTTTCGGCGATCGCGGTGCGTGTTCGTATCGACCGCCTCGACCTCGTCTCCGTCCTCAAGACCAGGGAGTGATCCAGATGCGCTTCACACGCGCGCGGGTGCTGTGGATGGTTGGAGCGGCGGTGGCCGTTGGAGTGGCCGCCTGGCGCTTGCGCCCGGAGGCGCTGGAGGTCGAAGTTGCCGCCGCGACGGAAGGCTCGCTGCGCGTGACGCTCGAAGAGGACGGCCTCACCCGGGTGCGGCATCATGTGGAGATTGCCGCGCCAGTCAGCGGTCGCGTCGACGAGAATCGCTTGACGGCTGGAGACTCCGTCAACGCCGGTGGCGTCGTCGCGACGCTTCATCCGGCACCGCTCGATCCGCGTACCCGCGCAGAAGCGCAGGCCTTGCTGGCCCAGGCCGAAAGTCGAACCCGCGAAGCGCGCTCGCAGCTGCAACAGTCGCAGTTGTCGCTTGAGGAGGCCCGGCGCGATCGCGCTCGCGCGGTGCGACTGGCTGCCGAAGGGGCGGTCTCGGACCGCGAGCGCGAACAGGCGGAGTCGCTGGTGCAAGGCCGCGAGCGCGAAGTCGAGGCAGCCACTGCGCGCGTGACCGCGGCGCGCGAGGGTGAGCGTGCGGCGCGGGCCGCGTTGTTAGGCGCCGATCCGGGAGCGGCCTCCGGAGGAGCGCCGGTGCGCGTCACCTCTCCGATCACCGGACGCGTCCTGCGCGTATTCGAGGCGCACGACCGCGTCGTGGTGGCCGGAACGCCGTTGGTGGAGGTGGGCGACCCGGGGAGCCTGGAGGTCGTCAGCGACGTGCTGTCGCGCGATGCGGCGCAGATCACGGTCGGGACGCCGATGGAAGTGCGCACGTCGGCGCGGCCGCCCATCGTCGCTCGCGTCACGCGCATCGAGCCGGCGGCGTTCACCAAGCGGTCGGCGTTAGGTGTCGACGAGCAGCGGGTGAACGTGATCGGTGCATTCGCGCAGCCGGTCAGCGGCCTGGGTGACGGCTACGAGGTGGATGTGAGCCTGATCCTGTGGGAAGGGGCACGCGTCCTGCGCGTGCCGTCAGCGGCGCTCGTTCCGCTGGACTCGGGGTGGGCGGTTTTCCAGGTGGTGGAGCAGCGCGCGCACCGGGTGCCGGTGACGATCGGGAAGCGCGGCGCGCGCGAATCGGAGGTGACGGCCGGGCTGGCGGCGGGGGCGCTGGTTGTCGTGCGCCCTGATGAGCGCCTGCGCGACGGTGCGCGTATCCGTCCGCTCCCCTAACGATCGCTCGGGGTGCTCAGCAGCTCGCGCGTCGCCGCGTGTCTCGGGCGACTCAGCACCGATTCGGCGTCACCGTACTCAACCAGCACCCCCTTGGCCAGCACGGCGGCGCGATCGGCGTAGCTCCGCGCAAAGTCGACGTCGTGTGTGGAGATGAGGAGCGCGCGTCCCGACCGCGCGAGCGTGCGCAGCGCCTCACCTAACGAGCCGCGCCGAGCCGGGTCGAGCGCGGACGTCGGTTCGTCCATGAGAAGGACGAGCGGATCGGGGGCGAGCGCGCGTGCGATGGCCACACGTTGCGCCTCGCCGCCGGAGAGCTCGCGAGGCAGCGCCTGGGCGCGCGCGAGGACGCCCAGCGAGTCGAGCAGGCTGCGCGCCACCTCCTCCGCGCGGGCGCGATCCCACCCCAGCGCGTGCAAAGGAGCGAGCGTCACGTTCTCCATCACCGTCAGGTGCTCAAACAGCGCGTGCGACTGGAAGACCATCCCCACCTTGCGACGCAGCGGACGCAAGCGGGCCTCACCGGGCAGCGGTCCCGCGGAGAGCGCGACGTCACCGACCGAGATGCGGCCGCCGCTGAACGGCTGCAATGCCGCAATCGAACGCAGCACCGTCGACTTGCCAGCCCCCGAGACTCCCATGAGGGCGCAGATCTCGCCGGGCGCCACGTCCAGGTCCACACCGCGAAGGATCTCCACCTCGCCGCGGCGAGAACAGAGGCCGCGTACCTCGAGCGGGGCACTCACCGTGGGCTCCACTTGCGTTCCAGCGCTCGAGCAGCGCGCGACAGCGGCAGCGAGAGGGCGAGGTACAACGCCCCGCACAGCACGCCCGGGATGAACCAGCTCCCGATGTTCGTGGCGTAGATCGCCGTCTGCTTGGTGAGCTCGACGACGGTGATCACCGACACCAGCGACGAGTCCTTGAGCAGCGCCACGAAGTCGTTGGTCATCGGCGCCAGCGCCAGGCGAAATGCCTGGGGGCCACGCACGAGTCGAAGAATCTGCAGTTCTGACAAGCCGAGCGTGCGGGCTGCCTCCAGCTGCAACGGCGCGATGGCGGTGAGCGCGGAGCGATAGATCTCCGACTCGTAGGCCGCGTAGTTGAGCCCCAGCCCGATGACCGCGGCCAGGAAGGCCGGGAGTCGGACGACGCTCGAGAGTCCGTAGTACAGCACAAAGAGCTGCAGCAGGACCGGCGTGCCGCGCATGACCTCCACGTAGGTCGCCAGGATGATGCGCACGACCGGCGGCCCATACACACGCCCGGCGGCGATCGCGACGCCCAGCGTCACCGCCAGCAGCATGGCCAGGCACGACAGCACGAGCGTGAGCACTGCGCCGCGCAGCAGGGCAGGGAGGTAGCGTCCGATGGTCGACGACGCCGCGATGCCGGAGGCCGTGCGGACGGACGTCGAGTCGCTGAGTACGCGCTGGAAGTGGGCGCGCTGCTGGTCGTCCCACACGTTCCAGCGACGGAACGTCTGCTCGAGCGTGCCGTCGCGCATGCGCGCGCGCAGGATCGCGTTCGCGGAGTCTCGCAGCGCGCTGTCGCGCTTCGCGAAGACGGCGACGTAGTGGCCTCGGGCCAGCGCATTCGGCTGGATCCGGAAGCCCCCGGTGCGACGCAACGAGCGCTCGGCAATCACGTGATCCAGCAGGACGGCATCCAGCCGTCCCTCCACCAGGTCGGTGTAGGGATGCACGTCGTCGTCGTACGAGATGGCCTGCAGGCCGCTCCTGGCCTGTTCATCCACGAGCATCTGGTACGCCATCGTCGCGCCCAGCGTCCCCACGCGCTTTCCCGCGAGGTCACCTAATGTATGAAAGCGAGCGCTGTCGGCCGGACGCACCGCCAGCACCTCGCGGAACTCGAAGTAGGGGAGCGACAGACTCCGACGCGCGTGCAGGTCGGGGCGGTCCTCCACGCCGGAGAGTCCCACGGCGAAGTCGCCGCGTTCGACCGAGGCGTCGATTGACGCGTATGCCACCTGCACGAACTGCGGCGTGCGCCCCATCCCCTTTGCCAGCATGTCGGCGATCTCGACGTCGAAGCCGCGCAGGCTGTCGGGATGCGCCGGATCGGATTCGACGAACGGGGCCCCGCCTTCAGCGTCACCGCCCCATCGCAAGACCTGCGACGGGCCGACGTCAGCGTCGGGGCGCGCAGGCGTGTCACAGGCGGCGACAGCAGCAATGCAGGCGAGGGCGGCCGCACGCATGGCGACCGCGCGGCACGACGCCCCAATCTGCGGCAGCAGCGGGACGCGCGTCGCGTGGTCGCTCGTGATGCGAGCCCGGCTCAGGAGCGCGTGCCTAACGCCTGCCACCGGGCGCGGAGCGTCGTCAGCACTGTCGGGAAATACCCCATCTGCGAGCGCTGGTCGGTGGTGGGGGGCTCGGAGACGCGAACCGTGTTGCCGTACAGTGCGGCGATGCGCTGCACCAGTTCGGCGGCGGTCTCCGCCACGTCGCGCGTCTCCGTGAGTCGGCGCTCGTCGCGCGGCGTCGCACCTTCCAGACGCTTGACCTCGGCGCGCGCGGAGTCGCTGAACGCCGCCGCTTCCCGGTACAGCGAGGCGATGCGGTCGAGCGCGTCGGTCCACTGTTGACGGGCCAGCGGCGCCAGGCGGACGCGCATGTCCTCGCGCACTTCGAAACGACGGGCGAGTTGCGCACCGCCGAGTGACACGCGCGCCTCATAGGTCCCGGGCGTGGCCCAGCGGCCGGGAAGGCCGCCGCCGAACCCTTCATCGTCATCACCGCCGCCCTGACCGCGACGCAGTTCGGGGTGGCGCAGGTTCCAGATGGCCCGCACCACGCCGCCGTTGCGCCTGGCGGCAAGCGGTACGCGGGCCACCTCCTTGCCGGTGGCGGTGTGGATGGTGATCGAGGTTCCCTCGGGAACCCCCTCACGTGCCCACAGGTCGATGATGGCGCCGACTGGCGGATTCTCGCCTCGGAACACCATGTCGCCCGCGTGCGCCTTGGTCCCGGCCATGCGGTTCATTGAGGCGGGGGCGATGCTGAACAGATGCGCGGCCGACGCGCGCACCGTCGGCGTCATCTCCTGCAGCGCGTGTACCTGATCCACGATCCAGACGCCCCGACCGTGGGTGGCGAGCACCAGGTCGTTCTCGCGCGGCTGAATTACCAGGTCGTTCACGGGGACCGTCGGCATCCCACCGTCAAAGCGCGACCAGTGCGATCCGCCATCGACCGTGATGTAGAGGCCGAACTCCGTCCCCAGGTACAACAACTGCGGATTGCGCGTGTCCTCGACCACCACGTGAATCGTGCGCTCCGCCGGCAGGTCGCTGGTGATCGACGTCCACGACTCCCCGTAGTCCGTCGACTTGAAGAGGTAGTTCGTGTAGTCATCGGCCTGGTGGCCGTCGAAGGCGGCGTACACGGTGCCCGCCACATGTCGCGACGCCGCCAGCGACGCGACCCAGGTGTTCTTCGGTACGCCTTGGAAGCGCGGCGTGAGGTCGGTCCACGTGCGGCCGCCATCGCGCGAGCGCTTCACATTGCCGTCGTCGGTGCCGACGTACAGCACGCCGGGCGTGCGCGGTGATTCGGCAAACGCCGAGGTGGTGGGATAGTATGAGACGCCGTCGTCGAGCGAGAGGGTGTTCTCCTCGGGGGGCTGACCCATGATGCGCAGCGATCGACGATCGACCCCGGTGGTCGGGTTTCCTAACGAGCGCCAGGTGTCGCCTCGATTGTTGCTCGTCCACAGCACGGCCATGCCGGCAAAGACGGTGTTGGCATCGTGCGAGGAGATCACGAAGGGCGAGTTCCAGCCGGCGGGAGGAATCTTCTTGCCGACCTTGGGATCTGGCGCGCCCCAGTTCCCGAGCTTTGGTCCCTCACCCTCCTTCACCGTCGGGCGGAGGTTCTTGGCCTCCCGCGTCTGCACATCGACCCGCGTGATCCCGAGGTACTGCGACGACGAGTACACCGTGCGGTTGTCCGTCGTGTCGATCACGTTGTGAAAGCCGTCGCCACCGCCCACGCGAAACCAGTCGTCGTTGAGGATCCCTTGCGTGGAGAACGTCTGGCTCGGTCCGCACCAACTGCCGTTGTCCTGCAGCCCGCCACACACGAAGTACGGCGACGAGGTGCTGGCCGAGACGTGATAGAACTGCGACACCGGGAGCGAGGCCACGTAGAGCCACTTCTTGCCGCGATCGTAGCTGATTCCCACGCCGCCGTCATCGCCCTTGATCAGGTGCCGTGAATCGCGCGGATCCACCCAGACCACGCGATCGTCGCCGTGCAACGATTGGCGCGGCTCCACGAACGTCTTGCCGCTGTCGTCGCTCACCGAGTACTGCACCATGTAGATGCGGCTCTGGTCGCTCGGGTCCACGCGAATCTGCGAGGAGTAGGCCGGGCGCGGATTCCAGTCGCTCATGCGACGCCACGTCTCGCCCTTGTCCTCGGAACGGAAGACGCCGCCTTGGCGCTTGCCGTACGAGATGGACGACGTGTACCGCTCCCCCTGCTCGAGCGAGATGTAGACCACGCGCGGATCGCGGCGATAGATGGAGATGCCAATGCGTCCGACAATGCCATCGGGGAGCCCACTCGTCAGGCGACGCCACGTACGCCCCGCGTCGACGCTCTTGTACAAGCCGCTCCCGGGACCGCCGCCCACAAAGCCAAACGGCGCGCGCCGGCGCTGATACAGCGCGGCATACAGGATGCTCGGGTCGGCGGGATCGATTGCCACGTCGACGACGCCGGTGTCCTCATCCTTGCTCAGGATGTTCGTCCAGGTCTCGCCGCCGTCTGTCGACTTGTAGAGGCCGCGCTCCTTGTTAGGCCCCCACAGATGCCCGGGGACGGCGACGTAGACGTTGTCGGAGTTGGTCGGGTCGATCGCGACGCGTGCAATGTGGCGGCTGTCCCGAAGCCCGACGTTCTTCCACGTCGCTCCGCCGTCTGTCGACTTGTAGACTCCGTCTCCCCACGAGGAACTCTGCCGGTTGGTGGCCTCCCCCGATCCGACCCACACGATGCGCGGGTCACGCTGGTCGACGGCGATGGCCCCGACCGAGTGCACCGATTCGCGATCGAACAACACCTTCCAGGTGACGCCGTTGTCGGTCGTCTTCCAGACGCCGCCGGTCGCGCTCGCCGCATAGAACTCGTAGGGGTTGGACTCGTTGACCGCGATGTCGACGATGCGGCCGCTCATGTTGGCCGGTCCGATGGAACGCGCGCGAATGGCGGCGAAGTCGGATGCGCCCTGGGCGCGGGCCGAGTGTGAGAAGACGACGCTACCGAGCAGGGCGGCAGCGGCAAGAGTTGTCAGAGTGCGACCGGGCATCGGCAGTGGGGGTAAGCGACCGGCATAGGCTATCGCGCGCGAGCGCCGGTGTCGACCGCCTCATCAATGGAAGAGGGGTGGGGGCGTGCAGGACCTGCCCATCGCCGGTGCTGGTTGCGCCTGCTGCAATGCGCGAGATGGCCGTGCCCGAAGACGGCGCACGCTCGCGACAAACGCGAGACGCCGCTCGCGCGTTGGTCAACGAGAGATTTCTCGTCCGCCACTGGAACCAAAGAAAGTTCACGGGTATATATCTCATGACAGAGACAATATTCCCGAGGAATCCACCAATGAAGCGCTGGCTGTTGCTCGTCTCGACCGCATCCATGTTCGCCGCTGCCGCCCCGGCGGCCCAGGCGCAGGCCCCGAGCTGGAAGATCGATCCGGTCCACTCCGAACTGACCTTCCGCATCCGTCACTACGTGACGCGCGTTCGCGGGACCTTCGCCAAGTGGGACGGCGTCATCAACGCCGAGCCGGCGTCGCTCAACAAGGGGGCGGTCGCGGTCACGATCGATTCCAAGAGCATCGATACCAACAACGAGACGCGCGACAACCACCTCAAGTCGAATGACTTCTTCGCCACCGACTCCTTCCCGACGCTGACCTTCAAGAGCTCGAAGGTCGACGTGAAGGGCGAGTCGATCAAGGTCTACGGTGACCTGACGATCCGCGGTATCACCAAGCCGGTCGTGCTCGAAGGCGCCTACAATGGCGTGACCAAGGACGCGCAGGGGAAGGAGCGCATGGGCTTCGACGCGTCGACCAGGATCAATCGCATGGACTACAAGGTGACCTGGAACCGCGCCCTCGAGGGCGGCGGCGCCATGCTGGGCGACGAGGTCGAGATCAACATCACGGTCGAAGCGGTCAAGCAGTAACCGCGATCGTCGGATGCACGCGGGGGCGCCCGGCCATGGCCGTGGCGCCCCCGCCTCGCGTTCGTCCGCCGAGTCACGGCGCGCTGTCGAGCGTTAGACCCGGTGCCAGTCGCCTTCGTACTCCATGTAGCGCGCGGTCTCGAGGGCAAGGTCTTCACCCAGCAGCCGCGACACGACGTGCAGCGACATGTCGATGCCGGCGCTCACGCCTGACGAGAGAATCACCCGTCCGTTGTCGACGATGCGCGCCCCTTCGCGCACGGTGCTGCGCGGCGCCACCGCGCGCAACTCGTTGAACGCGAGGTGGTGCGTGGTTGCGGCCATCCCGTCCAGCAGCCCCGCGCAGGCCAGGACGAGCGCACCCGTGCACACCGAGAGGAGGAACTCGCTCGAATTCCCGGTGGCCGCCACCCATTCCAGCATCACCGGGTTCTTCATCTCCCGCCGTGTCCCGAAACCGCCGGGAACGAGCAGGATGTCAGGGCGCGGTGCGCTGGCAAAGGAGTGCAGGGGGGTGACGACCAACCCGTTGCGGGCGCGAATCGTCTGGCCGCGCTCGGACACCGTATACACGTCGAACGGATCGAGCTGCGAACGTCGCCCGCACACGGAGAACACCTCGAACGGACCGGCGAAGTCGAGGACTTCGACCTCGTCGAACAGGACGATGGCCACGGTCCGTCGGACAATCGAGACGTCGCGCGCTTGTGGCGAAATGATAGTCATCCCCTACAGGATATGCGGGAGACACCCTCACGCGCGAGTCATGTAGTCTCCTCAGCTTCCCGCCCATGTTCTCCCACACGATCATTGAACCGTTCCGCGTGCGTACGGTCGAGCCTATTCGGCAGACGACCCGCGAAGAACGCGACGTCGCGCTCACGAACGCGAGCTACAACGTCTTCCGCCTCGATGCCCGAGACGTCCTGATCGACCTCCTCACCGATTCGGGGACGGGGGCGATGTCGGCGAACCAGTGGGCGGCGATGATGCAGAGCGACGAGTCGTATGCCGGCGCGCGCTCGTTCCACCGCTTCCGCGATGCGGTGGCCGACATCACGCACCTCACGCACGTCCTCCCCACCCACCAGGGACGGGCCGCCGAGCGCATCCTCTTCACCACGATGGTGAAGGCGGGCGACGTAGTGCCTAACAACACGCACTTCGACACCACACGCGCCAACATCGAGGACCGCGGCGGCATCGCGCTCGACCTCCCCTGCGCCGAAGGGAAAGACCCGGCCCTCCTCCATCCCTTCAAGGGGAACATGGACGTCGAGGCGCTCGAGGCCGCCCTGCGCGAGCACGCCGGGCACGTGCCGTTGGTGATGCTCACCGTGACCAACAACTCGGGAGGCGGCCAGCCGGTGAGCATGGCCAACATCCGCGCGGTGCACGAGATCTGCCGTCGTCACGGGATCCCGTTCTTCCTCGACGCCTGCCGCTTTGCCGAGAACGCCTGGTTCATCAAGCTTCGCGAGCCGGGGTTCGCCGACAAGACACCGTACGAGATCGCCCGCGAGATGTTCTCGTACGTCGATGGCTGCACCATGAGTGCAAAGAAGGACGGGCTGGCGAACATCGGTGGCTTCCTGGCGCTCAACGACGAAGCGGTCGCCAATCGCTGTCGCAACAACCTGATCCTCACCGAGGGCTTTCCCACCTACGGCGGCCTGGCCGGCTACGACCTCGAAGCAATCGCGGTCGGATTGCGCGAAGTGCTGGAGCCCGACTACCTGCGCTATCGCATTCGGTCGGTGGAGTACCTCGCCGAGAAGCTGCAGGCCGTCGACGTGCCGATTCTCGTGCCGCCTGGCGGGCACGCGCTCTATCTCGACGCCAAGCGGTTCCTCCCGCACGTGCCGCAGCTCGAGTATCCGGCGTGGACGCTGTCGTGCGCGCTGTATCTCGAGGGCGGTGTGCGGGCGGCGGAGATCGGGACGGTGATGTTCGGCCTGCAGCCCGATGGCAGCGAAGTCCCGTCGCGGATGGAACTGCTGCGCCTCGCCTTTCCGCGCCGTGTCTACACGCAATCGCACGTGGACTACCTGGCGGAGGTCATCGCCTATGTGCGCCGGCGGTCACACGCGTTGCGCGGGATGCGGATTGTCGAACAGCCACCGGCGCTTCGGCACTTCACGGCACGCCTCAAGCCGCTCTCACCCGGGCTCTACGCGAGCTGATCGACCAACTCGGCACGTGACGCAACGGGGCGTCGCCAACACACGGGCGACGCCCCGTTGCGTCAACGCGTGAATGTGTGATGCGGTCGCTAGTTGCTACTCGCCGCGCCTAACGCGGCATCGAGGGCTCGGGTGAACGTCGTGTCGGTGGCCCGCACCGTCCCCAGGTGCTTCCAACGCAGGATCCCGTCGCGATCGATGAGGTACGAGGCGGGGACGCCCAGCGCCAGGTACAGCGTCTGCACCCGTTCGTCCGGATCGAGCCAGATGGGATATCGCATCCCGAAGTCCTTCTGGAAGCCGCGAATCGTTTCCTCGGAGCCGCGCGCGTCGACACTCACCCCGATCACCTCGAGGCCGTTGGGCGCGTGCTGGTCGTACAGCGACTGCAGGTACGGAATTTCCTCGCGACATGGGGCGCACCAGGTCGCCCACACGTTGAGCAGGACGACCTTTCCCCGGTGATCGGCGATCGACGTCGCCGCGCCATCGAGCGACGTGGCCACGTAGGGCGGAATCGGCTTTCCGATCGCCACTTCGGACGGCGGGGCATCTCCCTTGGTGCATGCGGAGACGGTGCACAAGGTGACGAGGAGCGCGAAACGACGCCGCATCACGGGAGCGACTCCAGTCGGTAGCGGGCCAGGCGCACGCGCGCCGAGTCGCCCGGCACGGTCCAGGCGGCGATGAGATCGGCGCCGCTGCGCGTGATCTTGGGAAAACCGCTCGCGCGCACGCCTGACGAGCGGGCGAGCACCACCGGAGTGCCCGACGTGCCATCGCGTCGCACGCGGCGCAGGCGGACCTCGGCGGTGGTGCTGTCGGTGCGCTCGAGCCACGAGACCGCGGCCGACCCATCATCGAGCATCTCCACGTCGACGCGCCCCGCCGGGTTGCCGGCGTCGATGCGTTGCGGCGCGGCGAAGGTCGCTCCGGCATCGGTGCTGTAGGCCACGCGCACGCGCGCGGTATCCTGTGCGCCGGTAAACCAGGCGACTACCACCGTGTCGCCGCGCGAGGCGAGGGCGGGGCCGTTGACCGGGCAGGCGGCGATCTGCCAATGATCGTCGTGCACGACGGTCGGCGTGGTCCACGCGCCGTTCACGCGACGGACGACCGCAATGTCGCGCACCTCGTCCTCCGTGCGGTCACGATACGCGACCACCGGGCCGCTGGTGGTGCGTGTTGCCGCCACCTGGCAGCAGTCGCAGTTGCGTCGATCGAGCAGCACTTCGGGGCCTAACGCGCCATCGGAACCGATGCTGGTGGTGGCGACGTGCATCGCGCGTGCGGTCGAATCGGCGTTGTTGGTCCCGCGCCCGTCGAGCCACGCCGCCTCGATCCCCCCGGCATCACCCGGCCACATCGCCACGAAGCCATGCTCGGCGGCGACGCCATCGCGGTGAAGGACGGTCCCGGCGGACCAGGTGCGTCCGGAGTCGGCGGAGCGCGTGACCATCACGTCGTAGCTGTACTTGCCGCTGCTGCTGCGCTGCAGCCAGTGGGCAAACAGCGTCCCCTCGCGACTGGCGACGACCGACGGAAAATCAGCCCAGTTGACGAAGAAGTCGCGTCGCTCGGTGATGGTCTGCGGTTGGCTCCAGGTGTCGCCGGCCAGGCGCGAGTATTTGAGCGCCCAGGTGGAGTCGCCGGTGCGCTCCAGCCACGAGAGGTGCACGGCGCCGCTGCCGTCGGTGGAGAGGAACGGCTCGCCGCTGCGAACGGCCGCCGGCGTGGGGAGTTCGCGCAGCGCGTCGACCGGGGGACGCTCGGTGGCGGACCCGCAGGCGGCGAGCGCTGCGCCCGAGAGGAGGAGAGCAGGGAGGGGGAGGCGCATGCCGCAATCTGTCCGGCGTGCGCGCGGCACGTCAATCGCACGCACGCCGTGGAATCGTCCCCGCGATCCGCGCCACGCGTACGGCGTGCCTCGCGGTAGGGTACTCAGCGCTTGGCGGCGTCGTTGCGATAGACGGTCCCGCCCTTCATCACGAAGCGCACCCGGCGCGTGGCCCCGATGTCGCGCGTCGGGTCGCCTTCCATTGCCACGAGGTCGGCCCAGAGTCCCGGCTTCACGCTGCCAAGGCGATCGTCCATGCGCAGGACCTTGGCGGTGACCGACGTGGCGGCGCGCATCGCCTCCAACGGCGACATGCCGTAGTCCACCAGCATTTGCAGCTCACGGGCGTTGTCGCCGTGCGTGAACACCCCCACGTCGCTGCCGTTGCAGATCGTGACGCCGGCAGCGCGGGCCCGGGCAAAGCTCTCGCGCTTGTTCTTGATGCGCGCCGGTTCGGGGTCGACGCCCTTCTTCCACCCGGCGTACTGCGACGTGGCATCACCGGCGGCGAGCGTGGGACAGAGCGCCACCCCTTTCTCGGCCATCAGCGCGAAGACTTCGGTCGTGCCGAAATCGCCGTGCTCGATGTTGACGACTCCGGCGAGCGTCGCGCGACGCATCCCTTCGGGCGACGACGAGTGCGCCACCACGTGCCGTCCGCTCGACTCGGCGATCTCCACCGCGGCGCGCAGCTCGGCCTCGGTGAAGGCGGGGCGCGTCTCGCCGGCCGGGCCCCAACGATAGTCCGCGTAGATCTTGACCCAGTCGGCGCCGCGCTTGATCTGGTCGCGCACGATGCGCACGAGCTCTTCGGCGTTCCCCGCTTCCTCAGCACCCTGCGGAATGTCGACGTCATTGGCAAACGACCGAGGGCCGTAGCTGCCGCGTCCGACGATCGCCTTGGTCGTCACCAGCATGCGCGGCCCGGGAACGATCCCTTGGTCGATCGCCTGCTTGACGCCGACGTCGGCGTAGCCGGCGCCCTCGGTTCCCAGATCGCGGATGAGGGTGAAGCCGGCCATCAGCGTCTGCCGCACGTGGTTGGTGGCGCGCACCACGCGAAGCGCGGTGGGATCTCGCAGGACCTGATCGTCCCAGGTGGCTTCATTGTACGGGTGCAGCAAGACGTGTGCGTGCGCCTCAATGAGTCCAGGGGTCAGCGTGAGGCCCGGCAGATCGACGACCTGCGCGCCAGACGGAACGCTGACGGTGCTGGCCGGTCCCACTGCTTCCACTTTGTCATCGACGACGAGCACGACGACACCGGCGCGGGGGGCATCGCTCACGCCGTCCCATACGCTGGCCGGGCGCAGCAAGGTCGCGCGCGGCCTGGCAACGTTCGCGTTGGCCGCGGGCTGCTGCGCCACGAGAGAAATCGAGGTGATGGCCAGGAGCAGCGGGGCGACGACGGCCACGGTACACGAGCGCCACGCGGGAGAGCAGCGGGTGCCTAACGGCAATTCGGGTCGGTGCATGACGGGAAGGCAGGAGGTCGTACGAAAAAGGCGACGGGCGGGAAGGTGCGGCGCGGGGCGCGGGGAATCCAGACGCGCGTGCGGCATGGCGCGCCTTTCTTCGCGCTACGCGCGCGCAAGGACGGCCGAGGCGAAGCGCGCGAGCTTTTCGGCATCGAGCGCGCCGTTGCTGCGCACGCCGGAGCAGACGTCGATCCCGAACGGGCGCACGTGGGCGATGGCGTCGCCCACGTTCTCCGCGTGCAGGCCGCCGGCCAGGATCAGCGGGCGATCGACCGCGGCGCGGATGCGGGCGCTCAACGACCAATCGTGCGTGCGACCGGTCCCGCCGAGTTCCTTGACGGCGAGGCGCGGGTTCCCTGAATCGAGCAGGATCCGGTCCACAAAGGGTGCGAGTTCGAACGCCTCGTCGATCGACGCCTCGTCGAGCACGTGGATCACCTGGACCAGCGTCGCCGACGGGACCAGGTCCCGAAGTCGACGATAGGCGTCGAGACTGGTGAGTCGATCCACCAGCTGCAACGTGGTGGTGCGGCATTGTGCGTGTTGCGCGGCGATGCCCTCGGCGTCGCGCCGCGAGGTGAGGAGGTAGGTCTCGGTCGGCGGCGCGACGATGGCGGCGATCGCCGCGATAGTCGCGTCATCGATGACCCCGGGGCCAGACGGCATCGACGACACGAGCCCGAGCGCGGCCGCGCCGGCCGCGATGGCGGTGCTTGCCTCCGCACGCGACGCGATGCAGCAGATCTTGAGGTGCATGGCGCGCGTTGGCGGCGTGGGTGGAGCCGGCGGTACCTGCGCCGTCAACGCGCGGTGGGCGAGTCGGCTGGCGGTGCGACGTCGGGGAGAACGGCGGGCTTGGAGGCGTGCGTGAGCGATGGGATCTCGGTGACGCCCCCCGACACGATGAACGCCATCATCTCGGAACTGTTGGCGTCGAGCCGCGTGACGGCCGCGGTCGGAAAGACATACATCTGCCCCGAGAAGTTGTACGAGTGCGGCATGTAGACCGACACATAGCCAGGCATCTCGAGCTGCGTGAGCGACTCCTGCGTCACGAAGCCTAACGCGCGCGCGTTGCCGCCCGGGAAGAGCTCGACGAACACCGGCTTGTCGAATCGGCGCTTCTCACCCACGAACGCGCTCACCAGGTCGCGGGTGGAGGAGTAGAGCAGACGAACGAACGGGAGGCGTTCGAGCAGGTCGTCGAGCGCGCCGATGAGGCTGCGGGTGATGAAGCTCGACGCCAGGAAGCCGAACAGGGTGATGAGCGCCAGCGAGACGGCAAACCCGGCCCCGGGGATGGGGAGGCCGAGCCAGCCGTCGATCGCCTGGAAGACCACGACGCAGATGTACGCGGTGATCCCCACGGGGGCGAGGAAGACCAGCCCCCGCAGGAAGTAGGTGAGGAGGCGGCGAGTGAAGCCCTGGGTCGCGCTGCGCGCCGTCACCTAAACCGACGCAGCTGACGAGGGCTGTTCCACGGGGAGCTCCGCCGCTTCCCACGCCTGGAATCCGCCGCGCAGGTTCACCACCGAGCCGATGCCATGCAGCTGCGCGAGCGACGCGGCGATGGCCGAGCGCCCGCCCCCCTGGCACTGCATCACGACCCGCCGCGCCCCGGCGAGCTGGGGGAGCACGTCGGTGAGCCGGCCGAGCGGCGCATGCAGCGCCCCCGGAATGTGCCCCGCGTCCCATTCGCCGATGGCCCGCACGTCGACGAGGGTGATGGCATCGTCGCGCAGCCACTCGGCGAGCGTCGCCGCATCGACCTGTTCCACGCTCGCGAAGCTGCGTCCCCGGGCACTCCACATGGTGAACGCCTCGGCGCCAAACCACCCCGAGACGCGATCGAGCCCGATCATCGCCAGTTCGGCGGCGGCCTGACGCGCCGCGCGATCGTCCACGTCGTCCGAGAGCAGGTAGATGTCGCGCGTGTAGTCGATGAGCCAGCCGGCCCACCCGACGAACGACTTGTTGAGCGGGAGGTTGAGCGTCCCCGGGATGTGGCGATCGGCGGCGACATCGGCGCGACGAATGTCGAGCACGATCGCATCGCGCTCGAGCACCGCGTCGAGTTCCGACGCCGACGTGTGCGTCGGGGCCGGAAGGTGGCCGAGAATGGCAGGCCCCTCGCGATTGAACTTCTTCATCATCGCGAAGTAGCGCGGCGGGTCGGGCTGGCCATCGAGCACCGACTCGACGAAGGTCGCCTCATCGCGAATCTGCAGCGCCCAGTTGGCTATCTTCTCGTAGCCTAACGTGGTCTGCGGCACGGCCCCGAGCGCCTTGCCGCAGGCCGAACCGGAGCCGTGTCCTGGCCAAAGCTGCAGGTAGTCGGCGTAGCGGGCGACGAAGCGCTGGATCGAGTGGAAGAGCTGCGCCGCTCCTGCGCGCATCGTCCCCTCGATGTTGGCGGCGCGTTCCAGCAGGTCGGGGCGTCCGACGTCGCCGACGAAGATGAAGTCACCGGTAAACGCACCGACGGGGTGCGGGGAAGCCGGCGTGTCGGTGAGGACGAAGACGATGTGCTCCGGCGTGTGGCCGGGGGTGTGCACGACATCGAGCCGGAGGTTGCCGACCTTGAAGGAGTCGCCATCGCGCACGAGCGTCGCGTGATCGCTTGCCGCAAACGCATACTGCCAGTCACGTCCTCCTTCGGCCGAGAGAAAGAGGCGAGCACCGGTGCGCGCCGCCAGCTCGCGACTGCCGGACAGATAGTCGGCGTGAATGTGCGTCTCGGTGACGTGCGTGATGCGCAATCCCTCGCTCGCGGCCGCGGCCACGTACTGGTCGGCATCGCGGTGCGCATCGATCACCAGCGCTTCGCCCGTCTTCTGGCAGCCAACGAGGTAGCTCGCCTGCGCCAGCCCCTCATGATAGAATCGCTTCAGGAACACTGGTCCTCCGGATCTCCGTTGGGAGAGGGTCGCGGTTGCCCCTGAAAGGTGAGCAGATGCGGTCGCCTGAGGTAGGGCCACCGGTCGCCACGGGCGCTGGAACGACGCCGCATTCGCCGCACCTGCACCACGCCTATCTTCCTCCCCATGCCCGACGCCATCACCACGCGATCGCTCCGCAAGGTGTATCCCGCTCCAGCGGCCCGCCGCCGTGGCCCGGCGCCCGGGCGCGGCATGGGGCCGCCGCCGGCAGCGCCAATGACGGCGCCCCGCGTCTCGAGCGAGGGGGTCGTGGCGCTCGACACCCTCGATCTGGCGGTGCGGGAAGGGGAGTTGTTCGGCCTGCTCGGGCCTAACGGGGCTGGCAAGACGACGACGATCGGCATCCTCACCACGCGCATCGTGCCGACGTCGGGCGAGGCGCTCGTGGCGGGTTACGATGTGTCGGGCGCCCCCGCCCGCGTCCGGCAGCGCATCGGCGTCGTCCCGCAGCGCCCCAATCCTGATCGCAGCCTTACGACGCTGGAGAATCTCGTCTTTCACGCCGCCTACTTCGGGATCGCGATCGATCGCGCCGAACGGCACGCGCTGGAGCTGCTCGAGCGCCTGCGCATCGCCGACAAGGCCGACGCCAAGGTGGACGCGCTTTCTGGCGGACAGCAGCAACGCCTGATGATCGCGCGCGCCTTGATCCACGAGCCCGAGGTGATCTTCCTCGACGAGCCGACCGTGGGACTCGACCCGCAGGCGCGACTCGACCTCTGGGGGATCCTGCGCGACCTGCACACGCACGGTCGCACCATCGTGATGACGACACACTACATGGAAGAAGCCGATCAACTCTGCGAGCGCGTGGCGATCGTCGATCGCGGCCGGCTGCTGGCCTGCGATACGCCGGCGCGCCTCAAGGCCAGCGCCCCCGGCGGCACGCTGGTGGAGGTGACGCTCGACGGTCTCGCCGAAGATGCCGTGGCTTCCGTGCGCAACGTGGCCGGCGTCACACGCGCCGAGGCGCACGGCGTCGCGCTGCACGCGTACAGCGAGCGAGGGGGCGAGGCGATTCCGGCGCTCATCGCCGCCGCGCAGGGCGCGGGGCGCGCGGTGACCAACATTCACCTCACGAGCCCGAGTCTCGAGTCGCTCTTCATCTCCATGACCGGGAGAAAGCTCGATTGACGTCACCTGCCAACCTTGCGGCGGAACGCGCGCCGGTCTCGGCTGCGTCGGTCTTTGCGGCGCTCCTGCGGCGCGATGCCCGCGTGGCGCGGCGAGAACTGCCGTCGTTCCTGGTGCGGACGATCATGCAGCCGGTCCTCTTCATCATCGTCTTCGGCTATCTCCTCCCGCGCATGGGATTCGTGCGCAGCGGCTACACCTCGGCACTCCTTCCCGGCATCATCGCGGTCTCGCTCACGCTGTCGTCGGTGCAGTCGGTCGCGCTCCCGATGGTGCAGGACTTCGGCTTCACGCGGGAGATCGAGGATCGCCTGCTTGCGCCGGTGCCGCTGCAACTCATCGCCATCGAGAAGGTGGTGTCGGGAGCGCTGCAGGGCGTGATTGCCGCCTGCGTGGTCCTGCCGATCGCCCGACTGATCATGGGGCCGATTGCCGGGTTGCACCTGCCGAACGCGCTGCTCGCACTTGGTGTGACGCTGCTCGGCTCGACGGTCTTCGCCTCGCTTGGGCTGGTGATCGGCACCGCGATTTCGGCGCAGCAGATCGGGTTGATGTTCTCGGTCATCATCGCCCCGATGTTGATGTTTGGTTGTGCGTACTATCCGTGGCGCGGGCTCGATGCGGTCCCGGCGTTCAAGTATGGCGTGCTGGTGAACCCGCTCGTCTATGTCGCCGAGGCGATGCGCGGGGCGCTGACGCCCTCGCTGCCGCACATGCCGTTGCTCATTTCGTGCGCGGCAATGGTGGGACTCTCGGCGCTCTTTCTCACCATCGGGCTTCGCACCTTCGCCAAGCGCGCCCTCTCGTAAGGCGCCGCTCGCGCGGCGTGAGGCACGACGGGCCGGAGCGCAATACTCGCTCCGGCCCGTCGTCATCAGGGCGCGGCGTCAGGCCGTTGCGATCATCACGGGATGTAGCCCATGTAGAGCAGGCGGTTGGGCGAGCCCACACCGGCACCCACCACGATCCCCGGCGTCGCGTTGGCGATGACGTTGTTCTGCACGGCGACGGCGCTGGCGGCGGGGGCCCACTGCCGCACGAGGGCAAGCACGCCAGCGACGTGCGGAGAGGCCATCGACGTGCCGCTGAGCGTGGCGGTGGCGATGTTGCTGGTGAACCAGTCGCTGGTGATGCTCACGCCGGGCGCAAAGAGGTCGAGGCACGCGCCGAAGTTGGAGAAGGCGGGTCGCACGTCGGCAGCGTTGGTCGCGCCAACGGTGACGGCGCTGGCGGCACTGGCCGGTGAGTAGCCGCAGGCGTTGGCGCCGCTGTTGCCGGCGGCAACGGCGGTGGCCACGTTGCCTAACGACACCAGGTTGTTCACGGCCAGGTTGAGCGCGGCCGAAAAGCCGCCGCCGAGGCTCATGTTGGCGACGGCCGGCTGGATCCGATTGGCGCGCACCCAGTTGACGCCCGCGATGACGCCGGCGATGGTCCCCGAGCCGGCGCGGTCGGGGACGCGAACCGGAGGGATCCGGGCGGCCTTCGCAACGCCGAAGCGCGTTCCGGCGACGGTTCCCGCCACGTGCGTGCCGTGGCCGTTGCAGTCGATCACCCCGCCCGCAATGGCGGAGAAGCCGCCGAGCACACGGCCGGCAAAGTCGGAATGCGTCGGGCGAATGCCGGTGTCGATGATGTAGGCATGCACGCCCGCGCCCGTCTTGTTGTACGTGTAATTGAGATCGTTCGGAAGGAAGCGATCGTCGATGCGACGCAGTCCCCACGACGGCGCGTTGAGCTGCGTCGCGTTAGCGTAGACGGGGGCGTTCTTCTCGACGATCTGGACGTCGGAGCGCCGCCGCAGGGTAGCCGCCGCCTCATCCGACATTTCGGCGACAAAGCCCTGCAGGGCATCCGACCACTGGTCCCGCATTTCGGCTCCCACCGAGGCGGCGATCGAGACCGCGTTGGCACGGACCGCGTTGCGATCGCCTTCCGCCATGACCACGATGTACTCACTGCGCGCATTCGCAGCGCCGGCGGCGAGGGCGGGGGCGTCGGGAGGTACCGTGATCGGTGCGGTCGTCGGGTCGGCGCAGGCGGCGAGCACGGCGACCGCCGCGATGAGCGTGCGAACGAGCGTGCGAACGAGCGTGCGAACGAGCGTGCGAACGAGCGTGCGAACGTACGTGCGTGTGTGCAGAGACGGGGAGCGCATGACAAGTTCCTCCAGGGTCGTG
>CAZLLP010000106.1:0-18435 GCA_964560345.1 uncultured Gemmatimonadaceae bacterium
GGGGGCACGGCCCCTCGCGGCCGGCGTGGGGTGGTGAAGACGACCGGAGACTCTTTCCCGGGGTCGAAGTTGGGCGGCTTGACCACGAAGCCGGGCACCGAGTCGCCCTGCGCGCCGGCGAACCGGAAGTCCTCGGCGGGGTTGAGCGAGAGGGCGGCAAGGGCGGCGTCGTTCTCGGAGGTGAGCTGCCGTTCGCGGCCGATCGGCTCGCGTGTGGGGCTCGCCGCGCGCCCCCAGACTTCAGCCGGTTTGTGCATGGCGTCGCGCAACCAGGCGAGCGTACGCCCGTCGCGCGAGATGGTGAAGGCGACGTTGTTGTGTGCCGTGATCTCGGCGGTCGGTGCGCCGGTGGCGGTGCCGTCCTTGGTGAGCGTCAGGCGGAACAGCTTGTCGCGCCCGCGGTCGCCGGTGCCGACGAAGATGGTGCGGCTATCCGGGGCAAAGAAGTACGACTCGGCGTTGCGGTCCCACGTGGGCGTGACGTCGCGCGCGGTGCGCGCGGCGCGGTCGTAGAAGAACAGTCGCCAGCGATCGGCTTCGAAACCGGCACGCGCGTGCGACGCGTAGGCGATGAAGCGGCCGTCGGGTGAATAGACCGGATTCTGGTCGGCACCCTTGTTGCTGGCGGTGATGACCGTGGGCGCTCCGCCGGCGACGGGGACGGTGTAGATGTTGACGTCGGTCGACCAGGCGTCCTCGCGCCCCGCGTCCTTTGCGGTGTAGGCCACTTCGCGCCCGTCGGGGGAGAAGCCATAGCCTTCGCTCCCGCCGAACGGCGGCACCGGGACGTCGTACCGTGCGCCAGCGGTGAGGTCCCTCAGGCCGCTGCCGTCAGGCGCAACGACCCATAGGTGCGAACGCGACCCTTCGTCCCAACTGCTCCAGTGGCGATAGAGCAGCGTCTCGGTCACGCGCGCCTTGACCTTGCTGGCATCCTTCGCCTTGTCGCGGGCGGCGTTGCAGGCGTCGTCACCGCAGTCGGGGTAGACGCTGGAGGTGAAGGCGATGCGGTCGCTCGTGGGGGCCCAGACCGGCCCTGACGCGCCGCCGTTGAGCGTCGTCAGGCGACGTGCGGCGCTCCCGTCGGCGTTGGCGATCCAGAGCTGCCCCTGTGCGATGTACGCGACCGACTTGCCGTCGGGGGACCAGCGGGACTCGGTGGCCGGCACCGAATCGTTGGGCCAGCGACGTGGTGCACCGCCGGCAACGGCAATCACGTAGGTCGCCGGGATGCGCCGGTTGGCCTCGACGTCGGTGGTGCGGACCGTGTAGAGGACACGGCTCCCGTCTGGGGAGAGTTGCGGGTCGGCGACGGCCCGCAGCCGGGCGTTGTCGTCCCAGGTGATGGGGCGACGCGACTGCGCCTCGAGTGGCGACCACGCCAGCAGCGTGGCCGACGACAGGAGCGGGAGGAGGAGCGAAGTAAAGCGCATGGCAGAATCGTCGTTCGAGGTGAATCGGGCGCTACATCTTCACGCACGAGCTGGGGCGCTGGTATCGGGGAGCGGGGCGCGCGCCGTCCGCTTTGTACCACTCGACTTTTTCGGCATCGCGCGCCGGGGCACCGCGGTACGGGCCGCGCATGAGCGCTTCGATCTCATCGGCTTCGCGCGGGAGGCCGCAGCTCACCCACTCCAGCCCCTGGTCGGTGACGAGATAGTCATCCTCGATGCGCACGCCGATGTCGGCGTACTTCTTCACCGTCGCCCCGATCCTGGCCACCAACTGCGCGTTGCGCGGCGTCTTGGGGAGGATGTCCAGGAGGTTGCCGCGGACGTAGATCCCGGGTTCGATGGTGAAGGCGCTCCCCGCGCTGACGATCCCGGTGAAGTAGTACTGGTCGGGGTCGTGCACCTCGAGCCCGATCCCGTGGCCGAGTCCGTGCATGTAGTAGAGCTGGACCTGCGAGCACTGACGTGGTTGGTCGCCTTCGCCGCAGTCGTACGTGGCGGTCGGCGACTCGATGAGCCCCAGGCGCGTGAGGCCGGCCGCGATGACGGCACGCGCCGAGTCGCTCATCGTGCGCGCCGGCTTTCCGGGTTTGGCGTTGCGTTCGGCGGCGCCCTGCGCGTCGCGCACGATCTGGTAGACGGCGCGCTGCTCTGGCGTGAAGGTCCCGCTCACCGGGAACGAGCGCGTGATGTCGGCGGCATAGCCCTGGTACTGCGCCGCCACGTCCATTACCACGATGTCGCCGGCCTTCACGAAGCGATCGTCCTTGTTGTAGTGCAGCGTGGTGGCGTTCTCGCCCGAGCCGACGATCGACGCATAGGCGGGACGGTCGGCGCCGTTGCGGCGGAACATGTACTCCACCAGCGCCTGAATCTCGAACTCGTTCATCCCGGGCTCCACCGCCAGCATCGCCTCGCGATGCGCATCCATCGAGACGGCCACTGCTTTCCGCAGGATCTCCATCTCCGCCGCGCTCTTGGTCCCGCGCATCTGCGCCACGGCAGCGTTGGCACCAGTTATCGCCAGTTTGGGACGGGCGGTGCGCAGTTGCTGCACGAAGCGGTCGTCGCCGTTGAGCGTATCGCCCCCCTCCGACAGGTCGGTGAGGACGCGGAGCGTGGTCGCCCCGTCGAGCGCCGAGTCGAGCGCGGGCTGGAATTCGCCTAACGGGCGGGCGGGGAGACCGGTGAGCGTGCTGGCCAGCTGCGGGCCGTTGCGCTTGCCGCTCCAGACTTCCTGCGCCGGGTTCTTCCCCTGCACGAAGAGCGTCCAGCGCACGTTGCTCCCCTGCTTGACCATCAGGAGCGCCGCGTCGGCCTCGCGATATCCCGTCAGGTACAGGAAGCCCGGCGACTGGAAGAACGACATGTAGTCCTGCACCGGCGACATCGCCCCCCGCGCGACGAAGACGCCGTCGCCCAGCTTTTCAGCGAGCGCCGCGCGGCGGGCGGCATGCTCGGCGGGGGGGATCTGCGCGCGAACTGGCGTGGCACCGGTGGCCAGCAGGGCGGCGAGGAGGGGGACAGCAAGCACACGCGGGGCGTCGGAAAGTCGCATCGGGCGAGTGGAGGCGGGCGTCGGTTGAGGGCGGCGTCGAATACCCACCGCCCGTTCGATACTCCCCCAAGCTACACCGCATTTCCCTCCCCGTTGCGGGGGCGCCCCAAACGGGTCGTCCCCACGCCGCGGTCTGCCTACTTCAACACGGCCTTGGCGATCGTCTGCAACTGCATGTTGGACGTCCCTTCGTAGATCGTCCCGATCTTGGCGTCGCGGTAGAACTTCTCGACCGGATAGTCCTTGGTGTAGCCGTAGCCGCCGAGCAGCTCGACGCAGAGCGACGTGGTACGCTCACACACTTGCGACGAGAAGAGCTTGGCCATGGCCCCTTCGCGCGCGATGTCCTGCCCGGCGTCCTTGAGGCGTGCGGCGTTGTAGACCATCAGTCGCGCCGCTTCCACTTCGGTGGCCGCCTGCGCCACCTGGAATTGGATCCCCTGGAACTCGGCCAGCGACTTGCCAAACTGGCGACGTTCCTTGAGGTACGCGGTGGCGACGCCTAACGCCCCCTGCGCCACGCCGATCATCTGCGCCCCGATCCCGATGCGCCCGACGTTGAGCGTGTCGATGGCAATCTTGTATCCCTGGCCCACCGTGCCGAGCACGTTGGCGTTGGGGACGCGACAGTTGTCGAGGAGGAGTTCGACGGTGCTCGACGCGCGGATGCCGAGCTTGTCTTCCTTCTTGCCGACGGCAAAGCCGGGGAAGTCGCGCTCGATGATGAAGGCGGTGATCCCCTTGTAGCCGGCGGTGGGGTTGGCGTTGGCAAAGACGATGTAGATCCCCGCCTCGGCGCCGTTGGTAATCCACAGCTTACGCCCGTTGAGGATCCAGTCGTCGCCGTCACGCTCGGCGTGTGTGGCGAGCGCGAAGGCGTCGGAACCCGAGCCGGCTTCCGACAGCGCGTAGGAGCCGACGGTGCCCGCGGTGAGCTGCGTGAGGTATTGCGCCTTCTGCGCTTCGGTGGCGTAGGTGCGCAGCGGGTACTCGACGAGCGTGTTCTGCACGTCGACGAGGATGGCGGCCGATGCATCGACCTTGCTCAACTCCTCCACCGCAAGCGCGACCATAAACAGCGAGCCGCCGGCGCCTCCGTGCGCCTCGTCCACTTCGATGCCCATCAGGCCAAGTTCGAAGACCTTGGCGATGATCGATGCGTCGACCTTGCCGTTGCGCTCCATCTCGGCGACGAGCGGGCGGACTTCTTCGTTGGCGAAGGCGGCGACGGCGTCGCGAAAGAGGAGTTCGTCTTCGGAGAACGTCGTGAGCGGGGCGGTCATGGGAGGGTCGCGGTCGAATGGGCGCAACCGGGAGCGGTCGATTCCGCCACCGGGCTCCGATAATGTAGCGCGCGACGGTCCTGAAACGACGGCGGGCGCCTCCATAAGGAGACGCCCGCCGGCTGCCGGATGAGCCGTGCGCTCGCGGTCGTGTCAGATGCTGTACTCGCCGGTGGCCGTCCCGGGGAGCTGCGTGACGACTGGCTCCGTCCAGCCGGTCTCCTCCTCAGCGCGGCGGCGCACGCGCCACTTCTCGAGCGCCAGGTAGAGCGTGGGGAGCACGAAGAGGGTGAGGATGGTGCTGGTGATCAAGCCTCCGATCACGACGCTGGCCAACGGCCGCTGCACTTCGCTCCCCGGGCTGTGCGACAGCGCCATGGGGACGAAGCCGAGGCTCGCGACCAGCGCCGTCATCAGCACGGGACGCAAACGATCGGCAGCACCACGGCGCACGGCGAGGTCGAGCGGGAGGCCGCCGGCGCGCAGCGCGTTCATGTGCGAGACGAGCACCACGCCGTTGAGCACCGCGATGCCGAACAGCGCGATGAAGCCGATGCTCGCCGACAGGTTGAGGTTGAGCCCGCGCAGCCAGAGCACCGCAATGCCGCCCACCAGCGCGAACGGGACATTGGTGAGGACGAGGAACGACTGCGTGATGGAGCGGAACGACGCGAAGAGAATCAGGTAGATCAGCAACAACGCCGCCGGGACGACGATGGCGAGACGCCCCATGGCGCGTTGCTGGTTCTCGTACTGCCCGCCCCATTCCAGGAACGTTCCCGGCGGCAGTTGCACCTCGCGGGCGATGCGCGCGCGCACCTCCGACACGAAGCTTCCGAGGTCTCGCCCGCGCACGTTGCTCAGCACTAGTGCGCGGCGCTGACCGTCCTCGTGGCCGATCAGTTCCGGCCCTGTGGTCGACACGATCTCCGCGACCGCGGTGAGCGGAACCATCGCCCCTGACGGCGTGCGGATGGTGAGCTGCGCCAGCGCCGAGATGTCGTTGCGTTGCGCGTCGGGATAGCGCACGACGAGTCCGATACGGCGCGGTCCGTCCACCAGTTCGCTGGCCACCTGCGATCCCATCGCCAGTTCGAGCGGGCGCTGCACGTCGGCCACGGACACTCCGTACTGTGCCAGCACGTCGCGCTTGATGCGAATGGCGATCTGCCCCGAGCCCTCGCTCACTTCCACGGCCGCGTCGGCACTGCCCGGGATCGTGCCAATGATCTGCAGCATCTGGGCGGCAAGGCGTTGGTTCTGTTCGATGTTGTTGCTGACGACCTTGATCCCCAGATCGGTCTTGATCCCGCTTTCCGCTTCGTCGAGGCGCATCTGCAGCGGCTGCGTGAAGGAAATCTCGAGTCCCGGGATCACGGCGAGTGCGGAGTCGAGGACCGTGACCAATCCCTCCTGATCCTTGGCCGTCGTCCACTCATCCTGGGGCTTGAGGATGACGTACATGTCGCCCTCGAAGAGCCCCATCGCCTCCGTCGCGAGGTCTGGGCGTCCCTCCTTGGTCACCACCGTCACCACTTCGGGGAACTTCTTGATGATACGCTCGGCCTGCTGCGACAGCTTGGTCGCCTCGGCCAGCGAGATGGACGGGAGGCGCCGCGTGGTGATGAGGATCGAGCCCTCGTTGAGCTTGGGCATGAACTCGGTGCCGATCCATCCTAACGAGGCCACCGCGATGGCCACGAAGACCACCGACACGCCGACGATGCTGAAGCCGCGGGCCAGGATCCACTCGAGGGCGCGTGCGTAACGACGATTGAGTGACTCGAAGAAGGGGCTCGGCTTCTCCTCGTGGTGGTGCAGGAGCCAACCGCTGATCGACGGAACGTACGTCAGGGCGAGCAGGAGCGAACCGAGGACCGCCGTCACCACGGTGAAGGCCATCGGCTTGAACATGCGCCCTTCCATTCCGTCGAGCGTGAAGATCGGGATGTAGACCGCGACGATGATCGCGATGCCGAAGAGGATCGGGCGCCCGACCTCGACGGCGGCCGAGCGGAAGAGCGTGAAGCGCTCGCTCTCCTTTCCGTGTTCGAGTCGCCTGACGAAGTTCTCGACCATCACCACCGACGCATCGACGATGAGGCCGAAGTCGAGGGCGCCGAGGCTCATCAGATTGGCGGAGTACCCGAAGAAATACATTCCGCCAAAGGCGATGAGCATCGAGAGCGGGATGACCGACGCCACGATGAGCGACGCCCGCACGTTACGCAGGAAGAGGAAGAGCACCGCGATGACCAGCAGCCCGCCCTCGATGAGGTTCTTGGTGAGCGTGCGCGTGGTGCGGCTCACCAGGTCGGTCTGGTCGTAGAACGGGGTGATCTCGACGTGCGCCGGGATGGCGGCACGAATCTCGTCCATGCGTTCGCGTACCGCCTTGATGACGCGGCGCGAGTCAGCGCCTTTCAGCTTCAGCACCATCCCGCTGACCACCTCGCCAGCGCCGTCCTTCGTGACAGCGCCCTGCCGGGGGAGCGCCCCGATCTTGACCTGTGCCACGTCGCCCACGCGAACCGGAATGCCGGCGGCGGAGCTGATCACGATCTGTTCCACGTCGAGCGAGCGTTCGATGCGCCCGAGACCGCGCAGCGTGTAGCGCTCGCCGCCGGTTTCGAGGTAGGAGCCGCCAAACGACATGTTGTTCTCGGCGAGCGCGCGATGCACGTCGTCGATCGTGAGGCGGCGCGCGGCCAGGCGCGTGGGATCGACCTCGACTTGCACCTGCTCGGTGAAGCCGCCCCACGTGTTCACCTCCGACACGCCGGGAACGGTGCGCAGGCGCGGCCGGATGGTGTACTCCTGCAGCGTCTTGAGCTCGGTGAGCGACAGCGAGTCGCTGGTGAGCACGTACTGGTACAGCTCACCCATCGGCGTCGACACCGGGCCTAACGTCGGCTCCACGCCCGACGGCAACGCTCCCTTCGCGTCGTTGAGGCGCTGCTGCACCAGCGTCCGCGCGAAGTAGATGTCCATCTTGTCGGGGAAGGGGACCGTGATGAGCGACAGCCCGAACTTCGACACCGACCGCACCTGGTCGGCCCCCTGGATCCCCATCAACGAGGATTCCAGCGGGTAGGTGACGAGGCGCTCCACGTCTTCCGGCGCCATGCCAGGCGCCACCGTGATGACCTCGACGCGCGTCCCCGTCAGGTCGGGGAAGGCATCGAACGGGACACGCATCAGGGCGAACAGCCCGATCCCCATGATCGTGAGGACGCCGCCGATGACAAACAATCGGTTGCGAAGCGAGAACTCGATCAACCGCTGCATGCTCAGCCTCCGCGGCGCTTCAGGATCTCGGCCTTGGCCACCGAGGCGCCGCTCACGATCACCGTCCTCCCCGTGTCGATCCCGCTCACGATCTCCGCCAGCATGCCGTTGCGCCGTCCGACGCGCACGCGCACCGCCTCCAGGTGCAATCCCTCGCCGCGCTTCTCGGCGGCAATCACCACCGTGTCACCCTCGAACGCCTGCACCGCCGCCGATGGCACCACCGACACCATGCCGGCCGCCGCGCCCGAGAGCTCGGCGTTGGCAAACATCTCCGCCTTGAGGATGTTGCGCGTGTCCTTGACCGCCGCGTGCACTTCGACCGTACGCGTGAGCGTGTCCACCGAGGGGAAGACGCGTGTCACCGTGGCCTGGAATGCCTCGCCCGGTGCGGCCGACACCGTGAACGTCACCGGCGCGCCCAGTCGCGCCGCCGAGGCGGCGGCGTCGGGAACCTGCAGTACCAGCGTGAGCGCCGTCGTGCGGCTGACGGTGACCAGTGGCGCCCCGACCAGGACCACGTTGCCTGGTTGCACCTCACGGGAGATCACCAGCCCGTCGAGGGGGGCGCGCACCAGCACCCAGTGCGGATCGAAACCGGCGACGTCCGGCCCGTCGCCCAGCAGGTGCTCGAGGAACTCCTCGGCGCGCACCAACTCGGCCCCCGCGCTCTCGCGGGTGGCCTCGGCGTCGACCTTCAGCCCGCGCAGCTTTTCGAGTTCCGCCAGCGACAACGCCTTGAGGCCGAACAGTCGTTCGCCACGATCCGCCGCACTCGATGCCACCCGCAGGTCCGACTCAGCGCGCGTGAGGTCGGCCTTGGCGCGCGACAGTGCGGCGCGCGCGTCCATCATCTCGTGACTGTGAATCGCCAGGAGCACCTGCCCCTTCGACACGCGATCACCGGGCATCGCGAAGACCTTCACCACGCGCCCCTCGACGATCGAACCGATCGGCTCCGTGCTCGACGGATCGAGCGTCAGGCGTCCCGGGGCGCGCCACGTATCGCGCCACGCCGCGCGCGACACCGTGTTGGTGCTGAAGCCAGCGATGCGCACCGACTCGGCGGAGAGGAGCGCCGTATCGACCGGGGCCGCGGCGGCTGCGTCTCCGGTGGCCGGAACGCTTGCCCCCTCGCTCTGGCCAGAACAGCCGGCCGCGATGGCGAGGATGGCAACAGGAACAAGGCGGGCACGCATCACGGCATCTCCAGGAGCGGCGCCCCGAGGGCGCGATTGAGCTCGAGCGTGGCAAGGTGGATGTCCACCGTCCAGCGCAGGGCGGCGGCGCGCGATTCGGCGCGCGCGCGCTGGGCCTCGATCAGTTCCATCAACGAGATGGCCCCCTCGCGGTATGCCCCCTCGGCGATCTGTGCGACTTCGGCGGCACGCGCATCGATTCCCGCCGTCCCTGCGTCCAGCGCTTCGCGCATCGCGGCCATGCCGCGCAACGCCGCCACCACCTCGCCGCGCACGCGCAGCTCCGCGTCACGCAACTCGGCGTTGGCCACCAGCGACTCGCCCTTCGTGCGTTGGCGCAACCCTTCGTTGCGGCTAAACAACGGAAGCGGGACGATCACCCCCAGCACCTTGGTGCTGTAGCCGCTGGTCGTCTTGTAGCCCGTCACCACCTGCAGGTCGGGGATGACGCCGCGACGTTCGGCGCTCGCCCGATGCTCGGCCTCGCTCGCGGCGTGGCGAAACGCGGCCAGGTCGGGGCGCTGCTCCAGCGCGCGCGCCATCGCCGTCGACTCGTCAGGCGGGGGCGTCAGCGTGGCCGTCGCGGGGATCCGCGCCAACGGCGGGAGCGAGTCTTCGGGAAGTCCAAGCAATCGCGCCAGGTCGCCACGCGAACGAGCGGCCTCGCCGCGCGCGGTTGCCTCGGCGATGCGTGCCCGATCGGCCTCGAGGCGAGTGCGGATCGCCGCGACCTCGGCCACCGCGCCCTCGCGGAATCGCTTGGCGTCGAAGTCGGCCACGTTCTCGCGCGCCCTGCGCTCCTCGGTGGCCACGGCCAGTAACTCGCTCCCGAGGGCGGCGCGCCAGTAGGCCCGCATCACGTCACCCTCGAGTTGACGCGTCACCGCGCTGGAGTCGGCCCGCCCGCGCGCGACCAGTTCGGTCCCCGCCGAGCGAATCGCGAAGCGACGCCCGGTGAGGTCGAGTGGTAGCTGCAGGGTCCCGAAGATGTCCGGCTGGAGCGGACTGCTCAGGTTCTCCCGCCGCCACTCGAAGGTGGGATTGGGAAAGGCGCCGTCGTTGCGCGCACGTCCCTGCGCCACGAGGCGCCGGGCATGTGCGGTCACCGCGAGCGGGCCGCGGGCGCGGGCAATGGCCACCGCTTGCTGAATGGTCAGCGCCCCGTCCGGTCCACGTTCCTGCCCGCCTGCGGCAGAAGCGACGGTCAGCAGCGCAATACACGCGAGTCTCATGGCTCGCATCCTACTCCGTGGCAATGAACCGATTGTGAACGACGTTCAGAATTTCTCACCGCGAGCACAACGCCCGCGTGCACCAGACCGCTGGGGGCGTCGAGCGGCTGGGTCGTGTCAAAAAGCACGACACGGGGGTTCACGGAGGAGATCAGCGTACAGACGCCCTCCTCCGTGAACCCCCGTGAATCCCCCGTGTCCTCCGAGTCGTGCTCTTCAGACCCTCAGGTCTATCGCTCCGCCGCCGCGTCGGTGCGACCAGGCCGAGCAGGCGCGGCGAGGACTAGTGCTGCAGCGCGCCGATATTCCCCGCGCGGCGCAGCACGCGCGGCGCCTGCGATTGCCACACCAAGGGCTCGAGCAGCGTCCGCGCCTCGTCAATCGCGTGCTCTCCGAGCGATTCTCCGGCGACATCGTGCTCCCCGAACGGGTCGGTCGTGAGGTCGTAGACCTCGAAGTGCGAGGGCCGGCGGACCTCTTCGATCACGAGCTGTCCCTCGACGACGACGCTCCGAGTGCCGCGACTCGACGTGGCCGGCGACTCCGGCGTCCAGCTCCCGTTGGAGAGTGAGCCGAGGACCGGGCTCGCCGGCCGCGTGGCACTGACGGCGCTCGAGTCCCAGAAGTGCGAGAGCGTGCGCCCGGGCAGCTCAGCCGAGCCCGGCCCCATCGCCAGGACGGTCGCCGCCACGTCGCGCAGCGAGACAAACTCTCGCACGCGTACGCCGGCGGGGGCTCGCCCAGGCGCGCGAATGAGCAGCGGGACGTGCAGGAGCTGTGGATAGAGCGTGTTGGCGTGCTCCCACTTGCGGTGCTCGCCGAAATGTTCGCCGTGGTCCGACGTCACGATCACGACGGTGTTGTCCAGCACGCCGCGCGCCTCGAGCGAATCAAACAAGGCGCCGATGTGATGGTCGAGCGAGGCGATCGACTCCTCGTAGGCATTCTTCTCAGCCAGCACCTGCGCCGGAGTCATCGCCGTCTTGCCGAGCCGGAACCCGAGGCCGCCGAGTCCATACCTCGTCATCTGGTTGCGACGCGCCGTATCCGGCCCAAAGCGACGGCGGAAGGGCGCCGGGGGAAGGTAGACCTCGTGCGCGTCCATGTAGTTCACGAACGCGAAGAAGGGACGCGATTCCTTTCGCGTATCGAGCCACGTCAGCAACTCCGCGTTTGCCATCGGCGCCCGCTTCCGGTTCACCGTGTCGTAGCGCCCCAGGACACTGCGGAGTCGCGGCCAGTAGCCAAGGCGTCGCAGCACGGCAGAACTGAGGAAGAGCTGTCGCGCCGAGACGCGGTACTCCTGGTAATGCTGGAACCCGCGCGCGAGCCCCACCTTGGTCGACATCATGTAGTTCGCAACGAACCCGCCCGTCATGTAGCCGTGCCGCGAGAGCACCGTTGCCAGCGTCGTCGTCGTGTCGTCGAGCGGCGTGAGCCAATCGATGGAAAGCTCATGCGGATAGCGTCCGGTGAGCATGCTGGCGTGCGAGGGAACCGTCCACGGCGCGGTGGACATGGCCCAGTCAAACACGACAGCGGACCTGGCGAAGCCGTCGAGTCGCGGCGTCGTCGGGTTGGACGCGCCGTAGAGACTCAGGCTCTGCGCGCGCACGGTATCGAGAATCAGCAGCAGGACGTTAGACGCCCCGCTCGGCGGAGCGGGGAGTGCGGCGATCGCTCGTCCCTCCCGCCATCGCGGCACGGACAGCATCACCGCCGCGACCACGGCGACCGCGATCCCCATCGGCACCAGGGTCCGGCGCGCCAGTCGGTCCAGCCATTCGCCCTTCGTTAGGCGTCCGCCCTGCACGCCAACGCCGGCGGCGAGCACCAGGGCGGCCCACGCGATGAGCTGCGGATACATCAGGGTGACGGACCACGCCGAGAGGAACACCAGCGTCGTCGTGGCGGCCTGCAGCGCCTGAACGGGAGCGCGCCGCTGCAGCGGGCGCAGGGCGATGGACAGGATCAATCCGACGACCAGGAAGACCGCGATCCCGGCCAGCGGCGACATCCACGCGATGTGATACGGCGCGTAGGTGCGCATCCTCCCCAGAAACAGGTGCTGGACGAGTGGGATGGCCGCTTCGACGATTCCGGTGGCGAGGCCGATCCACGCCGCGCGGAGCAGCAGGCGGCGAGTGGGGGATGCGTCGCGATCCTCGGCAGTTGGTGCTGAAGGCATAACGCGGGTGGCCGTTGGGGGGGCAACGAACACTGCTGAAGCCTGTGACACTATCGGGCGGACCAGTCCGCCACGATGTCCTGCGTCACACTGACGACGAACGACTCAGCGACTGGAGGCCGCCAGGGGAAAGCTCACGCGGAATCGGGCCCCACCCAGTTCGCTCTCCCCCACGGAAATGCGGCCGCCATGCTGATGGGCGATCCACTGCGCGATGGCCAGCCCCAGCCCGCTCCCCTCCGGCGCGCGTTGCCGTGCGGCCTCTCCGCGAAAGAACCGCTCGAACACGTGCTCGCGCTCCCCCACCGGAATACCGATCCCCGAATCATCCACGTCAAGAATCGCATGCGTCTTGTCCGTGATCACTCGCACCTCGACACGCCCTCCACTCGGCGTGTAGTGCAGCGCATTGTGCATCAAGACGCCCAGCAGGCGGCCGGTGAGCCTCGCGTCGAGGCGTGCCGGTGCTTCGTCCAGCGACGGCACTTCCAGCGTGATGCCGCGGCGCCTGGCCTCCGCGTGCCACGGTGAGAGTGCATCGCTCACCACGTCGTCCAGATAGCAGGGCTGCATGACCGCGTCGATACTGCCGGCGTCGGCGCGGGCGAGCTGCATCAATTCGTCGACGAGCGACGACGCGTGACGCAGGTCCTGGTGAATGCGTTCCACCGATTGCCGGTCGTCGGGCGAGGGCGGGAGCGCCAGACGCGTCTCGGTCTCCCCCAGCATGCGCGCCATTGGCGTGCGCAACTCGTGCGCGGCATCGGCGAGGAAGCGACGTTGCTGGGCCAGCGCACCATCCAGGCGATCGAGCAGCGCGTTGAAGCGCCTACCCAGACGACCCAGTTCGTCGTTCTCGTCGGCGATGGGAAGGCGTCCGGTTGGTGCTGTCGCATCGATCCGTTCGGCCGCCGCGGCCATCATCCCCACCGGGCGCAGCGCGCGGCCGGTCACCAACCACCCCGCCAGGGCAGCCAGCGCCACCGCCAGCGGAAGCGCGATCAGCGTGGCCTGGTCGATGCGGCGCTGCGCGGTCGCCAGGTCGGCGATGCTCACCCGCAGGCGGAGCTTCCAGCCCGGCGCCAGGTCGGGTTCGAGCGGCACGACGTAGGTGCGAACGGGGGGGCGCGGAGCGCCGCGCGCATTGGGAAGACGCGCTTGCGAGAAGTTGGACGAGTCGGGGCGCAGGAACTCGAGCCCCATCCCGGCAAAGACCAGTTCACCGGCGATGTGCATCAGGGTCACGTCGACCCCGTGGTACTCGGAGAGCTCGGCGCGAAAGAACGAGCGCACCAGGTCGATATTGCGCTCCACGGCATCCTCGTGTTGCACGGCGAGCGCGCGGCGGGCGATCCCGCGCATCGCGATGACCGACAGGAGGAGGAGAACGAAGACGCTCCCCGCGTACCACGCCGTCATGCGACGGCGAATGCGGGGACTAGGCGTCACCGGGCGCGCGCGTGCCTCGGTTCCCCGAGTCGATAACCGGCCCCGCGAATCGTGTGCAGCAGCGGTGATTCGTGCGGCTCATCGACCTTCTTGCGAAGGCGGGCGATGTAGACGTCAATGACGTTGCTCGCGGGGTCGTAGTTGTCGTCCCAGGCGTGGGCGCTGATCTTCTCGCGCGTGACCACCTCGCCGGCGTGGCGCATGAGGTACTCGAGTACCGCAAACTCCTTGCTCGTCAGCGAAATCTGGCGCGCGTTACGTTCGGCGAAACGCGTCCCCGTGTCGAGGGAGAGTTCACCCACCCGGAGCGTCGTCGGGACGACCGTGGCGGGGCGGCGAAGGAGTGCGCGCACCCGCGCCTCGAGTTCCGCCAAAACGTACGGCTTGACCACGTAGTCGTCGGCGCCGAGGTCGAGTCCCGCGATCCGGTCCTCGACCGTGTCGCGTGCGGTCGCCATCAGGATGCGGATCGCAGAGCCCTGGGCGCGCAGCCGACGGCAGACTTCGAGGCCGTCGATCCCCGGCAAGCGGATGTCGAGGACGGCGACGTCGTATTCGTTCATCGCGGCCAGACGCAGCGCGTCCTCCCCCGTCTCGGCCACATCCACCGCAAAGCCGGTCTTCCGCAGGTAGGTCGCGGCCGATTCGGCAATTCGGGTGTCGTCTTCAACGAACAGGAGTCGCATTCGGGGCTTCCCGGTGCGTGGTGACTGGCGCACGGCGAGCGAACAGCTCACCGGTGCAGCAGATCCTAACCGGGTTCAATGAACTCACGATGACAAGACGGCCACGTCCGCTTCCCAACGCACCCGTCCTCCGGGGCTCCCACCCGGCGCGGGAGCGTTACTCCAGCACCTGAAGCGCCAGCGAGACCCTGCCAAACGGCGCCGATACCTGCACGCCTTGCACCTCGCTCCGGACCAGGGCGAGCATCTCGCGGGCGATCGCGACCCCTTCGGCCAGTGCGTGCTCCGCCGATTGCCGATTGGCCACCCGCATGCGCTCGAGGATCTCGTCAGGCACCACGACCCCCGGCACCTCGTTGGCCAGGAACTCGGCGTTGCGAAGCGAGAGCAGGGGCCAGATTCCGGCGACGATCGGGATGTGCGCATCGCCGATCTCACGCAGAAAGCGCTCGAGCTGTCGTGGGTCGAAGACCGGCTGCGTGATGGCGTACTCCGCCCCAGCTTCGACCTTGTAGTCAAAGCGACGGCGCTCGAGGGCCGGGTCGATCGCTGCGGGGTTCACCCCGACGCCGATGGTGTACCGCGTCGGCGCGCCGATCGGGTTGCCCCCCGGGTCGAGTCCGCGATTGAGGTTGCGCACCAGGTTGGTGAGCCCGATGGCGTCGATGTCGAAGACCGCGGTCGCGTCGGGGTAGGGCCCCATCTTGGGCGGGTCGCCGGTGATGAGCAGCAGGTTGTGCAGCCCCATCGCCGCGCCGCCTAACAGGTCGGAGAGCATCCCGAGCAGGTTGCGATCGCGGCAGGCATAGTGGCATACCGCCTCGATCCCCACTTGCTGCTCGATGAGGAGCGACGTCATCATCGCCCCCATGCGGCTCTGCGCGCGCGGTCCGTCGGGGACGTTGACCGCATCCACCCCCGCCGCCTTGAGCGCCCGCACGTCCTCCAGCATCCGCGACGCATCAACGCCGCGCGGCGGCACGATCTCGACGGACGAGACAAACGCGCCGGTGGCGATCTTCTTCCCCCACTTGGATCGCTCGGCGAGCGGCACGGGGTGCACCCCCGCATGCCGCGCCACCCCGCGCTCGCCCCCGGCGAGCGCACTCCCGTCTCCCGCCTCCCGTCTCCCGTCCTTGGGAAGCTTTGACGACCGCGGGACCAGCGGCCGAATCCCCTCCACCATCGAGTGGATGTGCGCCGGCGTCGTCCCGCAGCACCCGCCGATCACCTTGGCCCCGGCCTGCAGCAGGTGACGGGCATAGGTCGCCATGTACTCCGGGCTCGCCATGTACATCTTGCGCCCCCCCACCTCGCGGGGCATCCCGGCGTTAGGCATGGCGCTCAGCTTGCGCTGCGTCACCGCCGCCATCTTCTCGATGGCTTCGAGGATGATCTGCGGCCCCACCGAACAATTCAGCCCGATCACGTCGGCGCCGAGCGCGTCGAGCGCCTCGGCAATCCCCTCGGGGGTGAGGCCGAAGACCGTGACCCCTTCCACATCGACCGTCATCTGGGCGATGAGCGGGAGCGAGGGCGCCACCGCGCGCGCCGCGAGGATCGCTTGGCTCACCTCGTCCAGGTCGGCGAACGTCTCGAGGATCAGGCAGTCGACGCCGCCGTCGCGCAGGGCCTCGACCTGCTCCTCGAAGGCGGCACGCGCTTCTTCGAGGCTGGTGGGGCCGTACGGCTCCAGGCGAACGCCTAACGGGCCAATCGCCCCAGCCACCAACGCCTGCTCACCGGCGGCCTCACGCGCCACGCGCGCCGCCGCCCGATTGATCGCCCCCACTTCGCGCTCCAACCCGAACTGCGAGAGCTTGAAGCGATTGGCGCCGAACGAGTTGGTCTCGACCACTTCGGCGCCGGCCTTGACGTACTCCTCATGCACACCGCGCACGAGGTCCGGCGCTCGCAGCGACAGCTCGTCGTAGCACTGGTTGATGAAGACGCCGCGCTGGTACAGCATCGTCCCCATCGCCCCGTCAAAGACGACGACGGCATCGGGGTCGGTGAGGCGCGCCAGCAGCGCCGCGCGCGTACTCGTGTTCGTGCTCGTGCCGGCAGCGGCGGTCTCGGGGATGGCCGGGCTGGTCATGCGTTCACCCCTGCGGCTGGCGTTTCCGCACGATCGCTCCCTTCACCGCGCACCGCGTAGTACTTCGCCTCGGGGTGATGGACGATGAGCGCGGCCGTGGACTGCTCGGGGATGAGCTGCCGCGCGCTGGTGAGCGACATGCCTAACGCGTCGGCGGGCAGGAGCGCGAACACGGTGTCGTGATCGTCGAGGTCGGGACAGGCGCCGTATCCCCACGAATAGCGCTTCCCGCGCCCGGCCGGCACGCCCAGTTCGGCGCGAATGTGCCGGTGCAGCCATTCAGCGGTGGCTTCCGCCGCCTCCACCGCAAGTCCATGCGAATAGAACGCCTCGCTGTACTCCCCCTTGGCCTGCAGCGCTTCGAAACGGCGCGTCGCCTCGTCGCCGACTGTGACCACCTGCAGGCCGATCACGTCGACGTCCCCCGACTCCACCGATCGGAAGTAGTCCGCCAGGCACAAGCGCTCGCGCCCTTCCTGCCGAGGGAAGTGGAAGCGGGCGATCTCGCGCAGCGTCCCGCCGTCGGCGTCCCAGGCGTCGGGATCGTAGACGATGACGTCATTCCCCTGCGACTGTACCGGGAAGTAGCCGTAGGTCGCTTGTGGGACCAGCCAGCCGTCGCGCACCGCCTCCTCCTTGAGGCGCCTGAGCGTCGGTTCGAACTCGGTGCGCACCGTCTCCCTGTAGGCATCACCCGAACCGCGCGCCCCCCACTGCAGGCGATACAGTTCGTCGAGGTCCAGCAGGTCGAAGACCTCGCCTAACGGGATGTCGCGCAGGATACGCGTCCCGCGGAACGGCGCCTCCGGCACCGCGTGATCGGCCGAGACGGCGCTGCGCGTCCCGGCCGCATCGCCGCGGGCGATGTCCTTGCCAACCGCGGTGTGCAGGAAGACGTCGTTGCGCGCATCGGTGAGCGCCTTCTCCGTGAAGTCGCGCCGCGTCGTCGCGTCCTGCAGCCGGTCCATCGTCTCCAACCCCTCAAAGGCGTCCTTGCAGTAGAAGACCCCCGACTCGTACGGGCGCTCGCCGTCGACAAAGAGCGCGCGACGCCCAAAGCGCCGGTTGATCGCCGCCCCGCCAATGAGCACCGGCACCTGCACGCCGCGCCGGTCGAGTTCCTGCACACACATCGGCATCTGCTTGGACGTGCTCACCAGGAGCGCCGACAGCCCGATGGCGTCGGCGTTCACCTCGATTGCCTTCTCGATGATCGTGTTGACCGGGACCTGCTTCCCCAGGTCGTAGACCGTGTAGCCGTTGTTGGAGAGGATCGTGTTCACCAGCGACTTGCCGATGTCGTGCACGTCGCCGTACACCGTGGCCAGCACCACGCGCCCCTTGGTGTATCCCTCCTGCTTCTCGAGGAACGACTCGAGGTGCTTCACCGCCTTCTTCATCACCTCGGCCGATTGCAGCACGAACGGGAGGATGAGTTCTCCCGCGCCGAACTTGTCGCCGACTTCCTTCATGGCCGGGAGCAGCACCTCGTTGAGCACCTGCACCGGCCGCTCGCGCACCCCCGCCGCATCGAGCGCGGCTTCGACACCTTCCTTCTTGCGGTGCACCACCATCCAATGCACCCGCTGCTCGGCCGTCATCCCTTCGGTCGGGTCCGCGCGAAGCGCCTCTCCCGTCTCCCGTCTCCCGTCTCCCGTCTGCTTGTCGAAGTGCTCAATGAACCGCTGCAGCGCATCCGCGCGCTTGTTGAAGACGAGATCATCCGCCAGCTGCCGCTCTTCGGTCGAGATTTCCGCGTACGGCGTGACGTGCGCGGGGTTCACGATTGCGGCGTCCAGCCCCGCCTGCACACAGTGATGCAGGAAGACCGAGTTGAGCACTGAGCGCGCTTCGAGCGCCAGCCCGAAGCTCCCGTTGGAAACGCCGAGGCTCGTGAGCACCCCCGGCAACTCGCGCTTGATGAGTCCGATTCCCTTAATCGTCTCACTCGCCGAGTCGATCCACCTGGCGTCTCCTGTGTCGCGGTTGAAGGTGAGCCCGTC
>CAZLLP010000106.1:18445-19452 GCA_964560345.1 uncultured Gemmatimonadaceae bacterium
TCGACTTCGTTAGTACGTGTCTTGCGCCGGGTGGATGCACCGGGGGTCGCCGGTGGCGAGGGTGACGGTGAGCGCGTTCACGATCAGCTCCGACGGCGGCATCCCGTCCTCGTCGACGACGATGTCGTGGTTCTTGCGGGCCACCTCGGGCTTGCGCTGGCGCGTTTTGGCCATCCCCACCTCGTCGATGGTGAGCGCGACGAGGGCGGCGCCGTGCGTGATCGCCATCGGGACGACCGAGTCGATGCGCGCGCGCCCGTTCTCCATGTTGATGGAGTTGATGATCGCGCGCCCCGGGATGTGCTCCAGCGCCGCCTGGATCACGCTCGCCTCGGTGGAGTCGACCATGATGGGCGTCTCGACCGACATTGAGAGGAGCTTGGTGACGGTCGCCATCTGCGCGGCTTCGTCGCCGCGCTCGGTGAGGGCCACGCACACATCGAGCACGTGCGCCCCCGACTCGGCCTGCTCGCGCGCGACCTCGAGGATCCCCTCGTAGTCGTCCGCCAGGAGCAAGCGCTTGACCTTGCGGGATCCCTGCGCGTTGACGCGCTCGCCCACGAGGAGCGGGGGCGGCGACTGGTGCAGGGTGATGGCGCGCATCGCCGACGAGGCGCGCGGGACGGCGTGGTGCGCGCGGTGCAGGGAATTGGCACCGCCGGGAATGGAGTGATGACGGGTGTCGGCGAGAGCGGTGCTAGCCTTGTTGTTGGGGGGGGGCCCCCGCTCGCCATCCCCCGCCCCCGCCCGCACCCCCAACGCATCCACCGCCTCGCAGATCGCCTGCAGATGCTCGGGCGTCGTCCCGCAACACCCCCCCACGATCCGCACGCCGAAGTCACGCACGAACTCGCCGAGCATCGCCGCCATCGCCGCCGGCTCCAGGGGATACACCGCGTCCCCCGTCCCCGTGTTGAGCGGCAGCCCCGCATTGGGAATCACCGACACCGGACGCGTCGCGTGCTGCGACAGGTAGCGCACCGGCTCGCGCATGTGCTCCGGCCCGG
>CAZLLP010000107.1:0-19119 GCA_964560345.1 uncultured Gemmatimonadaceae bacterium
GCCTGCTCGCCCCGGGTGGCGTGATGTTCACCGCCAGCTGCAGCTACCACCTCTCCAAGGCGCACTTCCTCGACATGCTGCAGGGCGCCGCCGCCGACAGCGGGCGCCGCGTGACGTTGCGCGAACTCTGCGTCCAGCCCGCCGATCATCCCGAGCTCCTCACCGTCCCCGAGACCGGGTACCTCAAGGGGGCGATCCTCGAGGTGAACGACTAAGGAGACGGGAGACGGGAGACGGGAGACGGGAGACCGGAGACCGGAAACGGGACGCCCGACGACCGACGCCGGACGCCGGAGGTCGATGGCAAAGGCAGGGGGGTTGCGCGGCGTTCGTTTCGGAGGGAGCGTCGAGCAAGGGTGGAGCGACGCGCGCGGCATCAGGGCCTCCGCATCGCCCCGGCATCGCCGGGGCTCCGCCTCCGACCATCCCTCTTCATCCGCATCCCCATGATCGGTTTGCATTCCACTCGCGTGTCGCGATTGACGATCGCCGTGCTCGTGGCGGCATCGGTGTCCGCACCCTCGCTTGCGGCGCAACGGACGCAGAAGCCTCCGCTGCATGGACGGCACTGGATGGCCGTCACCGGCAAGCCGCTCGCGGCAACCGCTGGGGCGATGATCTTCCAGAAGGGGGGCAACGCCATCGACGCCGCATGTGCGATGCTCGGCGCCGTGACCACGATGTGGGACGTGCTGAGTTGGGGCGGTGAGACGCAGGCGCTGATCTACAACCCCAAACTCAAGAAAGTCATTGGCATCAACGCGCTCGGCGTCGCTCCGAGCGGCGCAACGACCGAGTTCTACCGCTCGCGCGGGATGAACACGCCGCCGGAGTTCGGGCCGCTGGCGGCCGTCACCCCGGGTACCCCCGGTGGCCTCATGACGATGCTGGCCGAATACGGCACGCTGTCGTTGGCCGACGTCCTCGCGCCGGCGATCCAGATGGCCGACGGTTACGCGATCGAGGCGCAGGGGGCCAATTCGATCGAAGCGAACAAGGGGCGGATCAAGCAATGGAAATACGCCCGCGAGGTGATGTTGCCGCACCTGGGCGAGTCGCGAGAGGCGCCCGCCGCGGGGGAGATCTTCGTACAGAGGGACCTCGCGGTCACGCTGCGCAAACTCGTGGAAGCCGAACGCCTCGCCCTCAAGGCGGGCAAGAGCCGCAAGGAGGCGATCTACGCCGCGTACGATCGCTTCTACCGCGGTGACATCGCCGAGGAGATCGTGCGCGGCGTGCGTGAGGAAGGCGGGTTGTTCACCAAGGAGGACCTGGCGAACTGGAAGGTGAAGATCGAGGAGCCGCTCGCGACCAACTACCGCGGTGTCGAGGTCTTCAAGCTGCAGCAATGGACCCAGGGCCCGGCGCTCCTGCAGGCGCTCAACATCCTCGAGAACGCCGACCTCAAGTCGATGGGCTATAACTCGGCGCGCTACATCCACACCGTGTACCAGGCGATGTCGATGGCGTTTGCCGATCGCGATTTCTATTACGGTGACCCGGCCTTCGAGCCCGCCGAGCCGATGCAGGGGCTCCTGTCCAAGGAGTATGCGCGCGCTCGTTATGCACAGCTCAAGACGGACCGGAACGACGCGACGGTGAAGCCGGGCGATCCGTATCCCTTCCAGGGCGGGACCAATCCCTTTCGCGAACTTCTCGACAAGTGGAGCGTGACGGGAGCCCCGGCCGACCTCCCAAAAAGCGGACAGCAGGATCGGGTGAGCGGCAGCGCCGACCACGCAGCGTTGTCGTTCGAGGAGGCCTTCTACTCGGGGACAACGTCGATCCAGGCGGCCGACAGTTCGGGGTGGGTGATCTCGGTGACCCCGAGCGGTGGGTGGATCCCCGCGGTGATCGCCGGACGAACGGGGGTGGGGTTGAGCCAGCGCGCCCAGAGCTTCGTGACGCATCCGGGCGACGGACCGTTCAACGTGATCGCACCGGGGAAGCGCCCGCGCGTCACGCTCACGCCGTCTCTGGCGCTCAAGGATGGCGCGCCGTACATGGCGTTCAGCGTGCAGGGGGGCGACTCGCAGGATCAGAATCTCCTGCAGTTCCTGCTCAACACCATCGAGTTCGGGATGACGCCGCAGGAAGCGGTCGAAGCGGCAAACATCAATTCATACCAGATGCGTTCCTCGTTTGGCGCGCACGAGTCGCGCCCCGGGCGGATCGTGCTGGCCGAATCGGTTCCGGACTGGACGCGCGCCGAGTTGCGGAAGATGGGCTACACGCTGGAAATCGAGCGCCTGACCTCCGGCCCCATCACCGCGATCTGGCTCGACCGCACGCACCGCACGTTCTGGGGCGCGGCGTCGAACCACGGCGAGGACTACGGGATCGCCTGGTAGTACAGAAGACGGGAAGACGGGAAGACGAGTTCGGACGCGCACGAATCGAGTGTGGCGCCCGAGGGTCGCATCTCGTCTTCCCGTCTTCTCGTCTTCCCGTCTTCCCCTATGCCTTCTGGCATGCCGGACAGAAGTACGTGCTTCGCGCGGCCTGCACGATTCGCCGAATGGGGGTGCGGCAGCGGCGGCAGCCCTTCCCTTCCCGATCGTAGACGTTGAAGCGCACGGCGTCACTCACGCCGCCGGCGCCATAGTAGCGCTCGGGGTGCTCGAGCGCCTTGCGCATGGCGCGTTTGACACCGGACACAATGGCCGGAAGTTGCAGCTGACCGAGGCGATGGGCGGCGCGGCGCGGGTCGACCTTCGCGTACCAGAGCGCCTCGGAGGCATAGATGTTCCCGATGCCGGCGACCAGCCCCTGGTCGAGGAGCACCGGCTTGATGGGCGAGCGGCGCCCCGTCAGCTGCTCGGCGAGCCAGTCGGCGTTGAAGCTGGCGGAGGTGGCCTCGGGGCCGAGGTCGGGACATGGGTCGACGCCGGCCTCGATGAGCGCGACGACCGAGAGGGCGCGCGCGTCGTCGAGGGCGAGCTGCGTGCCGTCGGTGAAGGTGAAGACGACGCGGGTGCTGCGATGGGGCGGTTCGTCGGCGGTGGTGATGCGCCAGTCGCCGGTCATCCGGAAGTGCACGTGAATCACGCGTCCGCTGGCCAGGCGGAAGAGCTGGTGCTTGCCGCGCCGCTCGACGTCGAGGACGACGTCGCCGGTGAGCGCGCGGGCGTGGGCGTCGGGGAGCGCCCGGCGCTGCGACGGGTGCAACACGCGAACCAGGGCCAGCACCTTTCCCGCACACGCGGCGCGTGCCTGTCGCGCCGCATACTCGACCTCTGGGAGTTCCGGCACCGGGACTCGTCAGGCGGCGGCTTCGGCCTTCTTGCGCCAGTACCGCGCGAAGCCGAACCACGACGAGCGCACCGAGTCCCGGTCGATATGCACGGCCTGTTCGGCGGTCAGCGCACTCGTCAGGCGCGCCACCTCGGCGTCGGCCCACGCATCGGCACGCGCATCGTCGTCGGTGCCTGACGCGAGCGAGGCGCGCACGGCGAGGCTCCACGAGATGATGCGATCCCACAACGCATCGAGATGCGCAACGGCGTGACGCACCGGACCGAAGTGCGTGAGCAGGAGGGCTTCCGGCCCCCACGCGCCGATGAGGTCGAGGCTGGGCTTCCACGCCTCGAGGTCGATGTCGGGGGGCGGGGCGGCGGGGAGCGCGGGGGTGCCGTGCTGCGAGGCTTCGCCCGCGACGTCACCGACGAAGGCCATCCCCGTCGACTCATCGAGATAGGCGAGGTGGTGCCAGGCGTGCCCCGGCGTGTACTCCACGCGCAGGCGTCGCCCGCCAATCGTCAGGCGCTCGCCGCCACCGAGCACGACGAGTTGCTCGGCCGAGACGGGCTCGAACGCGCCCCAGAGACGATCCATCTCGCCGCGATAGATGCGACGCGCGCTGTCGAGCAGGCGCGTGGGGTCGCTCAAGTGTGTCGCGCCACGCGCATGCACGTGCACGCGCAGGTGCGGCAGTTCGCGTGCGAGCGTGCCGGCGATCCCGGCATGATCGAGGTGGATGTGCGTGAGGAGAACGTGTCGCAGATCCTCGGGCGCCGCGCCGAAATCGCGAATGGCCTGCTGCAACGCCTCGCGACAAGACGAGGGACCGGGATCGACGACGACGAGTCCGTCGGGCGTTTCCATGAGGTACACCGCGATCGCTTCTTCGCGTCCGAGATGCAGGAGGTCACCGCAAGCGATGCCGTCAGCTACGTGTCGCAGGGAAGTCATCGGATGGCGTGCATGACGAGTGAGTCGGTGTCGTAAGGCAGCGAGAAAATCTAACGAGTGAATGACGAAACCACTTGCGCGCCTTACGAGAGTCCCTAGGTTTGGGCTCAGCCTAACTGGCGTGGGTACATGGCATCTCATCAACCGCAGCGATCGCTCAAGCACGAGTACGAGTGCTTTGTCGAGCAGGAGATCGAGAACTACAAGGACTCGATCCCCCGGTCGGCGATTCTGCGCATCGGGGACGAAGCCGTGGCCAACCTGCGGGCGGCCGAACAGTTCGCCTTCGATGAGCTCCTGATCTGGGCTGAAGTCGACCGCATCATCCGCAACCGCCTTGGCATCCCGTCGTACGCCTCGTGGCGCCGGCGTCGACTCAAGCTCATCGCCGAATACCGCCGCCCCGAGCGGTGGGGGCTCAGCGCCGACGCCCCGATCGTCCGGGAGATCCCGTCGGACACCGAAGCCCACGTGCTCGTCGTCGGTGCCCAGCAGGAAGGTACCGCGCTCTACCTCGCCGCCAATGGTTGCCAGGTCACTGCGGTCGAGGAAGATCCCGAGGTGGTGGAGAAGGTCATTGCCGCTGCCGGCGTGGTCGGACTGACGTCGCGCGTCAATGGCTGTGTCACCGCGCTCGGCGAGTGGTACCCCGAAGCACCGCTGCACGCCGTGGTCTGTTCGCCGGCGGCGTTCGAGCGCCTGGCGGTCGGCGAACGCGAACGCGTGATCGAGATCCTCAAGAGCGCCACGCTGGACGGGGGCGTGCACCTCGTGCAGACGCTGGTCGCCGGGCACACCGCGGTCGAACTCGAGGAACTCCGCGCGCGCTATCGTGGCTGGGAGGTCTCGATCGTGCGCGATGAGAATGCGGCGCGCACCTTCCTCGCGAGAAAGAACGTGGCGTGAAAAGGCAGAGGTCGGCGATACTCGCTGATACAGCGTGTCGAAAATTCACGTGTCATTTTGCGACATACGGCGCCTCATCTGCGGGGCGCCGTTCTGCTAAGTGACCGTCTGATAGCGACTTGGACGAACGCGTCCAGATGGCACAGGCACTGCTTAAGGGGTATGAGCGAGGCCGGACCGCGGTGCCTCGTCAACCGGCCGTAGTCGGCGAACCGTTCTCGCCGACTGCGGCCGGTGCCGCATGCGGGGTCAGGTGACCCATTCGCGCGCGACGAATCCGGCACAGCGTTATCGACGTAGAGCCGGCATCAGCATCTACTATATGAGAGGGAGGCGACGCATGACCGACCGACGTCAGGGCGTCCTGGAGGAGGAGCCAATCGGAATCGTGATCTCGCGCGGCAGCCGCGCGGAGCCGCCACCGCGCGTATGGGCCTATGTGTGGGGCGAGGTTCCCGAAGTGAGCGTTCCGCCGATCGACGTCAAGGCCGCGTAGCTCGAAGCGGCAGGCAGGATCCGAGAGCGACAACAACAAGAAAGCCGGCGCAGAGTTCGCGCCGGCTTCCTTGTTATTACGAGTCCAAGAAGAACTAGCGCTTCTTGGTCTTCTTGGCCGCCTTCTTCACCGTCTTCTTCGCGGCCTTCTTGGCAGTCTTCTTCTTCGCAGCCATGAGAGTATCTCCTGGTCTGGTGTGGATCACCGGTCCGATCCCCCGGTGGATCGGTCGGCAGCAACCGGGCGCATTCGCATCCGGCTGGTCCTGTGCGCCTAACCGCAGCGCTATGTCGAAAACTTCAACAGCCTTGAACTCGTGATGTCGCGCGACGTGCAACCCGTGATATGACGACTTGACAAACGCGCGCGTTTCAACTCGCGAACAATCTATAACGAGAGATAGGCGCCCGTAAAGTTGAAGTGCTGAATTTTCAACACGACGGGCATCAAACGTGTGCCGATGGTACGACTGCAACGTGCATCGATCGTGGTGCCGATGCCTAGCGATTGGTCGACGGAACGCACGTGCGTTGCGCCTTGCTGCCGCGTGACGGCGCGCGAACGATGATCGGACGAGCCGCTCGATGCATCACCTGCGGGCGCCGCCCGCTCGCTGCGAGCGATCGCCGGATCCGAGCCCCGCGAACCGGATGCACGACGCGGCGCTGCGGCTGGCGAGGAAGGCTGACGCGCGATCAAGAAGGGCGATGTGGGATGAGCGGCGACGATGAAGGGGGAAGTCAACTTTCCCCGGGAGAGTGCTGGTTCCGTGAGGGAGACCAGACTCGGCGAGGCCGCCGTGAGCACTGCGTTGTGGAGGAACTCTTTTCGTGATGAATCCACGCTGTATCCTCGCGCGCACGCGATAGGTGCTGGACGCGAATATATGGTCACGTTTTCAGGTGCGCAATATCGCGACAGTGAACCGTGGCACCGCCCCCGCTGCCTAACGAGACTTTCTCCCTCCCACCCCGCCCCCACCACACCCTCCCACACCTCGCCACGCTGGACGTCTCCCGGACCGAACCGCATACTCCACACAGCCGGACACTCGGCCCTCTCCCTGAGAATCCTCATGCCGACGCTCATTATCGACGGTCAGCACACCACAGTCGACGCGGGCGCGACCATCCTCGATGCCGCGCGCGCACTCGGCATCGACGTGCCCACGCTCTGCTGGTATCCCAAGCTCCCCAACGTCGGGAGCTGCCGCATCTGTCTCGTCTCGGCCAAGGGAAATCCCAAGCTCATCCCTGCCTGCGCCACCGAAGCGACCGAGGGCATGGAGATCACCACCGAGTCGCAGGCGGCGGTGAAGAATCGGCAGGGCGTGCTCGCGATGCTGCTCGAGCGCTACCCGGTGGAACAGATCCCCGCCGAGGGACATCGCAACGAGTTCGAAGCACTGGTCGAGCGCTACAACGTTCCCCACACGCGAAGCGCCGAACTGCCGCTGCGCACGGGGGACTCGCGCGAAGGCGACCCGATCATCCAGCACGACATGTCCACCTGCATCCTGTGCACGCGCTGCGTGCGGGCATGCGAGGACATCCAGGTGGTGGGCGTGCTCGATGTCGCCCATCGCGGCGACCACGCGCAGATCATCGTCGGTGCCGACGGCAATCCGGAGCATGCGGGGTGCACCTGGTGCGGTGAGTGTGTGCGCGTGTGCCCGACCGGTGCCATTCACGACATCATCCCGATGGCGGTACGCGCCGCGAACGGACAGATGGTCACCCGCCCGGCATCCAACGCGATGCCGCCGGTCGATCGCACGGTGCGCAGCGTGTGCCCGTACTGCGGCGTGGGTTGTCAGATCGACCTGGAGGTGCGCGACAACACGGTGATCCACGTTCGCTCGCCGTGGATCGAGCAGCAGACTCCCAATCAGGGCTCGACGTGCGTGAAGGGGCGCTTCGGCACCGACTTCGTGCAGCATCGCGATCGGCTCACGACACCGCTCGTGCGCCGTGGCTGGGTCAAGCGCGATGGTCGCTGGGTCTTCGATGCCACGCACGACAACGCCGTCACCTGGCCGCGTCGCGGGGGACCGTGGGACCTCATCAGCCAGGAGGGACCCAAGCCCAAGCGCGGACCGCGCACCAACCCGCTGCAGCGGGGGCAGAGCGGGACCGGGACGCTCGGCGATCCGCGCGATCGCGTGGCCACGCCGTTCGATTGGTACGCGCCGTTTCGCGAGGCGACCTGGGAAGAGGCGATGGAGATCACGAGCCAGGAACTCGTGCGCCTGCGTGATGAGCGCGGCCCCTCCTCGCTCGCGGTGTTCCAGTCAGCCAAGTGCAGCAACGAGGAGAACTATCTCCTGCAGCGGATGTTCCGCGCCGGGCTTGGGACCAACAACGTCGATCACTGCACCCGCCTCTGCCACTCGTCGTCGGTGAGCGCGATGCAGCGGGCCATGAACACCAGCGCGGCCTCGGGATCGATGCGCGAGGTGGAGCACGAGTCCGACGTCATCTTCATCTTGGGCGCCAACACCACGGAGTCGCACCCGGTGTTCGGGGCCGCGATCAAGCGTGCGGTCAAACGCGGCGCCACGCTCATCGTCTGCGATCCGCGGCGTATCGAACTGGCGGCGCGCGCCCACATTCACCTGCAGGCGCTCCCCGGGACCGACGTCGCCGTGATGAACGGGATGCTGCACCACATCCTGGCGATGGGGCTGGAGGACACCGCCTTCATCGCCAGCCGCACGCATGATTTCGAGAAGGTGCGCGAGGCGGTGCAGCCCTACACACCGGAGCGCGCCTCGCAGATCAGCGGGGTGCCGGCCGATCTCATTCGTCGCGCGGCAGAGCTGTACGCCAAGGGCCCGCGCTCTGCGACACTGTGGGCGATGGGGCTCACGCAGCACTCGACCGGGACTGACATCGTCTCGTCGCTGCTGAACCTGATCCTCGCGACCGGGATGATCGGGCGCTGGGGTGCCGCGATGCTCCCGATTCGCGGACAGAACAACGTGCAGGGAGCGAGCGACGTCGGTGCGATCCCCATGGTGTACACCGACTACCAGTCGGTCACCAACCCGGAGATCCGGCACAAGTTTGCGCAGGTGTGGGGCGTTCCCGATGAACGCATCCCGCTCACGGTCGGGCTCAAGGTCACGCAGATCGTCGACGAATCATCGCCGGTGCGCGGGATGTACATCATGGGGGAGAATCCGATTCTCTCCGACCCGGAAGTCGCGCACGCCGAGCACTGGTTCCGCGAGTTGGAGTTTCTCGCAGTGCAGGATCTCTTCCTCACCGAGACGGCGCGCTACGCCGACGTCGTTCTCCCCGGCTCTTCGTTTGCCGAGAAGGATGGGACGTTCGTGAACACCGAGCGGCGCATCCAGCTCTCGCGCGCTGCTATCGCACCGCCGGGGAATGCGCGTCGCGATCTCGAGATCCTCATCGAGCTGTCGAATCGCATCGGACTGCCGACGCCGTTCAGCAATGCGGCTGAGGTGATGGACGAGATTGCCCGCGTGACCCCGTCGTGGCGCGGCGTGTCGCACGCGCGGCTCGACAACGACGCGGGGCTTCAGTATCCCGTGCACGACGCGCAGCACATGGGGACCGACTTCCTCTTTGCCGACGACTTTCCGACCGCTGACGGCAAGGCCACGTTCCATCCGGTGGAGTTTCTCCCGCCTGCCGAGCTGCCTGACGAGGCGTATCCCTTCCTGCTGAACACGGGACGCCAGATGTATCACTGGCATACGGGGACGATGACACGACGCTCGTTTGCGCTCGACGCGCGCGAGTCGGGGCCGATTGTCGAGCTCAACCCCAAGGACGCCGAGCGACTGGGGGTGCAGGACGGAGAGGCGGTGCTGGTGGCGTCTCGCCGCGCCGAGATCAGCATCACCGTGCGCCTCTCGGATCGTGTGGCACTCGGCCAGGTCTTCATCCCGATGCACTATCGCGAGGCGGCGGTGAACCTGCTGACGAACCCGGCGCTCGATCCGGTGGCGCACATCCCCGAGTTCAAGGTGTGCGCGGTGCGCGTCACGGCGGCGGCGCCTTCGGCGGTGAGCGGGGTAGATACGTAGTGCTAGCTCGGGGGTGGGGCATGCGTCTCATCCATGACTCCTTCGACGCGCGGCCTATGACTCGTTTTCGTTCCACCTTCGCAGCGCTCCTGCTCGCCTTCGCGAGCAGCGCTTGCGGCAACATCCTCGACAGCGCACCCGCCGACGAGCGCAGCATCGTGAGTGATGAAGCGATGCGCCTGGTGTTGTCGCGGACCACGGTGACCGAGGGGACGCCGCTGCCCATGACGGTCACGCTCTCGAACACGACGGGGCGGCCGATCACGTTCGAGGGGAACACCTGCCCCTACAACGTCTACGAGGTGGAGGACGCCGCGGGGCTACGCATCGACCCCCGCCTCGAACTGATCCTGTGCGCGGCCTACACGCAGATCGTCACGCTCGCACCCGGCGCATCGAAGACCTGGTCGGTCGAGTGGAACGCGTCGCGATTCGCGCCTGAGCGCTCCGCGCGACCGAATGGTCCGCAGCAGGTGCGCATTCGCGCGCGCTACTGGATCGACGGCAAGACGGAGATTGCGGGGAGCTGGCAGAGCGTGACGGTGAATCAGGCGCCGTAGCCGCACGCGTGACGCGGGAGAGAACTGGCCGCGCGCACGTTTGCGGTGCATTCTACCGCCATGGATCTCGGACTGAAGAACAGGGTGGCGCTCGTGACGGGCGCATCGAGCGGGCTCGGACTCGCCATCGCGAATGAGCTCAGCCAGGAAGGCGCCAGCGTTGTCATGGTCGCGCGGCGCAAGGAAGAGTTGGAGAAGCATGCCGCGGCGATCGGAGGACGGACGTATGGCCGCGTGCTGGCCATCGCCGCCGACGTGACCGAACCGGGGGCCGCCGCGCGCATCGTCGCCGAAGCCGAACACGCGCTCGGTCCCATCGACATCCTCGTGGCCAACGCCGGTGGCCCTCCGTCGACGTTGTTCGAGTCAACGACGGAAGAGCAATACCAGTCGGCGATCAACACCAACCTGATGGCGTCGATTCGCCTCGCGCACGCGGTCGTGCCGGGGATGCGCTCCCGTCATTGGGGACGCGTGCTGTTCCTGACATCGATGGCGGCCAAGATGCCGATCCAGGGGCTGCTGTTGTCGAACACGGCGCGGGCCGGCTTGTTAGGCTTTGCCAAGACGCTGGCCAACGAGGTGGCAAAGGATGGCGTCCTCGTGAACACGGTGATGCCCGGTCACTTCGATACGGCGCGGGCCATCGAGTTGGCGCAGATGCGTGCGACGCGCGAGCAGCGCCCCATCGAGGAGGTGCTCGCGGCTCGCCAGGCCGGCATCCCGCTCGGGCGCTCGGGTGATCCGAAGGAGTTCGCCGCCGTGGTGACGTTCCTGGCGAGCGAACGGGCGTCGTTTGTGACCGGGTCGGCGATTCAGGTGGACGGGGGGCAGATCTCGTCGCTCATCTGAGAAGACGGGAAGACGGGAAGACGGGAAGACGGGAAGACGGGAAGACGGGAAGACGAGATGAGGGGCATGGGCGCTTGATTGCGCGGGGGGCGGGGGGTTGATTCCTCCGCGGCGAGAGCGCGACAGGTGCTGCCGTGAGCACCTCCGAACTCGTCTTCCCGTCTTCTCGTCCTCCCGTCTTCCGCTCCTCTCGTGAAAGCTCTCGTCAAGACCACTGCCGGTCCCGGCTTCACGCTTCGCGACGTCCCGGTCCCCACGATCCGCGACGACGAAGTGCTCATCAAGGTTCGTCGCGCCGGCGTGTGCGGGACCGATGTGCACATCTACGAGTGGGACGACTGGGCGAGCAATCGCTGCAAGCCCCCCTTCACCGTCGGTCACGAGTTTGCCGGCGACGTGGTGCAGGTCGGATCGTTGGTGCGCGACGTGGCGGTGGGCGACCGCGTGACGGCCGAGGGACACATCGTCTGCGGGCGATGCCATCTGTGCCGCACGGGCAACGCACACGTATGCCCCAACACGAAGATCATCGGAGTCGATCGCGACGGCTGTTTCGCCGAGTACATCGCGATGCCGGCAACCAACGTGTGGCATCTCGATGCGAGCATCCCGTACGAGATCGGCGGGATCCACGATCCGATGGGGAATGCGTTTCACACGGCGCTGCACGGGACGGAGATCCCGGGTTCGACGGTGCTCGTCACGGGGTGCGGACCGATCGGGATCTTTGCTGTGGGGATCTGCGCGGCGGCCGGCGCCTCACGCGTGATTGCCAGCGACGTGAATCCGCGCCGGCTCGAGCTGGCCAGGGCCGCGGGGGCGCACGACGCGGTGCATCCGTCAGAGGTTGAAGCGACGGTCAAGCGCGCGACGGAGGGACTCGGCGTCGACGTCGTGCTGGAGATGAGCGGCGTGCCGGCGGCGATTCACCAGGCGTTCAAGGAAGTGCGACTCGGCGGGCGCGTGCAGATGCTCGGCATCCCCGCCAAGCCGATGGAAGTGAACTTCGCCACCGAGATCATCTTCAAGGGGATCACCGTCTACGGCGTGATCGGGCGGCGCATGTACGACACCTGGATCCAGATGTCGCAGTTCCTTCGATCCGGGAAGTTCGACCCGACACCGATCATCACGCACCGTTTCCCGCTCGAGGGCTTTGACGAGGCGATCCACGCGATCAAGAGCGGCGATGCGGGAAAAGTCGTCTTTGAGATCGGATAGGGGCGGAGGACGGGAAGACGGGAAGACGGGAAGACGGGAAGACGAGATGGGGGACAGGCGGGTTGAATCGCCCCAGTTCTGACGGTTGATTGAGGGCTCGGCCGCGCGCGAACACCGCGCCGCCGAGCCCTCACTCGTCTTCTCGTCTTCCCGTCTTCCCGTCTTCTCGAGAGCAATGCCCAACGCCGCCTTCACCGCCGACCTTCAGGGTCGCATCGACAAACTGAAAAGCGATGGCGTCTACAAGCGCCTCAACTATCTCGACTCGCCGCAGTCGGCGTGGGTGGAGATGGAGGGGCGCGGGAAGATCCTCATCCTCTCGTCGAACAACTACCTCGGGCTGTGCGATGAGCCGAGTGTGGTGCAGGCGGGGATCGAGGGGTTGAAGAAGTACGGCGCCGGGACGGGGAGCGTGCGCTTCATCTGCGGCACGTTCACGGTGCACCGCGAGCTGGAGCAGGCGCTGGCGCGCTTTGTCGGGACCGAAGCGTCGATGTCGTATGTGTCGGCGTGGAACGCCAACGAGGGGCTGACGGCGACGGTGGTGGAGGAAGGAGACTTCGTCATCTCCGACGAGCTCAATCACGCCTCGATCATCGACTCGATTCGCCTGGCCAAGGCGATCACCAAGTGCACGACGGCGGTCTACAAGCACTCCAACATGGACGACCTGGTCGCCAAGCTCGAGGCCAACAGGTCGGCCAAGCGGCGGCTCATCTGGACCGACGGCGTGTTCTCGATGGAAGGGAGCATCGCCAAGCTGCCGGAGATCCTGCAGGTGGCGCGCGATCACGATGCGATCGTGATCATGGACGACTCGCACGCCACCGGGGTGCTGGGGACCAACGGGCGCGGGACGGCGGAACACTTCGGCGTGCTGGGCGAAGTGGACGTGATCACCTCGACGTTAGGCAAGGCGGTGGGAGGTGCAGCTGGCGGCTTCGTGGCCGGCTCGGCGGCGCTGTGCGACATGCTCACGCAGCGGTCGCGCCCGCAGCTCTTCTCCAACGCGTTGCCCCCGACGGTGGCGGCCAGCGCGCTGCAGTCGGTGAAGGTGATCGAGGCACAGCCCGAGCGCGTGCAGAAGCTGCGCGACAACGCGCGCTACTTCCGCGAGCAGATCATCGAAGCGGGGTTCAAGCCGCTGGACGGCGAGACGCCGATCGTTCCGATCATCATCGGCGAGACGTCGGCCGCGATCCAGATGAGCGAGATGATGCTGGCCGAAGGGGTGTTCGTGACGGGGTTCGGCTTCCCGGTGGTGCCGCACGGGACGGCGCGCGTGCGCTGCCAGATCTCGGCGGCGCATTCGATCGGCGACATCGACTTTGCGGTGAGCGCGTTCAAGAAGGTGGGGGCGAAGCTGGGACTCATCTAGGGGGCGGAACACGGGAAGACGGGAAGACGGGAAGACGGGAAGACGGGAAGACGAGAGGGGGCGGCCTTGGGGCTGGCCTCCTCTTCTTCGTTTCGATCGTTGTGGCTGACGGGTGGGAGGCGGGCGCTGCGTTTGGTACGGTGCGTCCAGCAGAGGGTGTGACGTGGGGCACGAACGGTGGCAGCGGGCAGGCTGAGCGGGAGACGAGGGCTGCGAAAATGGGGCGCTGGCGTGACGACTCCGGCGTTGTCCTCGTCCCTCTCATGACTCAAGGGACGCGCGCGGTGACCGTTCGAACGCGTGGGTTCCCGTGGCGTACCCCGGTGGACCGGGGCGGCGCGCGCGAGGCCGTGGAGAGCGCGATGCGGGTTGAGGTGGGTCGCGCCGAGCGGTTCGTGGGTCAACGGTAGGCACTCCATGCTGTCGTTCAACGCGCCGCTCGAGGCAGGTCACTGCCCGGACAGCGCTGACTTCCACTCCGCGCGTTTCCCGAGGCTCTGCGTATGCGCATCGTTCGCACGTTCCGTCTGGCCCTGGCCGCCGCCGCCGTGATCCCCACGCTGGTTGGCGCGCAAGCCGCGTCGAAGTCGCCTCGCGGCTTCGAGAACTCGTGGTTCTGGGGCATCAAGGGCGGTTCGACCATGTTCACGACCGGCGCGTCTGGCGACGCGAAGGTCAACGCGCCGACGGTGGGCGCGGAGTGGATGATCACTCGCTCGAAGGTCGCGCTCTACCTTGGGGTCGACCAGGCGTTCTTCGACAACACCGCGGCCGTCTATGACGCCAGCGCTCCCGGCTCGGCCCGCGCGGTCAACATCGGCGACCTGCGGAGCTACAATGCGGGGATGTTCTTCTTCCCGCTGCGCTATGGCAACCTGCGCCCGTACGCGGGACTGGGGCTGGCGATCAACGTGATCCAGAATGCCGACCCGCTCGGGACGTATGTCGATGCCAAGTCGCAGGACGCGGTCTTCACCACGATCGACGACCAGTCCAGCCGCGTGTCGGCCAGGTTCACGCTCGGCGCGCAGTATCAGGTGCAACGCGTGTCGGTGTTTGTGCAGGGCGCGACGATGCCGACGCGGAACAACTTCCTGATCAACGGCGCGGCCAACTCGTTCGTCGTGGAAGGCGGACTTCGCTTCAACCTCCTCGGTGCCATCGAGAAGCTGCAATAGGGCGCCGGCAGGCCATCGCGGGCGCGGGAGTCGGTCCACACAGGACCGGCTCCCGCTGTGCGTTTGGGGGGGACCATCTGAGGAGATTCCAATCTCCCTAACGATCCCAAGAGGGCGTTGCGCGTGGCGGGGAACCGCCATACTCTGGGTGGTACCGTGACCACGCACGACTCCGGCCATGCGCCCCCCGCGGCGAACGCCGTGACTCCCCTCGCGTCGGGTGAGCCTCACCGTTCCGGCGCGCTCCCCTTCTCGGCGTCCGCCCCCGCCAACGCGCCGGATCGCCCTCGCGTGGCCCAGCGCTACGCGATCGGGATCGCCCTGGGGCTGGTATCCGTCGTCGGCGTCGCCACGCTGGGCCCGCGCTCGCCAACGTCGCTCTACTTCATCGCCAACGCCGCCTCGCTCGTCGGCATTGTGGTCGCGGGTGGCTTCTGGCCTGCCGCGGTCACGATCGCGATGGCGTACGGCGCCACGTCGTACTTCCTGCTGGAGCCGACGGGAAGCCTCGCGATTGTCCAGCCGAGCGACCAACTGCGATTCGTGATCGGCTTCCTGCTGAGTCTCGCGGGGAGCGGGATCGAATGGCGACTGCGACGCGAGCAGCATCGATACGTCCAACGCGCGCGCGAGCTATCGGAGAGCGAATGGCGCTATCGCATCCTGATGAGCGAGGCGTCCGACGCGATCCTCGTCTTCGGCAGCGACGGCAAGGCGTTGATGGCCAACGCGCGCGCCGCGCAGATGGTGGGGCGTCCGGTGCCGGCGATCATCGGGCTCCCCTGTCGCGAGCTGCTCGCGCCGCCGCCGGGTGAAGAGCCAGAGGCCTGCATCATCGCCGAAGCGCAACGCACGGCCAATCCGGTGCTCGCGGAACGAGAACTCGTGCGTCCCGACGGCACGCGGTTCGTCGGTGAGCTTTCGGTGCGTTCGCTTCCCGATGGCGCCGTGCAGATGATCGTGCGCGACGTGACCTCGCGACGTCGTGCTGCCGACGCCATGCAGGCCGAGCGTGACTTGATGGACGGAATCATCGCGACGAGCAATGCGGCGATCCTGGCCTTTGATGCCGTCACGCATCGTCCGGTCTTCGTGAACCAGCGCGTGCTCGACAAGACGCAGATGACGCGCGAGCAGATCGCCCGGATCTCCGTGGGCGAGTGGCCGTGGGACACGCAGTATCCCGACGGGACGCCGGTGCCGCGCGAGGACCTGCCGTTCTTCCGCGTGCTGCGCACCGGCGAACCCGTGCTCGACGTCCCGCTGATCTACGCGATGAAGGACGGGCGGACGATGCGAGTGCTGGCGAGCGCCGCGCCGCTGCGCGACGCCACCGGGCGCCTGACGACGGTGGTGCAGTCGGTCGAGGACATCACCGAGCGTGTGCGCACCGAGCAGGCCCTCGTGGCCAGTGAAGAGAAGCTGCGCCATATCGCCCAGGCGTTCCCGGGGGCGGTCTACCAGTTCTGCCTCACCCCCGCCGGGGAGATGCGCTTTACCTACATCAGCGAAGGGGTGCGCGAGCTGGTCGGGATCTCGCCCGATGAGGCGATTGCGGACTTCGGCGTCGTGTGGGAGATGATCATCCCCGAGCACCGCGAGTTGGTCAACCAGTCCATGGCGCAGTCGGCGATGGCCAACCAGCCGTGGCGCATGGACCTTCGCATCAACGCGCGGGACGGTCGCCAGCGGTGGGTGCGCGGGACGGCGTATCCGGAATCGGAGCGCCCCGATGGGATCATCCGCTGGAACGGCATCTTCCTCGACGTCACCGACCTCAAGGAGCTGGAGTCGAACCTCCTCCAGGCACAAAAGATGGAGAGCGTCGGTCGCCTGGCCGGCGGAATCGCGCACGACTTCAACAACATCCTCACGGCCATTCGTGGCAACGTGGACCTGCTCCTCGAGACCCTCGCCCCCGGGGACGAGAGAACGGAAGAGGTGCACGAGATCCGCGACGCCGCCGAGCGGGCCAGCACGCTCACGCGCCAGCTGCTGGCCTTCAGCCGCAAGCAGTTCCTGCAGCCCCGCGATCTGGACCTCAACGCGCTGGTGCGCGACGTGGAGAAGATGCTGCGCCGCGTCATCGGCGAGGACATCGCCCTGCTCACGGTCCCGGGCGACGCGCTGGGGATGGTGCGGGCCGACCCCGGTCAGCTGCAGCAGGCGCTGCTCAACCTGGTGGTGAACGCGCGCGATGCGATGCCCGAGGGAGGGCTGCTGACCATCGACACACGTAACGTGCGGCTGACGGGAGCCACGGCCGCCGCGGCCGGACTTCCACCGGGCGAGTACGTCTGCCTGGTGGTGCGCGACACAGGGCACGGGATGACCGCCGAGGTGCGCGCGCGCATCTTCGAACCGTTCTTCACGACCAAGCCGCAGGGCAAGGGAACGGGGCTCGGGTTGGCCACGGTGTACGGCATCGTGCAACAAAGCGGGGGTTCGATCACGGTGGAGAGCGAGCCGGCACGCGGGAGCATCTTCCGCCTCTACTTCCCGCGCGTCGCGGTGGTGCGGGAGACGCAATCATCCCCCACGGGGGGACTGGCTGTCGTGTCACCAACCGCAGGCCCTGCGGCGACGGCGACGATCCTCCTGGTGGAGGATGACCCAGCCGTGCGTCACCTGACGACGCGCGTGCTCGAGCGCGCGGGCTACACGGTGCGCGCAGCGCAGGATGCGTACGAGGCGCTGTCGCTCACCGACGCCACGTGCTCGGGGATCGACCTGGTCGTCTCCGACGTGGTGATGCCCGGGATGGGCGGGCGCGACCTGGGGCAGGAGTTACGCCGCCGCCGTGCCAACGTGCGCATCCTCTTCATCTCCGGCTACCTCGACCTGGACGGGTCGAAGCTCTCGCTCGACCGGCGCACTCGCCTGCTGCACAAGCCGTTTTCGCCCGAGGCGCTGCTCGACGCCGTGCAGTCGATGCTCGCCCTTCCCGTCCCCGCCTAACGCAGATCGCGCGACCGCAGCCACGCCTCGGCGTCGCCGACGGAGTGTCGCGCGAAGTCGCGGGGCGTGCGCGAGACATGGGGGTCGCCGGCCAGATAGTATCGCAATGGCCAATCCGCCGCCTGCGTGATGCCGATGCGCGGCGTGACGACCATCGCCTCGTCAGGCACGGCCTCATGACGCAGGATGCGCACGGCGCCGCGATCGAGCCGACCGCCGTCGTGCAGGCCGGTGATGCCTAACGCCTGACAGAGCTTGCCCGGACCGTTGGCCAGGTCGCGGTCGGCGACGTCGCCACGGCGCTCGCGCATGGCCTCGAGCCCGTCGAGCGGCGCGAGGGCGCGCACGAGGACGGCGCTGCCGTGCCCCGCCCCGCGCGTGACGGCGTTGACGCACCAGTGCATGCCGTAGATCCGATAGACGTAGACCGTCCCCGGCGGGCCGTGCAGGTGCCGGTTGCGCCTGGTGAGCCCTACCGCCGCGTGGCAGGCAGGATCGTGCGGGCCGAGGTAGCCCTCGACCTCCACGATGCGCCCGCGCGCCACCACACCGGCGACGGTGCACTCGAGGACCGCGCCGAGCAGCTCGCGCGCCACCTGCGCGGTGGGCCGGTCGTAGAAATCGAGTGGCAGCGGGGCCCCGAAACGCGAACGCCGCGTCGGGGACGCGGCGTTCGCTGGACTCATCACTTGGCGGGTTTCTTGGCCTTGCCGCCACGAGCGCCGCGAGCCGCTCCCTTTGCCGCTGGAGGCGGCGCGCTTTCGGCCTTTGGCGCCTTGGCCGCCGGCTTGGGCTTCGCGACCTCCTTCACGGGTTTTCCGCCCTTGGGCTTCGCCGCTCCGCGCGCACCGCGCGCCTTGGGCGCCGCCGCCGGTTCGTTCGGTGCCGTGACGGGAGCCGGTGCCGACTCGGCGACCGCCGCGATGCTCGGCACGTCCTCGACCACGCCGACCAGGAGCAGCTCCGGCGGCGGGCCCGAGGGGCCACGACCGCGCCCGCCACGCGCCGGTGCGCCGCGCGGCACCATGCCACGCGGGGCCGGTGCAGCTGGCGGATTGGCCGCGGCCGTTGCCGCGGCATGGGCGGCGGCGGCGCGATTCAACTGTTCCGAGACCGGGGCAACGGCGGCCGGAAGCGAGACTTCGAAGTCGCTCCCACGACGGCGGAGGTCGATGATCTCCTGGTCATGGGCATCCTTGAGGATGCGCTCGAACATGCGCTCGCTCAGGCTTTCGCTGTCGCGCCCAAGGAGTTCGAAGGCCTTGGCGCGAATGGCGCGGTAGATGTCGTCCAGCGCCAGCGCCTGCGGGTCGCCCATGCTG
>CAZLLP010000108.1:0-18888 GCA_964560345.1 uncultured Gemmatimonadaceae bacterium
GATGCCCCCCACCTCGCGCAAGCACCGCGCGCGGCTTCGCCGCGCGCACTCCCGTCTCCCGTCTCCCGTCCCCCGTCTCTCACCCCATGATGTCGTCCGGCCCCGACGTCGGATCCGTCATCGGATGCGGGATCCGCATCTCCATCGTGCGCGTCACCTGCTTGTCGATGTACTCCTCGCGATAGAGGCGCAGCAGCACGAAGAAGTACTGGATCGCCAGCGGTCCCAGGAGGATCCCCAACAATCCGAAGTAGGCCACGCCGGCGAAGGCGCCAACCAGCGTCACCATCGGGTGGATGTTCGAGACGCGCTTGAAGACGATCGGGCGGATGACGTTGTCGATGTTGCTGGCAAACACCGCTCCAATCACGAACAGCACGCCGGCAGCACCGTACTTCTGCTCGAGCATGAGGACAATCGTCCCGGGGAGCCAGACCAGCGCGCTCCCGAGCACCGGGAGGATGGAGCAGAAGCCGGTGACGACTCCCCACAGCGCCGCGTTGGGAATCCCCACGACGCGGAACCCGACGCCGATCAGTGTTCCCTGCAGCACCGCGGTGAGCATCGTCCCCAGCAGCGTCGCGTGCGTCACGCTGTAGAAGCGCGTGCGCAGCTCGTCGGCGGTGTCTTCCGAGAAGGGGAGAACGCGCCGGAAGACACGCCATGACCGCTCCGCGGAGAGCAGCATGTAGTACAGCGCGAAGAACGAGATCACGAGATTGAGCGTCGCGCGCGCCGCGCCGCCAACAACGTCGATGGCCTGGGATGACATCCATTGAATCAGGCTGCCGCTCGCCTTGGCAATCTCGGTCCCGACCTGCACGCGCCCCACGCGAATGGTGGAGAGCCGCTGGATGACCTCACTCTGCTGCGCACTGCGCAGCGCGTCGGGAAGCTGGTCGGCGGCGAGGAAGATGATCCACGCAATCGGCAGTGCAATGCAGAGAATCGCCCCGACCAGGGTGATCGCCGCCGCAAGATCGGCGTTCACGATCCCTTTGAGACGCCGGTAGGCGGGGACGCACATGACATACAGCACCGATGCGCCGAGCAGGCCCGAGGCAAAGGGGGCGATCGCGATGAGGATTCCGATCCCGAGCAGGACGATGATCAATCCAGCCCGCTGTTGCTTGGAATTGATGAGGTCCATGGAAGCCGAAGGGAGGGAACGCGCGCCGCCCTCTAACGATGGCGCACCGTGCTCCCCCTCGCAACGTCGAGCGCGGCGCCTTACGCGCCCCGCGTCACCCCGTCGGGCGCAGGAGCTTCTCGCGGTCCTTCAACTCGCTCTCGATGCGTCCGCACATCACGTCGCAGAGGCGGAAGATCTCCTTGTCGGCCAACGCATAGTACACGTACAACCCATCCTTGCGACGGCGCACGAAGCTGAGCGTGTGCAACTGGGCCAGGTGTTTGGAGACGTTGGCCTGCGACAGCTCGGTGGCTTCGACGAGTTCGCCCACGGTCTTCTCGCCTGGGCGCAGCGCATTGAGCAGGCGCAAGCGCGCGGGATCGGCCAGTGCCTTGAATCGCTCGGCGACGAGCGTCAACAGTTCGGGCGACATCGACTTGGGCATCGGGGCTTCTCCTTCGTCACACCACGACGGAAACGGGCAGGTCGGCTGCTGGACCATAATATAGCCATTCAGTAATATGAGGGGAGGTGCGCCACGCGCGCGCCGCCGCAGCACTCCCCTGCCATGTGGAGCCACGTATGGTTCAGCAGACCACGCCCTACGGCTTGTCCGTCTCCGTCCCGCTCGACTACGCGGTCGCGGTCGAGCGCACGCGCGAGGCACTCGGCCGCGAAGGATTCGGCGTCCTCACCGAGATCGACGTCAGTGCGACCCTCAAGAAGAAGCTCGACGTCGACTTCCGTCCTTACATCATTCTCGGCGCCTGTAACCCGTCGCTCGCCCATCGCGCCCTGAGCGCCGAGCGAGATATCGGCCTCCTGCTCCCCTGCAACGTCATCGTGTACGCCGGGGACACGCCGGGGACGAGCACCGTGGCGGCGATGGATCCGGTCGAGGCATTGCAGTTGACCGGGCGCACCGACATCGCCGAGCTGTCGCACGAGGTGCGCGCCCGGCTCGAGCGTGCGCTGGCCGACGTGGAGAACGGCGCCGCCTAACGCTTCCGGTGACCCGGATCGCGCGCCGACACGTCGTGCCGGCGCGCGGTCTCGTGCACGCCCCGATGCCATCACCGGTGACAGCCGAACAACCCAAACCGTCCGAGGATCTTCTCCAACGGGCAGAAGTGGGTGATGCTTGATTGCAGCAGGTTGACTCCGACGAAGGCAGTGAAGGCAAACCACCACGGGCTCACCCAAGTGCCCAGTGCGACAGAGAGCAGGATGAAGACGCCGGCAAAGCGGCGGATCACGTCGTCGTTACACATCGATGATATCTCGTGTCAGCGTTGGCTGGTGCGTCAGAAGTAGTCTTCCATCGGGATCGTCGCGACGTGCAGGTGCTCACCCTCCGCCCCTGACGTGCGATACCGTTGCAGGGCGTCGCGCAGTTCGGTCGCCCGCTCGGCTGGGACAACGCTCATGAACACCGTCGCCGTCCCTGGCCAGGCGCGCGTTCCCTCGATGCGCCCGGTCTCCCCGGCCCCACGCGCATTCTCGAACTGCGTGTAGCCGGGGACGTCGTGGGCCTCAAGCAGCGCCGAGATGCGCTGCGGCGTCGGCCCGCTGTAGATCAGGAGCAAGAGCTTCATCGGGTTCTCCGGCGCGGCGGTGCATCAACTCCCAGTACAGGAGCGGCACCACCACCATGGTGAGGAGGGTGGCGACAATCGCGCCCGACATGAGCGCCACCGCCAACCCCTGGAAGATCGGATCGAGCACCATCACCAGCCCGCCGATGACCACGGCCGCGGCGGTGAGGGCAATCGGGCGAAAGCGCACGCTCCCCGCTTCGATCACCGCCTCGCGCAACGATCGACCGCGCGCTTCGGCGAGTTGGATGAAATCGACCAGGAGGATCGAGTTGCGCACGATGATGCCAGCGAGCGCGATCATCCCGATCATCGACGTCGCGGTGAAGAACGCGCCGGTGATCGCATGCCCCGGGAGGATTCCGATGAGCGTGAGCGGGATCGGCGCCATGATCACCAGCGGCGTCGTGAACGACTGGAACCAGCCGACCACCAGCACATAGATCAGGATCAGCACCGCGGCGAAGGCGATGCCGAGGTCGCGGAAGACCTCGATCGTCACCTGCCACTCGCCGTCCCACTTCATCGCCAGCTCGTTCACGTCCGTCGGCTGCACGGCGTTGTAGCGGGCGATCTCGGCGCCGTTGATGCGCACCTGGTCGAGCTTCTCGTTCATCGCGAGGATGGCGTACACCGGCGACTCGATCGTCCCCGCCACATCGCCCGTGACGTAGATGACCGGGCGCAGGTTGCGCCGCACGCGCACACCGTCGCGCGTCCCGGCGTCGACCGAGACGAAGCGCCCTAACGGCTGCGGCCCCATCATGGTCGCGACCGGGATCGAGAGCAGCGCCTCCACCGACGAGCGGTCTTGCAGGGCGAGTCGCGGCACGATGGCCGTCCCTTCGCGTGCCTCGTCGCTGGGCGACACCCCCACCGGCGCCCCCGAGAGCGCGAGATACAGCGTCTGCGTGATTTGCTCGACACTGGCCCCGCTCCGTGCCGCCAGGACGCGATCGACGCGGAAGGAGCGCTTGACCTGCGGTGCCTCGATGGTCCAATCGACGTCCACCACGCCTGGCGTCGTCTCGAAGACCTTGCGCACTTCGGTCGCCGCCGCGATGCGCACGCTGTCGTTGGGGCCATAGATCTCGGCCACCAGCGTCGACATCACCGGCGGTCCCGGCGGAATCTCGGCCACCTTGATCGAGGCATCGAAACGCTGGGCGATGGAATCGAGGTGCGGACGCACGGCAACCGCGATGTCATGCGACTGCCGGTCGCGCGCTTCCTTGCCCAGCAGGTTGACCTGCACGTCGACGACGTTGGCACCGCGACGCATGAAGTAGTGGCGCACCAACCCGTTGAAGTTGAACGGCGCCGCCGTCCCCGCGTAGACCTCGGTGCTCTTCACTTCGGGGATCGTGCGCAGGTACGCCGCCATCGACTCGCCTAACGCCTGGCTCGTCTCCAGCGTCGTCCCTTCCGGAAGATCCGCGATCACCTGGAACTCGCTCTTGTTGTCGAAGGGGAGCATCTTGACCTGCACCGCCTTGATGGCGAGCAGCCCCATCGAACCGAAGAGCAGCAGGACCGTGACGCCGTAGAACGCGTAGCGCCGCCCGGTGCGCTCGATGAGTGGGGTCATGACGCGCGAGTAGAACGCGCCGAAACGCCCTCCCTCCTCGGGCTCGTGTGCCCGGTCGATGGCAACCACCGCATGCTTGGCGACGTGCCCACGCAGGAGCTTGAGGGCGATCCACGGCGTCACGATGAACGCGACGGCCAGCGACGCAATCATCGCGACCGAGGCACCCACCGGAATCGGGCGCATGTACGGGCCCATCATCCCCGACACGAAGGCCATCGGCAGGATCGCCGCGATCACCGTGAGCGTGGCGAGAATCGTGGGGTTCCCTACCTCGTCCACCCCTTCCACCGCCGCGACTTCCGGCGTGCGGTCGCCGCGGACCATGTGACGATAGATGTTCTCCACCACCACGATCGCATCGTCGACCAGGATGCCGATCGAGAAGATCAGGGCAAAGAGCGTGATGCGATTGAGCGTGTAGCCTAACGCGTAGTAGACGAAGAGCGTGAGCGCGAGGGTGACCGGGACGGCCACCAGCACCACGATCGCCTCGCGCCAGCCAAGGAAGAGCCCGACCAGGAGCGTTACCGACAGCGTGGCGATGATGAGGTGCAGGATGAGTTCCTGCGCCTTCTCCCCCGCCGTCTCGCCGTAGTCGCGCGTCACGCTCAGCGTGACGTCCTTGGGCAGCAATCGGTCGTGCGCCGCCTCGACCCGCCCCTCGACCGCCTTGGTCACGAGGGTCGCGTTGGCTCCCTTGCGCTTCGCAATGCTGATCGTGACCGCCGGCTCCACCTTGCCTCCGGCGTCGGCGTGTGAGACGTAGCCATCCACCTCGCCGAAGTCCTCGCCCACCGTGGCCACATCGCGCAGCATGACGGGCGTCCCGCCGCGGGCGCTGATCACCACGCTCCCGACATCGGACGCATTGGCCAGCGGGGCTCCCACGTCGACGCGATAGACTTCATTGGCGGCCGTGAACTCTCCTGCCTGCAACCGCGCGTTGGCCCCGCGCAGCGCCATCGCCACTTCGCCCGGCGTCACCCCGCGTGCCGCGAGGCGCGACGGATCGATCGTCACTCGCACCTGCTTGGGCTGTCCGCCCACCACCGACGTCTCCGAGACGTCGGTCACGGTACGAATCTCATCTTCGAGGTGCGTGGCGATCTGTCGCAATTCGTTCGATGAGTAGTGCGAGGACGACAGCGTGAGCGTCATCACCGGCACGTCGTCGATCGAGTGTGGCTTGACGAGCGGCGGCATGGCTCCCGCCGGCGCCTGGTCCATGGCCGAGGCGAGCTTGGCGTGCACCTTGGTGATGCTGCGCTCCTGGTCTTCGCCGACCTTGAAGCGCACGGTCACCATCGTGTAGCCCTCGCCCGCCATGGCATACACATGCTCCACGCCGGGAATCTCCCACATGCGCCGCTCGATGGGGCGCGCGAGGAGATTCTGCACTTCACGCGCCCCCGCCCCGGGCAGCGCCGCGATCACGTCGATCATCGGGACCGAGATCTGCGGCTCCTCTTCCCGCGGTGTGGCCAGCATCCCGAGCAGCCCGACAATCAGCGACGCCACCGTCACCAGAGGTGTGAGCTTGGCCTGCAGAAACGCCTTGGCGATACGTCCGGAGATGCCCATGACGCTACTCCTTCGCCTTGGCGTTAGGCACGTGCACCGTGTCGCCGGCGGCCACGCCGGCCAGGACCTCGACGCGGTCGCCGACGGTGGCCCCGGTGCGGATCCATCGCGTGGTGGTCACCCCACCGCTGGAGACCGTCACTCCCGTGAGGTCACCCTCACGGCGCAACGCCGACGAGGGAACCAGCAACATCTGACGGGTCCCGGTTCCCACGCGCAGCCGCGATGCACCGCCAGCGAGCAGCCGGCCGTCGCGGTTCTTCACCAGCGCGTTGATCGTGTACAGGCTGCCGCCAGGTGCAGGGACGACCCCTTCCACCTGTGCCGTCGCCTCGACCCCCTCCACCGTGACCGACACGGTGGCTCCGCGCTTGATCTCCGCCGCCACGTCAGGTGCAACGGTGGCCGCGATGCGCAACGTGCTGTTGTCCTGCACCGTCACCAGCGGCGCGCCGGGGGCGGCGAACGCCCCGGCGTCAACGAATCGCTGCGTCACCGTCCCGGCGAACGGGGCGCGCACCACCGCATACCCCGCGATCGCGTTGATCTCGGCCTCGCCCGCGCGAGCGGCCGAGACGCCCGCCCGGGCGCGCGCGAGCCCCGCCTCGGCTGCATCCAGTTGCGCCTTGGGGGCCGCGCTATCGGCGAACAGCGCGCGCATGCGCGTGGCCATCAGTTCCGCCTCGCGATGCATCGCCTCGGCGCTGGCGATCCCCGCTTGCACCTGCTGGCGCTTGGCGTCGAGATCGCGGGCGTCGATGCGCACGAGCGGCTGGCCTGCCGCCACGCGGTCGCCTTCCTTCACGAGGACGGCCGTCACCGTCCCCATCAATTTCGTGCTCACCGTCGCCTGGGCGAACGGTTCGGCCACGGCGGTCGCTTCTTGCGTCGCCATCACCGTCGTGTCGCGCACCACATACGGTGTGCCGGCCGGTTGGGCCGCCGACGCTTCCCGTACGGCGCCGTGCTCCGTGGCGCCGCCACAGGCGGCGAGCACCGCCGCGGTCGACGCCATCGCAATCACCTTCAATACCTGCATAACGAGTCTCCGTTGACCGGTTGGCGGTTATTCGCTGCGCGCGACGATCGGCGCGCTGTCGAGGGTGCGCAGTGCGGCCGGGTCGAGCCCGAGCGCCTTGCGCCGTTCGGCGGTGGCCACGAGGAGCGTGTATCGCGCTCCGGCGTGCCCCAACCGGGCCTGCGTTTCGATCGCGGATGCGTCGAGCAGCTCAACGACCGGGGCGAGCCCGCCGGCGTACTTGCGACCCACGATGCGATGCGCATCGGTGGCCTGCTTCACGCCGCGTTCGGCGATCTCGAGTCGCGCCAGCGCGGTGCGCAGCGCGGTCGCGCTCTGCTGCACTTCCAACTGCGCCTTGGCCACAGCGCCATCGCGCATCGCCTCGGCGGCGTCGCGACGGCTGGTGCTGGCGCGGATATCACCCAACTCCGACGCCCCGGCGAACGGCGTCCACGACGCCATCACGCCCACCGTCCAGTTGTTGTCGCCTCCAAAGGGGCGCAGCGCCGAGTTCCAGTCGTAGCGCGCGAATCCGTTGAGGCGAGGGAGATACAGCGAGCGGGCGCGAAGCGCATCGGCAACGGCCGCGTCGGCTCCGGCGCGAGCGGCATCGACATCAGCGCGTGCATCGCGCGCGCTCGCGTCGAGCGCCTGCGCTGCCAGCGCCTTCAGCGCGTCGCTTGCGGGGAGCCCGTCCGGCAGCTGCCACGCCGTGTCGCTCGGAATGCCGAGCAACGTGGCGAGACCGAGACGCGCATTGAGCACATCGCCCTGCGCTTCGATAAGGAGCGTTTCGACCTCGCCAGCCTTCACCGAGGCGAGCAGCGCATCGGACGGCGTGACGAGTCCGTTCTTCGCCATCTCCTCGGCCTGCTTCACGTGGGCCTGGGCAGCGCGCACCGCGGTTTCGAGCATCGCGACCTTCTCGGTCGCGAGCACTGCACCGAAGTAGGCGCGAATCACGTCGACTCGGGTGGCGATCGTGGTCCAGTCGGCGGTGGCGCGAGCGGCGTCACCGGCCCGAGCGGCTGCACGCCGTCCGACAAGTGCGTCAGCGTTGAACAGCGGTTGCTCGAGGACCATCGCCCCGGTGTAGTTGTTGGCGGCCGCCGGATAGTTCAGCCGGCGCGGGTCGAAGTCCTGCTGTGTGATGGTGCGCTGCCGGAGTGTCGTGCCAAAGGCACCGATCGGATCGGTCGTGCGCACGAAGCCGGCGTCGAAGCGCACACTCGGCAGGACTCCCTTGAGCGGGGCGATGGCCTGCGCGCGCTGGGCATTGGCCATGGCGCCCTGGGCGCGATTGCCAAAGGCCGAGCGATCGGCGCGGTCGAGGGCATCGCCGAGTAAGAGACGCGGCGGAGCCTCCTGGGCTCGCACGGCCGTCGCCACCAGCGTCGCCGCGCCAAGGAGCCAGGCGAGTGAATAGGGTCGCATGCAAGATGGGGTCGTCGGTGAGTCGGACAGCGGCAGGCATCGCCGCTCTGCTACATAACTATATAGTTATGCAATACTCACGTCAACCCATCCTGCGGTGCGTCGCCGGCCACTACGGGGACGACGCTCCTTACTCGCCGACGACCCTTCCGCGCACCGACGCTGTCTCGGCCTCCAGGCGACCGCACATCAGCTCGCACAGCATGAGAACGTGTTCGTCCGCCAGCTGGTAGTACACAAACTGGCCATCGCGGCGACGTCGAACAAAGCCGCCATCGTAGAGAATCTGGAGGTGCCGCGACAGCGTCCCCTGCGGCATGTTCGTGCGCGTCGCAAGTGCCGAGACAGAGTGCTCACCCTGCTCCAAGGTGTGCAGGACGAACAGGCGAGCAGGATCCGCCAAGGTCCGAAAGCGCCGCGCGACCATTGTCAGAAGCTCAGGCGTCGGATCTTCCATAAGAGGTCCCACCTCCCAGGGACGTCGTCACGACCGTGAGATCCGAATGGGCGAACCGAATCGAGGCACGCGGCTGAACACGCTTCAGTCACCCGCACGCCCCCGGCACCGACGTCACGGCACGTGTGACAGACGCGCGCTGGCTCCGGCCCCACCGCCGCGCATGCGAGTGGGCGCGGGACGTTCGTCACGCACCCGACCGCTGCAACACCATGCGCGCTCGCCAGACGACGAGCGTCCTACCGTCTCGGCGCCGACGCCCCGGGAATGGTCGGGAGGAACTTGACGAGGGCGAGCATCGCGACCCCCACGACGATGGCCAGCGCGATCGTCGGCACGTGGATGTAATCCTGCAAGCGCACCTTGCCCAGGTCCATCGGCTTGATGATGGGATCGAGCAGCACGCTATAGAGGAGCGTGAAGAGGAGTGCACCGACCACCCCGCCGCCGATGGCGACGAGCGCGTCCTTGCGTCCCTCACCCGCGCCGACCACGCACGTACCGGGGCAGTAACCGCCGAGAGCGAATCCCACTCCAAACACGAGCCCGCCGAGCGCCACGCCGATGACGTAGGTCGGCTTGACGTCGAAGTGCATGGCTTGGGGCGCGACAAGATCGAGGAGGTAGACCGCGATCATTCCCACGGCGATCGTCGTGGCCATGAACTTGATGATCGACAGGTTCTCCAGCCGCAGGTTCTGCAGAATCATCCCCGGGCTCGACGCGCGCACGCGCTGGATGAGCGCACCCATCGCCACGCCGATGAGCAGAGCATAGAACGGTGCCATGGTCATGCTCCCTTGCGAATCATCTTCGCCGTAAAAATGCCCGAGGCGAAGACCGCCGCCCCGAAGATCATGCCGCTGATCGACAGCTGCATGATGCCAGAAATGATGTGACCGGAGGTGCATCCGCCGGCGAGGCGCGCTCCAAAGACGATGAGCAGCCCGCCCAGGAAGGCGTCGCGATAGCGCTTGCCCGTCGAGGTCTCCATCGCGTGGACCATTTCCACGGCCGGAGCCTTTGGTTGGGCGCCAACGCGCGACGCCACGAAGCCGCCGATGACGAGACCGATGACCAGCCAGGTCTCGGGCTTGAAGAGCGCCCCCATCTTGACCAGGTAGGGATTGGCTTCCGCATACCCCGGATCGACCAGTCGCAGCACGGCGCCGATCACGCGCGGGTACGTCCCGGACACGCCGATCGGTCCCCACAGTGCGATCGACGCAGCGCCAACCAGACCGAAGATCACGCCGAGCGTCGCCCAAGCCGGTGCGCCCGACCTGGCCGGCGCCTCGGCGACGGCGGGGGGGTGAGTTGCAGCGGTGTTTGTCATGTGTCCTCTGGATGCTGGTCTCCGTCGAGAGTCGACGGAGGAGTCGCTACGCTTGCGCATCTCGGGAGCCGCGTTCGTATGAGACCGCGGCACGCGGATGCGGTCCTTCACTTCACTTCTGGGCCGCCCTTGCGATTGTCGGGCACGAACTTGTCGGCATACGGCATCTTCACGGCACGCAGCGCGTCGGCGTCGAGCACCGCGTCTGCCGCGATGACCTTGTTGGCCGACAGCAGGAACGCCGTGAGGGCGTAGACCTCGTTGTCGGTGAGGGAGCCCGGCTGGGTGAGCGGCATCGCGCGCTTCACGTAGTCGAAGACGGTGGTGGCGTTAGGCCAGTAGTTGCCGATCGTCTTCACCAGCTTGGCGTCGTTGGCGAAATGGAAGCCTTCGCCCTGTTCGTCGCGCCCGATGAGGGCGGGATACAGCGGCGGCGTCCCTTCGCCGTTCTTGTTGTGACACGCCATGCAGTGACGCGTGTAGAGCGCCTGCCCTTCGGCCACCGATCCCTTGCCGGCCGGGAGCTCCACGCCGTCCGGGCCAACGTCGAAGTCCCACTTCGCGATCTCGCTCCGCGTGGCCGTGCGACCCAGACGATAACGTGCGTCGCGTCCCGGCCCTCCGGGGACGGCACCTGCGTCGTAGTCGGCAAACCTGCTCGCCGCCGGCGTTGCGGCTGCCGCCGGCGCTGATGGCGCGGAGCCGCTCGCCGAGGGCGCTCCCTCGGCCGAGGTGCGGTCACCGCCAGTGCACGCCGCGAGGGCGAGCGCACCGAGTCCCAGGACCAGGTTCCGCATCACGTTTCCCCATGGAAGAAGACGCGGCCATCGGCCATCACCTTGGCCCCGACAATCTGGTTGTAGTGATAGTCGGTACCGATCCCGCGCGCCGCGAGCAGCTGTGTGCGCGTGGGCTGGACGTACCCGGTCTCATCGGTCGCGCGGCTCAGCACGACGCTCTCTCGTCCGGTCCACTCCCACATGTACTGAAAGCGCACATGCGCCTTGGATTGCGGTGTATTCAGCAACTCGGCTTCGTGCCACGTGGTCCCGCCATCGGTGCTGACCTCCACACGACGAATGCGCCCACGCCCGGACCAGGCGAGCCCGGTGATGGGACGCCACCCCTTCGCCGTCAACCGATCGGGGTGCGCCGGCGAGGTGATGATCGACTTCGCGTCCACCTCGAAGCTGAACATCCGCGCGGTGCCGTCCGGGAGCACGTCGGTGTACTTCGCCGTCTCCCATCGCGTCATCCAGGGGCGCGTCCCGAACTCCAGGCGACGCAGCCACTTCACGTTGATGTTCCCCTCCCAACCGGGTAGGAGCAGGCGCAACGGGAAGCCCTGTTCAGGGCGCAACGGTTCTCCGTTCTGCGCCCAGACGATCATGGCATCGTCCCACCCCTTCTCGATGGGGACCGAACGCGTGAGCAGGCACGCGTCCCCTCCCTCGGCGAGGAACCACTTCGCGTCGTCCTTGACTCCGACCTCACGCATGAGTGTGGACAGCGGGACACCGATCCACTCGGTGTTCGACGACATGCCGGCGACCTTCTGCGGCGTCATCTCCGGCTTGGGGTCGCGATACGAGGCCCGCCCATTGCCCGAGCACTCGATGAAATGCGTGCGCGTGACCTGCGGAAAACGCTTGATATCGTCGAGCGTGAAGACCGTCGGGCGCTCGACGAGGCCGTGAATCATGAGCGAGTGGCGTTCGGGATCGATCGCCGGAATGCCCGCGTGATGTCGCTCGAAGTGCAGGTCGGATGGCGTCACCGTTCCGGTCAGCTTTTCCAGCGGAGTGAGCGAACTCCCAACGGTGTCACCGGTCGGATTGCGCGCCGGGGTAAAGAACGGCGTGCGTTGCCCGACCGCGCTGGTCGCGCCGCCGACCACCTTGGTGGGATCAGCGGGGACGGTGGGACGCACCGCCTTGGAGGCGCCACCCTGCCCCGAGGCAACGCCTGGAACGCCGGCGAGCAGTGCGCCCCCCACGGCGCCGGCGGCCCCCGCCAGGAGGTCTCGCCGAGTCACGGCGCTGGGCGCGCTCGTGTCGGCCTCCTGTGGCGCGCCCCGGCGCGGCGTCTTCGTCTCACTCATCGATTAGTTCTCCGTTTTGCGGCTGGCGATTGGCGCCGGCGCCGGGACGATCGCCCCCTTGGGATTCTTGCGCAAAACGAGCGATGCAGGAGGACGATGCGGTTCATGGCCGGCAGTCGCGTACGGAACGTCCTTCGGCGCGCCGCCCATGGGCCAGTCGAGCTCCTTCCCGGGTGAATCGGGGCGCGGATGCGAGTTGACGAATGCGGCCACGTCGAACGCCTCCTGCGGGGTGAGCGAACCGGGTTTCGTCTGCGGCATGTTGTGCCAGATGAAGCTCGCCGCACGTTCCTCGCGGGCCATTGAGGCCCCGATCGAGTACGACTTGGGTCCCCAGATCGCCGGGAAGGCGGCATTCCCCTGTCCGTCGGCCTGATGGCAGACGACGCATTCGCGCTTGAAGACGGTCTCGCCGCGCGCGATATCGCCCTGCAGCGTGTCCTTCATGCTGATGAGCCCTTCGGTCCCGGCGATCTTCGTCCCAACCGGGACGTCCTTCGATATGAAGGCGATGTAGGCGAGGATGTCCTGCATCTCCCGGCTATTGGCGGGAATCGCGTTCCCGGCCAGCGAGCGCGTGAAGCAGTAGTTCACCCGATCGGCCAGGCCGATCACCGCGCCGGTGCGCGTGAGGTACTTCGGGAATCGCGCGTGCGATCCGGTGAGGGGTGCCGCGCTCGCCTTGAGCCCGTCCTGCTGGTGGCAACTCGTGCACCGAAGACTGGACGTCGCGTACGCCGGCAGCGACTCCGGGGTGAATCGCAGGAGGTAGAGCCCGCGCCGAATGGACGCTCCTAACGAGTCGTCGGGGATGTCCTGCTCGGTCAGCGGCCGCCAGTTGGCTTCTACGAACGTCACGGCCTTCGCGGACTTCCCGGCCCCGTCCACCGTGGCGCCGGGAACGGGCTCCTTCGATCCACCCTGACAGGCCGCGACCGCAGCCACCACGATGAGCAACGCTACTCCCGTCAGCCGATCACGCATCGCATCCCCCATGTAAGAAAATCGCTGTGCCGATATTCTTGCATATAGGAATATATTTGTCAAGGAAAATCCGCCGCTGTGTCGGGGGAACCCCCCTCTTACCCCGAAATCGCCCGCGCCAACCAGACGCTGGAAGCGAGGAGCAGTGCTAACGACGCTGTGACCGCCAGCGCGACGCGCCCGCCGACTCGACGCACGGCGGCCAAGTCCACCCCCAGCCCCAGCGCCGCCATCGAGGCAATGGTCGCCCAGTGCGAGGTCGTACGTGCCACGTCGGTAACCGACGCGGGCACGACCCCGGCCGTTTGCAGCGCGGCCGCCACCATGAAGCCAACGACGAACCACGGCAAATAGCCACCGCGTCGCCTGCCCTGCTCGTCGTCGCGAATCCCTCGACGGCGCTCCCACAGGGCCACCAGGAGGACGACCGGCCCGAGGAGCAGCACCCGCACCAGCTTCACCAGCATCCCCGTCTGGCCAGCTGCAACGCTCACCGGATATGCCGCCGCCAGCACCTGGGGGACCGCATAGACCGTCAGCCCCGTCACCACTCCATACTGGAAATCCGTGAGCTGCAAGATCGGCGAGAGGAACGGGAGCGCGAGCACCACCGCCACGCCGAAGACGGCCGTATACGCGATGGAGGAGGCCACCTCCTCTCGACTGGCGCCATTCACGGCCGCGACCGCGACGATTGCCGAGTTCCCGCAAATCGCATTGCCGCTGGCCACCAGCAGTGCGTGCGCGTGCGACAGTCCGAACGCACGCCCGACGAGAAAGCCGGCGACGATGGCGATCGTCACGATCGCGACGATCCCGGCCAGGAGCGGTACCCCGGTGTTGGCAAAGCTCCGCAGGTTCGTCGTCAGCCCCAGCAGGACAATTGCCCATTCCAGCACGTCTTTGCCGCTGAACAACACGCCTGGAAGAAGGCGCTCGCCCGGTGCCCACCGGGCACGCAGGGCCACACCGCCCACGAGCGCGAGAACGATCGCGTCGGGTGCCGCGCGCCCAACGACCTGCTGCAGCCACGACGAGAGTGCCACGCCGCCAACTGCGAGTGCGAGGGTGAATGCGACACCGGGCGCGAGTCGCGTCACGCGCGCGAGCCCGGACGGCGGACGTGTCGCGGTAGGCACCGAAGGCATCGCTGACATGCCTGAAAACAACGCAGACGCGGCACGTATTGGCAACGGCCGCGCTCCGGCCCCGCGCACAAACGCGCGACGATCCAATAGGGATCGCCGCGCGTGGTGCACCCGTCGGTGCTGCGATGCTAGATCCCGCTCACCTGCGTGCACCCCTTGGGCTGCGGCGAGCGCTGGTTGCACTCGTCGGCCGGCAGCGGCACGATCTGATAGATGCGGTGCGTCGGCGCAAACTTCGGCAGCTGCGACAGCCGCCCGTACCGTCGCATGTCGACCCAGCGGTTGCCGTACTCGCCGAACAGCGAGTAGCGGCGGTTGTAGAGCACTTCGTCGATGAGGTTCCCGGCGTAGGTCGGGCCGAGCGGCGCCAGCCCTCCCGCCACCGTGCGAATCACATCCAGGTCGGCAATCGCCGCCGCCCGGTTCCCCAGGTTGGCGTTCGCCTCCGCCCGCATGAGGATCAGCTCCTCGTTGCGGATGAGCGGATACGAGGCCGCGTTGCTGGCGACGAGATTGAGGCGCTGGTTGGACGAGACGCCCTGGCTCGTCAGCGTGATCGTGCTGATCGCCACCTTTGCGGTGCGCAGGTCTGGGGAGTTATCGGCCCGCTTCTGCGCGTCGAGCAGGAACGACGGGTGCGCCACGAGGGCTCGCGGCGACGCGTCGAACATCGGGTTGGTCGCATCGCCCGACGCCGTGCTGAAGGTGTGATACACGCCGGTGGCGAGCGTTGCAGCCGTGGCCGGCGTGGTAGCGATGAACGACTCGCCCAGGGCCGTCAGCGCGTCCTGCCACCGCCCGCGATCGATCTCCAGCCGAGCCTTGAGCGCCCGGTTCACGCGCAGGAACGTCGCCGGCGTGTTGAAGCCGGTGAAGCCCGTGGTGAGCGAGAAGGCAAAGCTGGCACCAGCCGCGTTGAGGTGCACCTTGGCTTCATCGAGCAGCGCCGCTGCGCGTGTGTAGCCTGCATCCTTGGTCACGAACTCACCAAGCTTCGTGGCGGTGGGATCGACCTCGAGCACGATCCCGAAGGTGTCCCGCACCCGCAACTGCTCCATGAACGCCAGCGCTTGAAAGGTCTTGGTGAAACCCTTCACCCCTTCCTTCTGGGCGGTGGTGTAGTTCGCCACTTTCTCCACGGCCCCGAGAATCGTCTCGGCCTGCAGCACCTGGCGATACGTGTTGGTCCAGCCGAGATCCGTGCCGAATCCGCCGGGCGTGAGCGGCTCCACCAGGAACGAGAGGAAGTTGCGCGGCTCGGCCTGGTCGAGGTTGTACATCTCACGCCCGAAGATGCCGAGCGTCTGCGAAAAGGTGCCCACCCCACCGCGTGCCCCGACCAACAATCCGATGACCGTCGTATTCACCGTACCGGCATCCGGGTTGTTGAGCAGCCCGTCGACGTTGGGGGAGTTGTAGTTGGGTACCGTGATTTCCTTGCAACCGCTGAAGAGCGTGGCCGCGCTGACGAGCGCCGCCACCGTCATCCGCCGAAGGGCGGTCGTGTGTCGAGTGCGCATCGATCAGAACTCCACGTTGAAGTTGAGCCAGAACGTCCGGCTGGCCGGATACGCCGCGATTTCGCGGTTTCGCTGCACCGCGTCGGGGACGTTCCCCGCGCCGAAGTTCTGCGCTTCCGGATCGCCACCACGGAACTTGGTCCACCAGTACAGATTGCGCCCCGACAGCTGCACTCGTGCACTCTGGGCGCGGCTCCACCCGCGCTGCACCAGCCAGCTCGGGATATCGTAGCCCACCGTGAGTTCGCGAAGCTTGGTGTACGACGTCTCCTGGTAATAGATGCGCGTCACCACGAGGTACGTGTTGCGCCGGAAGTCGCCGAGCTTCTGCCCGCCCGGTCCCGGATCGTCAAAGTCGCGCGAGTTCTGCCCGAGGTCGTAGTGCCGCCAGGTGCCATTGGCGAGCATGCCGCCCTGCTGGCGATCGAGGAGGGCGAACGCGGAGAAGCGACCGAAGCGCACTTCGTTGGACCAGCCCCCGTTCCAATCGGGGTTGCCATCGCCCATCAGCACGCCATTGGGATACAGCGTGCGCGGCGACTGCGGCAGCGTGTCGTTGCCGATGAGTTGCGTCGCCGACTTGCCCTGCTCGACGCGCACCGCCCCCACCTGGAACGTGCCTAACAAGAAGGCGGGCACCGGGAGCTTGGTGATCTCGCTCCGGTTCATCCCCCAGTTGATGCGCGTATTCCAGCTGAAGCTGCCGCGCTGGATCGGGGTCAGCGACCCCGCGGCCTCGATCCCCCACACCTTCATCTCCGCACCGTTCGACACTTCCGACGAGTAGCCGCTGGTGGGCGGCAAGGTGCGCGTGATGAGCAGGTCCGAGATGTTGCGCTGGAAGCCCGTGAGTTCGAGCGTCCCGCGGTTGTTGAACAGCGCCAGGTCGACGCCCCCTTCGAGTTCGCGCTGCCGCTCCGGTCGCACGTCCGACGCGCCGAGTCCCGTCCCGATGCGGAAGGCACCCAGCCCGCCGATGTTCGACGACGCCAGGCCGGTGAACTTCTGCCCGTACAACGGCTGGTTCCCCGTCTCGCCGTACGCAAGGCGCAGCTTGAGTTCATCCACCTTGCCCGGCAGGAGCTGCGGCAGACGATACGACGCCGACGCCTTGGGGAAGAGGAAGAACTTCCCGATGTCGCCGTTGTTCGACGAACGATCGGCACGCGCGCCAACGGTCACCAGCAGGCGATCGTTGTACAGCAACTCCGTCTGCCCGAAGATGCCGAAGTCCTCGGTGAGGATGCGCGTCTCGCCGAGGTCGCGGACCGTCCCCGACGTCACGACTTCGAGGCCGCCCAGGAGGTTCTGCGCCGAGGAACGCGACTCGTTGTACTTGCGGCGCTCGTACTGCGTGCCGAGCTGCGTCGTGGCGGTCCAGCGCGTGATCGGGCGCCAGACGTGCACGAGGTTCAGGTTGACGTTCGCCTGCACGTTGGCCGCGCTCCCCACGGTTGACGTGCCGGGCAGCCCATCGAGCGGCTCGTACTGCAGCGTGGGCGGCGAGTAGACGTTGTTGCTCTGGTTGAGCACGTCCGTCCCACCAAACCCGACAAAGCGGAGCTCCTGCCGCTTGCTGGCGAACAGGTCCCACGTGAGCTTGGCCGTCGAGATGTTGCGCCAGACCCCTTCCTCGTTCTTCACCGCGTCGATCGTGTGGAACGGGTTGGAATTGTAGAACGGGTTGGTCGGATACGAACCGTCCGCCTTGCGTCGCAGGTCGAGGAAGCTGGGGATCTTGGTCAGCGTGTAGGCGATCGAGTTGCCGGCGTTGTCGTTGCCGAACAGGCCGCGGTCGCCTAACGTGCGCAACACTTCCGTCCCCACTTGCAGCTCCATCCTGTCGTTGAGGCGCTGGTCGACGTTGACGCGGAGCCCCATCTTCTGCGAGTAGGAGTTCTTGACGATCCCCTCCTCCTTGCGCGTGTTGGCGCTGATGAAGTAGCGGGTGTCCTGCGACCCACCGCTCACCGACAACGTGGCCTCGCGGTTGATCGGCTGCTCACCGTTGTAGATCATCTCCTCGTAGTCGAGCACGCGATTGGGATCGTAGTACTGCGCCGCCAACGGGCCGAACGCCCTGGTGGCATCCTCCACCGTCTTGAACCGGCGCTGCCCGTTCCGATAGGCCAGCTCGCCCGTCCCGAGCCCGGTTCGCAGGTTGAACTGCGGACGCCCCGCCGCCCCACGCTTGGTGGTGATGATGATGACGCCGCCCGAGGCCTTGGAGCCGTAGATCGCCGCCGCCGCCGACCCCTTGAGGATATCGATCGACTCGATGTCGTTGGGGTTGATGTCCGAAATGCGGTTGACCGGTGCTTCCTGCGTGATGGCCGAGATCGCCGTGCCGCCGGCGCGCGTCACGAGGTTGGTCCCCTGCCCGATCGAGACGTCCGACGTGATGACCCCGTCGATGACGTAGAGCGGCTGCGCACTGCCGAGAATCGACGAGATGCCGCGAATGCGAACGCGGTTGCCGCCGCCAGGTGCACCGGTGCTGGTGGAGATCTGCGCACCGGCCACTTTCCCCTGCAGCGCCTGGTCAATCGCCGGCGCCGAGACCTTGGCCACCTGCTCGGCGCTCACGCTGGCCACCGAGTTGGGGAGGTTGCGCCGCGAAATGCCGGTCGCCTGCCCCGTGATGACGACCTGGTCGAGCTTGAGCGCGTCCTTGCGCATTACAATGCGCACCGTCGACTCGCTTGCGCGCACCGTCGTCGTCACCGGAGGATAGCCCAGCCGGCGCACGATCAGCACGATGTCCCCCTCGGGGACGCGAAGCGTGAACGTTCCGTCCTCGCGCGTGAGTCCACCGGTCGTGGATCCGCGCACTTGCAGCTGCGCCGACGCGATCGGCGCATTGTTCCCTTCCTCGACCACCGTCCCGGTGATCTGCCGCGTGCCGCCCTGCGCCGCCGCGTTGCTACTGGCGAACAAGGCGACGCTCGCGAACGCTGCCAACAAGAATCGTCGCATGTGCCCTCGTGT
>CAZLLP010000109.1:0-18646 GCA_964560345.1 uncultured Gemmatimonadaceae bacterium
CCGTGTACGGCAAGGGTGGGATCGGCAAGTCGACGACGTCCTCCAACCTGTCGGTGGCGTTCTCGAAGCTGGGCAATCGCGTCCTGCAGATCGGCTGCGATCCCAAGCACGACTCGACGTTCACGCTGACCAAGCGCATGGTGCCGACCGTCATCGACACGCTCGAGTCGGTCGAGTTTCACAGCGAGGAGCTGCGCCCCGAGGACTTCGTCTACGAAGGCTACAACGGGGTGATGTGCGTCGAGGCGGGGGGGCCGCCCGCGGGCACGGGCTGCGGTGGGTACGTCGTCGGGCAGACGGTGAAGCTCCTCAAGGAGCATCACCTGCTCGAGGATACCGACGTCGTGATCTTCGACGTGCTGGGCGACGTGGTGTGCGGCGGATTTGCCGCTCCATTACAGCACGCGCAGCGCGCCCTCATCGTCACGGCCAACGACTTCGATTCGATCTTCGCGATGAATCGTATCATCGCGGCGATCCAGGCCAAGTCGAAGAATTACGCGGTGCGCCTGGGCGGCGTCGTGGCCAATCGCTCCAAGGACACCGACCAGATCGACCGCTTCAACGACCGGGTCGGGCTCAAGACGCTGGCGCACCTTCCTGACCTCGACGCGATCCGTCGCAGCCGCCTCAAGAAGTGTACCCTGTTCGAGATGGAAGAGACGCCGGAGATCGTGGCGGTACAAAAGGAGTATCTCAAGCTCGCGGCCTACATGATGTCGGGGGCGGAGCCGCTCTCGGCGATGCCGCTCAAGGATCGCGACATCTTCGACCTGTTAGGCTACGACTGATGGTGCCACCGATGGCCCCCACTTCGGCCCCCACGTCGTCGGCGTCCAAGACGCCGGCGTCGAGCGAGAGCTATCGCGACCGGCGGGCGTGGATTGCCGAGTATTTCGACCGCACGGCGTCGCGCGCGTGGACCGCGCTGACATCGGACGCGCCGGTGAGCGGAGTGCGCCGCAAGGTGCGCTTGGGGCGCGAACGGATGGGGAAGACGCTGCTGGGATGGCTCCCCGCGGACTTGAGCGGAATGCGCATCCTCGACGCAGGGTGCGGGCCGGGCGTGCTGGCGATGGAGCTGGCGTCGCGCGGTGCCGACGTGGTGGCGGTGGACCTGGCGGGATCGCTTCTCGAGGTGGCGCGCGCGCGGTTGGCGCAGCAGCCGTTGCTCAAGGGGCGCGTGGAGTTGCGGCTGGGCGATATGCTCGACCCGGCCCTTGGAACGTTCGACTATGTCGTCGCGATGGACTCGCTGATCCACTATCAGGCGCCGGACATGCTGCGGGCGCTTGGACAGTTGGCGGCGCGTACCCGCGTGGCGATGGTGGTGACCTTTGCGCCCCGCACGCCGATGTTGTCGGTGATGCACGCGGTGGGGCGCGCCTTTCCACGCCGGGATCGAGCTCCCGCGATCGAACCGGTGAGCGAGCAACACCTGCGAGAGGGGTTCGCGCATAGCGATGCCCTCGCCGGCTGGCACATTGGGCGCACCGAGCGCATCGCCTCGAGCTTCTACACGTCGCAGGCGCTGGAACTGCGGAGCGTTCGCGCGGAATCCCTGGTCACGACGGGGGCCAGGTGATGCAATCCCCTCTCACCGTTTAAGGAGGAGCAGCAAATGAGCACCACCGGATGGCTGATCAGCGGGGCGGCGGGCGCCGTGCTCGTTGGTTGGTTCGCGTGGCGGCGGACGGTGCGTGTCCCTTGTGCGATCGACCTCGAAGCGACGCAGGCGCATTTCCACGCCCACGTGGAGCTGCAGGGGATCGACCCGAACGAAGGCGACGCTGTACTGGTGCACAATGCGCCGGACCACATCGCACTCAACGAAGTGCGGCGGTACCAGTCGGAGGCGACGATCGCGCGGGCCTCGCTCCCGAGGCGGCTGTGGACGCGGTTGGTGGGGCGCACCCACATCACCGATCTCTACGACGTCGGCTTCGAGGGGTGACGCATGTACACGACTGAGACCTCAGCCCCGGTCAACGAATCGACCCGTGTGGCGCAGGAAGATGCGGCGCTCAACCCGCGGTTCTACACGACCGATTTCGACGAGATCGATCGCCTCGATATCTCCGCGCTTCGCGGGCAGTGGGACGAGCTGATCGCCGAGTTCAAGCGCGATCCCAACAAGGATCACTTCAAGCGCAACGAGGAATTCGACCTCGACTTCTCGACGTGGGATCCGACGCTCCGGCGCGCCTTCATCGACTTCCTGGTGAGTTCGGTGACGGCGGAGTTTTCCGGCTGCATCCTGTACGCGGAGATCAAGAAGCGGGTGAAGAACCAGGACATGCGCGACCTCTTCGGCGTGATGAGCCGGGATGAGGGGCGCCATGCGGGGTTCATCAACCACACGCTGAGCGACTTCAACGTCGCCGTCGACCTCTCCTTCCTGACGCGGGCCAAGAAGTACACGTACTTCAAGCCGAAGTACATCTACTACGCCACGTACCTGTCGGAGAAGATCGGCTACGCGCGCTACATCACGATCTTCCGGCACTTGGAAAAGCATCCGGAATACCGCTTCCACCCGATCTTCAAGTGGTTCGATCGGTGGTGCAACGACGAATTCCGCCACGGGGAGGCATTCGCGGTGCTCATGCGGGCCAACCCGCAGACGCTGCAGGGGATCAACAAGCTCTGGATTCGCTTCTTCCTGCTGGCGGTTTTTGCGACGATGTTCATCCGCGATCACCTGCGGCAAGGCTTCTTCGGGGCTTTGGGGATCAACGTGGACGAGTTCGACGATCGCGTGATCCGCTTGACCAACGATATCAGTCAGCAGGTTTTCCCCGACACGATTGACTTGGACAACCCCAAGATTTGGGCGAACCTTCGGCAGATGTTGGAGAATACGCGTGCGCTCGAGGGCGCCACGGGTTTCACCGCGCTGCGCCTGAAGGCCTCGAACGCGCTGTGCTTTGTCCGGATGTTCCTCCAGTCCCCGCGACGCAAGGAGCTGCCGGCCAATGTCCGACTTCAGCCGATCTGGTAGAGAGCATCGATGAGTGTCCTGAACAGTGTGCGGAAACGGTGGGGGACGATCGATCCCCGGTATTTGCCGTTTGCGGATATTGCGACGGCCGATGTTCCGCTGTCGCGGTTCTTCCGATTGTCGATGTTTCAGCTGTCGGTCGGGATGGTGCAGACGCTGTTCTTCGGCACGCTCAACCGCGTGATGATCGTGGAGTTGCACGTGCCGGCGGTGTTGGTGGCCATCTTCACCGCCATTCCGCTCCTCATCGCGCCGTTCCGGACGCTCATCGGATTCCGCTCCGACACGCACCGCTCGATCATGGGATGGCGGCGCGTGCCGTACTTGTGGATGGGGACGCTGCTGCAGTGGAGCGGGCTGGCGATCATGCCGTTCGCGCTGCTCGTCCTCTCCGATCCGTTCCGCCCCGACATGAAAATCCTCGGCGCCCTTGGCGCCGGACTGGCGTTCTTCATGGTCGGGATGGGGAGCCACACGACGCAGACCGCCGGGCTGGCGCTGGCGTCGGATCTGTCGGCTGAGGACAAGCGCCCGCGCGTGGTCGCGCTGATGTACCTGATGTTGTTGGTGGGCGTCGTGGTCAGCGCCTTCGTCTACGGCTTCGTGCTGGCCGAGTACACCGAGATTCGCTTGATCCGGGTGATTCAGGGGTCGGCGCTGCTGACGGTCTGGATCAACGGCTACTCGTGCTGGCAGCAGGAGCCGCGCCGGCGCGGGATCGTCCCCTATAAAAAGGGAGAGCGTCGCCCGGTCTTCCGCGAGGCATGGCAGGCGTTTGTGCAGGGCGGGAAGGTGATCCGCCTCCTGGTGGCAGTGGCGATCGGCTTCTTCGCGTTCAACCTGCAGGACGTGCTGCTCGAGCCCTATGGCGGACAGATCTTGCATCTGTCGGTGTCGCAGACCACGGCGCTCACCGGGCTCATGGCGTTGGGCGCCGTACTGTCGTTCGCGGCGTCGGCGCGACTGCTCGAGGGGGGCTTCGATCCCATCCGGGTGGCAGCCATCGGCGCGGTGGCCGGCATGTGCGCCTTGAGCTTCGTGCTGGTGTCGTCGGCGTTCCAGGCGGCGTGGATGTTCCGCATCGGGGCGTTCGGCATCGGCTTTGGCGAGGCGATGTTCGGCGTCGGGACGCTGTCGTATGCGATGGCGCTTCGCGACGAGGCGCAGCACGGGATGGCGCTCGGCGCGTGGGGGGCGGTGTTTGCGTCGGGCGAAGGGCTCGGGCTCGCGTTGAGCGGTGCCATGAAGGATGGCATTGCGCGGCTTGCATCTCGCGGGGTGGCCGGCAGTGGCGACCTCACCGGCTATAACTCGGTTTATGTCCTCGAAGTGCTGGCGTTGATGGCCACGCTCGCTGCGCTTGGTCCGCTCGCCCGCGCCTCCGCGTCCAGCCGGGAACGTCCGACTGAGCGCTTCGGTCTCGTCGATCTTCCCAGCTAATCCCCGTTCACCCGCGGTCTACCCGGAGGTCACATGCACTACATCGATGGCGCGCAGATCGTGCTGTACCTGTTCTGGTTCTTCTTCTTTGGGCTCATCTGGTATCTCCATCGCGAGGACAAGCGCGAGGGATATCCGCTCGAGAAGCCGGACGGTACCACGAAGGAAGGCTGGCCGGCGATGGCGCCGAAGAAGACGTACATCCATCCGACTTACGACGGTGAGGCGCACTAATGGACATCCCTGTCACCACCGGTAACCCGATGCTCGACGGCATCGGCCCCGCGTCGTACGCGATGCGGGCCGACGTCCCCGATCTCACGGCCCATGGGAAGGCGAAGATCGTACCGATGCGCCTCAACCCGGCGTATACGATCTTCGAAAAGGATCCTGACCCGCGCGGACTCCCGGTGAAGGCGTGTGACGGCGAGGTCGCCGGCACGATCGTCGACGTCTGGGTGGATCGCTCGGAGCCGCAAGTGCGCTACTACGAGGTGCAGGTGGCGAATGGGGCCCGCAAGGTCCTGCTCCCGGCTGGCTTCGTGCAGTGGCCCAACTTCGGGCTGTGGGGGAACGATCACGTGAAGGTAAAGTCGATAACGGCGGCGCAATTTGCCGACGTCCCCGGCACCAAGCGTGACGACCAGATCACGATGCTCGAGGAAGAGAAGATCATGGCGTACTACGCCGGTGGCCACCTGTACGCGACGCCTGAGCGTGCAGAACCCATCATCTGAACCGGCTGCCGTGGCGGACAGCCGGCGATGGATTCGTGGCATCGACGAACCCCTGCCCGAGGGGGAGGAGATCCTGTGGCGCGGATCGCCAGACCCCCGGGCAGTGGCCCGCCACGTGGTGCACCTGCGTGGCTGGATGATCTATCTCGCCGTCCTCGCCGTAGGCGTGGTCTGGAGCGCGTCCGGCAGCCACTCGTTCAGCGACGTGCTCAAGCTGCTCGTGCCGCCGCTGCTGCTCATGCTCGTCTCGTGGTGGTCGATTCGCCTCTATGCCGGGCAGATCGCACGCACCACCGAATACGTGATCACCTCGCGCCGACTCGTCCTGCGCGCAGGGGTCGCCTTCCCGATCGTGATCAACGTGCCGCTGCGTCTGGTGGATGAGGCGGGGCTGCGCGTCTTCAGCGACGGGACGGGAGAAGTGCAGTTGCGGCTGTCGGAGACGATCAAATTGGCCTACATCGCCCTCTGGCCGCACGTGGAATCGTTCCGCTATCTCGCGCATCCGCGTCCCAAGCTGCGCGGGCTGGCCAATCCCCAGCAGGTGGGGACGGTGCTGAGCGGAGCCATCGCCGCCGACGCCGCGCGCGAGGGGAGCCGAGTCGCCCTCGGTGGCAGTGTCGATGAGGCGGGGCGCACGGGCGCCGACCTGGCGCCGTTTGGCGCCCCCAATGGAGCGATGGCCCAATGACCAACGTTGTCTTCGAGCGCGAACCCGGCGCACCGGCGAATGCCCCAAACTTCGCCATGCCCAAGCCGATCGGTCGCGCGATGGTGGTGCTTGCGCTGCTCACGCTCGGCGTGGCGGCGTACGCACGCCTCACGGGGACGCGTGCGGCCGTGGCGCCGCCGGCGCAACTGATCGCCGCGCGTGACCTGGTCCTGCGTGACCGGGCCAGCGGCGGGATCGACGTGCTCGATGCGCGCACCGGGGGCGTAATCCAGTCCATCCCGTCCGCCGACAGCGCCCGCTTCCTGCGCACCATCGTGCGCGGACTCGGGACGCACGTCGATCCGCGCGATGCGTCGCTCACGGTCGTGTTCACCCTCGCCATGCGCGAGGATGGGCAACTGACGATCAGCCGCAAGGGATCCGATCGCTACAACGCGCTCAACGGATTCGGCTCGTCGCAGGTCACGGCGCTGCAGGACTTATTGCGCAAGCGTTAGGCAGCTACCGGCGCAGCGGTGCAGGCGCGGCCGGCGCCTGCCGCTCGCCCACGGCGCGAATCGTCGTCTGGCAGACGAAATCGCGCCCCACGCGCATCCGGCGATACGAAATCAGCACCACCTCAGCGTCAAAGCCCGTCGAGGTGAAGCGCCCGGCGATGCGCGAGGTGTACACCGATGAGGTGAGCGCCTGGTCCGGCTGCAACGCGAGGATAGACGTGAACAGTCCGTCCTTGTCCACCACGGCGTTCCAGCGCGAGCCGTTGCGCACCGCGAGCACCAGCGTGTCGGCGCCCGGGACGTGCTCGATGTCCATCACGTCGCCCTGAGCGCTCGCGCCCTGTGTCTTCTGGCAGTCGGCACTTCCGCGCACGTCGGTGACGTCGTAGCGCAGGAGGTACGTCCCGGCGAGTCCCGCCGTCACCAGCGGTGAGCGGCGCTCGTTGGTCGGGTCGCCGTCGCGATTGAAGCGCACCTTGGTGCCGAACTCGGTGGTGATCTCCTTGATGTCGGTCTTGGGGATCTCGTAGCGCAGCCCCGACTCGGCATCGCGAAAGAAGATCGCGCTGGCGCGCACGACCTCGACGCGACCGGTGATCATGCGGCCGTTGCGGAGTTCGATGCGGTCGGCCTTGCTGTTCTGAAGGCGCGCGACGGAGTTCTCGAGGATCTCGGCGCCGGCGCCGACCGCCCCGCGTGCGCGCGTTGGCGGTGGGGTGAAGATCATCGCCGAACTGTCCGAAGCGGCGCGCGGGAGGGCGGCGCGCGACATTTGTGACAGCGTGGAGGTTTGCGGTCCGCCCGTGCCGGGCACCATCGCGGTCGAATCGGGCGCGGTGCGACCGCGCATCACACCGTTCGTCACATCGCCCTCCGCAGCGTCGCCGACGGAGCCGTCGCCGGTTGCTCGGGTGCCGTCGGCGGATGCTGGCGCGCCGTCACCGCGGCGATCGCGCACGATGATGTTGAGGAGCAGGAGCGGGATGATCAGGGCGAGCACGCCGAGCACCGCGCGATAGGGTGCAGCTGACGGGATCAGCGGTACCGGCGTCGATGTCGTCGAGGGACGGCCGCCTGACGTCGCGCGGGGAGAGACGCCTCCTGGGGCCGCCGCTGCCGCCGAAACGGTCCGCGCTGGGGTTCGCCCCTTCTGGGCGTTCGAAGTCGCGCCAGCGGGGCGCGAGGGAGGCGCAGCGCGCCCTCCAGTGGTGCGAGTTCCGGCGACGCTCGCGCGCGGAGGCGACAGGTCAGGGATGACCTCCTCGCCCAGCCCGAGCGCTTCACCGCCAAAGAGCGCCGCCCCCCAGGTATCGGTGACCCAGGCGGCCATCTCGGGGCGGAGGAAGGCGTCCGAGACGAGCGAGACGACGATCGTCCCGCGCACGGAGCTCCACGGCGCCCCCTGACGATTCCACTCCAGCAACCGTTCGGGGACGCCGAGTTCGGCCGCGCGCACCACCAGCGTGATGAGGGGGCGTGCGTCGCCGCCGCATTCGTCGAGCAGCAGGTTCTTCAGGCGGACGAGCGGGGACTCGCGCCACTCCGGCCACTCGCGAAGGACACGCCGAAGGCCGGTGCGAACGTCGGGGGGGAGGTCGCTCACGATCGTCCCCGACGGCACAGCGGTTCGGCGGCGTGCTCGATGGCGTGGGCGGAGAAGCGCATGGCAACCTGCCTAACGCAAACGTTCGCCGCTCAACGACGCGACGAACTCGCAGCGCATCGTGTTGCGCCAGCGGATCGTCGACTCGGAGCGCGTGTCGCTGGTGGCCTCGAACCCCCACGGCGTCAGCTGCCCCTGCAGCCGGTAGGTCGTGCGCGTGCCATCCTTCTCGCTGGCGATCGGTTGGCTGCTGAAGACCCCTGCCGATTGCACCGTTCCCGCGAGGGACGGGCGCGTGGCAAAGCGAAAGGTGGCCGCCGCGGCGTCGACGAGGATGGTGTCGACGGCCGACTGGTTCCAGGCGATGGTGGCGGCGAGCGAGTTGCACCGGTCGTCGCCGTAGACGCCCTGTCGGCGCGTGGTGATGCGATAGGGGCCGCGCAGCAGGGCGGCCCCCTCCACGCGCGTCATGCGCGAGATCGCGATGGGGTCGAGCGGCGTCGCGGCGAGCGCGGTGGCCGCGGATTCGTTCGTTGCGGCTGGCGATGTCGCGTCGGCTGCACGGCTGGGCGGTCGCGCGCCGCTCGTCGTGCCGCCGCTGGCAGGGGAGGGGGCCGTCACGGGGGTCGATGGAACGACGGCGTTGTCGGGAGGGGACATGATCGCGATCAACCCGGCGGCCACCAGCCCCATGAGCCCGATCGACACCAGCGCCTGCTTCTCGGCCCGATTGAAGTAGCCGCGGCGTCCCGCGCCATGCGCGACCGTTGCTGCACCCCGCGTGGTTGCGGCTGGCGAGAACGTCGCCTGTCCCTGATATCGTGCCTGAGGCGTGGAGGGCGCGCCGCCACGTCCCGCGTTGCCTCGCGTCGCGGGGCTCGGGACGTGGCTCGACACGGCGGGCCGTTCGGGTTCCGCCTTGGGCTCGGCGGGGACGGGGCACTGCTTGAGCGCCGCGCCCCACGCGGCAACGCCCCAGCGCGCCATCTCGGGCTGCGTGTAGTGCTCGGCGGCCCAGGTGAGCCCCAGGCGGCGATGCGTCTCCTCCCATCGTTCCCCGCGAGCCGCCCCCTCCTCGATCTGTGCCGGGATCCCGGCTTCGGCCAGTTGGAGGAGGAACATGACCAGCGGACGAAAATCGCCCCCCGTCTCGTCGAGCAGCCGGCTGCGATACGCCAGCGTGCCGATCTCGGGGAGCGGCGCCGGGTCGGCGTGCAGCCGGACAAGCGCGTGGGCGACGTGGGTGCGCGGATCCATGCGCGTGCCTAACGCCCCTGGAGTTCAAAGCGCAGCACGCGCGCCGCCGCCCCTTCGCCGGTGCGCAGCTCCAGCCCCGGACGCAGCTCCACCGAATGCTGGTGCCCCACCACGGCACCACCGACTACCTGCATCGGCGCTCCGCTGGTGTTCACCAGCCACCAGCGGTGCTGGTGCCAGGCGAAGTACCCCTGGGGCGTGCGATCGGCATTCTCGTCAGGCTGCAGCGAGTGGCGCGTGTGCCACGTGTGCAGCATGAGGTGATGGAAGATCGTGAGCCACTGCTTCTCGTCGGCGAGCCCACGCTCGGTGTCGCGGTGGAAGCGGGCGACGAGCACTGGCATCGTGAGCCGCTCCCCGTTGAACGTCTCGGGCGGAAGTCCCGGCGCGACGATCGCCCACTCGCGCCCGGTGGGCGACGGGTGCAGCAGCTGCAACGTGCGATACAGCGCCGCTTCCCACTCGGCCGCGTCGGGACGCTTCGAGGGGTGGTGCAGGGCATCGACAAAGGCGCGTTGCACCAGCGGCGCGAGGTACGGTCCCAGGCGCTGGTACGGAATGCGAATCGGCGCGAGCGGGGGATTGGTCTTGTCGAGCGGATGTTCGATGAAGAGCGCCTTGCTCCCCATCGACAGCAGTTCATCCTGTTCCGCCGAGCGCGTGGAGTTGACGCGACGCCCCTGCAGCGGGTGGCGGTTGAGGAGCACCTGGTAGAGCAGCACCGCCAGCGCGTGCTTGTCCGTCGCGATCGATGGCGATCCCTTCCCGCCGAGTACCTCGGGGGCGATGTAGCCAGGCGTCCCGATCACCGATGGCGGCGCAACGCCCGGCACCACGAGCGAATCGATGTCGATGACGCAGGCATCCCCGTGCTTGGGATCGATCAGGACGTTCTTGTTGGACAGGTCCGAGTGGGCGAGCCCGGCGAAGTGCATGCGGCGCACCGCGCGCACAAGGCGCGTGCAGACCTGCAGGCGCGTGAGCAGGTTCCCGCGCTCTCCCTCGGGGACGAGGGCCGACGCCTTTTTGGCGGTGAACCACTTCACTTCCTTTTCCTGCTTGTTGCCGTACCGGTCGTGGAAGTAGAAGCACGGCCGGTAGATCGGCGTGACCACGCCTAACGCCGGTTCGCACAGGCCGTAGTTGCGCAGGAACTGCTGGGGGACGCCGTCACCATCCACCACCGCCGTGGGCCAGGAGAAGTACGGGTGCCAGAAGGCGCCGTGCGTCCCGACCGTGGGATTGTATCGTGTGAGGATCTTTGTGAGGCGGTGGACCCGCTCCAGCCGGTCGGGGAGTCGACCGTGATAGAAGCCCACCACTGACTGTCGGTCGCGCGCCATGAAAATCGTCTTCTCTCCGCCCTGGTTGAGCGGACGATCCTCGAAGGTCAGCGTCGACCCGTCGGTCTGGCGAGCGGTCACGTAGCCCATCGTGCCTAACGGTCGATCGTACCGGGGCGGCGAAAGGCCCCGGCCAGTGTACGGTCATCGTTCTCGCCGCGTCGCTCGAAGGCGATCCATTGCTCCAGCACGTCGAGCGCATGGGCCGCGCCCACGATCGGGCCGTGCACGGCCTGGGCGCGGAATCCCTCGGCGGGCGCGGTGACGCCGTGGTAGAGCTGCCGCGCGATCTCCGTCCCCCGTCGTTCGACCGGGTAGAAGGGATCCTCGATGCCGTCGGTCAGGACGAGCACGGCCTCGACGTCGTCGAGCGTCGTCGTGACCACGCGCGACTCGATGGCCGCGAGATCGACTTCGGGGACGAAGGCGACCACCTCGCCGGAGTAGCTCCCCGAATCGGGCGTGCCGAGTCGCGTGGCACGGCCGTCACGTGCAATCGTCACGATCGCGCCGTCGCCCACCTGCACGGCGGCCACGACGTTGCCGATGACGACCGCGGCGAGCGCGGTGGTGCGAAAATCTCGCGTCGCGAGTGAGGCACCCGCCGCTGCGGTGCGCAATGCGTCGCACGCGGCACCAATGGCCTCCGCCAGTGTGTGGCGCAGGAGAGCCGCACCGCCGTCGTGTGCGGCTGATGGAATCCCGTCGCGCAGCAGGGGCGCGACCGACGCGACGAGCTGCCGGCAGACGAGCGTGGCGGCGATGCGCGAGTAGCGACTGGAGCCGGCCCCGTCGGCGGCGGCGAGGACAAAGCCGTGGCCCCCCCACTCGACGGCCACGGCATCCTCGCGGTGCGTGCCGTCGTGCGCATGCACGCGCCCGCGCTGCGAGATGCCTAACAACTGCCACCTGCCCGCGTCGCGCGTCTCACCCTCGCCCTGGACGCGTGCGACGTCGTGGTACGTGACGCCTCGCGTCCACGGCAACAGCTCGGCGATCGCCTCCGGCACCCACGCCTCCTCGGCTGGGCGCGATTGCCACGTGGCGGCGACGACCGGCGAGGGCGTTGCGGCTGCCGGATCGCCGCCGCCGGGTTCGACCACGGGAGCCGCGGCCGCGGTGGAGGCGACCGGAAGCGCCGACCCGACGTCGTCGGTCACGGGACGATCGTGATGCCTGGCGGCGGCGGCGGGAGCGTGATCCCCGCACCATCGGGGAGCGAACCCACCTTGGCGCTCGTCTGCTTCACCGACGCCGAGACGAACTTGAAGAACGCCTTGAACGCGTCAGGCGACATGTCGCGCATCTGGATCACGATCTCGGTGATCTGCTTGAGCACCCCGGTGTCTGCCTGGTCGCCGCAGGCCACGGCGATGATGTTGGCCGGACGCCGGTTGTGCAGCTCCTGCGCGTACTGTGGCCACGTGCTGTCGGTCGGGGCACCATCGCTCAGCAGGAAGACGAGCGGGCGCCAGTCGCCCTTTTGCTCGGGCGTAGTGCGCACGATCTCGCGCTCGAAACAGTCGAGCAGCAGGCGGAGCGCATCACCAAGGTTGGTGTGGCCGCGCGCCGAGAGATCGGGGGGATTGAAGGCCGAGACCTCCACCAGCGGCTCCAGCTGCATCGCCGAGTCGCTGAAGGTGATCACCGAGAGGTACGCGCTCTCGATGGACTGCGGATCGCTCATCAGGTCGCGATGCAGCTGACCGATGCCGGACTTGACCGACTCGATCGCGGTTCCCTGCATCGACCCCGAAACGTCGGCGAGGATGTAGACGGGCAGACGGCGTGTGGACACGACTCCTCCTTCAGGACGCGGACGTGGATTCGCGGAATGCGGTGAGGATCTGCGACGCGACGTCGCCCGGGCGTTCCTCGTGCACGAGGTGTCCGGCGCCGGCGATCGTGATCACACGCGCGTGCGGCAGGCGAGCCGCGGCGTCGTGCGCCACGCGCGGTGGCACCCAGGCGTCGCGATCGCCAACGATGAACAGCGTGCGGTGCGGAATGCGGGGGAGGGCAGCGACGAGCGGCGCGAGATCCCAGTTGGCCATCATTGCGTACGCCGCCTCGGCGTGCTCCGGATCGGAGAACGTGCGAACGTAGGCCGCTTCCTGCTCCCTCGTAAGGCGAGAGCCGGTGGAGGCGAGCAGGAGCTCGATAACCGGGGCGAAGGTCCCGGCTCCACGCACGACGGCACGCGCGGCGCGCGAGCGGAACAGGTCGCCCACGGGTCCCTGCATGACGCCGCGAACGCTCGGGTGCGGCGCCTGCAACGCCGCGTTGATCCCGACCAGCATGGCGGACGGAGCGAGCGCACCGTCTACCGCCAGCTGCAGCATCACGGCGGCGCCGGCCGAATGACCCACCACCACGGCGGGGACCAGGCGCTCACCCTCGAGCAATGCCCGCACCATGCGGGTCATCTCGGGCAGGGTGACGCGATCGAAGCCGGGATACGCGGTGCCACCGTGGCCGGGCAGGTCGACGGCGACCAGGCGTCCGTATGGGGCGAGGAGGGGGAGGAGACCGTCCCATGAGTGGTTGCTCCCGCCCGTGCCGTGCAATAGGAGCATGACCGGACCGCTCCCGGCCTCGGACAGGCGCCACGAAAGCCCAGCGGCGTGCACGACGCGATCGGTCCAACCCGTACCGGCGCCACCCGGCGGTGCAGCTGCCGGAGCACCCGGCGGCGTCACGGGCGGAGATTCAGGCGTGGACTCAGTCTCGTGCATCGGCGGACCAACAGGATGGTGCACGGCGCGCGGCACCGCGTCGCGCCCTCAACGGCGGGCTCGTCATCACGTTCCCCTTCACGCATTGCCTCAACGCAACCGGCGTCCCGCCATCGGTTGATAACGGGACGCCGCGTTGTCTTGTCAATGCTCCGCGCGCGCCTCGTGTTCCGCGACCGCGCTGAGATTCCTGCTACAACGATTGGTGACGACTACTGCTGTGCCGATGCGCTGGCACGCGGTGGCGTCGGAGTCGCGGCCGCCGGGGCGGCTGGTGCAACGGGCGCTGCGGCCGGAGCGGTCGCGGTGTCCGCGGTGACAGGCGTCAGGTTGAGCGTGGGGAAGGCAACGCCGTTCCACGCCGGGCGACCCCAAAGTCCGGGATAGTCCTTCACCATCTGCGCTGCGTACAGCGGCTTGTACGCCCCCTGATGGCACGTGCTGCACTGCGCCTTCGGAGCATCACCCATCGCGCCGAGGCGGACCTGCGGGAAGACGGTCTGCAGCGGGGCCAGGTAGTTCGTGTTCAGGTCCCGAGTCATCAAGACCCCGTGGTAGGCCACCACGCGCTGCTTGGGGGCCTGCTCCCAGCTCGAGAACTGTCTCGAGTTGTGGCAGTAGGTGCATCCCACGCCGAGCGAGTTGGACTGCGAGATCATGAGGGCATAGGTCCACTCCGTCTGCTTCACCGACGACCGGTTGGCCGGGCTTGGCGCCTCGGTGGCCGAGACGACACGTGCGCCGTCGCGATCGAGGTAGTGGCGGAGGTAGTCCGTCTCCTTTCCGTAGAACCAGATCCCCTGCGGGATCGGCTTGCCGCGATGGCACGTGTAGCAGGTGACACCGGTGTTGGCCACGTGCTGGGAGTACTGCCCGTTGATGTACCGCGTCATCTGCAGCATCCGGCGGGAGACCAGCTTCGTGTACAACGGCGCACCCGCGTCGGTCGTGTCAGCCGCGAGGTCCTTCAGGTTGTGGCAATACTGACAATTCCCTGTTCCAGCGACCCACGTGGTCATCGCGATCATCGTGCGGTTGAGTTCCGCGACGGAGATGTCGTTGAGCACCTGGACGTTCTTCCAGGGGAGCGGGCCCGGCGTGGCTGGTGGAGCGGCCGGCAGCGGCGTCGGGATCGAGATCGCGGCGAGCTTGGCCTCGTGCTGCGAGTTGTCCACCAGCAGTTCCATCCCGGTGCCGCGATGTCCGCGCTGCACCGAGGTCTTGCCGCCCAGATCGCATCCCGTGAGGGTCACGAGGGCGGTGCCTAACAGGAGGCTCGACGACGCGAGTCTCGCGAATCGGGACATGCGTCCCTCCGTGTTGGCGCGAGTCGAATGGGAGACGTGAGTGGTCATGGCTTCACGAGCTCCACGCGACGGTTGAGACGGCGGTTTTCGGGCGTGTCGTTCGGGGCACGCGGCCGCGTCGAGCCGAAGCCCGCCGTTCCGGCAATGCGCGTCGAGTCGACGCCGAAGTCCGTGATGAGACGCTGCCGCACATGGGCCGCGCGCTGCTCCGAGAGCGTCTGGTTTGCCTCGGCAACGCCCGTGCTGTCGGTATGTCCTTCGATGATCACCGCGAGCGTGGGATTCTGCGCGAGGAGTGCGACGATCTCGTCGTACTGGGCCTTGGACTCGTTGCGCGAGAGCTCGCTCCCGGCATTGAAGTAGATGGCCCGGATGGAGACGCGTCCGGCAGTGTTGAGCGAATCGAACATCGCCTGCGCCGTGACGACCGGGGCGATCTCCGCGGAATCGAGCGGGATGGCGGCGGTGGTGTCGACGGGCGCTGCCTGCAACGCGTAGTTCGGGAAGGTATCGGGCGCAGCGCCCTGGTACCGACCGCGGAGGAACGCGAGGTCTTCGGACGAAAGCGTATTCTGGGCGGGGTACGACGGAGCAACCTTGTGCTTCACCGCCCACAGATACCAGTTGTCAACGACCGTGCCGGTGAGGAGGATCCCGATGCCGCCCGTGAAGGTCGTGAGCACCGCGAACCACCACGCCCAGCGATGGATCGATTCCATGGTGGCGTTCCAGCCCATGGTCCAGCGCCAGAAGAGAGCCGCACGCTCCGAGGCGGTACCTCGGTCCGTGATCTGTTCGATCTCGCGCTCACCACCTAACCGGGAGACGGCGAGAATCGTGGCTCCGTGCATGGCGAACAGCAGCGTGGAGCCGTACAGGAATGCGATCGACAGGGCGTGGAACGGGTTGTAGTACAGGTTCCCGTAGCGGATGGAGAACGCTGACGTCCAGTCGAGGTGCGGGAAGAGGCCGAAGGGGACCATCTCGCTCCAGCTTCCAACGAGCAGCGGCTGGAAGAAGAAGGAGAGGTAGAGGAAGATGGCCGAGGCAAACGCCCAGGCCAGGTGCGTGCCTAACTTGAGTGCCCGGGCACGGCGATACGTACGGACCCACCACAGGATGATCGAGGCGGTAAGGAAGAAGCCGGCGATCAGGTACCATCCACCCTGCATGAGCGGCGGAATGCGCAGCCCGTAGGCGGGCGGCGGTGGCTCGAGCGCCAACCATGGCAGCTGCCGGATGAATTCCTTCGGGTTCCATCCCACCGACGCCATCATGTTGAGGCCGATGATCTCGAAGGCGAGGAAGCCAAAGAGAAGGGAGAGCACGCCGGCGCCGCCGAGATAGATCGGGCCGACCTGCGCATCACCGAGGATTCCGAAGAGTCGGCTGAAGCCGCCCTTTCCCACCCGTCCTTCCGCATTCTCGATGGGAAGGCCGAGGTCCGGCGCGTTGCGAACCTGCACCCGGGTGAAGAGGTTCTGGTATTCGAACATGTCGAGTTAGCCTCTCACCAGATGGGAAGGTTCAGCCACCAGTTCCACCATTCCACCCAGCCCTTGGACCAGAAGGGACCGGAGATCACGATGAGGACGGCCGACCAGAAGCCAGCGTTCATCGCGAGCAGGAGCCCTAACCGGTGAATGCCGATGGCCCCGATGGAATAGCCGACGAGGTCGCGGAAGAACACGTTCTCGTGTTCGCTGGTCTTCACCGGCTCGCCCTTGGGCGGATTGGTGACGGAGAGGATGAGCGAACCGTGCATCGCCAGCGCCAGCGTCGTCGTGAAGAAGAACGACACAGCGATCATGTGCGCCGGGTTGTAGTGGAAGTGCAGGTACTGGTATCCGATGTTCGAGACCCAGTCGAGGTGACTGAAGATGCCGTAGGGGAATCCGTGTCCCCAGGCTCCCAGCAGGAGCGGCCTGATCACCACCAGCGTCACGTAGGCGAAGATGGCCATGCCGAAGGCCCAGGGTACATGCAGCCCCATGCCGAGCTTTCGACAGATCTCCACTTCACGCAGCGCCCAGGACACGAACGCGCCGACGGCACAAATGGTGATGATCTGCCACAGCCCGCCCTCGCCCATGGGAGCAAAGCCCAGCCCGTACTTCAAGTCGGGTGGCGAAATGCTCCACTGCCAGATGCTGGAGTGTGGATCAATGGCACACCCGTAGATGATCAGCAGCGTTCCCAGGACGATAAAGGCCGCCCCCGTCACGCCGAAAAAGCCGACGTAGAAGGGCCCGACCCAGAAATCGAACAGGTCACCACCAATCAGTGTGCCGCCGCGAACGCGGTATTTCTTCTCAAAGCTCAAAAGCGCCATCGTGCGTTACCCCATGCGTGCGCGTTGAGGGCCGACCGCAAGGAACTGCTAGCGGAGCGGGCCGTGGGGGGCGGGTGCGCATGCGCCGCGCCCCTCCACGTCCGCCGCCACGCGCTGACTACCTGCCCGGAGGCAGCGGAGCCAATTCCGCCGATGCCGCAGGCGCGGCTGCGCCCACCGGCGCCTTGTCTGCCGACAACGTCCCGTTCTCGATCCGCGAATAACGTGTGGACGACAGCAGGATGAAGTGAATCAGCAGGGCAAGAACGGCGAGGAACCCGGCGATCGCTCCAAGGAACGCACGCGGGTCAACGTCCATCCAGATCTTGTGCATCATGTTTCAAATCCTCGAGAAGGTTATCTCGTGGGCGCCGCGCTCACGCCGGCCGCGGCCGAGTACGCGGGTGTGTGGGTGTTGCCGTCGTAGCCGATGACCGGAAATGCCCACAGGTGCAACCAGAACACTATGAGCACCAACGCACCCATGAACAGCCCGAGAACGTGGTTCACCTGAAGCCCGATCCACAATCGGTGCATGGGTATCTCCGGTTAGGCTAGAACCACGGACGCCACGTCCACGCCAGCATGTGCGCCAGGATCGCCGTCATGGTGAACCCGGCGAACCCCACGATGAAGTACGTCGTGAACGCCTTGGCTTCTTCTTCTGTGATCTTCGGCTTTTCTGCCATGGTAAGACCCCCCTAGGGGAATGTGAAAGTCGAACTCACCCCGAGTGCCCTCGTCGACCCGCGGGGGCCGCCCGAGCGGGCGTGGCGCACTACCGGCCGCCACACCCACTCGGCGAGAGCTGAGTGCCTCGCCGGCCTACTGCGTGGCAGACGCGGCGGGCGCGAAGTATTGCGGATACTTCTGCTTGATGCTGCCCGGGTAGCCGACAGCCTTGAACGCGAACAGATGGATATAGAGCACGCCGATTGAGAGCGCTCCATGAACGATGTGCAGCACGAAGCGGGGCTGCAGCCCGATCCAAAGTTTGTACATGTCGTCTGTTCCTCGTGGTGTCCGGTCAGTACCAGGGCCGCCACATCCAAACCAGGATATGCGCCACAACTGCCGTGGCCGTGAACACTACTGTGCCGCGCACGAAGTACCCCTGAAAGGCACGGGCCTCTTCGTCATTCATGCCTTCGTCCATAACCAATCCTCCACTGAGCTTGGAGTAACACCATGCCACCGGGTTCAGTGGCTACGAACCTGCATTGCCGGGCAGGCTACCGGGTGAGACGTCCCGCTTCGCGTGGTCGCTGGCGAGTGACACGATCCCGGGCGCATGCGCCCGACACCGCACCTCCATCGCCCGTCTATCACCTCCTGTGCCGAAGGGTGAACCTGCCCAGTCCTGCCAACCCACTCCACAACGCTCCTGCTGTATCGCTCTAGTGCCGGTGCTACATGCCCGCCCCGGCCAACGCCCGCCGTGAGGCGAGCACATGATCGCGTGTCACGGCCGACGATCCGCCGTTTCGTGCATCCTGCTCCGCCAGGTCCCGCAACCGCTTCGCCGCCGAAATCCTGACCAGATAGGGCTGGGATTCCACCAGCTCCTCCAACTCGTGCTTCGCGTCCTCGTCCCACGGCATCGGCTTCGCCAGTCTGGCCGGCGTCGCCTCCACCTTGTCCAGCGCCTCGCCTAACGGGAGGATGTGAAACAGGGCATCGAACAACGCATTGCACACTTCCTGCACCAGGTACGTCGCCCC
>CAZLLP010000110.1:0-18634 GCA_964560345.1 uncultured Gemmatimonadaceae bacterium
GTCGGGAGCCCCCAGGGGGCCCCAGCCGGGGGGGATCACCGGCACCGCGCCGGGCAACGGGGCGGCGGCGGTGGCCGCCTCGTCACGCGCGCGGCGGATCTCGGCGCGGGGGGGCGGGGCGAGGTCGCCCTTGCCTAACGCCTCGATGGGCGCGTCGACGGCGTACCCCGGGCCGCGCGTCGCGATCTCGAGGACCTGGCCATCCGGGTCGCGGAAGTAGATCGAACGGAACCATCCGCGATCGAAGGGACCGCTCACCGCGAGCCCGGCGTCGGTGAGGCGTCGCTTCCACTTGAGCTGTGCCTCGGCGGTGGCAACACCGAGCGCGAGGTGGTGCACACCACCCACACCCCAATGCCCCTGCGGAATGCCGCCCCACTCGAAGAACGTCAGGATCGTCCCGGGGGAGCCGGTCGCGTCGCCGAAATACAGGTGATACGACGACGGGTCGTCGAAGTTGACCGTGCGCTTCACCAACCCCACGCCCAGCAGGTCGCGGTAGAAGGCGAGCGTGCGGCGGGCGTCGGACGACACCATGGTCACGTGATGGAAGCCGGAAGTGGTAAGCGAGGTCATGGGAATGCTCCTGCGTGTCGGTCGTGGGTTCCGAGTAATTGCCTCAGAACTGAGATATCTACGAAAACGAATACGTGATCGGTGCAAATGGTGCCCGCGAATGTGGGGCGTTATTCCTCGGACGCGCCGGTGGCCGCCGCGGCGGCCAGGCCGAGCTGCTTGAGCAGGCGCGTGGCATCGCGCTGCTCGCGGTCATCGAGCCCCTGCATGGCCTGCGCGATCCTGGCCGCGTGGCGCGGGAAGATCTTGCGCATCATCCGCGTCCCCTCGCGCGTCAGCGCTGCATAACGAGCGCGGCGATCGTCGGGACAGTCGCGCCGCTCCACCAGCCCCTTCTCCACCAGACGGTCGACGAGGAAGGTGATCCCCCCGCTGGAGACGAGGATGCGCTTCTGGATCTCGCCGAGCAGCGTTTGGCCGCGATGGTACAGCAGCTCGAGCACGGCGAACTCCCCGATCGACAGCCCCTCGCCGCGCACGTCGTTGACGGCGTGCTCGTTGACCGCCGCGTAGGCGCGCGCGAGCGTGACCCACAGCTTGAGCGCGACCTGCTGGTCGGCGGGGAGGTCGTCGGTCGTCGCGGGGGCGGGATCCTTGAGTTTCGGCATATATCTTAGTTGTAAGATATCGACCGGACGCCCGCCGTCAATCGTGACTGGTCACTGGGCGGGTGAACGGCTATTCTCTGCCGCGATTCCCACCTGTCACGGAGCCCGCCCATGTCGTCGAAGGAGATCACGCACCACCGCTGGAGCGACGTCCCGCTCGAGACGGTCACGCCGATGCTCGATCGCAAGCTCATCACCGGCGACGGGATGATGATTGCGCAGGTCTTCTTGAAGAAGGGATGCATCGTCCCGCGGCACCAGCACCACAACGAGCAGCTCACCTACATCCTCGAGGGCGCGCTGCGCTTTTACCTGGGCGAGGACGAATCACGCGTGCAGGACGTGCGCGCGGGCGAGGTGCTCCACATCCCGTCGATGGCCTGGCACAAGGCCGAGGCGCTGGAAGACACGCTCGACCTCGACATCTTCAATCCTCCCCGCGAGGATTGGCTCAACAAGACCGACGACTACCTGCGCAGCGGCACGAAATAGGCGATCGCCTAACGCATCACCCGTCGGCGGTGCAGGAAGTGCCGCGCCGCCGACACCAGCGCCACCGCCACACCGGCCATCACCAGCCATCCCCCCAACCGCGTCTGGTTGGCGTGGAAGTCGGTGCGCTGCACCCACGTCTCGCCCAGCGGCGCGGGATACGTCCCTGCCGCCAGTTGCATCAGCGCACTCCGCCCCAGCGCGAAGAGCGACACGCCCCCCACCAGCAGGAGCGCCGAGGCGCCATCGATCACGCGATCCTGGTACCGGACCGCGGGAGCCGTGCGGGGCGCGTCCGACTGGGGCGCCGTGGGGACTGACGGAGCGGGAGTCGCAGAGGCGGAGGAGAGAGACACGGACCTTGGGGCAGTCGGGTGACGAGTGCGATCGCCTGATGCGGGGCCGGCGACCGAGAGTACGGGGGAACGGCCTGACGCGCTACAGCCGCCGCCCCCATGAGGACGACACTCTCGGCCTGAGGGCACGCGTGACGCCGATCTGCCGCCGTGGCGCGTGACGCCAAGGTGACGGCGATCTCTATCGTGACACTCCCTCTGTCACGATGCGAACGCATTGCGGCGCAACGCGTTGCCCTCGCCACCCCTGCTCGTCCTTGTCGTTGATGCCATCCCAGCCTTCCCGCCGCACCGGCACGACGATTCCCCGCATATCGGCCATCGTCGCCGCCGTCGTCATTGTCGCCGCGGCCAGCCGCGCCGTCACTGCCGGCGAAGTCGATTCATTCGGCAACCCGGTCGCCCCGCCCCCGCCGCGCGCCGAGTTGGTCAACGTCCCGGTGGTCAGCAACGGCGCCGTGTCCGAGGCCGCCGTCGACTTCGACTCGCTGAGCGGACGCTCTGGGGACCTGCGGCTGCGCATCTTTTCCCAGGACGAGCTCGACGCGTACCCCACGCTCGTGCAGAGCCTGGGCGACAAGCTGCGCACGCCCGGGATCCACGGGGTGAGCGCCGGCGAGGACTCGACCTTCGCCTTCGTCACGTTGACCCCATGGCAGCGCAAACTGGGGAGCTACGTCAACGGCTATCACCTGGGCGTGTGGCCCGGTGAGCGTCGCGCGGTGACCGAGCAGTACGAGAACCCCGAGGGGTTCATCGAGGTCACCCGTGAGAGCGCCGACACGCGCCTCTCGACGCACTTCATGCTCCGCGACTTCATCACCCACGATCAGGCCTCGGTCTGGCCCAAGTACGTGGTGCTGCGCGAGGAACTCCTCGACAAGCTCGAGCTGGTGCTCGACGCCCTGCAATCGTTTGGCGTCGCCACGCAGCACGTGGTGGTGCTCTCGGGGTTCCGCTCGCCGCAGTACAACGCGCGCGGGGTGGGTGAAGGGATGGCGCGCTCCAGCCGGCACCAGTTTGGCGACGCCGCCGACATCATCATCGACGCCAACCGCGACGGGCGGATGGATGACCTCAACGGCGACGGCCGCGTCGACTTTGCCGACACGCAGGTCCTCGACCGCGCGGTGGGGCTGGTGGAGCACAAGCACCCCGACCTGGTGGGCGGGCTGGGTCTCTACCACGAAACGGGGCCGAGCGGGCCGTTTGCGCACATCGACGTGCGCGGGACCCGCGCGCGCTGGACCAACGCCGGGCGCCGCGCCGGCAGATCGGCCTGGACAGGCAGATCTGTGACGAGTTCGGCCGTTCGTCCGTCTGGTTCATGTCAGGCGGATGGCGCTATGGCCGTCCTCTGCCAGGGGCGCCGGTAGGCGGCAAACCTGCAGGGGACGGGCCTAGCAAACACAATGGGCGACGCGAAAGCGTCGCCCATTGTGTTTGGAAGACGGGAGGACGTCACGTCTTCCCGTCTTCCCTCACCAGAGCATACGTCCACTCGTCGCAGACCTTCCCGTCCTTGATCGCCGCCTTCCGCGCGAGGTACGCGAGCGAAAAGCCGGCCTTCTCCAGGACGCGGGCCGATTCGGGGTTGTAGGTGAAGACGCTGGCGGTGAGGTGCTGGAGCGTGGTGTTGGCCCAGATCCAGTCGACGAAGCCGCGCAACGCCTCGGTGGCCAGCCCGCGCCCTCGTGCGTCGGCGCCTAACCAGTAGCCCACCTCGGCCTTCACCCGGTTGATGTCTTCGCCGGGGATGCAGGCGATCCCGCCAACCACCACGTCATCGACGGCGATCGCGAAGTTGCGCTCCGGCGACTCGAGCGCGACCAGCTCGATGTATGACACCGCGTCGGCCAGGGTGTACGGGTGCGGAAAGCGATCGCGCACCATGAGCCAGATGGAACGATCGTTGGCGATGGTGGCGAGGCGTTCGGCGTCGCCGGGACGCCATGAGCGGATCGAGCAGCGGTCGAGGAGCAGTTGCATGCGTGGGCAGTGTTGAATCGCTCCCCCAACCTCGGGGGGACGCATGCCACTGTCCAGCGTCTTCGGCTGCACCAGGCGCCCTCTTTGCTTGTGCCGCCGGGTGGCGGGGCTACATTCGCGCCCTGCGGCCGGCGCCCGGTGGGGCGATGTCGGGTCGCACGGCGGGCGACCGTGCGACACGAGCGGCACTCATCACCCAGTTGAACTTCGGGGACACACGATGTCGATCCAACTCCGTGCGCGTTCACGCGGGCGCGTGATACGGCGGGCGCTGCAGCTGACGGCGCTGCTCTCGGTCACCACGATCCCGGCCGGCGCGCAGCGCGTGGCGGTCACGGCGCGCCGCGTCTTTGACGGGACGAAGCTGCTGACCAACGCCACCGTGGTCATCGACGGGGGGCGCATCACGAGCATCGGCGCGCTCCCGGCGTCGTTCCGCGGCGCGCGGTACGACCTGGGCGACGCGACGCTGATGCCCGGGTTGATCGACGTGCACACGCACCTGACGTGGTACTTCAACGCACAGGGGCGATTCCATACCGGCAACGACGGCGAGACGCCGGCGCAGGAAGCGATCGCCGCGTCGGGGAATGCCTACGCGACGTTGATGTCGGGAATCACGACGACGCAGTCGCTGGGGGCATCGGAGGACAAGGCGCTGCGCGAGGCGATCAACCGCGGCGCCATTCCCGGTCCGCGCCTCCTCACCTCGCTCGGCTCGTTGAGCGAGACGAGCGGGACGCCGGACGAGATCCGGGTCAAGGTGCGCGCGTTCAAGGAGCGCGGGGCCGACCTCATCAAGCTCTTTGCCTCCAAGTCGATTCGCGATGGCGGGGCGCAGACGATGACCGACGCGCAGCTGCAAGCGGCGTGCGGTGAAGGGCACGCGCAGGGACTTCGCGTGACGGTGCATGCGCACGCCAGCGAGGCGATGCTGGCCGCCATCAACGCCGGCTGCGATCAGATCGAGCACGGGATCTTTGCCACCGATGAAGTACTGCAACTGATGGCGCAGAAGGGGATGTACCTCTCGCCGCAGTGCGGGCTCGTCTTCCGCAACTACCTCGACAACCGCGCCAAGTACCAGGGGATCGGCAACTACAACGACGCCGGCTTCAAGTCGATGGAGGAGTCGATGCCGCTGGGGATCAGCGCGATGCGCAAGGCCACGCGCACCAAGGGGCTCAAGGTGGTGTTCGGGACCGACGCGGTGGCGGGGGCGCACGGGCGCAACGTGGAGGACCTGATCTGCCGCATCAACGAAGCGGGGCAGCCGGCGCTCGAAGCGCTGGCCAGCGCCACGTCGCTGGCGGCGCAGTCGATGCGCCTGGCCGACTCGTTAGGGACGCTGGCGCCGCGCATGCTCGCCGACCTCGTCGCCGTCCCCGGCGACGTGACCAAGGACGCGACTGCGCTCCGCCGAGTCTTTTTCGTGATGAAGGGCGGGCGCGTGTACAAGAACGAGCGAGGGGAGTGATGCGCCGGCGTGACGGGGTGCGCGCGCTGCTGCTCGGAGTCATGCTCCCGGCAGCCGCAATGGCGCAGGACAAGGGGCGCATGGTGGAGTGGCCCACCTACGGCGGCGACGCCGGCGGGATGAAGTACTCGCCCCTGGCCGACATCCATCGCGGCAACGTGGCGAAGCTCGCGCCGGCCTGGCGCTGGGAGACGCGCGACCCGGCCTCGCCCCCCGCCGACTCCGGTCGTCCGGCGCGCCCCGGGAACTTCCAGGCGACGCCGTTGATGATCAACGACACGTTGTACCTGCCGACCCCGCTCAACGTCGTCGTCGCGCTCGACGCCAACAACGGCAAGGAGCTCTGGCGCTTCGACCCCGGGGCGTATCGCGCGGGGCAACCGTCCAACGGGACGGGGCTCGTGCATCGCGGCGTGGCCGCGTGGAGCGACGGCGGGTCGCGCCGGATCTTCATCAATTCGCGCTGGCGCCTGCTCGCGCTCGATGCCGCCACCGGGAAACCCATTGCCTCGTTTGGCACCAATGGGGAGATCGACCTCACGGCGACGCTCGACCGGCCGGTGAATCGACGGCACTACACCAACACCTCGCCGCCGGTGGTCTGGGGCGACCTTGTCATCCTGGGCAATGGCGTTGGCGACCGCCTGGCATACAAGGGCGATCCGCCGGGCGACGTGCAGGCGTTCGACGTGCGCACGGGGAAGCGCGTGTGGGCCTTTCGCACCGTCCCAGTGGCGGGCGAGTTGGGGAACGACACCTGGGAAGGCGACTCGTGGCGCTTCACCGGGCACACCAACGTCTGGGCGCCGTTCACGGTGGACTCGGCGCGCGGGCTGGTCTTTCTCCCGGTGGGGACGCCGTCCAACGATTGGTACGGCGGGCGTCGCAAGGGGGCCAACCTCTTTGGTGAGTCGCTCGTCGCGCTCGACGCGCGCACCGGCAAGCGCGTGTGGCACTCGCAACTCGTGCATCACGGGCTGTGGGACTATGACCTCCCCGCCCCGCCTAACGTCGTCACGATTCGCCAGGGGGCGGCGCGCATCGACGCGGTGCTGGCTCCCACCAAGCAGGGGTGGATCTTCGCCTTCGACCGCGTGACGGGAAAGCCGCTGTGGCCCATCGAGGAGCGCGTGGTCCCGCCGAGTGATGTGCCGGGGGAACAGGCGTGGCCCACGCAGCCGGCGCCGGTCAAGCCACAGGCGTTTGCCCAGCAGGGATTTGGCGCCAAGGACGTGATCGACTTCACCCCGGCGGTAAAGGCCGCGGCGCTCGCCCAGCTGCAACAGTTCACCACGGGTCCGCTGTACACCCCGCCGTCGCTCAAGGGGACGGTGACCAACCCCGGGGCGATTGGCGGGGCGGGATGGGGGGGCGCGGCGTTCGACCCCGAGACCAACCTCCTCTTCGTGAAGGCGACCAACTCGCCGGCGCTGTGGAAGCTGGCGCGGCGCCCCACGCCGTCGGACACCAACGACAACGACTACTTCACCGACCTTGGTGGTTCGTCGTTAGGTGTGGTGGTTCCCGGTTTCGAGAAGGACGCGGCGGGGAACCCCATCGCGCCCTTGCCGATCAACAAGCCGCCGTACGGGACGATGACGGCGATCGACATGGCGACCGGCGAGACGCGCTGGCAGGTCCCGCTGGGCGACACTCCGGCCGTGCGCAAGCACCCGGCGCTCGCCGGCGCCAAGCTGCCCAAGGCGTTAGGCGTGGCCGGTTCGCCGGGGCCGTTGGTCACGCGCGGCGGATTGGTCTTTGCCTCGGGGGGCGGGAACGCGCTGTTCGCGCTCGACACACGCGACGGCCGCGTGCGCTGGTCGCACGACCTGGGGACGATGGGGTATGCCAACCCCATGACGTACCGCACGCGCGCCGGACGGCAGTTCGTGGTGATTGCCACCGGCGCAGGAGCCAACACGGCGCTGCAGGCGTTCGCGCTCCGCTAGTATCCTCCGCACGACCATCGCACGACCATGGAAACGCTGCTCAGCATCGCTCTGGGACTCGGGCTCGCCGCCGCCGCGGGGCTGCGCGTCTTTGTCCCGGTCTTCGGAGCGGGGCTGGCCGCGCACTTTGGTGCGCTCCCGCTCTCGCCGAGCTTCGGTTGGGTGGGGACCACGCCGGCACTCATCGCCTTCGGGACAGCGACGGCGCTGGAGATTGGCGCCTACTACGTGCCGTGGCTCGACCACGCGCTCGATGTGATCGCGACGCCGGCTGCGGTCGTCGCCGGCGTCGTGGCCAGCGCGGCGGTCATCACCGACCTGCCGCCGCTCGTGACGTGGGTGGTGGCGCTGATCGGCGGGGGCGGCGCGGCCGGTATTGTCCAGATGCTCTCGGTTGGCGCGCGGGTGAAGTCGACGGTCACCACCGGAGGACTTGGCAACCCCATCGTGGCCACGGGCGAGACTCTCGGCGCGGTGGTGATCACGGCGATGACCATCCTGGTACCGCTGCTGGCGCTCGCCTTCTGCATCGTGTTTGTCTCGCTGCTCGTCCGTTTCGTGCGCCGTCGCAAGGACAATCGCGCGGGTGTTTCCTCGTAGGTGCGTGGCGCATCTGGCGCCACGCCGCTCTCGTCCCTCATCTGTCGGCCTTATGCGCTTCGTTTCCGTCATCGCCACCGGTTGCCTCGTCGCGAGCGCGTCGCGCGCACAGGCGCAAGCACAGGCGCAACCACGCCAGACCGACGCCGATCACTACACGCGATACGAGTTGCTGGCGCCGGGATCGGCCAAGTTCCGCATCATCTACGACGTTACCGCGACCACGGCCGGTGCCACCGCGTACTACAACCCCATCCGCAAGGGGAGCATCGCGACCGACGAGGCGGTGTTCGATCGCATGACGGGAGCTCCGCTCAGGTTCGAGGTGGTCGGCGGATTGGTCGCGCGCGCCGGCGGCGTCCTCGGCGCCGACTCGACGCAGGAATACATCAAGGTCACGCTGGCGCGCAGCGTGCCGCGCGACGGCGAGGGGCGCATTCGCATCGACAAGACATACGAGGATGCGCGCAGCTATATCGCCGGGGGCGACTCGGTGGTGTTCAATCGCCCGTTAGGCATCCGGAAGAACGCGGTCGTCCTGCCGGCCGGGTACGATCTCGAGTCGGTGAACTATCCGTCGCAGGTGCTGCGCGAAAGCGACGGGCGCATCGCGGTGTCGTTCATCAACACCGGGGTGGGCGACGTCCCGTACGTCGTGAAGGGGCGGCGCAGCGCGCGCACCGCCGCGGGGCGCGCGGCGGCCGGTGAGACGGCACGCCTGTCGGAGCGCGCGTATCAGGATCGCGAGATCGTCTACTTCCTGCAGCAGCCCGAGACGCACGCCTTCGACCTGTACCACGACTACACCGAGTCGCGTCCGGGGGTGGACAAGTACCTCAACGTCGTCCGCGCCGGGAGCAAGGCGTCGCGCCCCTCCGCGCGCATTCTCGACACCGGTGAGGAGCTTCCGGTGCGCACGCTCAAGGGGGCGGCCATCACGCAGGCCAGGATCGACATCGGGCAGGCGGTGACGGCCGAGACGGAGGTCGTGGTGATCGACTTTCCGGCGCCCAAGCGTGGAGAATCGAAGCGGCTGCGCATCAGCGAGACGTACACCGATCCGGCGCGCTACACGCTCAAGGGAGACACGCTGGTGTGGGATCGCGCCTTTGGGCGCCCGGCCAATGCGATGGTGCTCCCGGCCGGGTGGGCGCTGGCCAACTGTTCTGTGCCGGCGACTGTCTCGCGTGCCGACGATGGACGCGTGCGTGTGGACTTCGTGAACCCGCGCAACGACGAGATCGCGGTCTATCTCACGGCGGTGCGCCGCTAGCGACCGTCGGCTACTCGGTCGCGGGCGCTCGCTCGGTCAGCGTCCGCTTGGCGCGCTGACGCACCCAACGTTCCGTGTAGTATCCCCATGCGTAGGCGGCCTGCGAGACGAAGGCGAGCACGACGAGATAGGGCGTGCGCATGCCGAAGCCGCGCCACATGGGATACGTGAGGAGCTGGTAGTAGAAGGCGATCGGCTCGAGGCGCGGGCGGTCGACATGCCGCCGTTCGCGCCCCTCGTGGAGGTCGACCGCGCCGCGTCCATAGGTCGCGTGCTGGCGGACAAACTGTCCCAGGGTGGCGCGGTGCAGGTGGCGCACGATCGCGTTCCCCACGTACACCATGCGTCGCCCGCTCTCGCGCCAGCGATCGCAGAAATCGCGATCTTCGGCGGCGGCGTTTCGGAAGAGCTTGTCGAAGCCTCCCAACTCGTGAAACGAACTCCGCCGGCACGCCAGGTTATTGCTGGCGAAAAAGCGCGCCTGCTCCGGGTCGGCGTTGTACCAACCGTACAGGAAGTCGATCAGGTTCTGGCTGGCGATCGCGTACGGGTTGGTGGGGACGGCGTTGTCGACCCGTCCTCCAAGGACGACGTCGGCGTCCTCTTCCCGCGCGAGCGCCTCGTCGAAGGCACGGAGCCACTTGGGGTCGGGGACGCAGTCGTCATCGACGAAGACCAGATAGCGACCCGTGGCCGCGAGCGCACCGGCGTTGCGGGCATTGGCTGGCCCCGTTCGCCTGCGCTGCGAGAGATATTGGATGGGGCGGCGAGGGACGAACCGTTCGACGACGCCCCGCGTTTCGGGCGAGTCGCCATCGTCGACCACGATGACCTGAAAGTCGCCCTCCGCATAGTGGAGGGCGCAAATGTGCTCCAGACAACGCGCGAGCGCCGCCGGGCGTCCGTACGTTGGAATGATGATGGTGTAGCGAATACTACCCCCGTCCACTAACCCTCCCGAGTCCCCGCATCCCTCCCACACTCCGCGGCCATTCGCCAAAAGCGGTGATGCGCCGCGACCTTTTCAGGTGAGCCCTGCCTGCGATGGCCTCGTGGCCTGCGCCGTGCACGGCAAGAAGCCCGCCGAGACGAGTGCGTGGAAGATCAGCTCGGCAAGACATTGTGCAGCAGAAACTTGACGGCAGCGTCAGATGACCTCGTGGCGGGGCGAGGACTGATCTGACGCTTCAGAATCGCACGAACGTGCGCGCGGTGATGCAGATGCACGACAGGCTTTGGGCCGGGGAGGAATGAAAGGGTGTTAGGCGCGCTTCGTGAAATCTTGGCATCCCGCGAACTCTTTCTCGCGTTGGTGGCGCGCAACCTCACCGTTCGCTACCAGCGCTCGGTGGTCGGCTTCGCGTGGACGCTCCTGAATCCGGCGATCACCACCGTCATTCTCGTTTTCGTATTTCAGTCCGTACTTCGGATGCAGCTTCCGCAGTATTGGGCGTTCCTGATCAGCGGCTATTTCCCCTGGGTCTTCGCGCTGCACACGTTGGGGCAGGCGCCGAGCGTGGTCACGAGCCATTCGTACATGGCGCGCAGCCTACCGTTTCCGGCCGAGGTGCTGGTCGCCAGCACCGTCTGCTCCCGACTCATCGAGTTCGCCGCCGAACTCGTGCTCGTCGTAGTCGTTCTGTGCGTGTTTCGGCATCGGGGAGTACCCCCGAGCTTCGCGTTCCTGCCGTTGCTGGTCGTGATTCAGGCGATCCTGCTCACCGGGCTGGCGCTCCCGATCGCCGCGCTGGCGGTCTTCTTCGAGGACGTGCAGCATGCCGTGCCGACGGTGCTGGTCCTGCTCGGCCTGCTCTCGCCGGTGTACTACCCGGTCTCGTACGTCCCGGACTCGTTGCGTACGCTCTTCCTGGCCAATCCGTTCGCCGTACTGCTCGAGCTGTATCACGCCGTGCTGTATGACGGGCGCATGCCATCGTTGCCCTTGCTCGCGTTGAGCGCGGCGACATCGGTCGCCGTGCTGATCGTCGGAGCGGCGCTGTTCCGGTGGAAGCGGGCGTACTTCGCGGAGATCGTCTGATGACGGGTTCGGTGCGAGGCGACGTGGCCATCGCCTGCCGCGGTGTGACGAAGCGTTTCTACCACTACGATCACCGCACCACCTCGCTCACCGAGCTGGTGGTGCGCACGGTGCGGGGACGACCGCTGCACGTGCGCCATCCCAAGTTCGAGCTGGCGGGGCTCGACCTCGAGGTCGCGCGCGGCGAGTCGGTGGCGCTGATCGGCTCGAACGGATCGGGAAAGAGCACCGCGCTCCGCCTGATGGCCGGGATCTATCCTCCAACCACCGGAAGCATCACCTGCTCGGGGCGCGTGGTCGCCGTCATCGAACTGGGGAGCACGTTCCAGCCCGACCTCACCGGGGCGGAGAACCTGCGGCTGTACAGCGCCGCGCTCGGACTCACGCGCCACGAGATCGTGTCGCGACGCGATGAGGTCTTCGACTTTGCCGGTGTCGAGGAGTTCGCCGATGTCCCGCTCAAGTACTACTCGTCGGGGATGCGCTCGCGCCTGGCCTTCGCCATCGCGGTGAACGCCGCGCCCGATGTCCTCCTGCTCGACGAGGTGATGGCGGTGGGAGACGAGGAGTTTCGCACGCGCTGCTACCAACGGTTAGCCGAGCATCGCGCGCGTGGCGGGACGATGGTGGTGGTGTCGCACGATCTGGATTCGATCGGGACGATGTGCGAGCGGGCGGTCTGGCTCGATCACGGCGCCGTGCGGATGGACGGGGCCACGGCGGATGTGGTGCAGGCGTACGCCGCGCAGTGGAGCGAGCATTGATCCCTTCGCTCCCGATCGAGGTGATCGAGGTCGCGCTGGAGCAGTCGTCAGAACGCCCGCGTGTGAAGGCGGGGGCGCGCAGTGCCTGCGTGCTGTGGCGCTGGAAGGGGCGCCCGGTGGGACACGCCGTGATCCCCGTGGAGAACGGGGTGCTGCACGACGGCGAGTGGCGCGCGGCAATCGAGCGGGTCTCGGTGCCATTGTTGCGCGCCAGGCTGTGTGCGCGACTCGAAGCGCGAAACGGATTGCGGCCCGGCGAAGCGCTCCCGCTGCCGTCGGTGACGATCGCCGTGTGCACGCGCGATCGGACGCGCGACCTCTCGCGCGCGCTCGCCTCGCTGCTCGCGCAGGACTATGCGGGGGAGACGGAGATCGTGGTGGTCGACAACGCGCCGGCGACCGACGCGACGGCGACGCTCTGTCGCACGCAGTTCCCCGCCGTGCGGTACGTGCGCGAGTCGCGCCCCGGGCTGGACTGGGCGCGCAATCGCGCCATCGCCGAAGCGCGCGGCGAGATCGTGGCCTTCACCGACGACGACTGCGTCGCCGACGCGCAGTGGGTGTCGGCGCTCGTGGCCCCCTTCGCCTCCGATCCGCTGCTGGGGTGCGTGACGGGGCTCGTCTTCCCGCTCGAGCTGGAGACCGAGGCGCAGTGGCTGTTTGAAGCGTACGGCGGCTTCAATCGCGGCTACGACCGGCGCTGGTATCGCATGGATCCCCGCACGGGGACGCCGATCGGACGGCAGTGGATGGGGACCGGACAGTTTGGCACCGGGGCGAACATGGCGTTCCGGCGCGAGCTGTTCGCCACGTTAGGCGGCTTCGACCCGGCACTCGACGTGGGGACCGCCACGCAGGGGGCCGGCGACCTGGAGATGTACTTTCGCGTCCTCAAGGCGGGCTACGGACTGGTGTACGAGCCGGCCGCGCTCATCCGCCACGCGCACCGGCGCGACCTCGATGTCCTGCACCGCCAACTGGCCACCTGGGGCTCGGGGATGGGGAGTTACCTGTTGCGCAGCTGGCGCGCGTATCCCGACGAGCGGTGGGGGAACACGTACGTCTGGCTGTGGATGGCGCAGCACTGGGCCACGCGCCTGGCGCGGAGCCTGTTGCAGCTGGAGGACTATCCGGCGTCGCTGGTGGCCGGCGAGGTGGCCATGGCGGTGGCGTCGCCGTGGCGCTGGGCTACCGCGCAGCGCGAGGCGGCCGAGATCGCGCGGCGCGACGGCGCACTCGAGCTGCGCGATCCGGCGCGCGACGCCACTCGCGATCTCGCCACGCAACACGAAGTCGCCAGCCGCAACGCGACGCGCACCGTCGGCAACGTGGCGCAGCTCGACGTCGAGGCGGAGATCCCGCCGGCGCTCGTCGCCGACGCCCCGCTGGGCGTTCGCGTGGTGGCGATGCATCGCGGGATCGCGGTCGGACACGCCGACCTCCCCGCCGGGAGCGCACCGTGGAGCGCGTTGCAACTGTCGGACGCGCTGGCGGCGGCGATGCTGTGGCAGGGGGGGCACGCGCTCGACCTGCTCGCCACGCACGACGCCACCACCGCCACGCCGCGTTCGGCCTCCGCCGCGTGGCCCGACGCCCTCCCGGCGCACGTCCCCGTCTCCATCGTCATCCCCACCCGCGACCGCCCCGACGACCTGCGACGCTGCCTTCGCGAGCTGTGTGCCGCGCACTACCAGCGCCCGGTCGAGATCATCGTCGTCGACAACAACCCGGCGTCGAGGCTCACGCCGCCGGTCGTCGCGGACTTTCCCGCCGTGCGACTCGTCTCGGAGGATCGCCCCGGCGTCTCGTACGCGCGCAACGCCGGCTTTGCCGCCAGCCGCGGCGAGATCATCGCCATGACCGACGACGACGTGACGGTGGGCGACGGCTGGCTCGAACACCTCGTCGCCCCGTTCGCGCGCGACGACGTGCAGGTCGTGACCGGCAACGTGCTCCCGCTCAGGCTCGACGCCGAATCGCACTGGCAGTTCGAGCTGTACGGCGGGCTGGGACGTGGCTACTGGCCATGGCTTGCCGACCAGCGCTGGCTGCATGCGTCGCGACGCTTCGTCCCCCGCACCTGGGACCTTGGCGGTACGGCCAACCAGGCGGTGCGCGCGAGCTGGCTGCGCCAGCCGCATGTCGGGCCGCTCGACACGAGCCTGGGTCCGGGAACGCCGAGCGGCGTGGGTGAGGACACCGAGTTCTTCTATCGCACGCTGCACGCCGGTGGCAGCATTGCGTATGAACCGCGCGCCTTTGTCTGGCACCGTCACCGTGACACGATCCCTGCGCTCGCCCGGCAATTGCGCAACTACAGTAGCGGACACGTGGCCTATCACGCGGCGCTGCTTACGCGCTTTGGCGACGTGCGCGGACTCTGGCACCTGGGGCTCGATGTGAATCGACACCTCGTGCGGCGCACGCGCGATCGCTTGCTGGGGCGCATCAGCACGCCGTGGTCGCTGGTGTGGGCCGAGGTGCGCGGCTTCGTGGCAGGGCCGCTGAATGTCGTGCGCACGATCGCCCACGCGCGGCGCCACGGGTTTGCGCGCCCGTTGGCTCCACAGGACCCGTGGGACACACAATTCGATGTGTCTCGGACGATCGGCGGTGCGCACCATGGCTGACCGGCGCCCTCCTCGCGTCTCGGTGATCATCCCCGCGCACAACGCGGCCGCGACGCTCGCGCGCGCGCTCGACTCGCTGGCGCAGCAGAGCTTCGGCGAGTGGGAAGCGATCGTCGCCGACGATCGTTCGAACGACGCCACCGCCGACATCGCCCGCGACGTCGCGTCGCGCGACGCGCGCGTGCGCGTGGTGGCGTCGCCGAGAGCTGGCGCGAGCGCCGCGCGCAACACCGCGCTCGCGTCCGCGTTAGGCGAGTGGCTCCTCTTCCTGGATGCCGACGACTGGATTGCCCCCGACATGCTCGAGGCATCGCTGGCGGCGCTCGATACGTCGGGCGAGGCCGATCTGATTGCGTGGGGCTGGCAACGCGTCGACACCGAGGGGACGCTGCTGCAGCGCGACCCGCCGCGCTTTGGGCAGGATCCGTTCGAAGCGTGCGCCGGTGGGTGCCCGATCACGATTCACGCCGCGCTCACACGCACGTCGCTCGTGCGCGACGTGGGGGGATTCGACGAATCGCTGAGCACGTGCGAGGACTGGGACCTCTGGCTGCGCCTGACGCGAAAGGGGATTCGCATCATCGAACGCACCGAGACCAAGGCGTTCTACCTCACGCGCCCCAACACGCTCTCCACGCGTGCGGCGCTGTTGCGTCGCGACGGTGCGCGCGTGATCGAGCGGGCGCACTCGGCCGACGCGCGCGTCACGCATCCGCACCCGCAGCGCGCGCAGGGGCGCCCAGCGCACGAGATGCCCATGCGCCTGCACCTGTGGTGCGCCTGGGTGGCGGGACAGGCGCTGTGCGCGGGGATGTCGCCGCCCGAGGTGCTGTCGATCGTTGGTTCGCTCCCGCCCGCGCTCCCCGAGGCCGGTCGTTTCGCCGACTTCCTCGAGTGGAGCTTCGTGAGCGGGCTGGCGATCCCGGTGTCGCGACTGGCCGAGCGCTGGGAGACGTACTTCGCCTCGCTGCAGGCGATCCTGGCCGCGTGGCCGTCGCTCACCTCACCGGGCTTCGACACGCGCGTCCTGCGTGCCCTCGAGTCGCGCATCGCCCACACGGCGCCAGCCGCCGACCTCGATTTGCATCTGACGGCGCGCCGGCACATCGCGCTCGATCGTCCGCTCGCGCCACTCACCGTCCCGCGCGGGATCGGCGTCGTCGTACTCGACCTCACGTATGACGGCACCGCGCTCGGAAAGATCGTCGTCCCGGCGATCGACGGCGTGGTCGACCCGGTCACCATCGCCGAGGTGGCCGCCTCGCAGCACTGGTGGGAGGTGCTGCGCCGCTACCTCGAGAAGCTGGTCTACCCCTCGCTGCGGCAGGAACGAAAGGGGGACGGCGAGGTCCAGGTGAAGCGCGGCTCGTGTACGCTCACGACCTCGCCACACCCACTGCAGGGGGTGTCGCTGCACGACCAGGTGGGGTGGACGGTCCTGCTGCAGGAAATCTGGGAGCGCCCCGCCGCCGCCCTCGGCGACTTCTATCGCCGCGATGCACTGCTCGGATACCCACCGCACGAGCGACAGGCGGTGATCACCGACGAACTGGGGACGGAGCTGGGGCGCCAGGCGGTGCGCGATGGATTGATCGGCGTGCCGCTCGACGAACGGCGCCCGTTAGGCGCGCGCCTCGCATCGCAGCACGAACGCTGGCGCGCCGAGGCGACGCGCGCGGTTCGCGTCACGCCGATCACCGGGCGTCGCGTGACGCCGGCGGCGGCGCGTAGCGTGGGACAGCTCGAGAACTACGGACGGCACCACTTCGAGGCGTGCTTTGCGAAGGGGCGCGACCCCTGGCTGTACGACTCGCCGTACGAGGTGCGAAAGTACGCGCAGACACTGGAGCTGGCGCTCGCGCACGCGCCACGGCGGGCGCTCGAACTGGCCTGCGCCGAGGGACACTTCACCGAGCGACTCGCCGGGCACGTGGAGCAGCTGGTGGCCGCCGACATCTCGGCGCTGGCCATCGAGCGCGCCGAAGAGCGATGCCGCCACTTCGCGCATGCCGCGTTCCGGCGCGCCGACCTGTTCGATCCGGAGCTCGTGCGGGCGGTCGACGGGCGCTACGACCTGGTGACGTGTTGCGAAGTGCTGTACTACGCCGCCTCGCGCGCCGCGGTGCGCGCGCTGGGGGAGCGCATCGTCTCGCTGCTTGCGCCTGGCGGCCGGCTGGTGACGGCGCACGCCAATCTCCTGGTCGACGATCCGCATCTGCCGGGCTTCGACTGGGCCATGCCCTTCGGGGCGCGCGTCATCGTCGACGAACTCTCGCAGGTGCGCGGACTCACGCTGGTGCAGGAGCTGCGGACCCCCTACTACCGCATTTCGGTCTTCGAGCGCGAGGGCGCGAGCAGCGGGCGCCCCGTGGCGCCGGTCGAGATCATCGATGCCGTGGCGATGCCACCGGTGGACGAGGTGGCGCGGCACTTCTTCGTGCGCGGCGCCCCGCGCTCGGCGACTCCGGCCTCGTCTCCTGCTGCGGCGGCGACGATCAGCGAACCGCCACCCGTGACGTCTCGCCTCCCCATCCTGATGTACCACAGCGTTGCCGCTGACGGCCCAGCGGCCACGGCGCGCTGGCGCATCACCCCGGCGCGGTTTGCGGAGCAGATGCACTACCTGCGCGATGCCGGCTATCGCACCGTCTCGCTGGGGGAGTGGGGGCGTGCGCTGCGGCGGCGGCAGCCCATTCCCGGACGCTGCGTGGCGGTCACGTTCGACGATGCCTACGCCGACTTTGCCACCGAGGCCTGGCCGGTGATGCGGGCGCTGGGACAGGTGGCGACGGTGTTCGTGGTGACGGGTCTCGTGGGGCGCGAGAGCGTGTGGGATCGCGCCCTCGCCGAACCGGTCCCGCTGCTCGATGCGGCGACCATCCGCCAGCTGCACCGCGAGGGGGTGGAGTTCGGGTCGCACACCGTCACCCATCCGTTCCTGACCGGGATCGACGCGGCGAGCGCCGCGCGCGAACTTCGCGACTCGCGGGCGGCGCTCACGACGCTGCTGGGGAGCGAGACCGACACGCTCGCCTATCCGTACGGCGACGGCGACTGGGCGACGATGGCGATGACCGCCACGGCCGGCTATCGCCTTGCCGTCACGTGCAAAGGGGGAGCGGCATCCCTCACCGCTCCCCCCTTCGACCTCCCGCGCATCGAGGTAGCGGGCGACCTGTCGTTCGCGCAGTTCGTCGCCGCGCTCGACGGGTAGCGCGACCGAATGGCGCGGCGCGCCACTCCGCTCGTTCAGGGGACGATCTTCGTCACCTTGAACGGGTCGCGCACCGGATCGTTGGCCGGCGCGAGCTTGCGCGACGCCTGCACCATGCGCTCCACTTCGGCCATCAGCTTGTCGTTGTTCATCACCACGCCGTCCTTGATGGTGTGCACGATCCCCTTCGTGCGGTACATCTTGCCATCCCGGTCGAGCGTGAGGTCGCCGAACGAGTACATGAACTTGAGGTTCGCGGCCGGGTTGCCATCGACCAGGAGGAGGTCGGCCTTGTAGCCGGGACGCACCAGGCCGAGCTGCGGCTCGAGAAGGGTGGCTGCCGAGTTGTAGGTGGCGGTCTTGAGGACCTCCAGGTTGTGCATCCCCGTCTCGCGTTGCAGTTGCAGCTCGCGGATGGACGAGAAGCCCGGCGTGGCCCAGATGTAGTTGTCGTCGGTCCCGAAGGCGACGCGCCCGCCGCGCTTGTTGAACTCGTAGATCAGGTCGCCCCACAGGCGGAAGGCCGACGTCCAGTAGTACTCGTCGTCGCTCGTCCAGTCGTAGTGAAAGGCGCCGTGGTACGCGGGGTTGGGGAGGTTCCAGTTCCAGAGCGCCTGGTGCGTGTACTTCTCCGTCCACGGGAGCGAGGTGGCGCGGATCATGTCGCG
>CAZLLP010000111.1:0-18607 GCA_964560345.1 uncultured Gemmatimonadaceae bacterium
CAGAGTCCTTGAAGTGTTTCATGGGGTCAGAGTCCTTGAAATCGTTCAAGGACTCTGACCCCATGAAAACCCCCATGAACACTCCGCTCTGACCCGGCTGCTACTTCCCGGGCATCCCCGCCCAGATGTCGGTCAGCACACGCTGGAAGTTCCCCCCCAGGATCCCGATGATCTGGTCGTCGCTGTACTTGCGACGAATGAGCCCCTCGGTGACATCGAACATGCGCTTGGGATGGTCGATCCCCTCGATGTCGATCTTGTCGCGGAAGCCGTAGCTCCCCTTGTAGCTGTCCTTGAGGCGCTTGTACTCGTCAGGCGGCATGTCGTCGTAGCCCTGCAGGTCGCTGTCGCTCCCGATCCCGACATGCTCCACACCGATCATCTTCGCCACGTAGTCGATGTGGTTGAAGAAGTCCTCGACCGTCGTGGGTTCGTTCCCCTTCACGAACATGCGCACGCCGGTGATCCCCATGACACTCCCGGCCTTCCCCACGGCGCGGATCACCTCGTCGGGCTTGCAGCGCGGGTGGTTGTTGGCCAGCGCGCGCGCATTCGAGTGCGTGACGAGCGCCGGCTTCTTTGACAGCGCCAGCGCATCGAGCGTGGTGCGATCGCCGCAGTGCGACGTGTCGACCGCCATCCCGACCTTGTTCATCCGCTCGATGAGCGATGCCCCAAGGTCGGAGATCCCGCCATCCACGCGTTCGGTCGAGCCGCTGGCAAACCAGTTCTGCGAATTGTACGTGAGCTGCGAGACGCGCTGCCCGTACAGGAAGAACTCGTCCACCGTGGCGAACATGTCGCCGCGGAAATCGGGGCGCACGAAGTGATCCGAGTTCTGCGCGCCGAGGAGGATCCCGATGCGCCCGGAGCCCTTGATCTTCGCAAAATCGTCGGCCGAGTCGATGCGGATGAACAGGTCCGGGCGCTCGGCAATCATCGAGTTCTGCCGGTGGAAGAACTGCTGCCCACTGATGTACGCGTTAGGCCCGCCAAAGCCAACCGCCGTGTGGAAGACGTTGATCCCCGACGCCAGGAAGGGCGCGAAGTCCTCGGTGGTGATCGACGAAGGCTTCGTGAGCCACTTGTTGCCGTTGGACCCGATGTGCAGCGGCGCGAGCATGTCGATCACCACCGCGCGCTTCATGAGATCGATGGCGCGCGTCGAGTACTGCTGCTGCGGGATGTGCGGGAGCGTGAAGCGCCCGCGGTTGAACATCGGGGCGAAGACGGCGGCGGCGCCGAGCTTGATGACGGAGCGACGGGAGGTCATGGCGGGAGTCGGGTGGAGCCGTGGGAGAGCGGTGGCCACCATATTCCGCGCAGGAACAACGGTCCGCCACCCCCAAGCGCCGTCGCGTCAGCGCCCCTCCCGTTCCCGCGCCTCACGCGCAGCCACCGGGTCGGCGATCAGCATCCCGCCGCGCACGGTGGCACCGATCAGGATCGCCGCGCTCACCAGCACCAGGTTCTTGATGATGTACTGTCCCTCGAGCGTCGGGGCGATGGGAAAGCGCGTGAAGGTCTCGCCGGGGAAGAGCAGCAGCGGCGTCACCGTCCCCACCATCTGCAGGAGGAGCAGGAGAACTGTCGCCCGCAGGTAGCGACCGGCGACGAGCCCGAGCCCGATGGTCGTCTCGAGGAGCGCCAGCAGCGGGACCGACACCGATGGCGGGACCAGGCCTAACGACAACAGCCCGATGGTGCGCGACGCCAACTCCTGCGCCGGACTCATGCCGGGGAAGAACTTGAGGATACCAAACCAGAGAAAGACGACGCCGACGCTGATCCGCAGCGCCGTCACCGCGTGACGGGCGGTCCAGCGGGTGAGGCGTGCGTCGTAGGTGTCGAGGGTCGTGCGAAGGGGGGACATGGATTGCTCCAGGAGTCGGTGAAGGGAGAAGGCGTTCAGGTGCGCACCCCGCGACTGATGCGGGAGGAGGTGCAACGAGTCCACGCCTTCATGCCCAGCAGAGTGTCACCAACCAGCCGGATGGCGAATGGGTCGGGTGACCCAGCCAACCGCATTCATCTCCGCGAACGCTCACCCTCTCCTGCAATCCCCCGACAGCCATGTGAGGGAAGTGCCGCGGGGGAGCGCCCCTGAACGCACAGCTCAGGGCCACTCCCCCACTTTGGCACACGACGATCGCGATGGCGCGGAGCCTCGCCGATCGCTGCGTCGCTAGTGACAGACTCCGGTGCCGCTGTCGGTGAACGTCCCGCCCGCGGCGCGCCGGAACTGCCACGAGTAGCTTCCCGAGCCTAACGTCAACTGCAGCACGCCGTAGGTGTCGTTGTTTCGGACTTCGGAATTGGCCTTCGGCGTCCCGAACGCGTAGAAGCTGCGCCCCCCGGTGCCGACCACGAACTCGCGAATGCCGGCGGCGGCGTCGGCGACGGCCGATGGCGTCTGCGGGGCAAAACGTTCGTACACGTGTTCGTGCCCGTTGAGGATCACCTCGGCGCCATACTGGTACAGCGCATCCCAGAACGGGGCCACGGCCGTGTTGTTGCCGTGCGTGCTCCCGGAGTTGAAGCGGGGATGATGCCAGTAGGCGAGGGTGCAGGCCTTGGTGTTGGCGGCAAGGTCGGCCCGCAACCATTGCTCCTGCGCCGAACCGGCGGCACAGGAGACAAACGCGCAGTTGCTGTTGAGGACCACGATGTGCCAGGCGCCGAGGTCGTAGGAGTAGTACCCCTTGGCCGGATCGCCGGCGGCCGCGCCGAAGTAGTTGTAGTAGCCGCTCGCCCCGGTGGTCTGGTACTCGTGATTTCCCACCGACGGCTTGGTGCGCGCCTTGAACGCCCCCCACGACGGGTCGTAGCAGTTGGCGTAGTCGCTCGCGCTCCCGTTCTCGTAGGCGTTGTCGCCCAGCACCGCGACGGTGCCGGCAATTCCGCTCACCACCGATGCGGTCGCCTCGTCGTTGCTGCTGCTGCACTGCGCGATGTCGCCGGCGGCAATCATCACCTCACCGGTCGGTGGCGGCCCGCCGGTGACGGTCAGGGCCGCACTGCCGCTCTTGCTGCCGGTCGTCGCCCTGATCGTCGCGGAACCACCCGAGATTCCGGTGACGAGACCGCTGGCCGAGACGGTGGCCACCGCGGCGTTGCTGCTCGTCCAGGTGAAGGTTGCGGCGATCACGTTCCCCTTGTTGTCGCGCGCCGTCGCCGTCAGCTGCACCGTGGCCCCGACCGCGAGCGATGCCGACGATGGGGCGACCGTCACCGTGCGAATGGCCGATGGCGCCCCCCTGGCCAGCGACGGCTCCGTAACCAGCACGCGGTCGGCGGCTTTCTGCTCGCTGCCGCACGCGGCGGCCAACATGAGGACACCCACTGCCACGAACCGTCCGAGCCCACTCGACATGCCGTGCTCCTGTTGCAGGAAAGTGCTGGAGGATGCTGGGCGGTACGGGAAGCTGCCCGCATCGGCTGGCGCCCGCGAGATCCGCCGGACCGCATCACAGTCACAATCTGCCCACCACGCCGTCACCGCTCTGTGCCCTGCGATACGTCATCGGTCGATCGTATGAACGCTGGTCCGAGAACACGTGACGCCGCATCCGTCTCCGCGCGATCGACATACGTCATTCCGAGCGCCGCACTACGTCATCCGCTGTATGCCTCCGATTGTCGCGCGTTCCGACCTTGGTCCCTGTCGGTTGCGCGGCGGGATCCACGAGGGATTCACCTCCAGCCGGCGCCAACTCCACAGGAGGCTTCGGATGTCACGTATCACGAGGACCCGCACCTGGCTCCCCGCCCTCGCCATCGCGTTCGGCGCCTGCAGCGACGACGTCCCGTCGAAGCTCGTTGCCCCGCCGTCCACGGCCATGCGCTCCAACGGCGTCGTCACCGAGCCCACCACCGGGCCGTGGCAGCGCATTGTCGAAGGGGAGACGGGCCCGGGCTCGAAGTTCGGGCTCTACGTCCCGCGCAACTGGAACGGCGACGCCGTCTACTACATGCACGGCTTTCGCGACGCCGAATCGCCGGTCGACCTGCGCGACCAGGACGCGCTGTACAACGTCCGAGACCAGTTCGGGGGGATGGGCTACGCTGTGGCCTACTCCAGCTACTCCGACAACGGCTTTGTCGTGAAGGACGGGGCGCAGCGCACCCACCAGCTCCGCGGGCTGCTCGCCTCGGAACTCGGTCGCTCCCCCACGCGGTCTTTTCTCGTCGGTCACTCGCTGGGTGGCGGCATCGCCCTCTCGCTCGCCGAGCAGTATCCCGACCAATACAACGGCGCGCTGCTGATGTGCGGCATGGTGGGCGGATCGCTGCTGGAGACGCAGTACCTAGGGAACGTGCGCGCGCTGGCCGACGTCTTCTTCCCGGGGCGCTTCCCCGGCAACGTGGAAGGGGTCCCCGCAGGAACCATCATCACGCTCCCGCAGGTGATCGGCGCGGTGCAGTCGAACCCGGCGGGGCTCTTCGCCATCGCCAGCATGCAGCAGACCCCGCTCCCGGGTGTCCCGTCGGCCAACCCGACCGATCCGGCGGGGGTCACCTTCCAGACGCTCGTGGGCTCGCTGTACGGGGCGCTGAGCTTCCACGCCCGTGGCATCAACAACATCGTCGACCTGGTCCCGGGGTCGTCGCCGTTCGACAACGCCAAGACCACCTACGCCTTGAGCGCCACGCCATGGCTCCCGCCGGCCATGCTGGCCCCCGCCGTGGCCGCCGCGAACGCCAACGTCACGCGGTATGCAGCCGACGTGCAGGCGACTAACTATCTGGAGCGCCACTTCTCGCCCACCGGCGCGCTGCGGATGCCCGTGCTCACGATCCACAACACGTGGGATCCGGCAGTGCCGTACTTCCACGAGACCGAGCTGCTGGCGCGAGCCACCGCCGCTGGCGCCGCGGGGAACCTGCTCCAGCGCCGCGAGAACAGCTTCGGGCACTGTGCCATCCCGGCCGCCAAAGTCGTGCAGGGTTTCCAGGACATGGTGCAGTGGCAGTCGACGGGGACCAAGCCGGCGAGCTGAGTCGGCGTGACTCGAGAGTTCAAGCGGTCACGTTCAAGGGGTCGTTCAAGAGGTCGTTCAAGGGGTCAGAGTCCTTGAAGCGAGTCCTTGAAGTGGTTCATGGGGTCAGAGCGCGCGAGGTTGCCATGGCGCTCTGACCCCAGCTCTGACCCCAGCTCTGACCCCAGCGCGGCCCCCCGATCGCTCTCCCCACCTCACCGCCGAAACAGCGCCGCGTGCCCAAAGGCGTTTCCGGTGCGACCGTGCGGCCACTCGGCACGCAGGAAGGTGATCCCGAGGGTGCCGTCGGGGAGCTTCAGGCGCTCATCCCACCGCAGTTGCCCGGTCGTCGAGTCGACGTAAGCGAGGAGCATGCGCTGCTCACCACCGTTTTCGGCGCCGACGACGATGCGGTCCGATCCCGGATCCTTCGCCAGCCAGTGCGGACGGAAGACCGAGTCGGCCTGCAGGCGCGCCACCTCGACGGGATGTGCCGGATCCCTGATGTCGAGCGCGATCACGGCGTGCATGGCCCCCACCGCCATCAGCCAGTAGTGCCCGACTACCAGCGGAATGCCGCACGAGCCGAGCTGCCCAGCAGGAACCGGGAAGGTGAGGACGTTCTGGATCACCGGATGCACCTGGTCAAGCGCCGTGACGCGATACAGGCCGCACCCGTAGGCGTTGAAGAGGATCGACCCATCGGGCATCACACGCGGCTCGAAGGGCATCGCCCGCCCGCTCGGGAGCTCGTCACCATTCGCCAGTTTGGCATTCGGCACCTGCGTGGTGCCGAGCAGCGTGAGGTCGGACATGCGCCACATCTGTACCACGTCGGCGCTCGTGTCCTCCATCATCGGGGCGCTGGTCATGAGGATGCGGTCGATCGCCGGGAGCATCGCGAACGAATAGGGGCGAATGGGGACCGTGAACGCCGAGTCAGCGGCGCTCGCTGAACGAATCAGCGTTCCGGCGGTGTCGAGTTCGGCGATCCCGCCGTGTCCGCCGGGCATGGTAGAGTCCCCCGCGAGCGGGCTGGCGCCGTTGCTGCGCAGGAAGCCGACGAGGACGTTGCCGTTGGGGAGGCGCACCATGTCGTGCGGAAATCGATACGGCGCGACCGGCGGGAGCTGCCGCACGAAACGCGGATGTTCGGCGTCACTGGTGTTGAAGAGGAAGATCGCCTCGTGATGATGACCGTTGGCGAAGAGGAGCTGCGTGGAATCGGGGAGGGAGTACTCGAGGTGATGCGGAAGCGTCCCCGTCATGCCGACCGGCGTGGTGGTGAGCACCTGGCCAAAGGTTGGGCTGTCGTCGCGCACGTCGATGACGGCGAGAAAGTCGGACTCCTTCTGGTCCTCGTCGCCTGCCCAGACGTAGAGGAAGCGGGACGGGGTTGCGGCGGCTGGCGGCGCGGCGCGTTGGCAGGCGGTGACAGCGAGCAGTGCGATCAGGGGGGCCAGGCGCATGGCGGTTGCCGGAGGAGATTGGACCGAGCGGCGGGGGGAGAAACGCGGTGCGGGACAGTAGTGCCCCGTAGGGGCGATCGTTAGGTCGAGGAGGCTTGGGGTCAGAGCTGGGGTCAGAGCTGGGGTCAGAGCCGACGAGAATTTGGTTCGTTGACTCTGACCCCAATTGCCCGTCAGGCCAATTGCCCCACCCCGCCACGCGCCGCAGCTTCCCACGGGCCGGCGGCGCATCGCCGCAGGCGGCGGGTGTTCGCCGGTCCCTTGAATCGGGAATCGCCAGGATGAACACGTACCGATGGCTCGTCGCAGCGCTTGCTGTCCCCTCAATGGCCTGTGCGCCGCGGGACGCGGCCCCCACCACGCAATCGCCGCCGGACCTGGTCCTGGCCAACGTCACGGTGATCGATGGCAACGGCAACGTGCCCCGTCCCGGCCAGACGATCGAGGTGCGCGACGGGCGAATCACGGCGCTTCACCCTTCAACGCCAGACGATCGCTCCACGCTCGACGTGGACAGCGCCTTCGTGACCCCGGGGTTGATCGACAGCCACGTGCACCTCGATCCGCGCGACACGGTTGCCGTGCGCGCGCGCCTCGACTCGATGCTGCGAGCGGGCGTCACCACGATCCGCGAGATGGCCTGCTGTGCGCCCGACTATGCCAGGCTCGCCGGCGGAGCGGACTCGGCGCGCTACCCGCGCGTGTACAGCTCCGCGCTCTGGGCGGGGGCGCCGTTCATGCGTGACGACCCGCGAGTGAGGCACTTCTCCAGGCGCGGCACGGTCCCGTGGCTGCTCTCCGTGTCCGATTCCACCGACCTCACGAGCGCGTTGCGCAGCGCGCGAGAGAGCGGCGCGACGGGGATCAAGATCTATTCGGACCTCGCCCCTTCCCTGGTGCGCAAGATCGCCACGGCGGCGCACGACGCCGGCATGCGCGTCTGGAGTCACGCGACCGTCTTCCCCATGCGCCCCTCGGAGGTCGCCGCCGCCGACATCGACGTGGTCTCGCACGCGGCGCTCCTGGTCTGGGAGCGCGCCACCACACTGCCGGCGCACTATGACCGACCACACAAGTTCAACCCCTTCGGCCCGCCGGCGCCCTACCGCTCGGTTGCGCCTGACGATTCGTTGGTGCTGGCGGTGCTCGGCACACTCAAGACGCGCGGGGTCATCCTCGACCCGACCGTGGCCGTCATGCGCGGCGCGGTGGGCGACGCGGCCTGGCGATGGGCCATCGCGCTTACTCGAAGCGCCCACAAGCTCGGGATCCCGCTCACGGTCGGCACGGACGGCGTCTCGATCTTTGACGAGATCGAGACGCTGGTCGACTCGGTCGGGCTTACGCCGGTGCAGGTGATTCAGGCGGCGACGGCAACGGGCGCGAAGGCGATCGGCGTGGAGAAGACGCTCGGTGCAGTGGAGGTGGGGAAGGTGGCCGACCTGTTGGTGTATCGTGCCGACCCGACACAGAGCATTCGCGCCTTGCGCACGCCGGCGTTTGTCATTCGTGGGGGGCGGGTGGTGGAGTCGCCGCCAAAGTCAGGCGTCAAACCGTAAGGACGACGCATGCACCGGTCCCCTGTCGGCCGTCTCGCCGCCCTTACCCTCGTCGGCATCGGCGCGCTCTACCTCGTCGCGCTCGGTTTCGGCTTCGCGCGCCATGGGCTGTCGGAACCGATCGGCGACCCCATCCTCGCCGTCATGGAGGTGCTGACGATCGTCTCGTCGCTGGCGCTCGTCGTGATGATGGCGGCGCTGCACGACGACACGCCGGCACATCGCAAACTCGCGAGCCTGCTCGCCCTCTCGTTCACGATCGCTTTTGCCGGCATCACCTGCGTGGTGCACGTCGTGGAGCTGACGGCGCTTCGACAGCTCGGGACCGCTGGACTGGCCTGGCCGTCGGCACTCTACGCCGCCGAACTCACCGCGTGGGATCTCCTGCTCGGCCTCGCGCTCCTCGGGGCCGCGGCGAGCTTCGAGGAAACAGGGCGCGCAGGCGCCGTGCGGCGCGCGTTCGCGACGGGCGGCCTGCTCTGCCTCGCCGGGCTCGTGGGCCCGGCGGTCGGCAACATGCGCTTGCAGCTGGTGGGGGTGCTGGGCTACGCGGTGGTGCTCCCCATCACGTGCTGGATGCTCGCCGATTGGTGGCGCGGGGCGCGCTGACTCATCACGCCCTTCGTGCTGCGCGCGGAGGTGGCCTGAGCGGACGCCCTAACGAGCCGGCGCCGCCGCGCCCACGGACGCGACCTTCGTCCCCGCCCGCACGGTGTCCACCACGCTCCGCACCGCGTCGATCACCGCATCAGGACGATCGTACTGGATGTAGTGCGTCGCATCGTCGAGCACGCGATGCTGACTGCGCGTCGACCACGACGCTTCGTCGTCGTGCATCGCCTTCCACAGCGCCTTGAACTCCTTCCCCTTCTCGGGCGTGAGCTTGAGCGTGGTGCGCTCGGCGTCGGTCATCGGCTTCATCGCCGTGAGCACGAAGAGCGGGCGATCGCCGAGTTGGCGGAAGGTACCGGCTTCGTCGAAGATGGCGCGAAGGGCGACCATCTCCTTGAGCGCCCCCGGGAGCGAATGCGTGGAGTAGGCACTCGACGCCAGTGCGATCGCCTCGCTCTGGTTCGGCATGCGCGGCGCGCGGCTGGTGGCAAATCGGGCGACGCCGGCCCACGAGAGCGCCGACGCGATCTTGATGGGAGCCAATACGGACTCGGGGTTCGCAGCCATCGGGGCGACATCAGCCAACCGTTGCAACTGCTCGGGGTGCGAGGCGTCGACCATCACCAGCCCCGCGACGTCAGTCCCGTACTCCTTGGTGTACGCCATGATGTACGGCCCGCCGAGCGAGTGCCCGACCATCACGAAGGGGGGCTGTTCGCCAGCCTTGGTGAGGGCGGCATGCAGATCATCGGCGACTCCCTTGGCGGTGACCGCGTCGGGCGACGGATCGCTCCACATGATGCCGGCGCGGCTGTAGGCGCAGGTGCGCGCGGTGAGCGCGATGGAGTCGTGCACGGCCGACCAGGCGAGCGCCCCGTTGATGTCGAGCCCCGAGACGAGGACCACGGTCGGCGATCCGGTCCCGCGACAATCGACGTGGATGCGTCGTCCGCCGATGTCGACCAGCTTGCCCGTGGGCGGGAAGTCGCGCGCCGCGGCGCGGCGGCCGAGCATTTCGTAGCAGACCCCCGTGACCACGACGACGAGCAGCAGGACGACGACCGAAAGCGCGATACGACGCAGCCACTTCTTCATGGGCGGGGCGGAGTGGAGTGAGCGGTGGGGGAAACGGCGCGGAGCAAGCTGTCCCGCGCGCGTCTCCGGCGCAAATCTGCCGGCGCCGCGGATGCTGGGGTCAGAGCTGGGGTCAGAGCTGGGGTCAGAGTCAATGAGAATTGGGTTCGTTGACTCTGACCCCAATTCAGCCCGCGACGAGTTTGGCCAGCTTCGCGAGCGACTCGCGCCATCCGATTTCGTTGTCTGATGGCGACACCGCGGCGGGGAGCCCTTCGTGCGTCGCGGACAACTCCGTGCCGTCGGCAGTTGCCGCGAGGTCCGTCGTGATGCGCATGCGCCCCTGGAACGCCGGGTCGGTCGTCTCGAACTCGAGCACTTCGACGACCCGCTGGTTCGGCACGAGGGCTTCGAAGTGACCGAAGTAGGTGTCGGTGTGCGCGTCCGACTTCCCATCGTTCGTACCGCCGTCGTACGTGAGGGAGACACGGAACCGTCCCCCCACGCGCGGTTCGAACTCGTGCACAGTGCACGTCATCCCCGACGGCACTCGCCACAGGGGAATGAGCGTCGGATCGAGCAGCGCGCGATACACGCGCTCCGGGGTGGCGCGGATCCGCGCCGTCATGCTGAGGGGGGTCACGGTGCCAGGACGGGCACCGGCGCCGCTATCACGTGGTCGATCAGCCCGTAGGCCTTCGCCTCCTCCGCCGACATGTAGCGATCGCGGTCAAAGTCGCGTTCGATCTGCTCCACCGGCTGCCCGGTGTGCTTGGCGGTCAGCCGATTAACCTGCTGGCGCAGGTAGACGATCTCCTTCGCCTGGATCTCGATCTCGCTCGCGGATCCCCCGCCCCCCTGCTGCGACGGCTGATGCTGCATGATCCGCGCGTGCGGGAGCGCCGAGCGTTTGCCCGCAGCGCCGCCGGCAAGGAGAAAGCACCCCATGCTCGCCGCGAAGCCCATGCAGATCGTGGCCACCGGCGACCGCAGGAACTGCATCGTGTCGTAGATCGCCAACCCTGACGACACGCTCCCGCCGGGACAGTTGATGTAGAGGTTGATGTCCTTTCCGGGGTTGTCGGCATCGAGAAAGAGCAGCTGCGCGATGATGATGTTCGCGACGTCGTCGGTAACCGGCGTCCCGAGGAAGACGATGCGGTCGAGCAGGAGCCGCGAGAAGATGTCGTACTGTCGCTCGCCGCGGCTGGAGCGCTCGATGATGGACGGGGGATAGATCGTCGCCATGGGATGAGGGGGTGAGGTGGCGAAGGAATCGATGGTTGCGACGGTTGCGACCTCCTACTACCAGCTGCTGTCAGCGCTACCAGGTGCTGACGACGAGCGATTGGCCGAGCCGCTGCACGAGGGCACGCAGGCGCCACTGCCACTCCACACGGCGGCGATCGACCTGCGACCGCGCGCTCACGCTCGCGCCTGCATGCACCGCCAGCGCCGTCACGTGCGTTACCGTTAGGCGCGTGCACGATTCGCCGTCGACGACCAGCTCGTCGAGGGTGAAGCGCACGATGCCGTTCGCGGTCGCGTCGTTCGCGTCGAACCAGGTGAAGGCCAGGGTGCGCGGCGCATCGACGTCGATGAACTCGCCGCCGAGCTGACCGCAGCGTCCGTTGGCATCGCGCGTCGTGGCACTCCATGCACCGCCTGGGCGCGCATCGAACGACCAATCGCGTGTTTCGCCTCCGCCAGGTGCACCGAACCAGTGCGGGAGCGACTCGGCGTCGAGCAGCGTCTCGAACACCAACGACGGCGACGCGTCGATGACTTGGGTGACCACGACCATCGGCGTGGTGTCGTCAGGAGCTGATGTCGGCATGGGACAATGGTCAGGAGGGGGTAGCGCCTTTGCGGCCTCGCACCGGACGCGAGCTGCCCTTCGCGCGCTTCTGTTCGACGTGCGCCTTGAGTCGTGCGACGTTGCCTTCCCAGTACGCTTGATACACGCGAGCCCACTCGACGACCTCGCGCAGTGGGGCCGGATCGAGCCGGTACACGCGCTGCCGCTTGTCCGCGCCGTCGCGACGCTCGTGCACAAGCCTGGCATCACGCAGCACACGAAGATGCCGCGAGATGGCCGGCGCGCTCATGGGGAACCGCTCGGCGATGTCGGCGAATGGCGCCTCCCCGCGTCGCAGCAGATCGAGAATGGCACGTCGCGTGGGATCGGCAACGGCCACGAAGGCGTCAGAGGCAGCGCGGGGAGGGGCCATGTGAACTAGATAACGTAATCGTTATTGAATTCGCAAGCGTGCTCGTGCTGTCGCCTCCGCGTGTGGCCAACCGTACGCTGTAGGCGCGACCCCGCACAGGCACAGTTGCGGAGCCATGTTGACCGAGAGCAGCTTCCAGCCTTCCTTCATCCTGCGCCCTGTGCCTGCCCCCTTCGCCGCCCTCCCCTTCTCCTTCACGCGTTCCTCCGATGCCATCAAGGGGGCCGTGTACACCAGCACGTCGGAGTTGGTGCACGGCCTGCTGCGCGTGGAGGAGGAGCGCCTCGTGTTGCAGTGGCGCGTGACCCGTACGACCGCACGCATGGGAAGCGGCTACGAAAGCACGGATGAGACGGAGCCGGTCCGTGAGGTCTCGGTGCCACTCGACCAGATTGCAGCTGCCGAGCTCCGCCCGGCCCGCCTGTTCTCCGCTCCGCGCTTGGTCCTCACGGCCAGCGACTTGCGCGCGTTCGAGGGAGTGGCCGGGCCGACCGGGCTTTCCATGGATCATCCGGGAGAGTTGGTGCTGACGATCGACAAGCGCCACGCTGTCGCGGCGCGCGAGTTTGCCGCCGATCTGGCGATGGCGATCAGTGAGCGCCTGATGCGCCTGGCCGAGGACGGCTCGCGGCCGCGTTTGTCTCCCTGAGCAGCACGAGACGGGGAGTTCGGCACGACGCTTTCTACCGACGACGCGCAAGGATCGTGACGGCGTTGTGGTGGTGCTGAGAAGCATGACACGGAGGTTCACGGAGGATACACGGGGGTTCACGGAGGAAATCAGCGCGCCATTGATCTCCTCCGTGTACCTCCGTGATACCCCCGTGAACCTCCGTGTCCTGCTTTTCCCCGAACCTCGCGCCGAGGCGCAGCCGCCCTCACCGCCTGCGCATCGCCCACTCCGCCACCATCAGGTTCGGCACCCAGCACAACCACGCAATCGCCTGATACGACGGCCCCACCGGCAAGCCGAGCACGAGCCCAAGCGGGATGTAGATCCGGAGCGTCACCGCCGCGAACGTCAGCGCGAAACTCCTGATCATCCACTCCCGATGCGCCGCCTGGTCACCCGCGCGAATGCGCTGCACCCCGATCGCCGTCGTGACCATCCACGCAACCGACAGCAGCCCGAAGCCGAGGTGCGCCGGGAGCCCGCCCTGCGACACGGTGGCCAGCGCGAGGCCGGCGAGGCCGGAGAACAGCACGCCTAACGCGTACGCCCGCCCCGCCCACCGATGCACGGCGACGTACCGGCGCCGCAGGCGCGCACTCAGTTGCAGCGGCGCCAGCACGATCACCAGCGCCCCAACCGCCAGATGCAGGCCTGTCGACACCGGATACTCGGCGAAGCGCTGCTGCATCAACGGCGGGCGCAGCGACGGCGCCACGACCAGCATCACGGCGTAGGCCGCCACCAGCGCGCACAGTGCGCCCATCACCCACAGCGCGCCCCCGCGGCGCCGCCTCCGAGGCGCGGCGATACCCTGCCGCGCCATCTGGATGTGCATCGTCGCGCTCATCGCCGCACCATCCATCGCGCGTGACGCCCGCCGCCCAGCACGGTCGGTATCACAATGCGCGGGCCGGCGTTGGCCGCCACGGAGAAGGCGTACACCGCCCCCGCCCCGCTTCCGCGCGTTTGTGCCGTGGTGAGCCACTTGCCATCCGGTGAGAACGCCGGCGTCGCGGCGACGTTCACCACGCGCCCACCGATGTTCGTGACGTCGCTCCCGTCAGGCTTCACCGTCATCACGACCGACTGTTGCGGCTGGCGGAACTCGCGCAGGAAGGCGATCACCGAACCATCGGGCGACCACGCAGGATCGAAATCGCTGGCGGCGACGCTGCTGGTGAGCTGCCGCTTGTTGCTCCCATCGGCCGACATCACCCAGAGCTGCGATCCGCTCATGGCCTGCACCGTGTAGGCGATCTGCGCTCCATCCGGCGACCAGACCGGAGCGCGCGCCGCGGCACCCGAGCCCGGGAGATACGCCACCGGGTCCGCGTGGGTCAGGCGCGTGACCTGACCGCTGGCCAGCTCCACGACATGGACGTCCAGCGACCCGTTCGCCCGCGCACTGGTGAAGGCGAGCCTGCTCCCATCGGGCGACCAGGCGGGATCGCCGTCAAACGCGGCGTTAGGCACCACGCGACGCGTGCTCCCGTCGCGCGACACGATGAAGAGGTCGACATCGCCAGCCGGCCCCGCCCCCTTGGCCACTCCGGCAAAGGCCACTTCGCGACCATCGGGCGACGGCGACGGGCTGAAGGCGACCATCGGCGTCGCGAGGCGACGCGGCGCGTTGGCGGTCGTCAGGTCCCACAACATCAGGTGACGGTCGTCCCCCTCACCAGCTTCATAAACGATCTCGTAGTCAGGCGCATCGTGCACGCGCACGGTGCGCTGCCCGCGCACGCCATCCACCAACGCCTCCACGTCGGTCTCACCAACGGACGTTCCATAGATCCTGGCCTCGCGGTCGCTCACCGGCACCACGCTCGCGACCAGCGGATTGGAAACGGTCCACACCGCCGTGCGGTCGCTGAGTTCCCTCCCCAGCTGATCCTCGGCCACCGCCGTCAGCGGCAATCCATGGTTGCGCCACGTCCAGGCAAAACCCCACGGCGACTGCACGGTCACGCGCGCCACGGGGACGGCGTTCACCGCGAACGTCGTCGCGGCACGGCCGCCGCCGGGGGCCGGCGTCTCCACCTCGACCTGTACGGTCCGCGCCACGCGCACGTCCTGCGGATCGATGGTGATCTGCAGCGCGGTCGCATCGACATATCGCGTGGCGCGCGGGACACCGTCCCACGAGACGACGGAACGCGGCGTTAGGCCGGCGCCGTTCACCGTGAGCGTGAACGGGCCCGCCCAGCCGGCGGTGACCTGGCGCGGTTCGAGCGCGGTGATGACGGGAACGGTGTTGGGAGCCACGATGCGAACCTCGATGCGTGATGTCTTCCCCTCGCTGGACGCGCTGATCTCGGCGGTCCCCTCGGCACGGGCGGTCACGACGCCGATCGCGCTCACCGTGGCCACATCGGTGTTGCCGCTGGACCATGTGATCGCGCGATCGTCGAGCACCGCGCCGGCGGCCGACAGCGGCGACGCCTGCAGCGTGTGCTCGGCCCCCACCAGGAGCGCTTCGTCGAGGGGGGTAATGCGAACCGAGGCGACGGGGATGCGCTCCGGACCGGTAGGGCGTGCCGACCTGGTGTCGCCGCAGGCCACCAAAGCGGAGAGGAAACCCACGCTGGCGACCCAGGCGCACAGGCGCCGCGCCAGCGGGTGCAGTTGGGAGAGGAGAAAGAATGTCATGGGAGTCGAGGGGGAGAGCGCGGACGCGGCCCCTGTTGCACCAGAGCGCCGGTGCAGCCGACCGATCGGGGGGCTGGCACGCGGGAGAGGATACGGAGCGTCGCTTACGCCTTGCTTACCTCGTGTCCCGAGTGCTTAATCCGGTGCCTAAACGAACCGGGCTCATGCCCCCTCTTCCCCCCTCTGCTGCCCCCGACGCCCCTCTCGAGACGCTGCGGCACAACGTGCCGGCGGCGCTGTCCTCCTTTGTGGGACGGACCGCCGAGGTGGCCGACCTTCGCGACACGCTGAGCTGGTCGCGCCTGGTCACCGTGGTGGGGGCGGGGGGTGCAGGAAAGACGCGGCTCGTGCGCGAGGTGGCGGCAGCGATCGTTCGCGACGACTCCGCCTCGCCGGCCGCGGCGCGCTTTCCGGACGGGGTCTTGTGGGTCGAACTGGCCCCCGTCAGCAGCGGGGCCGATGTCGCCGGAACGCTCGCCGGGCTGCTCGACATCACCCCGTCGTCGGGGAAGCCGGTCGCCGACGCGATCGTCGATGCGCTTCGCACGCAGCGCGCGCTCGTCGTGCTGGACAATTGCGAACATGTGATCCATGAGGCGGCGCTGCTGGCCGATGCGCTGCTGCGCGGCGCCCCGCACCTGACGATCGTCGCCACGAGCCGCGAAGGGCTGGCCATCGACGGCGAAGTGGCGTGGCCCATGCCCGGCCTGGCGCGATGGGAGCCGAGCGATGACGATGCGCGACTCGACGCCACGCGGGCGCTCGGCTTCGACGCCATTCGGTTGTTTGTCGAACGCGCGCGCGCCGCCACGCAGAGCTTCGCACTCACCGACGCCAACGCGACGGCAATCGGTCACATCTGCGCGCGGCTCGACGGGTTGCCGCTGGCGCTGGAGCTGGCCGCCGCTGTCGTGCCGGTGCTCGGGATCGATGCGCTGCTCACGCGCCTGGATGACGCACTCTCGCTGCTCGCGCGCGGGAGGCGCACCGCCCTGCCGCGCCACCGCACGCTGCGCGCGGTGCTCGACTGGAGCTATGAGCTCCTCACGAATGAAGAGCGCGCGCTGCTCCGCAGGCTCTCCGTCTTTCGCGGGTCGTTCACCCTCGAGGACGTGGAAGCGGTGTGCGCACCGCCTCCCGGTCCCGGGGAACCGCACGTCCAAGTCCTCCCTGCGCTCGGGCGACTGGTCGAGCTCTCGTTGATGGAGGTGCGCGAGGAAGACGGCGAGGCCAGTTACCGCCTCCTGGAAACCGTTAGGCAGTATGGGAGCGCCCTGTTGCGCGCCACGCCTCACGAGCGCGAGGTGCGCGCGCGGCATGCGCGCTGGGTCGCCGATGTGGCCGAGCGTGTGGAGCCGGCGACGTTCGGCCCCGAGCGCGGGCGCATCGTCGCCCGGATGCGTCGCTCGGTCGAGGAGATCCGCTCGGCGTTGCACTGGGCCACTGCACCTGGCGGCGACCCGCTCGTCGCCATCCGCATCGCGGGCGCGCTGGGCTGGTACTGGATCTCTGCGCACCCGTGGGGGGAGGCGCGTGCGCTGCTGGACGCCGCGCTTGCCGTCGCCGACGCACAAGGCATTGCCGACAGCGCGCGCCCCATCGAGGACCGCCTCGCCCTTGGGCGCATGATGTATCCCCTGCTCGGGCTGTCGTACTTCGCGGGCGACACCGACCGCATGCTCTCCATCGGAGCGCGTGAGCTGCCATTGTGGGACAGCGTGGACGCGACGCCGGGGCTGAGCGATGCCCAGCGCCTGACGGCCGCGCGCGGACGTACGCTCTGCTACCAGCTCACCGGGCTCGCCTACGCCATGCGCGGCGAGGCGCAGCGCTCGCTCCAGACGATGGACCTGTGCATCGCCACCGCCGAACGCTCGGGCGATCGGTGGCTCCTGGCGGTGATGATGGCGCGACGCGCGTTGGTGCATTTCGTGCTTGGGGACTACGCGGCATCGCACGCGGACTTCGAGGCCGCCGTCACGCCGCTCCGGGCGATGGGGGAGCACTGGTTCCTGTCGCTGGCGCTGGAGGGGATGGCGATCAACGCCCTGGCACGCGGCGACGTGGCGGCGGCCGGTGCGTATGCGCGGGAGAGCGTCACCGTCCTGCGCCCGGAGCCCGACGCCTGGTTCGTCTCGCGGTCGCTGGACGCGATCGCGATCGTCCTGCTGGCATCGGTTGCGGCTGGCGGCGCGGATCGCGACGAACGCGTGGTGGTGGCGGCGCGGCTCATGGGGACGGCCGACGGGCTGCGCCGCCGTTGCGGTGCCGGGATCATCGGCCCCGACGTGCAGCGCCACGCCATCACGCTCGAGCGGTTGCGCGAACGGCTCGGAGAGCGGGAGTTCGGCGAAGCATTCAGCGCCGGGCAACAGCTCACGCTCACGGACGCCTTCGCACTGATGGACCACGATCCCATCGTGGCCGCCCTTGCCACCCCCCCGGTCGCGACGGACGCGTCGTCGAACGGCACCGCCCCTCACGACAGCACACGCCGCCTCGAGATCTCGGTGTTAGGCGCGCTGTCCATCACCGACTCGGGTGTCCCCATGCCGCCCGAGTCGATGCCGGCGGGACAGGTGCTGGAGCTGTTGCTCTATCTCCTGCTCCATCGCGGCGCCACCAAGGACGAAGTGGGGCTCGCGCTGTGGCCCGACGCGTCGGCGGCGCAGGTGCGCAACGTCTTCCACGTGACGCTGCATCATCTGCGGCGCGCATTGGGGAACACCAAGTGGATCACCTTCGATCGCAACCTGTATCGCGTCGATCGCTCACCAGAGCCGGGGCGCACACTCGAAGTGGATGTAGACGTGGTGCTGGCAGCGAGCGCTCGTCTGCGCGCGATGGTACGCGAGCGCGTTGTGCCGACGCCGGAACAGATCTCCGACGGTCGGCACGCGCTCGACCTGCATCGCGGGCCGCTGGGTCAGGGCTTCGCCAAGGGTGATTGGATCATCGCCCACCAGGACCGCGTGCAGGCGGCGTGGGCCGAGGGGATGGATGCGCTGGCGCAACTCGCGTACAGGGCCGGTCGATACGACGACGCGGCGTCGGCGCTGGAGGCGCTGCTGGCGCGGGAGCCACTGCGCGAGAGTGCGCACCGCCTCTACCTGGAGACGCTGGCGGCGCGCGGGGAGCCGGCGCGGGCACTGGCGCATTATGAAGCGCTGGCCGTGCAGCTGCAGCGCGAGGTTGGAGCGCGGCCGGCGAAGGAGACGCGGGAGATCGCGGAGCGGTTGCGGCGGTAGCGGTTGGGGTCAGAGCTGGGGTCAGAGCTGGGGTCAGAGCAGGGGTCAGAGCTGGGGCCAGAGCTGGGCTCTGACCCCGAGACCATCCAGCCCCAACCGCAATTGCGTAGCCC
>CAZLLP010000112.1:0-18515 GCA_964560345.1 uncultured Gemmatimonadaceae bacterium
CTCGGACATGGCGACAGCGGGACGTCGGGTCGGTGGAGCGGAGGGAATCGGGGGTGAAATCTAGCCGACGGCACCCAGGCGACCGGCGAATAAGCGCCGGCTAAGCGGCACCGTGCACGTTCCTCCACGACGCTCGCGCCGCGTCCATGGGCCGTGCGACTCATGTCGAGCGCCGCCGCGTCTGATAGCCTGCGGTAGGACGCTGACGGAATGGAGACGACCATGTCGATACAACTGATGGGACGTGTGGCGCGAGGAGCGCTGGTGAACAAGCTGCTCCTGGCGATGCTGGTGACGGGGTGCGCCAGTACGGGGGCAACCTTTCGGAGCGGCGTGGGGGATGCGTTTCTCGAGCATCCCCCCTGGTATGCCGGGGCCGCGGTGACAACGAGCGACGGCGACGGGCGCATCGGGCACCTTCCGGTCGCATATCAGCGCGGGGCGACGCAGCCGGAGATGTTCGACCCCAGCATTTCCGCGGAGTCGGCGACGGGGATGCTGCTCGCCGATCTCGATGCGTATCTCGATTCGCTCACCAAGGCGACCAGGGTGTCGATTCGACTGGTGGAAGGGGGGAAGGTGTCGGCGGTGACGTCGCGCCTGACGACGTCGCCGCCTGACGTGCAGTTCGGCTGCATTACGGAAGACGGCACGCCGTGGGGTGACTGCGCGGTGAACGAAGGGGGCGCGCTGGGGCGCGGACGGCAGCGGATGCGGTTGGCGGTTGGACGTCCGTCGGCCGAGTGGATCGGGTGGATGTCGGAGGTGATGCGCGCGCAGGGGGTGGGGCGGGCGCTCGTCGTCACCCTGGAGATCGGGCAGTACCAGATGCGCCAGCGCGGGATCCTGGGGACCAAGGAAGTGGAGGTGGGGACCGGGTACACCGTCGGCGTGCCGTGGATGACGTCGCTGGAGACGCCGGTGCTGGTGTTGCAACTGACGGGCGCACTCGTGGGCCCCGACGGCAAGGCGATCCGCATCGGGAGCGAGGGCTTTGCCGTCAGGCGCACGCCGCTGCTGGCCAGCGTGCTGGGGGCGCAGCAACTCTTCAGCGACGACGACATGCAGAAGGCGCGTGCGGCGCGACGCGATGATCTGGCCGGACGGCCGCTCGCGTGGCAGGTGGCGATGCGTCACCTGGTGGCGCAGTTGACCGGGCGCAGCGACCTGGCGCAGTAGCAGTCCGTGGAAACTGAGAAGCCCCCGCACAGGGCGGGGGCTTCTCAGTAACTAACGGTGACGCCGGTTCGGTCAGCGCTTCTTTGACCGCGGCTTGCTCGGCGCGCCTGGCGTGGAGCCGCCGTTGTCGGCGTACGGTGACTCGTCCGAGGCCTTGGCCTTCCCCTTCTTCGACGGCGTCGGCTTGCTCTCGGCTGACGGCTTTGCGGCTGCCTTCGGAGACTTGGCGGACTTGGACGACTTGGTCGCGGCCGGCTTCTCGCTCGTTGGCTTGGCCGACTTTGCCGACGACCGTTTGCGCGCCGGCGCCTTGGGCGGCGCGACCTCCTCCGCCTCAGGCAGCTCCGTCTCGGTGCGGATCACCTCGGCCTCGGGGATCTCCTCCAGCGATTCGCCGACGGGCTCCTCGTCCATCACCGCCATGTCGACGACCACCACTTCGAGTTCGTCGTTGGCGGCGAGTTCGGTCTCGATGCTCTCCGCTGATTCGAGTTCATCGAGTGCGTCGCTCACGCTGAGCACCTCGAGCGACTCGATCACATCCGGCGTTTCGAGTGCGTCGAGCGGATCGGCGCCGATGATGTCGGCGAGCATGACCGGCTCCTCCTCGAAGTCCACCGCCGCCGACGGGAGCGGGACCATGCGGAAAAAGGAGATCGAGAGCGGCGGGAGCGAGAGCTTGAGTGAACGCGCTCTCCCGTGCATCGACGACTCCTCGGTAAAGACGCCGCCGAGGTTCCCCCATCCCGAGCCGCCGTAGATCGTGGCGTCGCTGTTGAGCACCTCGTCCCAGCGCAGGCTCTCAGGGACGCCGACGCGGAAGCCGCGACGCGGAACCGGGGTGAAGTTGCAGACGCACAGAATGGCCCGCGACTTGTCGTGGTTGAAGCGCAGGAAGCTCACGATGCTTTGGTCGGCATCGTTGCAGTCCACCCACTCGAAGCCCCCCGGATCGTTGTCCAGTTCGTGCATCGCCGGCTCTTCGCGATACAGCCGGTTGAGGTCCGCCACCCACTGCTGGATGCCGCGATGCTCGGGGAACTGCAGGAGGTGCCAATCGAGCGAGGCGTCGTGATTCCACTCGCGATACTGGCCGAACTCGCACCCCATGAAGAGGAACTTCTTCCCCGTCTGCCCATACTGGTAGCCGAGCAGGAGGCGCAGGTTGGCGCGCTTCTGCCAGTTGTCGCCGGCCATCTTGTTGATGAGCGATCCCTTGCCGTGTACCACCTCGTCGTGCGAGATGGGGAGCACATAGTTCTCGGAAAAGGCGTACATCATCCGGAACGTGATCTTGTTGTGGTGATAGCTCCGGTAGATGGGATCCTGGGCGAAGTAGTCGAGGGTATCGTGCATCCACCCCATGTCCCACTTCATGCCGAACCCTAACCCGCCGATGTAGACGGGGCGTGTCACCATGGGCCACGCCGTGGAATCCTCGGCGATGGTCTCGGTGTGCGGGTGCTCGCGGTAGACGGTCTCGTTGAGGCGGCGCAGGAAGTTGATCGCCTCGAGGTTCTCGCGGCCGCCGTATTCGTTGGCGATCCACGCGCCGTCCTTGCGCGAGAAGTCGAGATAGAGCATCGAGGCGACCGCGTCGACGCGCAGCCCGTCGGCGTGGAACATCTCCAGCCAGAAGACGGCGTTGGAGCGCAGGAAGTTCTGCACTTCATAGCGCCCATAGTTGAAGATGTAGCTCCCCCAGTCGGGCTGGTGCCCCTTGCGCGGGTCCTCGTGCTCGTAGAGGTGCGTGCCGTCGAAGTACGACAGCCCGTGTGCATCGGTGGGGAAGTGCGATGGGACCCAGTCGAAGATCACGCCGATGCCGTGCTGGTGCAGCGTATCGACGAGGAACATCAGGTCCTGCGGCGTGCCGTAGCGCGAGGTGGCGGCAAAGTAGCCGCACACTTGGTAGCCCCACGAGCCGTAGAACGGATGCTCCATCACCGGCATCAGCTCCACGTGCGTGAAGCCCATGCGGGTGACGTATTCGGCGAGCATCGGGGCGATCTCGCGATACGTGAGGGAGCGGTTCCCCTCCTCGGCGACGCGCATCCACGAGCCCAGATGCACTTCGTAGATCGACATCGGGCTGTTGAGCGCGCGACGCGTGCCGCGCTGCTCCATCCAGTCGGTGTCGTTCCACGTGTAGTCCATGTCCCACACGATCGACGCGGTGCGCGGCGCCACTTCGCCGTGGTAGCCGTACGGATCGGACTTGTCGACCTTGTAGCCGCCGGTGCGGCCGACGACGTGGTACTTGTAGTGCGTGCCGTGTCCCACGCCGGCGATCCAGACTTCCCAGATGCCCGAGTGCCCGTGCAGGCGCATCGGGTGGGCGTCGCGGCTCCAGTCGTTGAAGTCGCCCATGACCGCGACGGACGCAGCGTTAGGCGCCCAGACGGCGAAGTAGGTACCAGCGACCCCATCCACGGTGTGCGGGCGGGAGCCGAGGATGTAGTGGGCGTGGTCGAGCGTCCCCTCGTTGAAGAGGTGGACGGTGGTATTGTCGAGCAGCGATATGTCGTATCGGACGTCGTGCGGCATCAGGCGATTGGGGAAGGGACGGAGGGACCGGGAGGCAGCGTAAACGTTTCCCGCGCCAACACCGGTCCCCTAACGTACCGAATCGCAAGGCCCCCCCGCCAGCGTTCACCGCTGTCACAGGATGTCAATCCCTGGCCACGTCCCGGTAAAGCTCGTCAAAGCCGCTGTCGCAGGACCGTTCTGGCCGCGACGCCGCTCGCGGTTCGCCGGGGGGCGCACCGACGTCGGCGGCGCGCGTGCGCCAAGCGTCATGCGGGCGCTCGGTATCAAGGGTCGCGCGTGCGCCAAGGCCAGTCGCGCATCCGGTACACCCTACATCTTTAGGGAAGAGCGCACGCCGTGGCATGATCATGCCGCACGCGCTGCGACTCCCCTGGCGCGATGCGTCGCGTCCGGATGCCGGGAGGCACCATGCTGGATCCATCTTCAATGCTCAATCGCCTGCAGGCCCGCTTCGACCGATTGGCGACCGGGGAGGACAAGAGCGGCTCGAGCTGGTTGGCCCACACCGCCATCCTCGCGCGCCTGCAAGCCAACCGTGAACGCGCGGAGCGCGACGGGTGGACGGGGTGCGATATCGAACGGCTCGGCGGGATGGGACGACTGCGGTTGATCGGCGTCGCCCCCGGTCAGCAGGAGCGCGGCGAATACCCCGATGCGATCTTCTAGCGCTCGGACGACAGGGGGGTGTCCACGACGACGACGTGCCGCCCCCCATCGTCGACCAGCGGGATGATGCCGTCAGCCGCAAGCGAACCGTCGATGCACACGCGCCCCCCGAGGCGCTGGACCGCGTGCGGGTCGCGCACGGTGATGTCGTAGGTCGAGCCCCCGAAGCGATACCGGATCGTGTACGACGCCCACGCGGCCGGGACCCGCGGCTCGATGCGCAGCGTGTCGCCGATCTTGGTGAAGCCGAGGATCGTCTCCAGTCCCACGCGGTACATCCAGCTTGCCGAGCCGGTGTACCAGGTCCATCCGCCGCGCCCCAACTGTGACGGCGTGGTGTACACGTCGGCGGCCACGACGTAGGGCTCGACCTTGTAGGTCGCCGCGTCGGCCGCGGTGGCGGCGTGCGTGAGCGGGTTGAGCATCTGGAAGAGCTCGAAGGCGCGATCGCCATCGCCGCGCAACGCCGTCGCCATGACGCCCCAGAGCGCGGCGTGCGTGTATTGCGCGCCATTCTCACGAACCCCCGGGAGATACCCGCGGATGTAGCCCGGGTCGTGTGTGCCGTGGTCAAACGGCGGCGTGAGGAGCGGCATGAGACGCGCCGAATTGTCGACCAGCTCCCGGTCGAGCGACTGCATCGCCATCACCTGACGATCTTCCTGCCCCGCGCCGGAGATCACGCTCCAGCTCTGGGCGATGGAGTCGATGCGGCATTCGTCGCTGATGGAGGAGCCCAGCGGTGTGCCGTCGTCGTAGAAGGCGCGACGGTACCAGCGTCCGTCCCAGGCGCTCCGCTCGACCGCTTCGGCGTACGCGTCAGCCTGCCGTCGCATGAAGGTGGCTTCGTCACGATCGCCGCGCGCGTCGGCGTGCAGCGCGAACGAGCGCAACGTGGTGATGAGGAACCAGGCGAGCCAGACACTCTCGCCGCGCCCCTCGGCCCCCACGCGACTCATCCCGTCGTTCCAGTCGCCGGTGCCGATCAGCGGGAGCCCGTGCGAACCGGTGGTGCAGGCGCGGCGCAACGCGCGCCGGCAGTGTTCGTAGATGCTCCCGTGTTCATCGGTGACCGTGGGAAGGTCGTACACCTCATGCTCGTGCGGCTCGAGTGTTCGCATGCGGATGAACGGGACAAACTCTTCGAGGATGGTGGCGTCGCCGGTGACGCGCACATACCGATCCACCACGAACGGCAACCAGGCGAGATCGTCGGAGAAACGCGTGCGCACGCCGCGTCCCGTGTGGGGGTGCCACCAGTGCTGGACGTCACCTTCGAGGAACTGCCGCGCCGCGGCCCGCAGGATGTGCGCGCGGGCGACCGCCGGTTCGGCGTAGACAAAGGCCATCACGTCTTGCAGCTGATCGCGAAAGCCGTAGGCGCCGCTGCTCTGGTAGACGCCGGTGCGCGCCCACATGCGGCACGACAGCGCCTGGTACAGCGTCCACGTGTTGACCATGGCGTCGAAGGCATCGTCGGGGGTCTGGACCGAGATGACGCCGAGCCGCGACGTCCACCCGTTCTCCGAGGTTTCGGCCGCGCGATGGGCGGCGCCCGTGGGGCGGAGGCGGTCGACGATGAGGCGCGCCGCCGACTCGGAGGGGGCAGCGCCGAGCAGGATCGTGATGTCGTACGAGTCCCCCGGCGCGAGATCGACCGTCATCTGCAACGCACCGCAGGGATCGAGGGCGATGCCGGCGACGCCATCGAGCGCATCACGCTGGAGCGCGGCGGGGCGCATCAGCGTCCCGTTGCGCCCGATGAACGCGGTGCGGTCGGCGGTAAAGCTGGCCACCGGCGCCGAGGTGGCGAGGAAGGCCGTCCATCCGGCAAAGTGGAGGTCGAAGTGGTTCTGGGCAAAGATGGCGTGCTGCTCGGGGACGAAGCGCGTGTGCACCAGCGACTGCGCGTCCTCGCGACGGACGCCTAACGTCCACTCGACGTAGGCGGTCACCACCAGTCGGCGCGGGCGCCCGGAACGATTGGTGATGCGCAGCAGCGAGAGCTTGACGGCGTCGTCAGGCGGCGTCGACAGCCGCAATTCGGTGGCGATCCCGCCATGCTCGTGCTCGAACGTGGAGCGGCCCGGGGCGTGACAGACCCGGTAGCGCCCGTCGTGCGGCACGGGGGCGGGGGTCGCACTCCAGAGCGCGTCGGTGTCGGCATCCTGCAGGTAGACCACGTCGCTGATGGGATCGGACACCGGGTCGTTGTGCCACGGGGTCAGGCGATAGAAGTACGCATTCTCCGCCCAGGTGCACCCCGCGCCGCGTTCCGAGACCAGGAAACCTCCCGCCGGGTTGGCGATCACGTTGGCCCACGGCGCGGCGGGGAGGTTACGGTGGTCGACGTGCATCTGATACGCATTATTCACATCCAGGCCACCGATGTCGTTGCCGAAGCGGAGTGGCGGCAACGGCGGAGCGCCCTCGACGACGGCCGCCGCCGCCCGCGACGCTCGCAGCTGCAACGGGTCCCGGAGCGGCGCCACCAGCGGGCGCAGCACCGAGACAATCGACGACAGCACGTCGCTCCGCGGAACCGGCGCAGTGCTGGGCGGCGTGAGCCGGGCGAGCGCACTCGGCGCGGGGATCCCCGGGCGCGGGCGCGCATCGGCGATGGCGCGCGCCTCTGCCGCGGCCAGCACACGAGCCAGCCCGCGCCCGTCGCACATCACGTGCATGCGCGCCGTGGCCGAGAGCATGAGGTACTCGTTGGGCTGCATCGTGTCGCGCCGGCGCACAAAGACGCCACCGGGGGCGTCGGTGAGCGCCGCATCGTTGGCCAGCACCATCGCCTCGGTGATCGCATCGCGCAGCGCCTGCAGGTAGTCGTGCGGCTGCGCGTTGATGACGACGAGGTCGACCGAGAGTCCGCGACGGCGCCAATAACGATGCGCCTCGAACAGTTCGCGCAGCGTCGGGAGCCCGTCGAGCGAGTCGATGGTCGCGAGGACGATCGGGAAGTCGCCGGGAATGCCATGCGTCCACAGCAGCGGTTGCGAGCCGCGATTGCGCCGCAACTCGTCGGTTGGCGGGGCGAGCGAGCCACCGCGATAGAGCAACTGCGTCGCGAGATCCTGGAAGGCGGCGGCGCTGGCGGGCGAGATGTCGAGTTCGCGCAGCTCGATCTGCGTCGACGCCCAGGCGAGGTCGAGGGCGCGCTGCGCCGCGTGCGAATCGTGATAGCGATCGGCCAGCGCAAAGGCAGCGGCGCGACTGTCGGCGACGAGCGTGGTGAAGGCGACACTCACCGATTGCCCGGGTGCCACGCGCACACGCGTACGCAGCGAGAAGATCGGATCGAGCACGGCGCCGGTGGTGCCGGAGAGCGGGCCGTCCTGCTCGAGGGCGATCGGATTGCGCAGCGAGCGCCCGCGCCCGACAAAACGGGCGCGATCGGTCTCGCAGCTCACGGGGGCAATGCGATTGGGGCCGGCGTCGACGATGTGAACGCACCACAGGCGCGGCTCGTCGGCCCTGCGCGGGCGGCGCGTCGCGGTGATCGCCGTACACCACTCGTGCCACTCCGTCTCGACAAACAAGTTGGAGAAAGACGGGTGGGCGCGGTCGGCGTCAGGGGGGGCCAGGACGACCTCACCGTATGACGTGAGTTCCACGTCGTGCGACTCGCTCCCGGTGTTGGTGATCGTCACGCGCCGCACCTCGGCGGCATCGGCGGGGACGACCGTGATTTCGGAGTGCGTTTCGAGATCTCCATCCACGCGACGCATGGACACGCGGTCGAGCGAGAGCGAGGTGTGGCTCGAATCAGCGGGAGCGCCCACGGGTTGGTGTCCCGATGACCAAATGCGCGACGACTCGACATCCTTGAGGTAGCAGTACTGTCCCAGGTCGTCGCGCGTGCCGTCGGCGCGCCACCGCGTGACGGCCAACGACTCAAACCGGCTGTAGCCGCTCCCGTTGTGGTTGAGCATGACGGTGTACGGCGGCGAGCCGAGGAGCGCGACGCGCGGTTCTGACGCGTTGGACGCGTGCACCTCGCGAACCACCGGGCGATCGCCCTCGATCGCGGGGCGTGCGTCGTCGGGGCGGGCCGACTGCGCCCCGTGCAGCACCAGGCGTCGCGGCACGCGTTCGTGCAGGAGCAGCTCCGCCGACTGCACCATGGTGTCGCCGTGAAAGCGATCCTGCCACACGTCGTCGCGCAGCACGTTGGTGAGCGCCACCAGCGACATCCCGATGTGGTGCGCCATGTTGGTGCGCACGAGGGCGAAGCGTTGCGCGGTGCCGGGGCGCGTGTAGTCGAGCGCGTCGAAGAAGCCGTAGTCGCCTAACGCGCCCATCGACTCGAGCGTGCGCAGGTTGGCCAGGGCCCTCGGCGGGTCGATGAGGGCGCCGAGTACCGTGGCGTAGGGGGCGACGACCAGATCGCGACCCAGGCCGCGCTGCAAGGCGAGGTCGGGGACGCCGAAGGCGCGATACTGGTACGTCTGCTGGTGATCGCGGACGTTGTAGGCGCTCTCACTCACGCCCCACGGCACGTCGCGGGCGCGGGCGTACGTCACGTGACGCTCGAGCGCGCCGTGATATGTCTGGTCGAGGATCGTGTTGGCGAGCGAGCGCATCACCAGCACCGGCATCAGGTACTCGAACATGCTCCCGCTCCACGAGACGAGCGATGTGTTGCCGCCGGTGCGATTGAGGGAGCGCGACAGGCGGAACCAGTGCTCGATCGGGATGTCCTTGCGGGCGATGGCGACGAAGCTGGCGAGTCGCGCCTCCGAGGCCAGCAGATCGTAGCAGGCGACGTCGGGGGTGAACGAGTCGGGGTGATAGCCGATCGTCAGGAGCTTGCGCGCGTCGTCGTAGAGGAACGTGAAGTCCATCGCCGCCACGTAGTCGTACGCCTGCTCGGCCAACCGTTGCAGCCGCTCGGCCAGCGACGGCTCGCGCACCGCGAGTTGCAGGCAAGCCTGCCGCAGCGCGATGAGGTGGCCTGCCATGTTGCCGCTGTCGACCGTGCTGATGTACGGCGGCCCGAGGACGTGCAGGTCGTGGAGGTCGTACCAGTTGTAGAAGTGGCCGCGATAGCGCGCGAGTGTGGCGAGCGTGGCGAAGGTGCTCTCCAGTCGCTTGGTCATCTCCGGCGCGGTGAGGAAGCCCAGGTCGTGGGCGCTCACGGTCGCGAGGAGCTGCAACCCCATGTTGGTCGGCGAGGTACGCATCGCCACGACCGGCTCCGGATCGAGCTGGAAGTTGTCCGGCGCGAGACAGTGTGTCTCGTGGTTGACGAAGCGCTCGAAGAAGTGCCAGTGCAGGCGGGCGTAGCGCAAGGCCAACTCCCGCTCTGCGCTGTCGAGCGTGTCGCGGCGCGGAACGGTCGTCTGGCCCAGGCGCGTCACGATCCACGGCGACGCCAGCCAGAAGACGACAAGGCTCCACATCGGAAGTGCCCAGGCAACGAGAGACGTTGTGGGCGCCCCCAATGCGAGGTGGCGCTGCGTCACAACGTAGGTCAGCACGATCGCGCCAATGCCGACGCACGCGGTGGAATAGCGCATCGCCCGCCAGCTCTCGGCGCCCACGCTCCTGACGCTTCGCTCGGCCTGCGACGCCGACTGCCACGAGAGGAGATAGCGGTGCGAGACGTGCAAGCGGTACAGCGTGCGAAGGATTGCGTCGGCGGAGAGCCACGCCTGGTGCGGGAGGGTGACGACGGCGAGCGCGGCCTGCTGGAGGCTGACGGCGGCGTCGCTGCGCACGCTGGCGTAGTAGGCGCGCCACGACTTGTCGAGCGGCGGGCGAATGGCCGCCAGCAGCAACGCGGTGGCCCACGGCGCCGCGATTGCCCCCAGGCCGAGCAGCGTCCAGCGCCACGCCGCGCCGGGAAGGAAGGTCCAGCCGGCCACGAGGAGGAGGAACTGCGAGAGTTCGACGGTACTGCGCCGCAGGTTGTCGAAGATCTTCCACTGCGAGACCAGCGAGAGCCGATTTCGCTCGGGACCACCAGGGCCCGGGACGCTGCGGCGCAGCCAGGGGAGGAGCTGCCAGTCGCCGCGAATCCAGCGGTGCTTGCGTCGGCAGAAGGCGACGTAGCGCGACGGGTAGTCGTCGTAGACGATGACGTCGGTGGCGAGGCCGGCGCGCGCGTAGTTCCCCTCGATCAGGTCGTGCGAGAGCAGCGAGTTCTCGGGAAATCGTCCATGCGTGGCGAGCTGGAACGCATCGACGTCGTAAATCCCCTTGCCGGTGAAGCTCCCCTCGCCGTACAGGTCCTGATAGACGTCGGAAACCGCCGTGGAGTAGGGGTCGACGCCCGGGTGTCCGGAGGCGATGGCCGCGAAGCGCGTGCGATGGGCGCTGGGGAGCGAGACCCCAACGCGCGGCTGCAGGATGCCATACCCGCTCACCACGCGTTTGCGCTCGGCGTCGTACACCGCGTGGTTGAGCGGATGCGCGAGCGCCCCCACCAGCGAGGGTGCGGCGTCGGGGGGGAGTACCGTGTCGGCATCGAGGGTAATGACGTAGCGCACCCCCAGCAGCGTGGTGGTGTCGCCGCTCACCACCGAGAAGGCGTCGGTCGCCTCGCCGCGCAGCAGGTGGTTGAACTCCGACAACTTGCCGCGCTTGCGCTCCCATCCCATCCACGTCCCCTGCTGCGCGTTCCAGCGCCGCGGGCGATGGAGCAGGAGGAAGGCGTCACCGAGATGGCCGGTGTAGCGCGCATTGAGCGCGCGCACCCCCTCGAGTGCCGCCGCGACGATGGCGGCGTCGCCCGGTTCGGTCTCGGTGGGGGCGTCGGTGAAATCGCTCAGGATCGCGAAGTGGAGGTGCGCCTCGCGATTGGCGAGATACTGCACCTCCAGGTGCTCCAGTGCGGCGTGCACGTCATCGACGCTCCCGAAGAGCGTGGGGACGACGACGACCGTACGAAACTCCTCGGGAATGCCGTGCTCGCGCAGGTCGAGCCGAGCGAGCACGCGCGTCGGGAGCAGGGCGGTGAGGAGCTGGTTGAGTCCATGCACCGCGACGTCGAGCGCGGGGAGAAAGGCCACCAGCAGCACGAGCCACCGCGCGCTGCGCGCCGGTGCGTCGACCAGGAGGACGATGGCGAGCACCGCCAGCACGGTGCACAGACCGATCCCGCCGAGGAGGACGAAACTGGGGTGGGCGTGGCACCACCGCTCGAGGCGCTCGCCTAACGTGGGCGGATACCCCGCCATGCGCTCGAGTTGCGGCAATCCCTCGCCGATGAGGTAGAAGCCCACGTGCGCGCGGCGCGCATCACTCCCGTCGCCGTTGGCGTTCGCGTGCGCACGCGCCAGGTCGACTGCCCATTGGGCGACCGACGCCTCGCGATGTCCGCTCCGCTTGGCGATACGCTCGACGGCGTGCCGGTATCGATCGCGCGTTTCGAAGGTCATGCGCGAGTGCACCCCGGCGGGGTCAGTGCGCAGCAACGCCTCCATCTCGCTGTGACGCTCGACGAAGATGTGCCAATCGCGACGACCGATCTCGCGCAGGCTCGTGATGCTGTTGGCCATCATGATCTGCGTCATGGCCAGGCGCTGCGTCGAGAGGGCGACGGCATTCTCCGGGCTCACGCCGGCGTCGGCGAGCCAATGCTCGAGCCAGGCCAGTGCGGGCGAGGTCCCTTCGGCCTGCCGCAGCAGCTGCAACAGTCGGGAGATGAAATGCGGGGTGAGCGCTTCGTCCGCGTCGACGAAGTCGCGCAGGACGGCACGCAGGTCGGCGCCGCCGCGATCGCCGGCGGCGAGGATGCGGCGCGACCAATCGGCGGCAAGCGCCAGTTCGTCGAGGCGTTGCACCGTGCGCAGCGTCATGCGGCGCACGCTCTCGATGAGGCCAAGGCGCAGCATCACGGGGACGGCCCACAGCTCACCAATGGCGAGTGGCGCTACGCCCTGAAACGCCTCGACGAACAGGTCGACGTTGGCCTCGTCAACGCGCGCCTCGGTGTGCGAGATGAGCGAGATGGCGATCTCGTACACGCGCGGATATCCCGTGAGCGGGCCGCTGGCCAGCTCGGGGAGTTCGCGGTAGAAGCTGCTGGGGAGGTTCGAACGCACGTCCTGCAGGTGTTCCTGCACGACGTGATAGTTGTCGAGCAGCCACTCGGCGGCAGGGCCGGCGTCGAGGCCTTCGGCGGCGGCTTCGCCGAGTTGGATGTAGGCACTGCGGAGGATGCCGCGCGTGGCGGCGAGGCGCGCGAGCAGCGGAGCCGCACGCAGCGGCGTGCGGACGGTGGCCACGCGTTGGTCGCGCGCCACGACGCGCGCGTGCGCAGCGAGGTGGTCGGCGCCAAGCAGGTCACCGCGAAGCGGGCCGACGAGGAGTTCCTCCGTCGCGTCGGCGCCCAGGCGCTCAGCGAGACGGCTCATCATCGAGAGGTCGCTCGGGGCAGGGCCACGGCCGCGCACGCCATGGTTGGGCGTGCGCGGCCATCATCAGGCGGCCTAACGAATATAGCGGAACAGGCCGACGAGGCCGAGAATGCCCCCGCTGATGGCGACGATCGTTCCGCCGTCACCGCCAATCATGAGGCCGACAATCACCGCTGCCGCACCGGCGCCCATGAGGGCGAGGTTGGTACCGGCGCCGATGTGTGACCCTTCCTGCGGCACGAGCGGGCTCGCGGAGTCGGCGGCCGCGCGTGTATCGATCCCAGCCGTGGCGTTACGCGGGCCGAGCGGTGCGGGAGTGACCGACTTCGGTGACGAGGTCGTGGTCACCGTCGGCAGCGCCTGTGCGTCACTCGAAGGGACGCGCAGTTGCTGCGCGGCCGCCGAGGACGCCGACGCGGCGACGCTGACGATCGTGGCAACGGCCAGTGTGGTGAGACGGAGCGTGGACGCGAACATGATGATGCCTCCCGACTGACGCAACGCACGTCAGCGGTTCAAGTGTCAGCGCGGAATGATATCCGGCGCCGTGTACGTCGTGCCTATGGAGGGACGTGTTGCGGTGCGGTCGCGGTAATCCGCTAGACCACGCGACGTCCCGAGAACAGGCGAATGGCGAACATGATGATCGCGATGACGATCAGGAGATGCAGCGCTCCGCCCAGCGTGTAGCCGCCGACGAGGCCGAGGGCCCACAGGACGAGCAGGATGATCGCAATGGTCGAAAGCATTGGGCACGCTCCGCATGAAGGGCCAGGTGTCAGGGCGCGTCGTCGCGACGAGCTACGCGACGTCGGCAACGCCCGTGAATTCCGGCGCTGTGTGTGAAGCGATAGTTAGGCAGCTGGCGGGCCCTTCACCATCGCTCGATCGGATGGAGATCAACTCGCTCGAAAGATGTAGACGCCGCCCCCCCGTCATTCCAAGACGGCTCCTACGACGGATGTTGCACCTCACGCGTACCCGCCATACTGCACTGCACGTCGTCGACGTGCAGTGTCCCTCACCACGCGGAGTTGCGTTCATGCCGGTCACGCGATTGCTGGGCGACTGGCAACACATCAGCCCGAAGGTGCGTGCGCGCTGGCCGCGCTTGTCAGACGATGACGTCGTCGCCATCGATGGCGAGCGCCGCGAACTCGTGCGCATGCTGAGGCAACGCTACGGCAAGTCGTACGGCGAACTCGAGCGCGAAGTCACCGAGTTCGACCTGCGCGACATCCGGGCCTCCAACATGGCCCGCACATCCCTCGGCATCACGAACGATTGATCCCGAGAACGCCCGACCCGCGCCGGCATACGGCGCGTGCGGGATTCCCGAACACGCGAGTACCACGCCCCATGAACAAAACTCTACAGCTTGTGTGCGCGACCGCCGCGATCCTCACTGTCGCGGCCTGCAACAAGGACAGCAGCCCGATCAAGACGACCAGCACCGGCGAGACCAACATCTCGCCTCCGGCTGACTCGGTCGCATCGCGTGACCGCTCGATGGTCCGCATCGTCAACGCGGTCGACGGCGGCAAGGACATCACTGTGGCGCTCGGCGATTCCACGCTCTTTGATGGGGTGAAGTCCGCCTCGGTCACCGACTATCGCGAAATCACCGCCAACCTGGCGAGCTTCTCCGTCCGCTCCCCGGGTGCGCCCACCGGTGTTGCCGTTCCGAAAGCCGATGAAGTGCTGATGGATGGCAATCGCTACACCATCGTGCTCCTGGCCGAGGACATGGCGACGACGGCGCTGCGTGTGCTCAAGGACGACGTCATTCCCGATAGCGGCAAGGCGCGCATTCGCGTGATCCATGCCGCCCCTGGCGCGCCGTCTGTTGACGTGCGCGTGGCCGGTGCCAAGGAGAACCTCTTCTCCGGCGTCGACTTCAAGAGCGAGGCGGGGTACAACGATGTCGATCCCGCCAAGGTCACCATCGAAGTACGCGCCAAGGACTCTCCGAAGGTGCTCCTCAAGATCCGAAACGTGGAGCTCAAGCGCGGGACGTCGACGACCATCGTGGTCACCGGTGGGACGACACTCAAGTCGTTCATGTTCACCGACGCTCTGCTGCCCTCAACGCCCAAGTCCTGACCAACGTCCGGCGGATCGCGCGGTGCCTGATCGCCGCGCGATCCGCCGGACTGTCGGGGGCAGCGAACCGATCACACACGAGGACTCGTTATGCACGGATTCGTGCAGGACATCGAGGAGCTGGCCGTAGAGAACACGAACTTCCGTCGTGTCCTGTACACGGCCACGCATTGTCAGCTGGTCATCATGTCGCTCAAGGCCGCGGAGGAGATCGGGGAGGAAGTGCACGGCCTCGATCAGTTCTTCCGGGTGGAGGAAGGGACGGGAGAGGCGGTGCTCGACGGCGTGCGCACCTCGATCCGCGCCGGCTTTGCGGTGTTGGTGCCGGCCGGGACGCGGCACAACATCATCAACAGCGGGACGCTGCCGCTCAAGCTCTACACCATCTACTCCCCGCCCAATCACCGCGATGGCGTGGTGCATGTCACGCGCGCCGCTGCCGAGGCTGACACCGAGCACTTCGACGGCGTGACCACGGAAATGCCAGGACAGGGCGCCGAGGTGGCGCAGCACCAGCGCACGCGTGGTGCCATCACGGCGCCCTAACGAGTGGTGAGGACATGACGGCGACCCACGTATACACCGAGGGGCAGATCCTGGCGATGTTGCATCTCGCCAACGTCAGCGGCATGCGCGCGGAACACGCGATGCTCGAGGAGCAGTCCGTGTATCTGGACCCTCCGGACGCAAAGGGCGACATCGCGCCCCCGCGTCGAGAAGGCGGGATGCCGCCTACGTTCCGAATTCCTTCACGCCGCGCGTCGCGTGGCTGAAGGCCGCGACTTCCAGGCGGCTGTGTAGCGCCAGCTTCTCCAGCACGTTGTGCACGTGGCTCTTCACGGTGTGCACGGCGATCTGGAGGCGTTGCGCGATTTCCTTGTTGCTCAGCCCCTCGCTGAGCAGGTCGATCACCTGGCGTTCGCGCGCGGTGAGGCGCACCGATTCGAGCACGAGCGCCTTGTCGGCTTTGGTCCTGCTCGAGGCACTCGCCTTGCGCGCGATCTGCGAGAAGAGCGAGTGCGTGAGCGCCTTCGGGAGCACCTGCTCGCCACCGGCGACGGCTCGGATCGTGGCGAAGAAGTCCTCGAACGAGGCGTCCTTCATGATGAAGCCCGACGCCCCGGCCCGCACGTAGTCGGCGACGTCTTCCTGAAGCGGGAGGAGCCCCATGACGATGACCCTGGCGTCGGGGACCTCGCCGTGCACCGTCGCGGTGAGCGCCAGGCTGTTGTGATCCTCGAGCCCGAAGTCGACGAGGACGACGTCGGGCTTGGCGCGCCGGACCGTGCGCAGCGCTTCCTCCACGTCGGCCGATGCGGCCAGGACCTTGAAGCCGCTCTGCGTGTGGATCATCGACGCCAGCCCTTCGCGCAGCAGGCGGTTGTCGTCGATGAGGACGAGCGCGATGGGACGTGGTGCCGTGGGCGCTGTCGTGGGCGATGTCTCGGGTGCGTCCGGTTGCTCCGGCGCGGCTGGCGCCGCTGTCGTCTGCTTCGGCGTCATGGTCTCACCTGGACATCGTAGGCGCTCGCTCGGCACGTGAGGAGCGTGTGGGGCACGGTTTGGCGTGGCATGTCGTGGCTTGCAGGAGGTGCGAAGGCCAGCGCCGCTTCAATTGTTCTGACGCGCGAATGGAACAGGGTTCGACCGAGGGAAACGCTCCAAGAGGGGGCACAACGCATCAGGCGGCCCGGCCACTGCCGCCTCCAACAATACGTTGCTGGAATGTATGTCGTAACGCACGTCTTGGCCGTCGGGGATGGTCCGAGACTCGCACTTCGGGCATTCGGGGACGCGCAACAGGCCGTGCCTTGTGGACACGGCCTGCTGCACAGCAGGGGTGCTTCCCCTCACCCCTAAAGTCTTCTGGCAGGGCTAGTCGACTCGAAGGTGCTTCGTCTCGAAGTCCTGCACTTCGCGGTCGACCATTTCAGCCGACTTGCCGTAGCGCTCCTTCAGCTTCCCCACCAGCTGATCGCGCTTGCCGGCGATGACGTCCACATCGTCTTCGGTGAGCTTGCCCCAGGTCTCGCGGACCTTGCCCTTGAGCTGAAGCCAGTCGCCTTCCATCGTGATTTTATTCATGAAATCTTCCTCATCTCAGGTTCGTGAAAATGCGTGGCGCCGCTGGGGATGAGCTCGGTGGAGCAGCTCACCCACGTGGTGCCGCCGTTCGCCAAGCCAAACCAACGCGGACCGCTCCCGCTCGGCTGCGCTTCGACTTCGCCCGTTTCTTCGACGTCGGCTTCAGTCGGCGTGAGGTACTGCCACTTGTAGGTGCGCTGGAGCTCCACCAGCTCATCGCGCGACCAGCGCATCTGGTCGTGATGCCGCTCGAGTGAGATGCGCTGGGCCAGCGGCATCGAGGGGGAGTACGCGCGACCGAACTCGAGGATGGCAGTATCCAGCACGCGGATGCAGGCACCCAGCAGGACGTGCGGATCGCGCTCCATCGGGAGCCCGCCGGCCCGCAAGGCCCGCGTGGCACCGCTACGCGTGGTATGCAGCGGCATGGCCGATGGGACGCGCCCCGACGCGAGGTGCTCCGTGAGGTACGCCGCGATCCGATTCTGGTGTTCCGCGCGCCGCACGAGCAGCGCGCTGATGCGCGGCGAGGAGACCGCGTAGCCCGCCTCGATGAATGCGGCGCGGCAGTCCGACGTCACGGCCAGCAGTCGCTGGAGGATCGGGGTTGCCTGGTCTTCTTGCACGGACGGCCTCCGGAGAGCTGGCGTTGTGGTGAGGCCAATCCATCTGTGATTGGCCTGCACCGCGTGACACACAAGCTCGCCGCTCCCGGAGCGCCGGACCATCGATCATGGGGTCGATTTGGAACTACCCCCAAAGGATGAGTCCGTGCTCGCCCTTCACGTGCAGCGGGCGCGACGATGCGTGTCGCGCCCGCGGGACGCCTAACGCATGGCGGCCAGCTTTCGCACCGACTCGGCCAGCGCCTGCACCTTGGGTCCGTTCTCGGCCAGCGCCGCATCGTACTCCAGCGCCGCCACCAGCTTGGTCAGCGCCGCGCGCCGTGCGGCCGGCTTCGCCCGTTCGGCCTCGTTGAGGATCCGCGTCACATCGGCCACGCGATCGGCCGCGAGCCCCTTGTCGCGCGCCAGCTGGTCGACGTACGCGCGCGAAACGGCAAACGACGCCGGCCAGGTGAAGCGTGGCTGCATTTGCGGGTTGAAGTCGTCGAGCACCACCAGCTTGGCGGCCTCGAGTTCGTTCTGCGTGAGCTGGTCGCTCGGCGTCAGCTGCAACACGTCGAAGCCGCGGGCGATTTCGGAGCCGTAGATGAAGCCGTTGTACCAGTACGCCGACCAGAAGCCACCGAGCATGAGCTTGTCGCCCAGCGGGCCACGATCGAAGTAGGCGATCTCCTTGGGGTTGTGCGGATTGGTGAAGTCGAGCACCGAGATCCCGCCCTGGTACCAGGCCTGCACCATCAGGTCGCGCCCCGGCACCGGGATGAGCGAGCCGTTATGCGCCACGCAGTTTTCCGTGGCCTCCTGCGCTGCCGGGAGCTTGAAATAGCCGGCCGGGCGCAGCTTGCGATCCTTGCTGAGCGTGAAGGTGGCGTTGGCTCCCCACGTCGGCTTGTCGGTGGCGCGAGTGATCGTGCCGGGCATGGTCCACTTCTGGCGC
>CAZLLP010000113.1:0-18337 GCA_964560345.1 uncultured Gemmatimonadaceae bacterium
TCAACTCCTGCTCCGCCTCGATCGGGTCCGCGAGGAAATCCTCTCCGATCGCGCCAATCGCGAGATCGTGATGGCCTGCGGCGCCGTCTTGGAGAACCTTCGCATCGCCGCACATCACTTCGGCGCCGAGCTGGTGATCGAGCCCTTCCCGTTCGGGACCGCGGACACGACGGTCGCGCGCCTCTCGCTTGGCGCGTCGCTGGTGCCGCGCCGCGAGGAAGAAGCGCTGTTCGCCGTCCTGGCGCGTGGGCAGCAGACCACGACGCGGCGCATCGGGGGGGGCGTCTCGCCAGCTTTGGTCGCCGTCCTCCGGCACGCGGCCCGCTCCGAAGGAGGGTGGCTCGACGTGGTCGCGGACGACGTGCGACGCCAGATCCTGGGTGACCTCGAATCCGAGGCTGCCTCGATTGCCGACGCCGAACGCGGCGCGCGACGCCTGCTGTCGGCGCGCTTTGGCGCCAGCGGCGGCGGGGCACAGTTTGCCGTCGGCGGGGGGCCGGCGCTGGGTGAACTGCTCGGCGCCTTGGGTGCCAACGTGCAGCCCTCCAATGAGTGGAGCGCGGGGCGTGCCGCCGCGGTGCGCGGGAGCGCGCTCGAGGCGCCGCTGCTGGCGGTGCTCGGCGCCAACTCCGATTGCCCGGAGGCGTGGCTGCGCGCCGGAGAAGCGCTGCAGCGCGTCCTCCTGCACGCGAGTGTGCAGGGACTCACCGCGGCGTTCCTCAACGAGCCGCTGCATCACCCGCTGCTGCGCGACGCGCTCCGCTCGGTCTTGTTCGCCGCCGGGGCACCGCAGGCGATCGTGCGCTTCGACTTCGACGCCAACGGCGCCGTGCTCGAACCGCACCGACGCGTCGACCGGCACGTGAGCGCCGCCTAGCCACGGCGCGGTGGCAGGGCGACGGTGCATCTGGCGGGCGTGCCCAACCGGCGCGCCCGCCCTTTACTTGTCGTCCGTCGTGGTTCGCTCGCCGCGCTCGCGTCGGCAGAGGCGCGATTGCCCGCACCCGCCCCCTCCCTTAGCGTGACGCCATGACGCAGACGCTGGTGATCCGTCTGGCGATCGCCGCCCTGGTGGGATTGGGGGTCGGGATCGAGCGCGAGTGGTCGGGGCACGGTTCCACCGGCCCGCACCCGCGCTTTGCCGGCGTGCGCACCTTCCTGGCGATGGGAGGGATTGGCGGGACGGCGGGGTGGCTCCTGTCCGGCGGCTTCGTCGCGGTGGCGGTGGCGCTGGTGGCGGGGACGGCGCTCCTGATCGCGGCGGCGTACTGGTCGGCGGCACACGCCGGGGGGAACGAAGCGCTCGACGGGACGACGGAGATGGCCGCGCTGCTCGTCATCGCGCTCGGCATCCTGGCCGGGATGGGGGAGACCGCAGTGGCCGGCGGCGCAGGGGCACTGCTGGTGCTGGCGCTGTCGGAGAAGGCGGCGATCCACGCGGCGGTTGCGCGCCTGAGCGGGACCGAACTGCGCGCGGCGATGCAATTCGCGGTGCTGGCGCTCATCGTCCTCCCGGTGCTCCCCGACACGACGTACGGCCCGTTAGGCGGCGTGAATCCGCGCGAGCTGTGGGTCGTCGTCCTGATCTTCTCGGGGCTCAACTTTGCCGGCTTTATCGCGCGCCGGGCGGTGGGGGCGTCGCGCGGCTACGGTGTCACCGGGGCGTTAGGCGGCGCGATCTCGTCGACGGCGGTCACGCTCCAGTTCTCGCGCCTGAGTCGTGTGCGACCGGCACTGGCGGCGCCGCTGGCCATCGGCACGCTGGCCGCCAGCACCGTCCTGCTCCCGCGGGTGGTGCTGCTGTCGGCGGCGCTCAACCCGTCGGTGGCGCGCGCCCTCCTCCCCTACCTCGCGCCCCCCTTCCTGGCCGGGGCGCTGGTCGTTGGCATTCGCCTGGTGCAATCGCGGGGCAAGCCTGCCGATGGCGAGGGAGCCGAACAGGAACAAAGCCCGTTGCGCCTCTTCTCGGCCATCCAGATGGCGGTCGCCTTTCAGCTTGCCTTGATGGCCATCGAATACGTGCGGCTGCGCTTCGGGTCTCCCGGCGTCTTCGTCTCGGCGGCGCTGCTGGGGCTCACCGACATGGATGCGCTCACGCTGTCGATGAACCGGCTGGGGCGCGAGCCGGGGGCCGTACCGATCGCCGCGCAGGCCATCGCGATCGGGGTGAGCGCGAACGCGGTGATGAAGCTCGCGCTCACTCTCGTGTTAGGCGAATCGCGCTTCCGCGCGCACGCGGCCGCCGGGCTGGCCGTGCTGCTTGGGATTGGCGTCGGCACGATCGTCCTGCTCGCCCGTTAGGCGGTTGGAGAACCGAGACGTTCAGTCTCGCGCCCCCGCATCTCCCGTCTCCCGTCTCCCGTCTAGCACACAAACGAAAGCGGCGCCGTCCGGTGGTCCGGAACGGCGCCGCTTACGCATGCCGAAATCAGGTTGCCCCTTTCTCGGACCCGCGCGCCCCCTCAGCGAGCGAGCGTCAGGATGGTTTGTCCTGAGCCATGCGCAATGCGAAGAACCCAGTCTCGGCCGGCGGCATCCTTCAGGAGGTCAAGGTGCCGTACGTCGCCGATGCCACGCGTCAGGTGCCGGGTCGAGTTCTCCATGTCCCCCAGCATCAGTTCGATGCGACGATCGTGGCGATCGTACGCCGCACCTACAAACGGATAGTCGTGCTGCTGCGCTTGCGCGCCGAACTCCGGATCGTCGACCTCGAGGGTGGCCACGCGTCCGGCATTGCGGCGCGTGAAGGCCTCGAGACAGGCAGCCCATTCGTGCTCCGGGATCTCGTCAGGCGTCCCCTGCGAGAGCTTGCGGGACACCGCACCCGCAAGGGTGGGGACCGCGAAGACCGAGCAGGTGGCGCCGCGGATGAGCCCCGTGGCGGTGCTTCCCACCAGGATGCGGTCCACCAGTCCCGCGCCCCGGCTTCCCGTGATGATCGTGTCGATGTGCGCCGACTTGGCGAACTCCAGCAAGCTCTTGGTCGGCTTGCCCGTCAACGTCATCGTCTCGACCGTGACTCCAGCCGGAATCTCGAGCCGAGCGCGCACACGTTCGAACGCGGGTTCGACCCCTTCGCTGTAGTCGGACATCCAGGCGGCGTAGGCCTCGGGCTGCAGTTCCAGCCTCGGCGCCACGTGCACCAGGTATACCATCGTCGCCGACGGCAGGAGCTTGAGCGCCGTCTGCGCCGCCACGATCGACGGTTCACTGAAGTCGATCGCGATGGCCACGCGCTGCGGAAGCGCGACGAACTTTGGCGCGACCGCAAAGACCGGGATGCGGGACAGTCGCAGCGTGTGCAGCGCGGTCTCACCACCGAACATGCGGTCGAGCAGGTCGTGATGCCCGATGCCGGCGACGATCAGGCGGGCCCCTTGCTCGCGCGCCGTGCGCGCGATGACCGCAGCGGGATCGCCATCGCGAACCTGCACATCCCATTTGGGGTGTGGGCCCACGGTTTCCGTCACCTGCTCGCGCACCCGCTCGATCAGCGCATTGCGACGAGCATCATCGGTTTCTGCTGGGGGGAGCAACAATCCGTAGTCGGCCGCCACCAAGGGGAGCGGTTCGAGCACGGCAAGCACGGTCACATTGGCACCGGTCCGGTCGCCCAACTGCGCGGCAGCCTTGAGGGCCGCGCTCGCCGACGTGGTGCCGTCGGTGGCGACGAGAATGGGGCCCAGGAGGTTGTGATCTTCCGACACGACAGCCACCCCGGTTTCGGGAGTCGCGAGTGCGGTTGACATAGAGACACCTCCGCAGCTTCACCGGGGAGCCGCACCCTGCGGCCACCACCAGCTTGACCGGATAGTGCCACCACGCGCACGGGGCGTCTGTCATGCTTGCACCCACGGCGCGTGAGGGAGTCTGACACTCCCTGTAGGGGAAAAGCCGCACCCCACACTCCAGTTGGTCAACCTGTTCGGAACGCGCGCCGATCCTCTCGTCTTCTCGTCTTCCCGTCTTCTACCGCTGCAGCCGATACCCAACTTTCAGCACAGTAAGAATGTGCTGCGGCGTCGACGGGTCCCGCTCCAGCTTGCGCCGCAGCTCGGCGATGTGCGTGTCCACGGTTCGGCTCATCACCGAATCGTCATACCCCCACACCTCCCGCAGGAGATCCATCCGCGTCGCGAGCTCACCCTGCCGGCGCAGCAGCGCACACAGCAGGTCGAACTCCTTGGGGCGCAACGCCACGTCGTGTCCCTCGCGCCGCACCGTGCGCGTCGCGACGTCGACGGTGACGTCGCCAAAACGCTGTTCGCGCCGCCCGTCCCCGCTGCCGGCGCGCCGTGCCCGTCGCAGCAAGGCGTCCACGCGCGCCAGGAGTTCCATGAGCCCGAACGGCTTGGTGACATAGTCGTCGGCGCCAAACCGGAAGCCGCGCACCTTGTCGGCCTCCTCGCCTAACGCCGTCAGCACCAACACGGGGACGTCGTCGCCGCGATCGCGCAGGTCGCGCAGCACGCGATAGCCGTCGGCGTCGGGGAGCATCAGGTCGAGCAGGACCAGGTCGGGCGATTCGTCGCGGGCGAGGGTAAGGCCCTCCGGCGCCGTCCCGGCCACCACCACGCGATACCCCTCGAACTCCAGGTTGCTGCGCAGCCCGCTGGCCAGGCGCTCGTCGTCCTCCACCACCAGGATGGTCGTCATCACGCCACCCGGTCGGGAGAGCCCGCGCGCGCGGGCGAACCCGCGCGCTCGGACGCGGCAGGGCGCGCGGGTGCCGCCGTCAGCGGCAACGCGAGGAAGAAGGCCGCGCCGCCACGCGCTCCGTCATCGACCCAGACGCGCCCGCGCATCGCCGTGGCCAGTTCCTGCACCACCGCCAGCCCCAACCCGCTCCCGCCACGGGCCCCTGCCCCGCTACTCGTCAGGCGCACATACGGCAGCCAGATGCGCGCGCGGTCGCTCGCCGGCACTCCCCCCCCGGCGTCGTCAACCCGCACGATCCCTTCATCGCCTTCGCGCCAGACCTCCAGCCGGATCCCACGTGCCGGCTCGCCGTACTTGAGCGCATTGTCCAGCAGGTTGAGCATCACCTGTCGGATCGCACCCACATCGCCGCGCACCCACGGCTCGCCCGTCACGGTGCAGGTGAGCGTCCCCCCCGCCGACTCCGCCAGTGGGGCAAAGCTCGCCGCCACTTCGCGCGCCACGTCGCCCAGCGCCAGCGTTTGCAGCTGCAACGGCTCCGCCCCGCGCCTGGCGCGCGCGAAGTGCAGGATGTTCTCCACCATCTGCATCAGGCGCCGGGCCTCCTGCACGATCGTCTCCGCGGCCTGACGCGCCTCACGCGGCGTGCGCGCCCGCCCCAGCGACAACGTCTCGCCAAACAGGAGGATCTGCGCCAGCGGCGTGCGCAGCTCGTGCGACACGCTCGACGTGAAGTCGGCGCGCAGCCGGGCCAGTTCGTGCTCGCGCCGGATCTGCACCAGCGCCACCGCCCCCAACGCCGCGGTGAGCGCCAGCAGCCCCGCCAGCAGCGGAACGTTGGAGCGCGCCGGCGTCCCCACCGCGAGCCGTCCCGCCGCATCGCTTCGCAATGCCACCTCGATCGACATCGCCGCGTCGCTCCAGTCGACGGTGGCACGGTACGGCGCCCCGTCGTCGACGCCCAGCCGGAGCACCTCGCCGGCACCGCGACTCACGAGTCGCACCGAGAGCAGCGAGTCGTTGGGGACTGGCCCCGTTGCCACCGCCGGCAACAGCCGATGCTCGCGCATCACCGCCTCGGGAATGCGACGCTCCACTGCCGACGGGCAGGTGGTGATGGCGTAGACCGCGAGCGGCGTCCCCAACCGCGCAAAGCGCACCCCCATCACCACCGCGCGACGCACACCATCCACGGTGACCACGTCGACGCGCCACGGCGCCTCCGGGACCGGGAGTGCGCGCCCCGCGCGGGCGAGGGCGTCGAGCACGGCGCGCTGCACCGATTCGCTCGCCGTTGTTGGATACACCGCGCGCTCGCCGGTGCGCAGGTCCAGTCGCGCGAGCATGCGCGCCGAGTCGGCGACGCCGTTGGCACAGGGGAACGCCCCCTCGCTCCCGGCGGCCAGCGCCGGCAACGGGAGGGGCGCTTCGTACGGCGACGGCGCCATCCCCACCGTCACCGTGCCTAACGCCTTGAGCACCTCGCCCTCCAGGCGCTGCCGCGCCTCGGAGCGGAATTCCCACGCCGCCATCGCCGCGTACTCGCGCAGCGCGCGCTCGGCCGTCACCCGCTCCGCGCGCGCCGCCACGTGCGCCTCATACGCCAGACGCGCCGCCACAAGGACGGTCGCCGACAGCAGGACGACGAGGAGAGTGACGCGCGTAGGCGTGGCTCGGGCAAGGCGCGGCGGCATGACTCAGGCTAGTACGGGAGGCCCCAGTCTGCCAACCGGACGGCATCGATCGAGGGGCGCCCTACCATACGCGCCAGGCGACCATTGTGGGGGAGCTTCTGACAGCGTTCTGACAGCGACCACGTGCGCCGCCCATCAGGCGTCGTACGGGACCCGGCTCGCCCGCAGTGCGTTGAGGATCACCGCGACATCGATCGCTTCCTGCGCGAGGGCGCCGGCCACCGGGGGGAGATACCCCAAGGCCGCCACGACCATCCCCGCCGCGCTGAGCCCAAGCCCCACGAGGATGCTCTGTTTCGCGATGTGCAGCGTCCCCTTCGCGATGCGCACGGCCTCGCCCACGCGCGAGAGATCGTCGATCAGGATGACAACGTCGGCCGCCTCGGCGGTGATCCCGCCGCCATGCCCGGCCAGCGCAATCCCCACGTCGGCACGCGAGAGGGCGGGCGCGTCGTTGGTCCCGTCCCCGACCATCATCACGCGCCCCTCGCGCTGTGACAGCTCGGCCACACGGTCCACCTTGTCCCCGGGGAGGAGGTCGCCGATGCCTTCACCGATCCCCACCAGCCGGGCCACCGCCTCGGCGTTGCGCTGATTGTCGCCCGAGAGGAGGAGCGTGCGTCGCACCCCTAACGAGGGGAGCGTGCGCAGCAGCGCCTGCGCCGACGGGCGGACGTGATCGTCATAGTCCACCGCGGCGCGCAACTCGCCGTCGATGGCGACGAAGGCGCGCAACCCCGCGCCGTCGCGGTCGAGTGCGGTGACGGTCGCGGCATCGACGCCCACCTGCTCGAGCACGAAGCTGCGCGACCCGATCGCCACGCGGTGCCCGTCGGCCTCGCCGATCACGCCACGCCCCGGCGATTCGCGCACATGCTGCGGTGTGGGAAGCGTTCCGACGGCAGCAAGCGCCGCCTCCACCGTCGAACGCGCCATGAGGTGACCAGCGCGCTGCTCCACCGATCCCGCCAGCCGCAACACCTCGTGCTCCGACATCCCGTCGAGCACCGTCACGCCACTCACGTGCGGGCGCCCCTCGGTGATCGTCCCGGTCTTGTCGAAGACGGCAATCTGCGCGTCGGAGAGTCGTTCCAGTGCCGAGCCGCTGCGGACGATGATGTGGCGCGTCGCGGCGCGATTGATCCCGCCGATGATCGCCACCGGCGTGGCCAGGATGAGCGGGCACGGTGTCGCGACCACGAGGACGGCGAGCACCCGCGTCACGTCGCCGCTGAACAGCCACGCGGCCGCGCACACCAGCAACGTCACGGGCGTGAACCAGCCGGCGTAACGATCGGCGAGGCGCTGCAACGGCGACTTGGAGGCTTCGGCCGACTTGACCAACTCCACGATGCGCGCGTACTGGCTCTCCCCCGAGCGCGCCGTGGCGCGCATGACAAACGCGCCGCTGCCATTGAGCATCCCGCTCATGATCCGCGCCCCCGGTGCTACGGGTCGCGGGATCGGCTCCCCGGTCAGCCGAGAGGTGTCGAGCTCGGATCGTCCCTCGATCACCTCGCCGTCGCACGGCACCACCTCGCCAGGACGCACGACCAGCTTGTCGTCGACGGCGATCGTCTCCACGGCAATGTCGTGTTCGTGCCCCTCGGCCAGCAGGTGCGCGATGCGTGGCGCAGCATCCTCCAGCGCACGCACGGCCGCCGAGGCGCGCCCCTCGGCATATCGTTCGAGCGCCTCGCCTCCGGTCTGCATGAGGACGACGACGAGCCCCGCGAGCGGTTCGCGTAACGCGAGCGACGTGCCGATCGCGAGCGCCGCCACGACATCGGTGGCGAAGTTGCCGCGCGTCACGGCGATCGCCGTGCGCACGAGGACCGGCGCGCCGGTCACCGCCAGCGCGATGAGCCAGGCGAGCGCTGCGATGTCGTCGCCGCCTTTCCAGTGCGCGAGCGCGCCGAACAGAATGCCCGTCAGCGCACCGACCGGGAGCACCGAGGCGCGAAGCATCGCCACGCCGCGAGTCGAATCGGGACGCGTCATACCCCGACAATTCGCAGGTAGGGTGCCTGACGCGACGCCATGATTCCGCGGGGCATGCTGTCGATGTACATCCCAGGAGGTCTCATGCGAATCATTCCAGCGGTCACCATGCGTGCGATCGCGGCGTACGCCGCGCTTGCGTTGGCTGCGTGCGCCGCCAATCCATCCCCCGTGCACGTGGTCGGCACCTCGAGCGAGATGACGGTGCTGACGGGCTCGTGGACTGGAGAATACAGCAGTGTCGAGACCGGGCGCAGCGGAAGCATCGAGTTCACGCTCAAGGCAGGGACCGACACGGCCTTCGGCGACGTGGTGATGGTGCCGCGGTCGCTGGCCCCCACGCCATCCGATCCGCGCACCGCGGCCGGCGCCATCTCGCCGACGCCGCAAGTGCTGCAGATTGCCTTCGTGCGCGTCGCCACCAACGTCGTGTCCGGGACGCTCAATCCGTACAAGTCGCCGGACTGCGGGTGCACGTTGACGACGGTCTTTCGCGGGACCATCACGTCCAACCGCATCGAAGGAACCTTCACCACCGCACACAGCGACCAGATGGCCCCGCAGCAGAAGGGGACCTGGTGGGTGACACGGAAGGCGCCTGCGAAGTAGCCCATGGTGATGAGTGCGCAAACGGGCGGCCGATTGGCCGCCCGTTCGTCGTCTTGCCTAACGCGTCGCCGCGTTACTTGTCGAAGACATACTGGCGCACCGTGAGACGACGTTCGGCCACCGCGCGCAGGATGTCGGTCGTGGTCAGGATCCCCACGAGCGCCCCTTCCTCGGTGACGAGGGCGCGCTGTGCGCCGGCCGCGAGCATGCGCTGCGCCGCGTTGGAGACTTCCATCGTCCCTTCCACCGTGCAGACGGTGCGCGACATCGCTTCGCCCACCGAGTGGTCGGAGAGCATGTCCCAGTGCGGCCCCTGCGACGAGGCGAATCGTTCGGCGACGTCGGGGCCTTCGCTCGGCCACCAATCGGTGAAATAGCGCGACGACAGCGAATCGCCTTCCTGCCACTCCTCGGCGCCTTCGTCCTCTTCCTCTTCCTCGTCCGCTTCCGGCTCGCGCTCGTTTTCTGGCGGTGGCGTGATCGACTCAAACTCGATGATATCGGTGGCGGAGAGCACGCCGACCACCTTGTCTCCATCGAGCACGGGCGCGCCGCCGATGCGGCAGGAGACGAGCACTTCCACAGCGTCGCGCAGCGTCTGGTCAGAGGCGAATGTGACGACGCTGGGCGTCATGATGTCGCGTACCCTGAGCATGTGACCTCCTGCCAAACGGCGGTGGGACTGGAGAAGCGACGCATCGCTACGTTGCCCCCGGGCACTGCTGCCGTCAGTCAGACAATCACCCGTCAAGCGTCGGGCGTTTCAGTTCGTACGCGACACCGGCGACACCGGGCGACACCGGGCAACATCGAGTGACACCACACGCCGCGTGTGCTACGACGTCGATCCCGGCTTCTTCACATCGCTGTGCGGCGAGAACGGCACCGGCGTGCTGGGCATGACGCCCGGCGGAAGCGGCGTGGTTGCTCCCGGATGGGACTGCATCTCGGGTGCACGCGCGCGGACCATCGCCAGCGCGCTGTCGGCGAGCGCGGTGTTCTTCATCGCCTGCCCAACCATGTACGTGCCGAACCACGGCGCGGCATGCGCGGGGTCTGACTGCGACGCCTTCCGATAGAAGGCGAGTGCGCCGTCGTAGTCCTTCACGCGGAAGGCGGTGTTGCCGCTATCGACGAGGGCCTGGCCCTGCAACGAGAGCGCGACGCCGGCATTCGCCGGTTGGTCGATCGGCACGTGGCCGGGTGGGAGCGAGTCGCTCGACATCGCCGCCGTCTTGGCGTCGTTTGATTTCGAACAGGCGCACGCCAGGAGCACGCCTCCCAGTAGCAGTCGTCTCATGCTTTTCACGAACGTCCCTTGGTTGGAGCGGTCAGGTGGCAGCGCAAACACATCGAAGGGGCTTGCGTCCCCAGTCGAGAACCATCGAATTCCGGGCCATGTGGATTGACGCCCCAGCCTCGTTGTGAGTGGCAACGCAGGCAGTCCCGTTGGGCGTGACAGGTGATGCACCCCTCGATGCCTCGTCGGGCCGCCTGTCCATGCTGCAAAAGCCACAGCGGTTGCCCGTTGTGGAAACTTGACGCGTGTTGCCCCGCTCGCGCGAGTCCCTGTTTCTGGTGGCAGCCGCGGCAGAACACCTCCGAGTTGTGACAACCGGAGCACTCGATGTCGCGCCCGTACGACTCACGTGAATGCCGGGCGACGAAATTGATCCCGTGGAAGTTCCGGCGCGACTCGCCGGCGTGACAGTCCGAGCAGAATCGCTGCGCGTGGCACCCCTCGCAGGTGAAACGCGCGCTTCCGGCCGCGCTCGCATGCTTGCGGTCGAAGCCGATCGGATGCGGGCGCACCAGTGTCTTGTTGGAATCGGTTCGGGCGGCGACCACCTTCCCTTTCACCGTCGCCTCCGACGACGTCGTCGCCTCCGGCCGAACGACGCGTCGCGGAATCACGAGTTGCACGCCGGGGAGCGTCGTCATGCCATCCGGGAGGCGCTGGATGACGGTCATGCCGTTGGTCCCCGTATGGCAGACGGTGCAGCTGGGTTGGGCGTGACAGGCACCGCAGCGCCGCGTGTTGGCCGATGCCGAGCGACCGTGCATCGTGGCCCACGAATCGGCCCGGTGGTCGTCCGGCGTGAGATACGTCGCCCCTTTTCCGCGAAGCATCGCGGCCACTCGCGCATCGGGGAGGAGCGACGTGATCGCCCTCACGTCGGCCGCGTTGACGTGACAGCGCGCACACGACTCCCGCGTGTGACAGATCGCGCACATCGAGACGTCGGTATCCTTCTCGGGATTGTGCTTCAGGAGGTAGCGATCGACGTTGTGCGACGGCGGCTTGGGGAGCGATGAGAGGTGCGCCGCCGTGAGCGTCTTCGATGACGCGGCCGCCAGGTGACACTTCGCGCAGCGGCTGTCCGCCGAGAGGTGTCCGGTCGCGATCGTCGCGTGACACGAGAGGCAGATCTCCGGCGGGGCGCGGCGGACGTCCATCCACCCAGCCCCGGGGGCTACGGCATGGCACGTCTGGCAGTAGCGCCCCGGGGCGTCCACGCGCGTGGCGTGATCCTTGTGCACGAAGCGCACGAAGTCGTGTTGAGTCGGCGCGCCGGCGTAGGCGACGCGCGGCTTGACCGTCCCGTCGTGACACTCCGCGCACAGCGAGGGCGGCGGCATGACGGCGTTGATGTCACCGGTCGTCGCCCCCGCGTGGCAACCGGTGCACGTCGGAAAGAGGCGCGCGTGACGCTTGTGAGGAAACGCTTCGGTGGTGGGACGCGCGTAGACCTGCGCACCGAGCGGGTTGCCGGGCGCGAGCAGCAGCAGGAACGCCAACACCCGGAGCAAGGCGACGCGGCCCGCGCCCTGACAGATCGTACGCCTAACGACTCGCATCAGCCCCTTCATCGTCCAGCCCCCCGCGCGAGGCCGGGGTCGCTGCCGATCGCCCATTCCAGTCGCAGCGACGCCCGACGCTGGCTCCAGTCGGTCCCGGGAGCGTCGTTCGTCAGGTGATGGCGAAAGAGCGTCGCGTCCGCCACCAGATGCAGGTCGTCGGAGACGCGCACGCTGCCGTCGATCGTGGCGCCCATCACGCGCCCGGTACCCACGCGGAATTCGTAGATCGACTGGAACTCGGTCACGCTCCCGCCGAGTGTCCAGCGCGGTGAGGGTGTCCAGCGCGCGCCGAGTGATGCGTCGGTGCGCGAGGCCCCGAACCCCAGATCCACGGCATAACTCGCCGTCCCGGCAAAGTGCTCGCTCGGGAGCCAACTGGCGTCGACCCCGCTGCGCCATCCATCGGACCGCAGTGGCAGGAAGTCGACTCCGGTGCTGGTTTCGGGATACACCCGATACGCCGCGTGCGCGCCCAGTTGCCATCGCTCGTTTGGCGCGCGCCAGTCCACCTCCACGCGCCCCTCATCGAAGCCGACGGGCGCAAACGCTCCCCAGATCGTCCATGTCTCGAAGAACGGACGACGATGCCGCGCCTCGAGCACGCCTTCGAAATGCAGGGGAAGGAGGCGTGACGCGCGGACGCGCGCGAGGTTCAGCTGTCGCCCCGTGACGTCGTAGGTGAGCGAGGCATCAATCGTGGTGCGGCGAATGCTCGTTGACGCGTCGAGTCCGGCGCGTTCGGAGAGGAGCATCGACCGATCCTGGTAAACGATGCGCTGATACACCGCAGATACCGCGCTCAGGTCGGTCGGACGCGTCCTGACGCGGACCCCGATCAAGTAGCCGCCGGTCTCCGGCGGAAGGTCGTCGACCGCACCGATCAGCTTGGTGGTGTACGCGTCATTGAGCCCCTGCACGAGCGCGCGTCCGCCGTACAGATCCACCGCGTGAACTCCGTGCCGCAGCAGGACGGAGCCGCCATCGAAGTTGTAGGTGCCAAGCCCGCTGTAGGCCCACAGGCGCCCGAGTCGTGCCCGCGCGCGGGGGCGATCGATTTCGAGATATGCGTCGAGCGCGTCGAAGTGGTCACTCATGCGGGGCCAGAGGTCCTCTCCGCCCAGCGAGCTGCGCGCGCGAATATGCGCGTGCGCGCTGATCCCCTTCCCGATCCCCCAGGCCGCGAAGGTCAAGTCCTGCAACAGCGGGGTGGTGCGCTCCCGCGCGCCAGAGGTGTTGAAGTAGCAGAAGTCCGTTGCGGCAACGGGGCATTGGACCAGAATGCCGTCCACCGTCCGGCGGGTGTTCCCCTCGCCTGGTACCAGTGACGCGGGGACCGAGTCCTCGCGCCACGGCCGCAGCTCGATCGACTGGACCCACGTCGCACCGGTGATGCGCACGCCCTGAGCGTCCGCGCGGGAGGGCATACCCCAAACTCCCGCGAGCGCCAGGAGTACGGCGACAACATACGGACGAGCGTCACGCGTCATCGCGGGTCCTCCACGATCGGCACCTCGTTCCAGCTGACGCGATGACACTGCACGCAGTCCTTCTGCGCGAAGTGCGACAGCTGGTCGCGATGACAGGTGAGGCAGATCGTTCGGGTCGGCGGAAAGGCCGCCGCCGATGCGTCCTTGTGGCAACGGGCACAGCCGTCATGCGTGACACGCTCGTGCGCGACTCGCGGCGACGGGTGGCAGGCGATGCAGTTACGGTCGACGTTGTGATGGTCGCGATGACACGAGCCGCACTGCTTCACGAACGTCTTCGCGACGCCGTCCGCGTGGCACGTCGCGCAGGCCTGCTGCTGGTGCCGTGCGTGCTCGAACGACAGCGTGCGCGTGCTGTCGATCTTGCGCACCGAGACGCGGATCGTCACGCGCGCCGGGCGACTCGCCGACAGCTCGCGCGACGCGTGACACTTGGTGCAGTCGCCCGCACGTTCCCGGGCATGGTGACACGATTGGCACGCCGCCTTGTCGCGAACGGTGAGCGTGGCGTGCCCCTTCTCGATGTTGTGGCAGGTGGTGCAGGCCAGCGCCTTGTGCCGCGAGTGCAGGAAGGTGGAATCCGACGCCGTTCGTTGCGTCGGCTCCTGTGCGGGCGGCGCGGCGGTCTGCGCGGCGCCGTGTTGCTGGAACACGTCGCCTGCCGCGCCTAACGACTCGTGCTCGCCACCCGGCGGGTCCGTCCATCCATCGCCCCCGGCGTCGCGCCATTCATCGTTCCATCCGTCGCCGCTCGGCGCCTCGTCCGATGAGGGACCGCTCAGGCGGCGCGCCCCCCCTCCCACACGACTCGGTGGGTCGGAACGCGCCGCCTTGCGCAGCAGCCCGCGCTTCGCCGGCTTGTCCTCGAAGATGGTCGAGTGGCAGCTCAGGCACTCCTTCCCCTGGACCTTCCAGGTGTGTGCCTTGTGGCACTGCGCGCAGTCGTCGATGGCGTGCTCGCCCAGGCCGCGGTGGTACGTCGTCAGGGTGTCGGCGTTGGCGTGGCACTGCGCGGTCGCGCACGACTTGATCGCCCCCTCCGCCTTGGTCTGTTTGTGGGGGTTGTGACACTCGCCGCACCGGCCCTTGTGCGGGTCCTTGTCGAGCCCCGCCTTCTCCAGCTTCTCGCGCATCTCGTGACACGCGAAGCACTGCGGCTTGACCGGCACGAGCCCTACCCGGCTCGAGTCCCGCGAGGTCGTATCGTTCAGCGGTCGTGCGAACTCGTGACACGTCGCGCAATGCAGCGACGTCTGGTCGGCCATCTTCCCCAGCCGCACCTTCACCTTGTCATGGCACCCCGACTGCTTGCACGACAGGTCGGTGGGGGCGAAGGCATGCACCTCCCTGGCGTGGCAGCTCACGCACATCACGTCCTTGAGGGACGCGGAGTCCGACTGCATGTGGAGCTGGTGTCCTGCCGTCTGGCTGATGAACTGCCAGACGCTGTCGCGCTTTTGCGTGATGTGGCACTCGCCGCAGATCTTGTCCGGCACCTTGCTGTGCGCCGGGATCCGCTCCGGTCGCTCCATCACCCAGAAGTACAGCTCCTTGGTGCTGGCGAAGATCGACTGCTGGTGGCAGGCGTGACACTGCAGCTTGGAGTGCTCCGACTTCTGGAACTTGCCGAACGCCGTCTTCATGACGTGGCAGCTCGAGCAGAAGTCGTTCTCGTGCATCATGTAGTGATACGTCCACCCGCCGCCGAGACTGGCCGCAAGCAGCGTTGTACCGACGCCCGCGCCTAACGCAAGCTTGACTCCGACGGTGCGGGAGCGCAGCCACGCGATGATATCCGCGCGGAGCTTCCACGCCACCGCACCCACGACGACGGCGGCGATGGCGCCAACGATGACCCCTGCGATCTGGATCCACTGCGGGACCCCGGAGAACAGGAATCGAAAGACCGTCGCCACCCCACCGGGCAGCGGCGACTGGTCCATGCGAATGGAGTCGGCCGCTTGCCCCCCGTGCACTCGCGCCGGGATGGTAGCTGTCGTCGTGTAGAGCCACGCGGAGAACGCGATCCCGGTCATGCGAGGGGCGGGGTGAGCGGGACGGCCGACGTGCGAAGGGGGGGTGCACGAAGCGGGTGAACGCGTAGCTGCCGTTCACCCGCTCCAGATCATGGGAGGTCGATCACCCCAGGCGAACTAGTTGTTGCCGTTGAGGCCTGCGACCAGCTTGTCGAACGGGGCGAGCAACGAGAGGGGGATGGGCGACGCGATGCCGTAGTCCTTCGTCATCTGCGCGATGCTGGCGCGGAGGAGCGCCTTGGCCAGCGCGGGGTTGTGAACCTCCGAGCCCGGATGCAGCGCCAGATTGTAGTTGAACCGCGAACCGCGCCACGTGTTGATCGCGGTGGCATTGGTGTCAGCCGCCGTGAACTTGGGGTTCTTCAGCATCACGTTGAGGGCGTTCGCCAGCAGGCGGACATCCGCCTCCGCTGATGCGAAGATGGTCCGCGCGCTCGACTCGGTGTGGCATCCCGATCCCGCGCACGACTTGAACGAGCGCTGCGACTCGACGCAGTTCTGGGACGCCGTCGGCGCTCCGTTCGCGTCGACGCAGGGAATCGCTGCGAAGCGGTGACCGGTGACGGTCTGCACGAACTTGCCGGTCGCCTTGTCGTTCACGTCATACTTGACCACGTGGCATCCCGCGCAAAGCCGCGGGTTCTTCTCGGACCCGTGCGCCGGCTGCGCTTCGGGGTCGTACGAGAGTCCCGGAGGCCACCAGCCTGCCTGACCGAGGAGCATCGGCCCCTGCGGGGAGTGCGGAGAGAGCCGACCACCGACTTCGGGAACGGCACGCCGCAGGTGGCACTTCATGCACAGGTTCTTGTCCAGGTCACGCGTGTCGACCGGGAAGCGAAGCTGCTTCGAATTCGGTCCACCGTGCGGGTCGTGACAGACGCCGCAGGTGACGCCGAGCCCGGTGGCGATGGTCTGGCCTTGCGCCTTCTCCGCGAAGTTGGTGTTCACCCCCCACGCTTCGAGGACGCGTTGTCCGATGTGGCACCCCTGGCATGCGAGGCGGGGACCATTCGGGACTTCGGGCGCGGTGGCCGTCGACCCATTGTACGCACGCGTATACGACGTGGCATGGCGGGTCTGCTTCCACTCTTCCGCGAACGGGTGGTGGGTACCGCTGTGGCACTCGGCGCACCCGGTCGTCTGCGCGCTGGTGGTATCGGGCTTGAGCGACGGGAGCATCTGCCCGCGCGACGGCTTCTGCACGTGCTGCAGCCCCGCACCGTGGCAGCTCTCGCACTGCACGTCGTGATAACGCGCATCCTTGGTCGAACGCCAGCCCGACGTCGTGTCGGTCGCGGCGTTCCCCTTGTCGTTCAGCGTGTGGCCCGCTTGGCAAAGCCCCTGCATCGACCCGCTCTTCTCCAGCGTGGCGAACGCGCTGGCATGCTTGGTCTCCTTCCACTTGGCCTGCTGCCCCACGTGGCAATTCCCACAAACAGTGACCTTGTTTACCTCGTCGCTATACCCAAGGAAGCTCGCGGCCGCCGCGGGAGGCGCGGCGAAGTTGGGGCCGTCCCTATAGACGATCTTCTCGTCCACACAGCCGTTGAGCGCGACGAGCATCAGCATCCCGATGCCCATTGCAGCTGCGTGTGAACCTCTGCGCCTCGTCATTGACCCGACCTCCTGCTGATATGGAACACGCCTGTGCGTCAGAACGCGAACGACAAACACTCATCGATGAACAACCCTCATATGACTTATCGTTCACCTGGCCGTAATACTACGTAGGTACTTTCTTTACGCCACGGGGGAAATACCTGACATGTTGGTGCGGATATCTTGAGTGTGTCATGCGGGAATCCATCCGTCCTCGTCAGGCACGGGATTCCACCTAAAAAGAAAAGGCCGCCCGGCGGGGACGGCCCTACGAAAAAAAACCTAACGGTTGTCCGAGGTTTTCCTGCCAGCCTCTCCCGCTAGGCGCTCCCGTCCATTGGCGCTGCCGGCGCGGTCCACTTCTTGACCGAACGCCAAATCACGAATCCCCCGACCGCCACCAACACCAGCGGCAACAGATAGACCACCAGGTTGAACCCGCTCGCCTTCGGCTCCAGCAGGATCCACTCGCCGTACTTGGCGATGAAGTAGGCCTTCACCTCGTCAGGCGACTTCCCCGACGCCAGTTGGTCGCGCACGACCCCCTTCATTTCCTGCGCCAACTCGGACGGCGAGTCCTGAATACTGTTCCCCTGGCACACCGGACAACGCAGCTCCGATGCGACCAGACGCGTCTTTTCCTCGAGCACCGGATCGTTCGAAACCGGTGCGCTGCGCTCCTGCCCCGGTGCAACAACGGTCGCCGAATCCTGCGCCATCGCCACGCGCGAGCCAAGCGATGGCATCGCCGCTGACACGGCGATTGCGAGCGTCAGCGCGCGAAACACCTGCCGAGTGGTCCCCCTCACCGTGACGAGAGGAGTCATGAACCGGTGCTCGGCACGGTAACCGACTTGGCCGAATCGCCGGGGGTACCCCCCGGGCGTCGATTGGGCGCCGGCTGCGCCAGGAGCGAGTCCAGCTTGAACGCGAGCACCTGCGCCGTCACTGGCCCCACATGCTTGTACGCCACGCGTCCATCGCGCGCGATGAAAAACGTTTCTGGCACGCCGTACAGCCCGTAGTCGATCGCGGTGCGGGTGCGCGGGTCGTTGAGCGAGGGGTAACTCTGCCCTCCCATCTCGGCAATCCACCTCGTCCCGTTGGCCGGCACGTCGTTGTACAGGACGCCGTAGAACTTGACTCCCTTCCCGGCATATGCCTCGGCGACGCTCGACAGCGTCGAGTGCTCGTCGCGACAGGCAAGACACCACGATGCCCAGAAGTTGAGCACCACCACTTCGCCGGCGTGTTCGGCGAGTCGCACCGTGTCGCCTGCCGCACGGTGCTGCTCACCTTGCCCCTCGGCAAAGACGGCAAGGGAGAACGTGGGCGCCTCGCGCCCGGGGAGCGGCGAGGGAATCTCCTTGGGGTCGCGCGTCATCCCGTA